>JBBRVQ010000066.1:0-23476 GCA_038246735.1 Chitinophagales bacterium
ATCTTATGATTTGAAATAGGAAGGTGCTTTTAGAACCTTTCCACCTTCATCACCATCTGCTGTCACAGAAAATGAAAATCCAGGTTGAATAGCGTATGCTCCGTATTCACCTTGTTTGTTTAAGGCCAGAAAACCAACTTGGAATGTTTTTGCTTTTTCAGGGTTGATTTTTACAAGTCTTTCTACAGCCATCTGACAGGCATCTTCCGGACTTTTGCCCATTCGCATGTATTCTACCACTAGGTGTGTGCCACAAATTCTGATTACTTCTTCTCCCTGTCCTGAAGAAGTGGCCGCTCCTACTTCATTGTCAACGTATAACCCACTACCGATGATCGGAGAATCACCGACTCGACCATGCATTTTGAATCCCATGCCGCTGGTGGTGCAAGCGCCTGACAAGTCGCCATTTTTATCCAGTGCCACAAGTCCCATTGTATCGTGATTTAATTCGCCATTTTCAAGTTTTGCAGGTGTAGAGTGAATTGGCAATGATTGTTGTGATTGTTGTAACTCAATATTAATTTCAGGGTTATATTCTGAAGTTTTCAGCCATTTTTTATATTCTATTTTTGCATCATCTGATAGTTCATTGGATTCCGGCTTAAAACCGTTGGCAATAGCAAATTGGTATGCACCATCACCTACCAGCATTACATGAGGAGTGAGTTCCATCACTTTTCTAGCCACACTGATAGGGTTTTTTATTCTTTGTAGGAAGGCAACACTTCCACAATTATATTTTTCATCCATGATACATGCATCCAGTGTGACGTATCCATCCCGATCAGGATTACCCCCTATTCCAACACAACAGTTTACAGTGTTTTCGATGGAAATGGCACCATTTTCTACAGCATCTATAGCTTTACCTCCGTTTTTAAGTACTTCCCATGCTACTTTGTTGACTGCGATACCACTGTCCCATGTTGATATAACTATAGGTTTTTTTAGAGTTGTGCTTTTAGTATTGTTTGCGCATGAGGTCAATAATGAAATGCCTGGAATAACCACTACACTTTGCTTTAAAAATTCCCTTCTGTTTGATTTCATTTTGAACATATTTTAAAAATTCTGTAAAATTAGTTTAGTTCTTTACAAAATTGAACGAAAAACTTTAAAATTTATTAATTCTATTTTAAAACATGTTAATTTCTAAGTAAACTATGATGTTAGATAATGGGCTGTAGATTACTATTCTTGACTAGCCTTTTGTTTGGAAACTTATTATGTAATATTTGATTTTAGGAGAAAGTATCATTTACAGTAATCGTGTAAAGCAGTAATGTCTTGATTATTGCAAATAGTGTTTTAAACCAACTAAATTAACTTGATGTATGTTAAGGAATTGTAAAGAAATAACCTATATATTTTGGTTTGTTCTTTTATCCTTTTTCTTCGTTGCAAATTCGTCAAATAGCTACTGCTATTCTCCTCATTCGCGCCTTGAAAAATAAATAAAATAACGACGTCAAATTTGTACACTTTATTTCATAACGATTCCTAAGTTTTAATAAAATGCAAGTCTAAGCTCACTTAACCGAAAAAAATACTACTTTTTGAAAGTACTCTGCTTGGAAAAAGCATTCAAGTAAAACGGACTTCATCCTACATAAAAATTCAATCATTTGGCACTATGGCAGTCAATATATTTTATTTATATAAACCCAGTATTTTATACTGTCATTTCGTTAACGTATATTTGCGTCTCAAAATTAATTTAATATGTTCGAAAGTTTAAGTGAAAAACTTGATCTGGCCTTTAAAAATCTGAAAGGTGAAGGTAAATTAACAGAACTCAATATTGCCAACTCCATCAAGGAGATCAGGCGGGCATTGGTTGCTGCAGATGTAAATTACAAAATAGCCAAGGAATTTACAGACAAAATAAAAGATAAGGCACTCGGCACTGAAAATGTCCTATCTTCTGTGAAGCCAGGTGAGTTAATGGTTAAAATAGTTCAGGACGAGATGACTGAGCTAATGGGTGGACAAGCAGCAGGTATTAATATAAAAGGAAATCCCGGTATCATTTTAATTTCGGGACTTCAAGGATCTGGCAAAACTACATTTTCAGGTAAACTTGCCAAGTATCTTAAAGATAAGAAATCAAAAAAACCATTGCTTGTAGCCTGTGATGTCTACAGACCTGCTGCGGTAGAACAGTTATCGTTGTTGGCAGAGCAAGTTGGTGATCATATTTATAAGGAACCAGAGAGTACAAGTCCTGTGGAAATCTCTATCAATGCCATCAATTATGCCAAGAGCCATAGTTATGATGTTGTCATTATCGATACGGCAGGACGCTTATCGGTGGACGAGGACATGATGCAGGAAATTGAGAATATTAAAAATGCGGTCAAGCCTACTGAAACGCTTTTTGTTGTTGACTCAATGACAGGTCAGGATGCCGTAAATACTGCGGCAGTTTTCAATGAGAGAATTAATTTTGACGGCGTAGTTTTGACCAAATTGGATGGAGATACCAGAGGTGGGGCTGCATTATCTATTAAATACGCAGTTGGTAAACCAATAAAGTTTGTAAGCTCTGGCGAAAAACTAGAAACTTTGGATATATTCTACCCGGATAGGATGGCCCAAAGAATCCTTGGCATGGGTGACATAGTTTCCTTTGTTGAAAAAGCCCAGGAGCAATTTGACGAAAAAGAAGCTGAAAGACTTGAAAAGAAAATTAGAAAAAATAAATTTGATTTTAATGACTTTTTAGGCCAACTCAATCAGATCAAGAGAATGGGAGACGTTAAATCCCTGATGAACATGATACCAGGAATGAGTAAGTTGACCAAAGATATTAATATAGATGATAAAGCCTTTGGAAAAGTTGAGGCTATTATTCTTTCTATGACTCCAAAGGAAAGAGGGAATCCAGAATTGTTGAATGCGTCCAGAAAGAAAAGAATCGCGGACGGTAGTGGTAAAAGTATTCATGAGATCAATATGTTTATAAAACAGTTTGATCAGATGCGCAAAATGATGCAAATGATGAGTAAAGGCAAGGGAATGGACAAATTCATGCAAGGAATGCCAAATATGCCGGGCAAAAGATGACTAAGTGAGGTTCCAATTTCCACAAATTTAATACAATAAGAGTTAAATATTAGTATAGACTCTCAAAAGTATAATTTATTTACACTACTGATTGGTAAACAAGCGCATTTTTAAAAATTTTAATAAGTTTTTGGCTCTTTGTGCAATAGAACAGGTTGATATTATTGCTTGAGTTGTGGTATGCTATGTTTTAGTTAAATTTTTTGGCAAAACAAAATTCATAACTCCCTGAAAATCAAACGCCAAATAAAAATTTACTTCTATTTGGCGTCAAAATTAGTGATCCCGACAGGATTCGAACCTGTGACCCACAGATTAGAAATCTGTTGCTCTATCCAGCTGAGCTACGGAACCGTAGATGTATCGATTATTTTCAAATCGGGTGCAAATGTAGAAATTTATTTAAAATATTACAAATTAGGCTTAAGATTTTTTATAATTTCCATACTTTTAGGATTAACTTATATTCTTTTAAATATTAATCGATTCCCGATCCTTTGTTTAATGTTAAAAATTCTCGTCATATACCCTATCACTGTTTTTATAAGTGCTGTCAACGTTTCATCATACCTCCTTTCTTTACAATGGAGACCATCCACATTGATAATAAATACTATTTTACCTATTTTTCAGCTTTGCGTTTGGACTATCAATACTTATAATACCCCCGGCTGGAAAGACAGCGAGTTTGTTAAAATTAAATCATAATTACCCACCAATAAACTATAAATGTGGTAGAGATTAAAATTCATTAACTTTGCCCTTTAAATTGATATAAGTTGGGGCTAGTTGTTGTCAATCATGGAATACAGAATCACGCAAATATTAAAGATTTATATTTCACTACTGCTCATTTATTGTTTGTGCAGGGGGCTCTTTGTTTTGTATAATAGTGGTGATTTACCTTTGGATAATTCTCTTACGAAATCCAATCTTTTTTTTCAGAGCCTAAGATTTGACATCTCTGCCTTTTTTTACTCAAATTTTTTTTTTACATGGTTGTTTTTTGGGCAAACACTCTTTTCATTAAATAGCTTTTGGAAAAATACGCTGAAGTTTGTTTTTATAATTTCAAATACAATCTACATTTTTCTAAACTTCGTAGTTGTTGTGTATTTTCCGTTTGTCCAAAAAAGAATGCAGTCTGACGCATTGTTATTTTTTAATGTGAAAAAAGGACCTGAAGCATTCGGAATGATTCCGGGTTTTATTATACAGTTTTGGTTTGTTTGGCTTTTGTTTGGCGTGGCTGTTTTTACACTTGCCAGAATTTATAATACTTGGGAACATAAAATTTTCATCCCTTCCAAACAGGTAAAATTAAGTTTTTTATCCATCACAGGCATTATATTTATTCTGGCTCTAAATATCATAGGTATGAGAGGTGGATGGCAGTTGATGCCTATTAAGATATTAAATACTTCTGAGTCAGTCGGAGTTGAAAATGCACCAGCTGTTCTTAACTCAACTTTTTCACTTATCAAGACTTGGCAGAAAATTTTTATTCAGCTTAAACCTAATTTTGATATAAATGACCTAAATGATTGCGAAAAAGGCACTCATCAATATTTAGAGACATCGGACTATTTGCATCATAAATTACATGTTGTGATTTTGATTGTCGAAAGTTTGTCGAGTCTATCCATGAATTATTATGTAAGTACCTTCAAATCACACTTTCATGATTCTCTGATGCAACATAGTTTGGTTTTTGCAAATGGTTTTACCAATTCGCGCGAGTCAGTGCAGGGTATTCCAACTAATTTGGCATCCACACCATCATTAATGGATGAACCCTTTATTTTTTCCAGCTATTCCAATAGTAGAATCAACTCAATAGCTTCTTCACTTAATAATGAAGGGTATACTTCAGCCTTTTTTCATGGAGCTGCTACAGCAACCATCGGATTCCATTCTTTTTGTAAATCCGCTGGTTTTGATTATTATTTCGGCAAAGAAGATTATATTAATGTGGACGAAAATTTTGACGATTCATGGGGAATATGGGATCACAAATACCTTCCGTATATGGGTTTAAAATTATCCGAACTTTCTGAACCTTTTGTAGCATCTGTGTTAACCCTAAACTCTTATCATCCTTTTATACTACCCAGCGAGTTTGTAAATAAGTTTAAGTCAAAAGGTCATCCTATTATTGCTTCTATCAAGTATGTTGATCATGCTTTGTCATTATTTTTTGAAACAGTGAAAAAGGAACTTTGGTTCGATAATAGACTTTTTATAATCACTGCAGACCATACGGCCCCAAACACTGATGTACTTAAAAATAGACTGGATGATTACAGGATACCGATAATTTTATATCGTCCTGACCATGCACTTAAGGGAGTTTCTGAGAAAATTACCAGTCAGATCGATATTTTGCCTAAGATTATGAAATATCTCCATGTGAAGTCTTCTTTTTTCTCATTAGGAAATGATTTTATGACAGGTAGATGTCAGTATAAGTCTGTGAATTACAAAATGGGTATCTATCAGTATATTGACTCGTCAATAGGTATACAATCTGACGGAAATAGATTAATTGGCTTGTTTAATGGGAGAAAAGATAAATTTCTGAATCAGAATCTTGTGAATTCAAATTTTAGAAATGAAATAAAAAATACTTTGGAAAATGACCTCAGGAAAACCATTCAGGTATATTATCAAACCATGATTGAAGATCAAATCACGATTAAAAAAGATGAAACAAAAAATTAAATATAGCAGCCTGTATTTTCCCTTAAGGCTTTCAATGTTTTATATCATTGCTTTATTGCTTTGGCGGATATTATTTATTTGTTATAATGACGTTCCGGATTTTTTACTACCGTTAATTAAGTCACTTTCTCTTGATGTTTCTATGATTTGTGGGGTCATCATTATAGGCTTTATTCCATGGTTAGTATATCTTTTTTCGGGTTGGAACTGGTTATTGCTTTTGTCTAAATGGTTGCATATTTTTGTTTGGATTTTTGTTTGTGTCATAGAGTTCGGGTCATCCCTATTGTTTAAAGAGTGGGGTAGTACCTTAGATGCCAGAGCTATTTCATATTTAAGTCATCCGCAAGAAGCATGGGCATCAGTAAAGGATTTTATTCCTTTTTGGATGATCTTTTTTGGACTGATCATTTTTGTTTCAGGTTTAAAAGGGCTTTTAATGCTTTTCAACCATTGGGCGCCTGTGAAAGCATACTATTTTCAGGCCATAATTTATATTTTGTTTTTGAGCTCTATTAGTATTTTGGGTTTGAGAGGAGGTTGGCAAAAATTACCTATTGTACCCTCAGATGCTTTTTATTCCAAAGACATGAAAAATAATTTTGCTGCTACAAATAAGGTTTGGTATTTCTTATATTCATTGTCAAAACAAAAAGATATAGAGCTTTCAAATAAGGAATCTGATATCTCAAAGTTTCAACAGAATTACCTTACAAATTCTTGCCTTCCCGATCCTGCATGGGGCAGATGGAAGGGTAAAAATATAGTTTTTATTGTCATGGAAGGTTGGTCCGCAGATATGGTCTCTTATTTGGGGGGAAATGAAAATGTTGCTCCATTTTTTGATTCTATATCTGTTTTTAGCGTCAGATTTAAAAATGCTTTCAGTACCGGATTCAGGACAGACCAAGGTTTGATGAGTATTCTTAGTGGAATACCGTCCATACAAAGTATTAACATGCCCAATGTCATTGATAAGGTTAAAAAATACCCTTCGCTGCCTGCTGTTATGAAATCATCGGGCCGCAAGACATCCTTTATTTATGGTGGAGATCTTAATTTTTCCAACTTATACAATTACCTGACTGTGATGGGTTTTGACACTATTATCAGAGATAAGGACTTTGTGGCTACAGATCAAATAACGGAATGGGGAGTTCCGGATCATATTATGGTTGAAAAAGCGATTACTGTTCTGGATAAAAATGATGGATTATTTTTTTCTACCTTATTATTTTTGAGTTCGCATTCTCCGTTTGAAGTTCCTTGGCCCAATGACTTTAGTTCAAAAAATGATATACCATCAAAATACAAATCTTCAGTCAAATACAGTGACGAAAGTCTGAAACATTTTTTTAAGATGGCAAAAAACAAAAGCTGGTTTAATAATACGATTTTTATCATCACTTCAGATCATGGCAGTACACATTCAGGATTTGCATCTATGGAAGACCATAAAAGATTCAGAATACCTATGATAATTTATACGCCGAATGCTGACTCAACTTTTATTTCAAAAACTATAGACATTCCCTGTAACCATTATGATTTGCCGAAAACCATTGCTCACTTAACAGCTAGTAATACAGCATCATTTGAATTTGGCAGGAATATGTTTTGTCTGGATCGGAATAGGAAAGCGTATTGGAATATTGACATGGCCGCTGCTTCATATGGAATTGATAACAATACAATTGACATTTTGGATCAACCTCATGTATTAAAAGTTAGCGAAGGGCTCTTATTCCTTGATATGATAAAACAATGGTACAGGAAACTTTGATGCTATCGCTGTGAAGCAGGTAAGTAAAAATATTCATATTTCAAAATGGTTCATATTATTAAATAAAATATATCAATTAGATATCCACATTTTGTGTTAGAGTAAGTTCCGCTGAAAACATTATAAAAATTAAATAAGAAAATCCCCTAAAAACCTATTACATATTTAGTGTTTATTTAATATGACTTTTTCATTTTTTGCAAACATCATTTTTTCAATATATTATGCAGTCTTATAATATATTTTTCATCGTCGATAAACACATATTTTTAAATATTTACATATCTTTGAAATTATTAGTGGAAATTTATTGTTTAATTATCCACATTGATTTGAGTTAATCCACATTTTATCCACATCAGTCAAAAGTATAAAAAAAATTATTTGCAAAACTTGTTTTACCTTTGTCATTATTATTTTTCATCATACGTTTTATTTAAACATTAATGGCGGATTTACCCAGTACACTTAAAGCCATCAGCGGAAAACTGACTGCATCGCGTGGTGATTCAGAGTTGTTGTATGGCAGATTACAACCTCAGGCAATCCCCCTAGAAGAGGCAGTATTGGGTGCCATCATGATAGATAAAGATGGCTTTCCTTCGATCATAGAAATATTGCGCAAAGAGGGTTTTTATCTGGACAAAAATCAGACGATATTTGAGGTGATGTCTGACCTTTTTGGTAAATCACAACCCATAGACCTGCTAACTGTTCATGAATCACTTAAAAAAACAGGAAAACTTGAGGGAGTAGGAGGAATCGGCTATTTGATGGATCTTACCAATAAAGTAGGGTCTGCAGCAAACATTGAATTTCATGCCAGAATTATAGCTCAAAAATTCATTCAGCGCGAATTGATTAGGGTGAGTACACAGATTATTCATGATTCATTTGAAGATACAAAAGATGTGCTTGAACTGCTGGATGAAGCCGAAAGAGGATTGTATGACATTACAGACCAAAACCTGAACACAGGATATGAATCTCTCGCTTCGCTGGCTGTTAAAGCTCAAAAACAAATAGAAGCAGTAAGTCAGAAAGGTTCAGATATGACAGGTGTAACTACCGGTTTTACTGAGCTGGATAAGATGACCAATGGATGGCAACCTTCAGATTTGATCATTATGGCAGCTCGTCCTGGTATGGGAAAGACTGCATTTACCTTATCATTGGCTAAAAATGCTGCTGAAGCTGGAAAGGGAATTGCATTTTTTTCATTGGAGATGGCCAGCATTCAGTTGGTACAGAGATTGATATCCATGGAAGCCGAAATTAATTCAAGTAAACTTAGAAATGGTCAGTTGGAAGAATTTGAATGGCGAAAATTGCACGCAGCAGTGGATAAATTGTCGCAGATCCCAATTTTTATTGACGATACCCCAGGCATAAACATATTTGAATTGAGGGCTAAATGTCGCCGACTGAAACAGAATCACAACATCAGCATGATTGTGATTGACTACCTGCAATTGATGGCTGGACCACCAAATGGAAAAAATGGAAACAGGGAACAGGAAATTTCCGCTATCTCTAGAGCTTTAAAGGGATTGGCTAAGGAATTACATGTGCCGGTCATAGCCCTTTCGCAATTGTCAAGGGCTGTAGAAAGTAGGGGAGGGGAAAAACGCCCAATGCTTTCAGACTTAAGGGAATCCGGAGCCATAGAACAGGATGCAGATATAGTTACGTTCATTTATCGTCCGGGATATTATGGTGTGGGCGAAGGTGAACTGGATACACCCAATGATCTGACAGAAATTATTCTGGCTAAACATCGTAACGGTGGACTAGGTACGGTCAATCTTCGATTCGTACCTCATTTTGTTAAATTTGAAGACCCGGGAGAAGGTGGTTTTAATAATGATCTTAATGATGTTTTTAATGTCAATCCATTCGGTGCAGGTGGAATAATAACCCGTCCATCCAAAATGAACAGTGATACTCCAAATATTGCCACTGCATTGGATGCTAACGATGAAATGGAAATTCCTTTTTAATAAATATTTCCAATCCTTATCCAAGAATGTATGAATAATCATGAAGTTGTAATCAGACTTAATAAATATATTGCTCATTGTGGCATTTGTAACCGCAAACAAGCTGTAGAACTTGTAAAAAAAGGAGAAATTCTGGTAAATGATAAGGTGGAAACAAATCCATTTCTAGACCTGAAGGAAAATGATCAAGTTGTGTATAAAGGGAAATTGCTGGTAATTGAAGAAAAAAAAGTATATATTCTGTTGAATAAACCCAAAGATACTCCGTATGTAGATATTGAAGGGCTCAAAAAACCAAGCGTTTCGACGTTGATACAAAAAACTACAGAGGTAAAAGTATTTCCTGCAAACCCTTTGGAAGAAAGTACTTCTGGACTTTTAGTGCTTACGAATGACAAGGAAGTCATTTCTAAGCTTTCAGAGACAGACAGGAAAATGAAATCTGTTTACGAATTGCAGATGAATCAAGTCATTAAAGAAGAAGAATTACTGAGTTTGAAAAGTGAATATTGCGATAAGATCCCAATGATTATAGGAATAAATGTTATTAATGATCGCGAATTTCCAACGGTTGGTATTGAAATATTAAAAGGCACTGATTCATCTATCAAGGCTGTTTTTAAGGATAAAGGGTATGAAGTTACCAGAGCAGACCGAACTTTTTTTATGGGTTTGACCAAAAAAGATTTGAAAAGAGGTTGGAGTCGTCATCTGACGGAAAAAGAAGTTATTTTTTTGAAATATTTTAACTGAGGCTTTATAATTCAAAAACTTTGTTGAGCTTTTGTATCTGTAGAGTATTACCTAAAACTATGATTCTGCCATCCGTTTTTACCTGAAGATCACTATCAGGATTTACAATATATTCGCCATTCGCCATTTTATATCCGATTACGGTACAACCGGTATTTTCTCGTATATGAAGATCGCGGATTGTTTTAATTTGTGGGAGATGAGTAAGCATGATTTCCTGAACATTCATTGTTCCTGAAGTAGATGCCGATAAATTATCAAGAAATTCAATGAGATCCGGAGCGACGATCAATGATGCCATATGATCACCACCTATTTTATCAGGCATAATGACATGATCCGCTCCTGCTATTTTGAGTTTTTTCAAACTTGACTCTTCACTAGCCCTGCTATAGATGCTCATTTTACTATTCAATTGTTTAGCTGTCAAGGTAATAAATACATTGTCTGAGTCAGAAGGAAGCGAAGTGATCAGGTATGATGCGTTTATTATACCTGCTTTTATTAATGTTTCATCTTCTGTAGCATTTCCTTCTATATTCAGTAAACCTTCCAGGTTTAGGTTTTGTATGATTTCTTTATTTTGTTCGATGATCACAAAATGTCTGTTGTAAGACCTAAGCTTGACTGCAGCTTGTTTGCCATTCCTTCCGTACCCACAGATAATTACATGATTTTTTAATGTATTAATTTTTTGTTGCATCTTTCTTTTTTTAAAATCTAGAATTGAATTTATTGACACCAGATATGCCGAAATAGTGGTAACAGCATAGGCAAATATAAAAATACTGAACAAAATCAGCAATGATGTGAATATTTTTCCAAAATCGTCCAAAGGGGATACTTCTCCGAAGCCGACGGTACCTACTGTGATAATAGTCATATAGAAAGCATCAATTATACTGTATCCGAAAAAGAAATAATATCCTAATATCCCGATTAGAATTAAACCAGAGATTAATAGCAACGATTTCCAAAGACCCGATCTAAGGTATTCGTTTTGATGTTCAATACTTTTTGACATCAGACAATATTTAAGGGGCTAGTCTTTCTATTTTCCATTTTGTTTTATTAGCAGAAAACAACAATCTGTCATGAAGTCTGTTTGGCCTACCTTGCCAGAACTCAATTTGTAATGGTTGCAGTCTGTATCCTCCCCAATAATCAGGCAAAGGAATGACTTCTGATTCTTTAAATTTTTCCTGTTGTATGATCAGGTTTTTTTCCAAAACTTCTCTGGAAAGAATGATCTGACTCTGTGGAGAAACCCATGCGCCAATCTGGCTTTCTCTGGGCCGGGAATGGAAATATATTTCAGACTCTTCACGAGACACTTTAGACACAGGACCATTTATTCGAACTTGTCTCTCCAACTCCAGCCAAAGGAAAACCATCGACCCAACCGGTATCTCATTCAGGTCGCGGCCTTTGTCACTGTTGTAATTAGAATAAAATACAAAACCATTTTCATCTACTCCTTTCAACAAAAGCACACGGGCTGAGGGAGTACCACTGCTGGAGACTGTGGCCAGTGTAAACGCATTGGGTTCCATGACCCCTGCTTCCAATGCCTCGTGAAACCATAAACGAAACTGTTCTAAAGGATCTGTCAAAATATTATCCTCTGAAAGTTGATGTTTTTTGTACTCTTGTCTTAAATCTGCAAATTTGCTCATATATTATTTTCACTACTTTAAAGAGAGGTTTATCATTTGTCATGATTACCTGTTTTCATTTTAAAGCCTAAAGTTAAATTTATTTTGTGGAAGATTACAATGATTATGATCATAGATAAGAGAAACCTACCTCTTAGGCAGCCAGATATCTTGGACATGTGAAAATTTACAAGTAAATACTATTTGAAGAATAATCCACCGATTTGGTCAAATTGTTGTCAACTTTAAAGTATAAAAAAATTACTCTTGTTAATCATTTCATTTGTTGTAGAATGATCTTTATCCAGAGTATAGGTTTTGTCTAATTATCTCTAAATTTGGGAAAATTTAACTTCGAGGGTATTAATTTTTTTAAAAAGGTCTACCTTCAATATCTTTAAATAGTATATGTTTTAATAATATTTAATACATAGATTGTTAGTAATATACGCATTATTCAGCATCAAATGGAAAGTATTTTTTGTAAAACATATTAATTCAAACATGAGGCATAATATATTAATTCATAATAGGTTAATTTTCAATTAAATATCATCATTCTCAAGGGATAGATAAACCAACTATTCATATTAAAAAAAAAATATATAAAAAATATTACATATTATGTTTTTTTGTAATATGTTTTTATTATGTTTGCATCGTCTTACGACAATAAAATTGAAGTTTTTTATTTTGAGATCCTAGTTTTAAGAACTGTAAGCCTGAAAACACGAGTAATATAAGATCCCCATGAGGTCATCCCAATAACCGAAGATTGATGGTGACTAGGATTTATGCCGACTCGTACTCTGAATCATAAACACATAAATGAAACATGAGTAAGGTTTGCAGTTCTTTTTCACTTAAGATAAAAACGCATAACCAGCTAAAAACAACCAATTTCTGCTAGCTTGGAATATTTTTATGTATTTTTACACAAAAAATACAATTGAGCTCTAATCCTTATAGTGGCTTGAACGAGCTTCAGGTTACAGAAAGCAAAAAAAAATTTGGTAATAATATCCTTCAATCAACTGAAAAGAGCAACATTCTGACTACTATCAGAGATGTAATTACAGAGCCCTTGTTTGTTTTATTATTTTTTACTGCTTTAATATATTTTGGCGTTGGTCAGACCCAGGAGGGCTTGATTATGCTTTGTGCATTGTTTTTTGTCGCAGGTATATCCTTTTATCAAGAGCAACGAAGTAAAAGTGCTGTTGATTCATTAAAAAAGCTTTCCATTCCCAAGGTGAAAGTTACTCGAAATGGAAATAATCAAGAAATCAATACTGACGACCTGGTTGTAGGGGATGTCATTCACCTTGAAGATGGTGAATTGATTCCAGCTGATGCTATCATTTTATCACAGCATGATTTTTCGGTAGATGAGAGTATACTTACCGGTGAGTCTTTGAACGTGTATAAAACTGAAAATTCAGAAACTAATAAAATTTATAGGGGGACAAACATAGTCTCTGGATCTTGTATTGCTCAGGTGACAGTAGTAGGTATTGCTACCGAGATTGGTAAAATTGGTCTTTCACTAGAACAAATTGTAAAAGAGCAAACACCTTTACAAAAACAGATTAGAACCTTTACAGGCAGTATGGTTGTCTTTGGAGTGATAGCTTTTATTATAGTTTGTGTGTTCAGTTATATTAAATCAGGTGTCATACTTGAAAGTCTTTTAAAAGGTCTTACATTGGCCATGTCTGTATTACCGGAAGAAATTCCAGTAGCATTCAGCACCTTTATGGCTTTAGGTGCCTATCATTTATTTCGTAAAGGTGTTATTGCCAAGACGCCTTCTACCGTTGAGTCTTTAGGTGCTGCCACGGTTATTTGTACTGACAAGACAGGCACACTCACTCAAAATAAAATGGAACTCGCGGCAATATATGATTTCGCTGAAAACAAACTATTTGATTATACCAAAGATAAATTTCAATGGAGTAAAGTGCTGGAAACAGCCATGTGGGCATCGGAAACAGAACCATTTGACCGTATGGAAATATCAATCCACAATATATACGGAAAGGTGACAATAAATGATGAAAGACAAAAATTCAAAATGGTGGCTGAATATCCTTTGGGTGGACAACCACCTTTGATGACCCATGTTTTTGAAGGGGAGAATAGGAAACAAATCATCGCGGTGAAAGGTGGGGTAGAAGGTATTATAAGACAATCAGATTTGAAAGAGCCGGAAAAGGAAACCATTATGGTGAAATATGCGGCACTTGCAGAAAGAGGATTTAGGGTACTTGGAGTAGGTGAAGGCGTTTCTTGCAAATCATTGCCAGACTTACAAAGTCAGTTTAGGTATCATTTTCTGGGTTTGATTGCTTTTTACGATCCCCCAAAAGTTAATATTAATGAATCGATAGCTTCGTTCTATAATGCAGGAATTGATGTTAAAATGATTACTGGTGACCATGCTGCTACAGCTATTTCTATTGCAAAACAGGTGGGAATAAAAAACCATAGTCTTTACCTAGCTGGAGATGAAATCGTTCATACTGACATATCCTTGTTACAAAAAAAAGTAAAAGAAGTCAATGTATTCACCAGAATGTTTCCGGATGCAAAATTGAGAATAATTGAAGCATTCAAATTGAATGGAGATATCGTAGCTATGACAGGTGATGGGGTAAATGATGGTCCTGCATTAAAATCTGCACATATAGGGGTAGCAATGGGTAGGTCAGGAAGTGAAGTGGCCAAAAACGCTGCATCTTTGATATTAATGGATGATGATCTTCGGTGGATGGTGGATGCTATAGCTTTGGGAAGAAGAATTTATGAAAACCTTAAAAAAGCCATCAGATATATTATTTCAATACATATACCCGTCATTCTGATTGTAGCTGTGCCATTATTATTTTCATGGATGTATGTTGACATATTTACACCAGTGCATGTGGTATTTCTTGAGTTAATCATGGGCCCTACCTGTTCTATAGTTTTTGAAAATGAACCTATCGAAAAGAATTCGATGTCATGTCCACCCGCAAATAGAACCGGAAGTCTTTTCTCTCCAAAAGAATTGAGTTTGAGTATTATACAAGGTTTAATCATTACCATAGCATGTCTTGGTCTTGGTTATTACTATATGGAGCAAGGATATGCAGAAGGCTTCGTGCGTACAGTAATTTATGCAACTTTGATTTTTAGTAATTTATTTCTTACTTTGGTAAATCGTTCATTTTACTTTTCAGTATTCACAACCCTTAAATACAAAAATAATCTGCTGTCAATTATCCTTATTATTTCATTTATTTTCCTACTATTAACCATTTATTTAAGACCTTTAAGGGACATATTTGGTTTTGTAGACATCAATATTTCTATGTTACTTTTTTGTGCAGGAATGGCTTTTTTATCAGTGATGTGGATTGAACTGTATAAGTATATTTTAAGACGCAATGACGGTTTCATAAAATGAATATAAAAAAAGGTGTAAACCGCCACAATTTACACCTTATCGTCATTTAGTCTATGAAAAGTTTACATTGTTTTTGTCAGGAATTCAAAATATTCAGTTTTTAGTTCTGAATAAATTTTTCTTTGAATATCCATTCTGTCTCTTACACTTTTATGATCTTCAAAATGTATATGCTCAATAGCTACAAGTTTATGGTTTGCCTGTTCAGATATAATTTTTTCATGCTTTTTGACATCTTTTTTCAGAATATCAATTACTTGATGGTGAAGTACGAATTGATTTTGAAAATGTTCAATTTTAGCTCTGATTTCATTGGATGTGTATCTTTGTACCACTTCTTCAAGACGTTTAGTATATGTCTTAATTTCATCTTCCCAGAATTTTAACTCACTTGACCACTGATTGTGCTCAAAATGAAGGTCTGAAAGATACACCGTTAACTTATTTGGCATCTTTGATATGATTTTTTTTAATAAAAAGTGCTATTTTCTATCATCTTACGCTGCAAATTTATCAACAATAGGGGAATGAACATTATGACGGAAATTATCTTGATCCATGACATAAATCAGTTTACAAAAAAGATCAGTAAAATGGCGTTTGACGCAAAAGATATACTTACTGCTTCGCGAAACAAAGGTGAAGGTCATGACCCTAGGGTATAAAAAGTAATTGGTTTTTGTTTTTTAGCTTTAGTTTCTTTTCCTTACCTTCGCATCAGAAACCAAATTAATTTTTTTATGCTGAATGTAAATTCGGAAATAGGGGCTTTACAAAAAGTAATTATCCATAGACCAGATGATGGTATAGCTAGGATCTCACCAAAAAAAGCAGAAGAACTACTTTTTGATGATATTGTTCATCTACCTCAAATGCGTGAGGAACATGATATTTTCAGAAGAGTACTTCAGCATATCATAGGGAAAGAAAATGTTTTGGACACACAAAGACTTATAGAAGAAGGATTTGAAGCCAGTCCGGATATAAAAGAAGAATTGATAGATAAGATTGTGGATTATGAAGAGCTTCCTGTTTCTGATAAAGCTTTTTTTATGGCACTTGATAGTGAAGCGCTTACAAAACTACTGATTACCGGATATTATCAGGATGAAGATCATATATATTTTGATCCGATTCCAAATTTTATATTTACAAGGGACATTGCCGTTGTCATCAAAGACCACATTATCATTACCAAAGCTGCCAAATCAGCTCGATATCGTGAAAATTTATTGACTAGGTTTATTTTTTATGCTCACCCATATTTTAAAGACCTGAATAAGCAGGGTAAAATTATCAATTTAAATCATCTGGACAAATTTCCGCCTTCCAAAAAAGGGGAAGTCGTTTCGATGGAAGGGGGCGATGTCATGATGCTTAATGACAATTTTATTCTCATCGGATGTTCAGAACGGACCACGGATTATGCGATAAGAAGTTTAAAAGATGTGCTTTTTGCCAAAGGATTAATATCAAATATAGCCCAGATCAATATTCCATCTGACCGAACTTGTATGCACATAGATACATTATTTACATTGATCGACCACAATGACATGGTATGTTATAAGCCTACTATCTTTGATGGCGTGAGTTCAAATGTAAGAGTATTTCGCAAGAATGGGGCTGAAATAGTGTATGACTCTGTAAAAAATTTCTTCATTCATGAGATCAACCCTGATATCAACTTTATCTTTAGCGGGGACGGTATTACACCATATCAGGAAAGAGAACAATGGACAGATGGTTGTAACTTAGTGGCATTAAAACCTGGCGTAGCATTGACCTACGACAGAAATCCAAAAACTGAACAGGCGCTCAGACGTGCGGGATATGATATAATCCATGCCAGAGAGCTTTTGCAGAAAATAAATGAAGGATTGATAGACCCCGCTGCCATAGAGAAAACAATAATAACATTGCCATCCAATGAATTGTCCAGAGCCAGGGGTGGATCACATTGTATGACTTGCCCATTGGTCAGGGTATCAGTTTAATTGTTTTAATATTTACATCATGTATAGCTTTGATTATAAAAAGAGGGTTCGATATGGTGAAACAGACATGATGGGCTATCTTTATTATGGAAATTATGCCCAGTTATATGAGATAGGTAGGGTAGAAACGATGCGTAGTCTAGGACTTACCTATAAAGTTCTGGAAGAAAAATTCCGAATTATGATGCCTGTAGTTCATGTTAGCGCAAGATATATTTTACCGGCTAAGTATGATGAGGAATTAGTTATCAGAACAATATTGAATGAATTACCAGGACGAATGATCACTTTTGACAATGAAATTTTTAGTGATGAACAAATATTGATTCATAGAGCAGAAGTAAAACTATTTTTTGTTGATATGGACAGCGGAAAAAAAGTGACTTGCCCTGAATATATGCTGGAAAAATTAACTCCTTTATTTTGACTAAACTTAAATTCGATATTGAAGCATTTTTATATGGTCTTCCATTGGTCCAAAGGTCACTGGAATGGTCAAAACGCTATAGTCCGCCAGGATTTTCAGGTATTTCGTTGTATGATGTGACTACGTTTGTCATCAAGGAAATGCAAAAGGACAACCTGACAACTCGTGCCAATTCGATTTCATTCAGTTTGTTTTTATCTATTTTTCCTGCTATAATATTTCTTTTTACCTTATTACCTCTTTTTACAGTCGTAAGAGACTATACATTAATGTTAAGTGAACAGCTGGAAGGGGTCATTCCCAAAAGCGCACATGACTATATCTTTTCGATTATATACGATATTACTTCTATACAGCGCGATGGTTTGCTTTCACTTGGTGCGGGTTTAGCGTTGTTTTTTTCATCCAACGGCATGCTGACCCTAATGTCAGGTTTTGATAAAGCTTATAAACATACGTTTAAGCGTCGTCATTGGATATATACCCGTCTGGTTGCCATAGCATTAACGGTTGTATTATCTCTTTTACTTATTGTTTCTCTGATTATGATGGTGGTCGAAGGTAAAGTAATGGAATATCTAAGTAATGTTTACCATGTTTCAGAGACGTTATTACTTTCCTTCAGTATTTTTAATTGGATTTTTGCAGTATTTATGGTGTATACAGGTATTAGTCTTATCTATAAATTTGGACCTTCCATGCACCGACGTATTCCTTTTATCAATATTGGTTCGATATTGGCAACTCTATTTTCCTTATTAACTTCTCTTGGATTTAGCTATTTTATCAATAATTTTGGAAGATACAATGAAATTTATGGTTCGATCGGGGCATTGATTGTCATGATGGTCTGGATACAGTTTAATTCTTTTATTTTGTTGGTTGGATTTGAGCTGAATTCCAGTATTTCTGTACATAGGACGATAAGACACAAAAAAAAGAAGATATTGGAAGAAAAGAAATCAACTTAATAGGTTGAATCACTTAGAGAAATTAAAATAATATTTAATGATGAAGGCAATTAAATTTCCAATAACTTTCCTGCAAATTATTTATTTTTAATCCCGCAACTATATTATATAACTAAAGTGTCCCCGTCTTACAAGACAACAATTTTTGTCAAATTGGTGAATTAAATATTTAATATTTCCATAATATATCATGCTTATCAAAAACAATTTTTTATTTTTGCCACGTTTTAATAAAATCTTAAGAATTTTTTATCCGTTGGATACGTTATAAACTCAAAGGAACAAAATTTTTTAAAAGCTTTTCTATTTCTAAAATATATATATTATGTATAATTCATTTGCATTCGAAAAGGAAAATGGTAATAAAGGTAAAAGGATATCATTCATTATACATCTGCTTTTATTACTTCTAGCTTTCTTCTACTATTTGCCGGCGGTTGACCTTGCAGAACTTGAAGACAAACCACCGTACGCTATAAAAGTGGATTTTACATTTGAAGAAAGCTCTATGAGTAAACTTGCGCATGATGACGAAGGCGCACAAAGAGCAAAATCTGAAAGCACACCAGCTGAAGAAAAACAGGAAGAAAAAGCCACGCAACCAGAAGAAGTGACCAGACCGGAAGTGATCGAGCCCACCAAACCTACAGTCATAGATGTGCCGGTACCAGTGATCAAAATGCCGACTCCGGTTTATACCCCTACCAATGACCCAATCATTACTACCACACCAGTAGAAGAAGCACCAGTAAAAGTATCTGAACCCACAAAACCTACAAGAACAGAACCAAGTAAAACAGGAACTACTTCAACCAATACTACCAAAACGAATACCACAGGATCAACAACAGGTTCTTCTACCACAAAACCTTCTACTGTCGATGGCAAAGAAGGTGGGACAGGCAAAGGAGATTCAGGCACGGGCGCTGGCAAAGATAAAGGAAATGACGGAGATGCAGGTCTAGGCAATAAAAGTGATGGTGAAGGAGAATATGATGGCTCTGGTGATGGTGTATTTGGAAGAAAAATTTTGTTTAGAGACTTGTCAGCAGCTGGAAAAGCAATTAGTAGTAGTGCAAAAATTGCGGTCAAAGTTTGTATTAACAGAGCAGGACTGGTTACATTTACAGAATTAATCAATACTGAAACTACAGAAAGAAACAGAGAAAATCTTAAATTATACCTTAAAGCTGCTAGAGGCTATAAATTTCAGCCGGATCTGACCGCGCCAAAAGAGCAATGTGGCAAATTGACATTTAGAGTCGACAATTCTATCAATAATAAGCTGAAAAAGTAAGCATAATTAACTTGATTCAATGGTATTAATTAATAATATGGACATTGAAAAGAATAATAACTATCCTTCAAAAAAAACTTTGGATAGCAAAGAAGTGCATTGTAGAAATCTTTCTTTTATAGTATAAATAACTTCAAGATCAGTTAAACCACAAGACTTATTCTATGAACTCCAGGTTGATATGGTTTTGAGATAAGGTACTTTACGTGTTCATAATGATTTTTATTGTCCACAAAATCAATGGTGTTCAAATCAATTATCAAAATAGGGTAGGAAAGGATATTTCTGAAATACTCGAAATAAGAATTTTGAATTTGAGTCAGGTATTCTGCTGTAATATCTTTTTCATAAGCACGACCTCGTTTGCCGATATGACTCAGTAAAATATCCACATTTCGGTGAAAGTAGACCAAAATATCGGGCTTTGGGAAGGATTGATTTAAAACGCTAAACATTTTCTGAAAAAGACGAAACTCATCTTCCGGCAGATTTTTTCTGGCAAACAATAAGGTTTTTACAAACGCATAATCGGCTATAGTAAATTCTCTGAAAAGATCCTGATTCAACAATGATCTTTGCATCTGCTTATGTCTTTCTGTCATAAAAAATAATTCTACTGTAAATGCAAATCTATCCGGTTCTTTATAAAACAAGGGCAGGAATGGATTGTCCGCAAATTCTTCGAGAATAAGTCGACAGTCATACTCGTCTTTAAGCAAATTGCAGAAAGTAGTTTTTCCGGCGCCAATGTTGCCTTCAATACAGATGTAATTATATGGAAATGGTGTCCCGATGGTTGGTTCTATTTTAAAAAAGCAAAAATATGATAAATCTTTCTAATGTGATCTATTCTTCAAAAATAAAAACTTCTCCGGTATCTTTACAGACGTCATATAATTCTTCAATGGTCATTTTGTGTACCGGATCAGTGAAATCACCAGCTATTTCCATTAAGGGAATCAACACAAAATTACGATCTTGAATATGTGGATGTGGAATTGTTATCTCGCTGCTATTTATAATCAGGTCATCGCAATATAAAATATCTATATCTATAGTTCTCGGGCCCCATTTTACTTCTTTGCCTGGGCCTATGGCTGATTCTATTGATTTTATACTTTTTAAAATATCTTCGGCAGATTTTATACTTTTTACTTCAATGGCCATATTCAGAAAATTTTCCTGTTCCTTCATACCCCAAGGTTCGGTTTCATAGACACTTGATTTCAAGCTAATTTCACCAATGCTTGCAGAGATTAATTCTAGTGCTTTTTGAAGAAATTCTTTTCTATCTCCCTGATTTGATCCCAAATGCAAATAATAAGTATGCATACGCTATATATTGTGGTGCAAATTTAATAAAAAAAGCCTGAAACTTTTGGAATCAGGCATTTTTATAAAAATGTGGCTATTTACTTTATTTTTGTTTTATAGCTTTTTCAAATTTCTCCAACTGATCCTTAACTACAGGAAACAGGAATAGCAAGCCGATCATATTCGGAAATACCATAGCTAGGATCATGGCATCAGAGAATCCCCAAACAGAACTCATATTTGCTGAAGCTCCGATAATAATAAATGCGAGAAATAATAATTTATATGTGATTTCCATTGTTTTACTTCTACCAAACAGATACATCCATGCTTGTTGACCATAATACGACCATGAAATCATGGTGGATACTGCAAATAGGAATATGGCTACGGTCAATACATGAGGAAACCAAGAGATGGTATCACCAAAAGCTAATGAAGTAAGTGTGGCACCTTGGTAAGATTGACCATTAATAGTAACTGCCTGGCTTCCATATTCAAAAGCTCCGTTACCATTAAAAATAATAATTACCAAAGCCGTCATGGTGCAAATCACTATGGTATCAATAAATGGCTCCAGGAGCGCAACCAATCCCTCTGAAGCGGAATATTTTGTTCTGACTGCAGAATGCGCTATTGAAGCTGAACCTGCCCCAGCCTCATTTGAGAATGCTGCTCTCCTGAAACCAATTACCAACACACCTATCAAACCACCAAGACCTGCCTGAGGGTTAAACGCCTGACTAAAAATCTGACTGAATGCCGTACCAACATAAGATATATGCGTTCCAATCACTATTAAACAAGCAATGATATAGATGACTGCCATTAAAGGAACAAGTTTTTCAGTAACAGTGGCAATTCGTTTGATACCACCTATGATCGTAATTCCTACCAGAATGGCAATACCTAACCCTATTATAAATCCAGAACTTCCACCTGTCATACCGAGCATAGACGAGATCTGCGCAGCAGCCTGATTGGATTGAGCGGCATTGCCGCCACCAAACGAACCACCAATACACAACACTGCAAAAAAAGCCGCCAAAAATTTTCCAAGTCCTGTATATCCTTTTTCTTTAAGTCCTTTGGATAGGTAATACATTGGCCCACCGTATACTACTCCATCTTTATTGATGTCTCTGTATTGTACCCCTAGCGTACATTCTACAAATTTTAGCGTCATCCCCAGTAGTCCGCTTACTATCATCCAGAACGTTGCACCAGGTCCACCCAGTGATATAGCTATCGTCACACCCGCTATATTTCCCAAACCTACTGTACCCGATACCGCAGTGGCTAAAGCCTGAAAATGACTTACTTCTCCATGATGATGTTCGTCTTTAATAGTTTTTACAATATCTCCGTCTACTGTATATACAGACTCTTCCGGATGAACTTCCTGGGCGCCAGCCATTTCGATGGCGTCATATTTTCCCTGAACCACTCTTAGAGCAAGACCAAATTTTCTGATACTCGGAAAACCAAAATAAAAAGAAAAAAACAACCCGCCTAAGCTTAATATAATAACGATCAATGGTATTTTTGTACCAGCTATCGGAAAGGAATATAAAACAATGCTTTCTATGGTATTAGCAAATGGCGTAAACGCTTGATTTATTCGCTCATCCAGACCCATTGGCGCTGTGGAAGGAACTGCCATTGCTATAGATGTAGTATCTCCCACTTGATTGGGACCTGACATCAAGGTTTGGGTACTGTCCGTTTGAGCATTTAGGTGATTTAAAAAAATAAGTAATAGAATTGTAAAAAATCCTTTGAAAAATTTCATAATGTGTATTGTTTTGATAAAAAGTTGATATGAATTTTGTGCAGTTCCAAAAGTATGTATTATTTTTTTATTAACATAATATTTGCAAATAAAGTATCTTTACCATAACAATAGTCCGATAAGATAATTAAGCAGCGACTTTACCAAAATCTAGTATTTTACGTTTCAACTCGCTATTATTTTGCAACTCTGGGTCAATATCATAGTTGATAAATATTCTTTCGAGCAAAAAGCGATTAAAAAATTCTG
>JBBRVQ010000067.1:0-22812 GCA_038246735.1 Chitinophagales bacterium
AGAAGAAAAAAATCCTGAGAAGGATGGTTTTGACCAGAAAAAGGAAGCATCTATTAAGCAATACCTTGAGCAAGCTGGATTATTTGAAAAACAAGGTGTAAAATTTGCATTTTCCTTTATGACCGTCAAGACAGCAGATATCCGAAAAAATTTAAGAATACTTTTGCAAAACGGACTTTCTGAAAATTATGCTTTGGCTGCACTTACTACACATCCAGCACAAATACTTGGTATTTCACACCTTGTAGGTACCGTAGAGAAAGGAAAAATTGCTAATCTTGTCATAACAGATAAACCTTATTTTGATGAAAAGACAACCATTAAATATGTTTTTGTCGATGGACAGAAGTATGAATTTGTGGACAAACCAAAAAAGACAGAAAGTAAGCCATCTGAGTCAGGTAAACTAATTGGAAGCTGGTCATATACAGTTGAAATCCCTGGCTCAACCAGGAAAGGAAAAATAATAATTAAAAAGGACAGCGGAGAATATAAGGTAACTGTCATAGATGACTCATCTCCGAGTGAGGAAGATTCAGCGGCTGATGTTATTGTTGACGGCAAAAAAATTACCTTTAATATTACAACGGATATGGGAGCACCGGTAAAAGTAGATTTTGATCTGAATTTTGAAGATAAATCTTACACAGGATCTATTTCTGTAGGACAATTTGGTTCATTCCCAATAAAGGGAGATTTCGAAGGCGATCCCAATTTTTAATTTAAAACAATCTTAAATAAATATATATCATGAGTAGATTGACAATTGTTCTGGCGGTAATATTGCCTGTTTTTTTAAATGCCCAAAATGTTCTCATAAAAAATGGAACCATTCTTACTATAACTCAAGGAGTAAAAGAAAATTCAGACATTCTGGTCACAAACGGTAAAATAGCGAAGATAGAAAAAAATATTTCTGCTCCAGTCGGAACAAGTATTATCGATGCAACAGGTATGTTTGTAATGCCCGGTATCATTGACGCTCACTCCCACATAGCTCTTGACGTTGTAAATGAAGGTACAAACCCGGTCACTGCTGAAGTAAATGTAGGCGACGCTTTGGATCCTCTGGACGTGTCCATTTATAGAGCTCTTGCCGGTGGTGTGACAGCAACACACGCTATGCATGGATCGGCAAATGCTATTGGCGGTCAATGTGAAACGATCAAACTCAGATATGGCTCAGTAAATCCAGATGAACTTCGCATGGAAGGCGCACCGCGCACCATCAAATTTGCTTTAGGAGAAAATCCTATTAGAGTCCATGGAGAAGGCAACAAAATAATGCCTAATACTAGAATGGGTGTGGAGCAGGTATTCAGAAATGCTTTCAGTGAAGCGCAATTATATATAAAAGATTGGGATGATTATAAAAAAGGGACAAGAAAATCTTCACCGGAATATAATCTAAGAAATGAGACCGTGGCAGACATCTTAAAAGGAAATATTATCATACATTGTCATTCATATAGAGCTGATGAGATTCTGATGCTTATGCGGGTATTAAAAGATTACGATGTCAATAAAATTTGTTTTCAGCACGTAAATGAAGGCTTCAAAGTTGCCCCGGAGCTGGCAGCATTCGGAGCTGGAGCATCTGTATTTGCAGATTGGTGGGCATATAAATTTGAAGTATATTATTCAACGGCATACAATGCTGCCATCCTTACCAGAAATGGTGTAGTAACGTCTATCAATTCTGACTCTGAAGAACTGATAAGACATTTGTATCATGAAGCAGCCAAGACACAGAGGTATGGTGATTTGACAGATGATGAGGCACTGGCGCTCATCACGATAAATCCGGCAAAACAATTGGGAATAGACAAAAGAGTTGGTTCGCTTGAAGTAGGTAAAGATGGGGATATCGCAATTTTTAAAGGACATCCTTTATCCGTTTATGCTGTACCACAAAAAACACTAGTTGATGGTCAGGTGAGATTTGATATTGAAAAAGATCCGGACGATACTAGAATTGACATAAATCCTAATGAAAAATACGCTACATTTTATGAAACAGAAAGAAATCATGAAAATTCCGGCTGTCTCAGAGGGATTTCTGAAATGCTTATGCAAGACAGTTATGCCAAATTTATGAGATTTAAATATTCACAAAATCACACACATTAATCTATTACAATCCGTATAAAATGAAGCATTTATATATTTATTTCAGTTTAATTGTACTTTTTAACACCATTCTACCCACCTTTGGTCAGCAGGTAAAAAAAGCTGAAAACGGGATCTTTTTACTTAAAAATGCCACCCTGCATACCGTATCTTCAAGCACATACGTCGGTGATTTATTGCTGAAAGATGGCATCATAGCTGAAATAGGTAAGTCAGTAAGCAATCCACAAAATGCAAAAGTGATCGATTGCACAGGAAAACATATATATCCCGGATTTATAGACAGTGGTAGCCGTTTAGGGTTGGTCGAAATAGATGCAGTATCAGTAACAAATGACTTTGATGAACACGGTGATTTTGTTCCCCATATGAAAGCTTTGACAGCTGTTAATCCAAATGCTGTAGCCATACCGGTAACCAGAGTTAACGGGGTAACTACTGTTTTTGCAAAACCGGATGGGGGTACTTTTCCAGGCACCGGTGCATTAATAGATCTGTTTGGCTATAGTCCGGAGCAAATGAGTTGCGGATCGGAAAGAGTAATCATGCGTTTTCCATCCACGGGCAGAAGGGGCAGATGGGATAGAAGAACGGACGAAGATGTAAAAAAAGATGCTGAAAAAGCACTAAAAAACATCAATGACATTTGGAGTAGTGCTGTACAATATATGAAAATAGATTCTGCATCAAAAGCTGACAATCAAAAATGGTATACCAATAACCCACAGATGATGGCCTTATTGCCAATAGTAAAAGGCGAATTGCCACTATTTATCGAGGTAAATTCAAAAAACGATATCGAAAGCGCCCTTGAATGGGTTTCAGATAAGAAGATAAAAGTAGTATTTACCGGAGTTGCTGAAGGCTGGCGTGTAGCTGATAAAATTGCAAAAGCCAATATACCGGTTATAACGGGGCCAATATTAAATACCCCAAGAAGAGACAATGACAGATATGATGCATCTTATACTAATCCGTCTAAGATGGCAAAAGCCGGAATCAAAGTGGCTCTACGTACGGATAATGCTGAAAACACAAGAAATCTTCCCTTTAATGCAGCGTTTGCTGCTGCCTATGGTATGGGAGTCGAAAGCGCACTAAGATCAGTTACACTAACACCTGCTGAAATCTTTGGAGTAGCAGATAAATATGGAAGTCTTGATAAAGGTAAAGTGGCCAATATAATCGTTGCAGACGGTGATCCGTTTGAAACAAAAACGAAAATAGAAAAACTTTTTATCCGAGGATGGAGTATTCCCCTGGAAAGCAGACAAACATTATTGTATGACGAATTTCTGAATAGAACACCAGGGATTAAATAAGCATTTATTTTTTGGATAAAAGCATTTTTATGCCGTTGGTCCCAGTGATGAGCATATGCTTGTTTTCAATGAAGTAAGTGCCAAGTTCTACAGTTTGTGATTGGTTATTTTCGGTAATATGGAGATATATTTTATTGCCGTCAGTATACCAGAATAGTCCTTCGATGATATTTGCTACTTGTGATGAAGATTCGCCGGTATAGTTATTTCCACTTACAACAACATTGCTGCCGCCATTTAACATTGTACCATCGGATAAAAATGTCATGGTTTCAGTAAAATTCATTGCGCCATATGAGTTGTTTTGACTGTATCCTGAACTATAATTGGATTCCTTTACCCAAGATCCTATAACTCCGGAATCTTTTGATTTATTTGCTACAGGATTTTTTCCTTTTATTTTGGGAAGTACTTGTATCGAGCCTTCTGTTTTTTTAAAAAATAGTACTTGTATTTTTTGAATGACACCAAAAACATCTATTGCAAGTGTTGTGTTTAGTTCGGAGCCGTTCAGCATAGATTCCATTAGAAATTCAATACCCAGATTTACCTCTGTTGCTTTACCAGTAAAGTTTTTATCTGAATAGGTACCACTGACATTATAATTATTACCACTATCTTTCATGCTACCACTCAATTGGTTTTTACCCGATAATTGTAATGTCAGGATGACTTTATCTCCGTTTAAAAGACCTTCATATTGACCGGTCCATTGGTTTTGAGCAAAAATTTCATAGGAGATACATAATGTTAGTAACACAATAACAAGTCGAAACATAAAAGTAAGATTTAAAGTTATAACCCATAATTAACAGGCAATGTTTCATTTGTAATGTCAAATTTATAGTGTGCTTACAAAAGCAAGGTTTCCATAGACACTTTGCTTTCGACAATACTTCTGATATCGGCAATATTTATTCTCTGTTGTTGCAGCGTATCTCGGTCTCTGATGGTAACCGTTTGGTTTTCTAGCGTCTCAAAGTCAATGGTTACACAAAAAGGAGTTCCAATAGCGTCCTGTCTTCTGTACCTTCTACCTATGGCATCCTTTTCATCATATAGACAATTGAATGACAACTTGAGCCGATCATATATTTCTGTAGCTACTTTAGTAAGCTCTTCTTTATTTTTTAGTAATGGAAGTATAGCTACTTTAACAGGCGCCAAAGCCGGGTGAAGTTTCATCACTGTCCTTACGGAATCCTGACCATCTGCATCAGGTACAGTTTCTTCCTGAAGTGTATTTGATATTATGGCCAAAAACATTCGGTCACAACCGATGGAAGTTTCTAAGACATAAGGAACATAACTCTCATTCAATTCAGGATCAAAATACTGAAGTTTTTTTCCGGATAAAAGCTGATGCTGACTCAAGTCAAAATCTGTTCTCGAATGTATGCCTTCCAACTCCCTGAATCCAAAAGGAAACTCAAATTCAATATCTACTGCAGCATTGGCATAATGAGCCAAATTGGCATGATCATGAAACCTAAGTTTGGAGGAGTGGGTTCCCAAAGCTTTGTGCCACTTTAGTCTGGTTTCTTTCCAGTAATTGTACCACTCCATTTCTGAACCCGGACGAATGAAAAACTGCATCTCCATCTGTTCAAACTCCCGCATACGAAAGATAAACTGTCTGGCAACGATTTCATTTCTGAATGCTTTTCCTATCTGTGCTATACCAAAAGGAATCTTCTGTCTGGTACTTTTCTGGACATTAAGGAAATTGACAAAAATGCCCTGTGCCGTTTCCGGACGCAGATATAATTTTCCTTCTTCTCCTGCTATATTTCCGAGTTGTGTATTAAACATTAAATTGAACTGTCGAACTTCTGTCCAGTTTCTTGATCCGCTTTCAGGACATACAATTTCATACTCATCAATCATAGCTTTCAATTCTTCCATATCACCGGCACCCATTGCTTTGGCCAATCTATCGATAACTGCATCGATTTGTTTTTGTCTTTCTATGATCCGATCATTTGTCTCTCTGAATTTTTGTTCATCAAATGAATCACCAAATTTTGCTTTTGCCTTTTCAATATCTTTGAGCGTTTTAGCTTCAATTTTTTCAGCATATCCTTCTATTAACTGGTCTGCTCTGTATCTTTTTTTCGAATCTTTGTTATCCACGAGAGGATCATTGAAAGCATCGACATGCCCTGAAGCTTTCCATGTTTTGGGATGCATAAAAATAGCAGCATCCAGACCCACAATGTTTTCATGCATCTGAACCATAGATTTCCACCAATAGCTTTTTATATTATTTTTTAACTCCACTCCATATGGACCATAATCATACACTGCGCTCAATCCATCATAAATCTCGCTGGACTGAAAAATAAAACCATATTCCTTGCAATGTGCTATCAAACTTTTAAAATCCATCTTATGTTTATCTTTTATATGCTTTATAAGGGAGCAAAAATAAGGCCATTCTACCAATTATTATTTTTTAATTCATAGATTAGATACTGATTTTGAAATTTAATTCGTTATTTTAATAATAATTTAAAAATTCCAGATTTATGAACAGATTATTTTCAGCTGTTATCATTGTAATAATGATGGTAATAATGTCTTGTTCAAAAGACGAAGCAACAAATGTAGATTGCACCGGTGTAGCTCCTACTTATATTAAGGATATAGCTCCAATTATGAATTTGTCTTGTGCAGTCTCCGGATGCCATACAGGAATTTTTCCAGCAGATGGTTTGGATCTAAGTACGTATATAAAAGTAAAAAGTGCCAGTCTTAATGGTAAAGTACTGCAATCCATCAAACATCAATCTGGGGCAAAAGCTATGCCTCGGGATGCGGCAAAGCTTTCTGTTGACAAAATTACTAAAGTAGAATGCTGGATTCAGTCCGGTGCACCTGAATAAATTTTTAGGGTATTTATTTTTTAGGGGAGATGTTCGAATGTCTGGAGCTTTATAATAAAAGCATTCATAGCATAGTCCATAATTATCAGAAGGTTATTTCGAAAGAATGTCATGCCGTTTATTTTTTTTGGATCGTTTTTTTTACAATAATTATATTACATTTGTAAGAATACTAGGTTTATTCATCTGATTTAACAAAAAAAATTAACTTGAAATTAACTTTTTAAGTTTTGTCGTCGTTATGCTTGTATTACTTAATTTTTTAAAATCAAAACAATAGAAATGAAAAAGGTAAACTTACTTATGAGCGCTCTTTTTATATTATTTTCGTCTATCATATCTGCACAATCTGATGAGCAAATTAAACTAGATAATTTAAAGTATTATCTTGCTTCTATCAAGGATTATAATCTGTCTATGAGATATTATACAGATTCTGTAAAAATAATAAATTTATTGGATCAAATGGATGCAATAACCGCATCAATTGAGAAAGAACTAAACAATATCGTCATTCCGGAAACAATCATGGAGCAAACTTTTTCGGATACCATAATACCAGAAGAAGAAAATACAATAGAAACGCTGCCAGAATATACTTGGGCAGATACTGAGCTTAAAAACGAAAACGAAAATGAAAATGAAAATGAAAATGAAGGGGGCATAGGTTTATCTAAATTTATGCCATTTAAAAAGAAGTTTAATACTAATTTTAAAATAGAATTTGGTATCAATAGTCTTCACCAGATTACAGATGCTCCGAATGGTGTACTTTCTCCAGAAATCAATACCAGTGGTTCCTGGTACTGGGATTTTGGTTTAAAAAGACGTGCCAGATTAGGGGGTAAGGATAGCAAAGTTGCTATCAATTATGGAATAAGTTTTCTAAAAAACAGATTCAAAATTGAAAATGATCTCAGATTGACTACAAATGCAAATAAAAATCCGGAATTTGTTGGAGTGCCTGATGCAAAAGATAACCCAAGGCTTAATGTTGGTTATCTCAATATACCTTTGAGTCTGAACTTTTCACTTTCCAAAAAGACAAAACTTGAATTGGGTGGTTATGCCGGATACAGGATACATACGGTACAGAAATTTCATCTTAAAACCAGCAATGAAACGATTCACGAAAGCAGATATGCCGGATACAATCTCAATAATTGGGTGTACGGAGCTACAGCAGCACTTGATGTTTCAGGATTTGATCTGATAGTTAGATATAACTTTTCAAAACTGTTTAAAGACAATCCGAACTATGACTTTAATACATTCATGATAGGCACATCGGTAAGTTTATTTTAAAACAATAGGAAAAAAATACTATAAGCCATTTAGTCTACGTGACTAAATGGCTTTGTTTTTGCTTACTTATGTAATATTTGGTATAATTTGTGCCGTTTTTTAGACACAATCAGAAGGATGTCATTATTCAGCAGCAATAATTATTGGAAGTTAGGATTGATGGTGCTAGGTGCAGCCATTCTTGCATCCACTATTATATACTCTAATTTTCTCTCAGAAAAACTAAAATTGAATGAAGAAAAAAATATAATTCTTTACACTGAAGCGATCAAAGGATTAGTAAAACTTAGTGATCAGGAAATATATGATGAAAACTATTGGTCGTTTATTAATACAGTGATTGACTCTTTTCCATTGCCAGTCATATATGAAGATGAAAATGGTATATTGGAAGGCCAGAATTTTAATAAGAAAAATCTTAATAATCAGGATTTTCTCATAAAAAAAAGGGATGAATTCCTAGAGTCGGGAGAGTTGCCTATTTCCGGAAAAGGATACGCTACCAATATCTATTGTTTTAATTCGCCGTTACTCACTTACATTAAGCTGTTTCCTGTGGTGCAAGGCTTATTGGTAGGTTTATATATTGCACTTGGGTACTTTCTGTTTAACTCGTCCCGAAAAGCCGAACAAAACAGAGTTTGGGCAGGTATGGCCAAAGAAACGGCACATCAGTTGGGCACACCTATAAGTGCAATTTTGGGCTGGGTGGAATATCTTAAAGACAGCTTTGCTGAGCAGCCCGATCAAATGGATGTACTCAACGAATTGACCAAAGACGTAGACAGGCTGGAGCTGGTAGCTGACAGATTTTCAAAAATAGGATCTAAACCGGTTTTAAAACCTGCAGATATTTTTCTTGAACTAAATGAAGTAAAGGAATACTTGCAACGAAGGGCGTCACGGAAAATAGTCTTTAATTTCAAAGCGCCGGATGCGGAAATATATGCGATGATCAACAAACATCTTTTTGCTTGGGTGATAGAAAACCTTATCAGGAATTCTCTGGATGCAATGGATGGAAAAGGGACCATTTCCTGCAAGGTTAGTAAACAAAATAATTACGTCTGCATAGAGCTTAGTGATACTGGCCATGGTATAGCGTCACATAAATTCAAATCTGTTTTCAGACCCGGATATTCTACCAAAAAAAGGGGTTGGGGACTTGGATTGTCTTTGGCCAAACGTATTATTGAAGAATATCACAAAGGAAAAATATACGTTAAATCATCCAGACCCAAAGAAGAAACTACATTTGCTATAATATTACCACTTGCTGGTTAGTTTTTACTATAAATTAGTCTTCTGCTTCTATTTTCATCATTGTTCTGAAAGCAACATACTGATTAGCATATCTATCGCTATGCTCCTGTTGTAGTCGCTTTGCATGTTGCTGTTGATAAATATTAAAAGTATCCATGTCAGGAGCAACATATTGAACCGCAAAACCTACCCCATGTTCATCATCATCACCCAATATTCTTGTGATCCTATAAGATTCAAAACAGCCTGTGGACATTACATCAGGTATATGAACACGCTTCATCCATTCGAGCCATTCCATATGAAGGTCTGTACTTATTTTGATGGTTACATTATAAAGAATTTTCATAGACTACAGTTCATCTCCTCTTAATATACGGAATCTTTTTCTGGCTTCTACGGCAAAAGTACTGCTGCTATAATCGACAAATAGCTTTTCGTACAGCACTTTTGCTTTTTCGGGTTCATTAAGTTTTGTTTCATACAATTCAGCAAGTTCAAATATGGCATTATCTGCCCGTATTTCTTCAGGATACTTTTCTATAATAGTTTGATACATCTCTATCATTTCCGTTGTCCTTCGCTGTTTTTTATAAATCTGAGCCTTGGTGTATAATACATCATCATCGAGACTATGTTCGGGAAAAAGGATTTTAATGGAATCAAGTTTTTGTATTGCTTCAGCATATTTATTTTGGAAGGTGAGTAATTCTGCTTGTGCATACATCTGAAGGGTAACTTCTGTAGTATCCATTCCCAGATTATCAAGGATGAAAACTGACATATCTATAGCGTCGTTTGAAATGAGTTTCGATGTAGCGCCTTTCAATATTTTAAACTGTTCCTGTGACCATTCAAAATCTCCTGCAAAATAAGAAAGTCTGGCATTTCTTTCTCTGGCATATTCTCCTATTTGCCCTTCTTTAAAATCTTTATCTACCTGACTGAATAAAAGACTGGCTTCCCACCTGTCGCCATTCATAAGATAATAATCCCCAAGGGCAAGTTTAGCTTTTGCTATGGCATCCGAAGGTAATCCTCCGAAATGTCTGAGTTCCTCCAAAATCATTATTGCAGTATCCAGTTCATTTACATACAACGCTTCAAAATCGGCAAACTCCTGCATCAATGGAGCTGTTTGTGTATTTCTACCCAACTCATTTAGAAAAGAAACATATTCCATTTTTAATATTAGAAGATCTTCTTTACTGTAATTGAAGTTTTCTGTTACTTTTGCTTTTTTACTATTGAGTAAGCCTCTTTTTGAATCCAGATAAAAACTGGTATTTCGGCCATGATTATTTACTATATATTGATAAGCATCAATTGCCGTATTGTAGTCCTTATCTTTAAAAGCAACATCCGCCAGATTAAATACCCTGTTTCCATTTTCTTCAAATTGTCTGTCAAGTGCTTTTGCTTGCCTCAGCGCTTTGTCATATTCTTTTTTCTGAGTAAAGGTCCATTGCAATAGTTCCCCATAATGGGGTATATCTGTCTTTTCCTGAATTTTCTGATATAACTGTTTTTGCAATTCAGGGTAGTCATCCTCTGACAAAAATCGTTGTAAGCTTGTTTGTATATTGATACTCGATGGTTCTTTTTCTACTGTGATAAGATAGTATTTAATCATGTTTTTCACATTTCCCTGACGCCGGTATAAGTCAGCAAGATTATACACATATAAGTTTTCTACGTTGGATAGTTTTTCGCCTTTTAAAAAGGTTTCTATTGCCAGATCATACTTGGCAAGATTGGTAAAATTATTGGCAAGATTGGTGATGTTGGTTGGATCCGGGTTTAGATTATTGATGGCTTTTCGATATTCTGCATTTGCCTTATCATTAAAGCCCTGTCTTTCGAGCAAATTTCCGTAAGTAACGTATAACGAAACATCATTTGGATCTTTTTTAAGTTCCGCCTGAGTGATTCTTCCAGCATTTTCATAATCTTTAAGATCAATCAGACATTGGATATACCAGTTAAAATAAGATTTATTATTGGGGCTTTCTTTATAAAGCGACTCATATATCTGCGCTGCCTTTTCATACTCTCCGGAGTTATAATACTCCACAGCAAGTCGATATTTTTGCTGACCCAGAGCAGAAAATATAAAAAAAATAATAAGCAAAAAAGTATTAAATAACCTAAACAGAACTTTCATAATGATACTCAATTAACAGAGGTATTACCGTAAAACGAAATTAACATCAAATAGATATACAAAGTTACACATTAATTGATAAATTTTAACACATAATAATATTATGTAATATTAAAAACCTTGAAAATCAATTTTAAATAAAAAATTAACATTTCTTTTTTATACAATTTACCATCCCGGAATAAGATTCAGCCCAAACCTGAATCTTGATCCATCTATCAATGGCATGGCATAATATGGCTCAACGATAAGGGCTCCAAAAAGATTTAACCTCATGGAGATGCCTACAGAAGTAATTAGGGTTGGTCTTGCATTTCGGACTTCATACATAGGATTTCCGTTCCCATCCAGGATAATGTTGCCATCTTCATCCCTTACTATGAAATCTAACAGCTTGCCGGTAGAAAAATCACTGAAATTGTCAAATGCTACTCCTGAATCGATAAATAGATTTAGGTCGGTAAGTAAAAATTTAGAGGGAATCAGGGAAAGTCTTTTGGGCCCTGTAAAAGGCAGTCTGATTTCAAAACTTCCAATCATCATTTTTGATCCCAGCAACTGACTGAATGTAAGACCGATTTCATCCACATTGCTGGACAAAATAGAACCCAAACCTCTTACAAAACCAATATTTCCAAGGTATAGTGGATATACCGAGTTGGTTTCCTTTTCCCACCTAAAATAAGAAGTACCTCTGAAAGCAAAACTTACAGGACGCATCCAAAAGTATTTACGTCCATCTGCCAAAACTCCCGTGTAAGTATCACTACCTATATATTGTTCTACACTTACTCTGAATCGGTGTCCGGCAAGTGGAGCTGTTACCCCAAAGTATGAGTTATCACCAACAACTGCAATGTTTGCATTTGCCCCCGAACCCTTCAGAATGGTATAGTATTGATCAATCTGCAACTCGTCGCCTGTTGGAATACGTTTTTTGTCCGTCCCTACCAATTGATAACCATTGAATTGGTTTCCGATGTAATAGTCATTGTACTCATCCCATCTAAAGCTACGGTGGGTTCCGGCCACTCCACCTTCCAATCTCAATGTTGACGAAATGGGGTAATGGGCAAATATATTCAGACTCTGATCAAAAATACGTATAAGATTGGTCGATGCTTTGATGGCAGGAGTTTCTATTCCTCCCAATGTTATATCCACTTGTTCGAAGCCTTGAAAACCAGTCCTTAGTGGCACATGGCTAAGTCCAACTCCCCAAGCAAGTTGGTTTTTACGATTGATATAACTGACCATGCCACCAATATCCAGAATTTCTCCATTTAGAGCAATTTGGGAATATAACTGATGATTGCCCAGCATATCACCAAATAGCATATCCACACCGCCTTGCAGACCTGTTGCCGTTCTGAAAGAGTTGTTATTCACTCCTACACCCACACCACCTCCGCCACCGATATAATCAAGCTTAAAGTTAGGTTTGTATTTTGACGTTTTTGAGTCTGCGACGATGGCGTTTAATGTCTGATCCGCTTCTTTAAAATTTGTGCCTACAATGTCGTTTTGATTTAGTCCGGAAACGGGAAGTACGCCCATGGTCTGATCAGTAACCCTTGTATCTTCTATCCACTTATTTAACAATTCACCGGAAGACGCTTCATAGATAATATATTTGCTGTTATAATAATGAGTATAAAGTATTCTGTCTTTTTTACTACTGGCAGAGATCATAGGGGAAAAACCACTGATTCCACTGATACCTGTCAAGAGGTCTGTCATTTGAAAAATCTTGTCGGATGTACGGTCATATTTGTACAGATTGCGCAGACCATCTCTGTCACTTACAAAATAGAAATTATCCTGATAGTCAAATACAGGGTTCAGATTATCTGCACCATTAAAGAATGGAAAAATACGGATACTTCCTGACGAGTAATCCATTTCAGCTATGTCATACGTATATTTTCCATCGGTTCGTCCATTAACAATACTATTTTTATCATAACAAAATATCAACTTACTGCCATCAGATGAAAAACTTGCCATATTTTCGCTATATATATCATTGGTAAGCTGGGTTGCCTTTTGTGTCTTTAACTGGATAGAATAAAGATCCGGCTGTCCTTCCTTAAGGCCTGTGACAATCACTTCCTTACCATTAGGATGATACACCGGGTTTACAAAAGCATCAAGGTTGGATACCGATACGGTTTGTATATTTTTGCCGGTATCAGCATCTTTGATGACTAAGACATTTTTTCCTTTTTTTACACCCACAAATGCAAAATCTTTTCCATTCGGAGACCATGTACCTGATGACTCCAGTACATTTATATAATCCAAATCACCGGATTGGGTCAGGCTGGCCACTTTTTTTAGTATTTTTCCTTTAGATGCATCTGCCAGATAAAGGTCAGTATTGAATAAATCCTTTTCTGAAAGAAAAATCAGATACTTACCATTCGGGCTGATGGATGGAGATACATTCATATTGCCTCCATTGTCTTCGGAAATCAGTTTTTTGCCCTGAGGTTTTTCTTTTCGGTCATTCAATAAAGGTGCGTAATGTGTTTTGAGTGCTGAGTGCCACATATTGCTTATCGTTTTTGTATCATGTCCGAACGCATCCATAAATCCCGTTTCCAGTCCATTTTGTGCAGTACCCATAAACATTTTATTGAGCTTATCGTCCCCATAAAAACCACCCAAAAAAGCCATTAAAGATTGACCATATCTGTATGGAAAATATTTAAAGTTATTCATTTTGCTGATTTCAGGCAGGTTATTATTAAGAATAGCATCTCTCATCCACATGGCTGTAAATGCATCTTTTCTGCCGATAGAAAGATATTCTGCCATACCTTCTATCATCCATAGCGGTGTGTTGGCAAGTGATTGTAGGGAGGTAGAGTCTTCCGCCAAAATATTGTTGTATTGAAAAGCATGCACCATTTCGTGTACCAAAACATGGTGGGTAGTCTGAAGTGAAAAGGTAATTGGCAAGACCACTCTGTTTTTTAATGCTTCTGTCACACCTCCTGTTCCTATACCTATATCACTTGAAATAGTATTGGTTTGCTGAAATTCTGCGTGATTGTTATAAAGGATTATGGGGTTTTTAAATAAAATGTCTTTGCCGAATATTTTCCGATGATTTCCATACCACTGTTCCGAAACCCTAGAAACATAATCCACCATTTGGTCATTTTTCAGGTAATGATGTATTTTGAAATGTGGCGTTTCCACCACCTTAAAATCAAAAGCTTGATATCTCGGTTTGTTTCGACCAAAATATTGTGCATTCATGATAAAATGCGTCAGAATAAGTGTTGCTAATACAAATAGGAACTTTTTCATACAAATAAATTTGAGTACTTAATGTAATTATTAACTACGAATCTATGTAAGAACAACTTATGTGTAAAAAAAATTAAAAAATTTGGCTGTTTTAGCAAATATTTAATACTTTTTATTTTTTATCATAAATTGTATTGTACAGAATGTCTAATTTTATTCTATTTGTAAATCAAGAGTTTATAATTCCGGCCATAAAATACTTATGCTAAAAGTGTGTATTTTATTTATTTTATAAGTACAAAAGATGATGATTAAAGGAGACATCTACTTCTCTACAGAACTTGGTACTTATTTAAAGAACATACATCTGCAAATGGTAACAAGTATTTTTGGTGACATAAAATATCGTAATGATTTAAAATCATATATTCTTATGATCCTTGTCACATTAGTTAATAACCAAGTTTCTATATTTTTATCTTTTTAAAAAAACAAAAGATTTAATTTCAAAAAGCAATAGTCATATGAAAAATCAGATCATTATATTACTACTTTTTTCAGCGTTTTTGTCTTACGGACAGACCCAACGCATCACATCTCCCGGTGGTATCGTTACCATGGAGTTTACTTTGGATAACAATGGAAGACCTTTCTATGCTGTTTCCTTTAAAAACAGAGAAGTAATAAAAAATTCTGCATTGGGTATACAGTTTGCAGATGTAGGTACAATAAATAATCTAGAGATTATGGGAAAAGATACCTTTACAATGAATGAGACCTGGAATCCGGTCTTGGGTGAAGTAAAGTCTATCAGAAATCATTACAAACAACTGACCGTTAAGCTTAAAGAAAAAGGCTCTGTTCCAAAGGAAATGAATATTATTTTCAGGGTTTTTGATGATGGAGTCGGATTTAGGTATGAGTTTCCGGCACAAAAAAATCTGGCCCACTTTGTAGTGACTGATGAGTTAACACATTTCCAACTTACGGGCAATCACAAATCCTGGTGGATACCCGCAGACTATGATACCAATGAGTATCCTTATACTACATCCCTGCTGAGTGAAGTGGACGCAAAAAAGGTGAGTGACAAACATACGGAAATAGGGGTAAGAGTAGTTAAGGATGAATCCGGGGTACAGACACCGCTAATGATGAAAACTTCCGAAGGATTATATATTAATATCCATGAGGCAGCATTGGTAAATTATCCTGCTATGCAACTACACATTGACAAAACCAAAAATGATCTTATTTCAAGGCTCGTTCCGGATTTTACAGGGAATAAAGCTTATTTGCAGACACCATTTGCTACTCCATGGCGGACCATAATTATTTCTGATAAAGCGACAGATATGCTTTCGTCAAAGTTAATATTGAATCTCAATGAACCCGGTAAAATTAAGGATGTGAGCTGGATAAAACCAACTAAAATGGTAGGTATCTGGTGGGAAATGCACATAGGTACGAGCACATGGGATTATGCGGGTACTCAGGACATGCATGCCTATGACCAAACTTCAAAACTTAAACCATCCGGTAAACATGGTGCTACTACCGCAAACACCAAAAGGTATATAGACTTTGCTGCAAAACATGGTTTTGATGCAGTCTTGGTAGAAGGCTGGAACGTAGGTTGGGAAGATTGGTTTGGTAAATGGAAAGAAGACGTATTTGATTTTATCACCCCTTATCCTGATTTTGACGTAAAAGAACTTAGCACTTATGCAGCTACAAAAAAAGTAAAACTCATCATGCATCATGAAACATCAGGCTCTGTCACCAATTATGAAAGATGGATGGATAAAGCGTATGATTTTATGAAAAAAAATGGATACGATGCTGTAAAGACAGGCTATGTTGGTAAGATTATTCCACGTGGGGAGCATCATGATGGTCAGTGGATGGTAAATCATTATAACAGGGTAGCGGCAGCAACAGCGTCAAATAAAATTATGGTAGATATGCACGAACCCGTGCGACCTACCGGTATGCACAGAACATATCCAAACTGGGTAGCCAACGAAGCTGCCAGAGGCAATGAGTTTAATGCATGGAGTATCGGAAATCCACCGGAGCATGAAACCATATTACCATTTACCAGATTGATGGGAGGACCGATGGATTATACTCCCGGAATATTTCAGATTAAGCTGGACAAGTATGGTAAAAAAGACAATTATGTCCACACCACGCTGGCAAAACAACTGGCACTTTATGTGACCATGTATAGCCCCCTGCATATGGCCGCGGACCTTCCTGAAAACTACGAGGCACATTTGGACGCATTTAAATTTATAAAAGATGTAGCCATGGATTGGGATGACAGCAAAATACTAGAAGCAGAGCCCGGAGACTACATCACCATCGCCCGCAAAGCCAAAAGAAGTAAAAAGTGGTTTTTGGGGGCTATCACAGATGAAAATCAAAGAACATCCATTGTTCCTCTTGACTTTTTGGATAAAGGTGTTAATTACTTAGTTACTATTTATCGGGATGGCGATGATGCACACTGGGACAATAACCCGATGTCATATAAAATAGAAAAATTTCAGGTCGATGCAATGACAATATTAAAAGTTTTGTTGGCTGAAGGTGGCGGTTTTGCAGCAAGTATCGTCCCCGCTACACAGAATACTATCAAAAATGTAAAAAAATACGAGTGATAATGTTATTTTATTTAAGCCTTTATCTTTAAGTGAATGCAAGAGAAAATCCACGCCGATTTGGTCGTTCAGTCGGTGCGGGTTTACCATTCATCTAAAAACATTCCCTAATAATAGCAAACACCATACTTTTGTGCCAAACAAAGTAGATCGTAATAGTTTCTTAAAATACAATAAACGCATGATAGCAGCAATTTACCAGAAATACGGATCACCGAGTGTCGTCCACATCGCAGAGGTTGCTCAACCAACACCCAAGGACAATGAAGTTCTCGTAAAAGTTAAAACGTCCTCTGTCAATCGGACTGATTGTGGGTTCAGATCCGGTAAACCTTACATTGTACGACTCTTCAGTGGATTGCTTCGGCCAAGACAAACGATATTGGGCAGTGATTTTGCAGGTGAGATAGAAACTGTAGGTAAAGACGTCAAAACATTTAAAGCTGGTGATAAAGTTTTTGGGTTTCATCCGGATATCTTTGGCGCTCATGCCCAATATATCTGTCTTCCCGAAGATGCATCATTCACTAATATGCCCAATAATATTTCCTACGAAGATGCAGCTTCCATCTGCGAAGGTGCACACTATGCCATGAATTATCTGAAGGAGATAGATTTTAAAAAACAAAATAAAATACTCATCAATGGTGCAACTGGTGCTATTGGAAGTGCTTCCGTACAGTTGGCAAAATACTTTGGCGCAGAGGTGACTGCTGTCAGTAATACAAAAAACATGGAACTGGTAAAGTCCCTAGGGGCAGATACGGTCATTGATTACCAAAAAGAAGATTTTACGAAGCGGGATCATAGCTTTGACGTAGTGTTGGATGCAGTAGGTAAAAGTACATTTTTTAAGTGTAAAAAAATACTTAATAATGGTGGAATCTACTTTTCTACGGAATTGGGACCTTGGGCACAGAATATCTTCCTTCCATTATACACATGTATTGTGAGGGATAAAAAAATGATGTTTCCCTTACCCAAACACAGCAAAAAAGAAATCATCTTTTTCAAAGAAATCATAGAAAGCGGACACTATAAAGCCGTGATAGACAGACGATATCCATTAGAACAAATACAGGAGGCGTATCGATATGTAGAGACCGGTGATAAGACGGGCAGTGTAGTAATTACGGTGGGTCATTAAAGGTAGTAGTGAGTGGAGTAATCACACATTTTCAGATAAAATAAGATGATGATTTTAATTTTTTCCTTTGATAGAAATAGATTTTTGCAAGATCAAAGAATTAGGGATAGTTATAATTTCACCATCTTTTGTAACCAGATGAACAAAAAAGTAAGTTAAATCTGTTATTTCACCTTCAAATGGATTTTCTTTATCTAATGTTTTGATATGATCTCCTATTTTTAAAGGGTGGTTAAAGAAGAGTATGAGACTGGAAGTAATATTGGAAAGTAATGACCATTGAGCAAAAAAAGCTATGCCTAATGCGGTTAATATAGTGCTGGCAAATAAAGCTATTTCACTCTGTTTTAACCCCCAAATAGCAGCCAGTAAAACAATGGCTGTTAAGGTTGTAAATAGATGAACTGCTTTAATAATTATTTTTCTTCTTGCCCTTTGTAATTGTACATTTTTCAGCGTATTATTTATCAATACATTTATAATAAAAAAAGCAATAATGTAAACTACAATGACTATTGATGTTTCAATAATTTGTATTTCTTGTACTGACATAGACCAATCAATTAAAATTTTATTTGATATCCAAAATTCCGTATGCTCATATCTTGAGTATCTAACTTTATCTTATTATGCTGTAAATCAAGGTACTTTAATTGATTGAGACTTTTTAATTGTATCGGAATTTCTCGAAAGTTATTATTTTTTAAATATAAAGTTTCCAAATGACGTAGTTTCCAAATATTTTTAGGCAGTTTTTTTAATCTGTCATTTTCGAGATGTAATATTCTCAACTCTGGCAATAAACTTATAACATCGATGCTCTTTTTAAGTTTAAAATTGGTTTCATCATTTAGGAAAAGTTCTTCCAAATTGGATAATCCACTTAGAGATTTGGGAAGTTCTTTAAAATCATTACCACTCAAATCAAGGATTTTTAAGTTTTTCAACAGCCCTATTTCATTTGGGATTTCTTTCAAATGATCATTTCTAAAACTTAAAAATTCTAAATTAATAAATTTTAACCACACTTCATTTGGTATATTAACATTTTGATTACTTAAATCCAAACGATATACTTTCTCCGGATTTTTTAATGCTTCATCAATATTGGTATAATTCTTTTTTATTTCTGAAGAGTCAATAGAAATTTGACCTAGTCCGATATTAGTGATCATGCCTACAAATACAATAATAATGATCAATTTATTTTTCATGTGTGTATTTTCATTTAGTAAAATTAAGGGTTGCACATATCGCAATACATCGGGTCTTCAGCAAGTTTACCATAAGGAAACATATCTTCTTTTCTATGATTACATTTTTGACACATGTAAATTAGACTCATCGTCGAACGCGTAGGGAAATTACAAAGTTCACATGGCAATCCTTTTTTTGCATCCGTTATACCAAAACCGGGAGTACTGCAATTAGGGCAAAGAGTATTTATCTTATCAGCCAATTTTTGAGCTGCTATTTCTATAACCATCATTCTTGTAGGATTATACATTGCCCGCATGTCAGTTTCTATAAACACGCTATCCCTGTTCTTTATCAGATACTCAAACGTCTCAGTTAGTTTCTCCCAGTCTGAAATTCCTTTTACAAAATTACTAAAATCACCTTTTGATTTTCTGCAAATTAAACCATGAGATGGAAATTTTACTTCCAGTGCAAATGTTCTCAATTCATTTTCACTTCTAATTTCCGCACCTTTAAAATTGGTTTCAGTGCTTAATTCTCTAACTACAATTTCTAGATCATTTTTTTTGTCAATGAAAAGCAAAATTTCATCGTCAGCAGGTATAAAATGAAAGGATGGGTGAGAGCCAAATGATCCCTCGCTTGCGACTACCAAATCACAACCTGTCAGCCCCATCGCTATTATACATTTATTTCTTGCTGTGGATATCGGGTCATCTTTTCTCTCTACTTCACCGGTAAAGGTTCCTAGCTCATCGGTATCAAAATCAATCGCAACAATACATTTTACGCCTAATTCCCTTTCCAAAATCGGCGCTATTACCTTTTCCTTTTCGTGTTTTGTAGCGATGACTAAACTTCTTCCGTCAAACATGAATATTGCTGTCTTGTGGTTAATTGATATCTAAATTTGCTTGCTGAGCAATATTGCTTCTTGTATACTGGGCATACTTCTGACTTTAAACAGGTCTTTATGAAGATTTTTAATTTTTACTTCCCTGCTTTTATCATCATCTTCGTTGAGGCTGTTGTTTATTTTATCTTCATAATACTTTATCTTGATAAGTATCATTTTTGTGATTATGTCAATGGCATCATTGGCATCGAAATGACCATGGATTAGCTGTATATACATCAAATAAATGGTTTTATAGTGAAGTTAATTGTAAAAGATAATTCCACTCCGTCTTTTGAAATCCGGAATGTTTTTTGATTCCATGCTTTTAATTCTACTCTTGCTATGAATATTTCTTTAATAAGTTGTTCAATAAGTGTCTCGTATTTTTTGATTGAAGATGATTAAAAAAATTAATGCCCTTGTCCAAATGAATATTCCTGCTGTACTATCAAATGTATAGATGTTTCGGTTTTATATAACCCATGCTCCAGCGTTTTCAACCCCGTATTCTGAACTTTTTCTTAGAAATCTATTTGACCGATTTGGTTTACCATCAGGATGGGACTTTTACAACAAACCTGACAGATTGGCCCCGTTTTGACTGGCTCTTATAGTAGCAGTACCATGAATTACTTCAAACATTTAACACCCTTCGTCGATATTGCTAATATTTTCGCTGTTTTAAATCTGATATTGATTTATGGAACAAAATTATAATATAAAATTTATAACGAACATTAATATTTATAATAGAATCCATAAAATATATTTATGAATTATATGATAAACCAACTTCAAATATTTCTGAAAAGCGTGCAAACCTAAAGTGTCACTAAGGCACAAGAAAAGTTGATTCTGTAGTATCCGTTCAGCTCAAAAATTTCAGTATCAATTTGAAATTTCATTAAAGCCGTGATAGAAAGACGATATCCATTAGAACAAATACAGGATATCCATATCTAGAGACGGGTGAGAAGACGGGCAGTGTGGTGATAATTATAGAACATTGATGATGATCATACCGTTCATGGACGGTCCAAAAGTTCATTTATACCCCAAAGGGAAGTTAGGATTATAGCAAATGGCGCCGAACCTAAATCCGAAGTGATGATATCATTATAACATCCACTTTACACCCACATCTTTGTTTTATCAAAAAATATAATGTATCTTCGACACCGATTTGAAGTGACATGATTATAGCAAAACATCCATAATATAAAAAAATATGAAGGTACAGGTAAAAATAATAAGTATAAAAACCGTCAATGAACTTGATTTGTATTGGTCCAATGATGACTTCATTCAGCTTCTAGACAAAATGAATTTGCCTGATGCAGATAAGTTAAAACCGGAAGAGCTGAAGGATCTGCTTTATATGGCCATCACAGATTTCGAACCCAATGAAGCAGCCGAAATCATCCTGACACACAAACTCGGCGACATGCTCACCGCAGGCCAAATCCAAACCATTGCCCACGATATGACAGAAGAAAAAGTGGCAGAACAGTATGCCGATCCATCCTTCCACTATGACTTATTTAATATCAATCAACTATTGTTCAAAGCTTATAATGGTACCTTTCCCAACACAGAGGCATCTATCATCGTGGTAGAACTGACTGATGTTGACGGTAGTCCTGTAGATGCTACCAAAGAGATACTGACCAAAGCACTTGCACAAAGCTTAAGTGAAAGGAGTATTATACATAGACTCTATGAAACCCAAATGGTGGGCGACGCTGACTTCGGTGATGCTGAAAAAATCTTATGGTTATTCAATGACAAGGGTGAAAACACTTATGAAATCATTACTTCAAGATATTGGATAGATAAAGAAGATATCCAAAATGGAGAATACGAAGCCACTATTAAGTTTTTTGAAGAGAAAGATTAATCAGAAATCACCATTTTTATCATTATTGGTAATTATAATCACAGACATACATACCTATTGGCGATTACCATCGAAAATAAGTAGTATTTTGCTAAAATTTACCTTAAATTGTTACTGAAAATACATCGATTCCGCAGCATTTGCGACCCAAATCTGCGGAATCTATACTTTTCAATTCGATTCCGCAGCATTGACCTTTACAATCAACCTACATAAATGCACTTGCCAATAGCATTTTACTAAGGTTTACTTCCGTTCGTCGTAGCTTCCGAGCTACGATGCATTATTCGCAGGCATCCTGCCTGAGTTCATCTCCACATAAAATACCATAAATCCAACTATTTACCTTTGCCAAAAACAAAAAACTCCTTAAATTGTGTTACATCTTTAAATGTCCATTATGAAGCCCACATTTTCGCCCGGAGTCATCAGTATGTTGCCCTTGTTTTATGTAGGATGGAAAGACAGTATCCTTAGTCCATCAGAGATGAAACTCATCCACGAACGTATAAAAAAACTAGATCACCTGACCGATTCCGATATAAAATATCTTGTCAAAAATACAGACCCATCCCATCCACCCAAACCAGAATTGTATAAAGAATGGCTCCAAGCGATCAAAACCCACGCCGAACAACTCGATCATCATGAACGGTATACGCTCGCACAATTAGGTG
>JBBRVQ010000068.1:0-22341 GCA_038246735.1 Chitinophagales bacterium
CATCAGCGAAGCAACTTTATGTAAAAGATTTGCTCGTTTCTCATAAGAAGTTTTTTTCCAATCCTGAAAGGCTTTGTCTGCTGTAGATAGGGCAGATTCAATTTCTTGTTCTGTCATTTCTTCAAACGACTTTACCACTTCGTTTGTGGCAGGATTGATCGTTTTAATAGAAGTTTTGTCACTTTTAGATTGTTCAGATTTGTTGCTTAAACCTGCAGATTTATTATCAATTACATCTTTCATTATATGTACATTTTAAATGTTATTAAATTATTATTTACATTTTTTTCTTTATTATGACTATTAGAATAAAGAAAAAATTTTCATCCACATATATATATATGCAGCTGTCCAATAAACTTGCTTTTTTTCGCTAGCCTCAACTGCTTAGCGGAACCCAAGTAGAATATATTAGTAAAGTATATATTTGTATTAATACATATTGTTAATAAGGAGGTTTTTTATACCGGCCCAAATGCGTATAAAAAAGAGATTTGACTTTATTTTTTTCTTCGGCTTTATTGTTGTTTGAAACATCGATTCTATAAAACCGGCTTGAATATGGAGTTGTTACCTCAAATGTTTTTTCGATATTCCAACTTTTGTATTCAGAACTTTTAAAAGCATCCATCACAATATTGGGCATTTCCTTTTCATTCAATACTTTGCTTGTTGCCACAAGCAGCATTTCTGTACTGCCGGAATTTACAACTGCTTCATATTGTTGATTACCTATTTCGTAAAATACTTTTGAATGTCTAGAATTTATTTTCTGTACACCTTTTATTTCTACCTCTGTAAAGATGTGAGGATAATTCTGCATCAAAACAGTTTTCTGATTCTCTAATATATCCACATCTCTTATCATTGACCCTTCCTGCGCAAAAGCTATGCAATGAGTTAAGAAAAGTATAACCAAGAAGTTAAAAATAATTTTAGCTGATATGTTTTTATAAATATTCTGAATCATAATAAATTTTTATTTTTTTGAATTATTCTTTAATTTACTTTAGTCAAGTTCACGGGTTAAATTCTTTGCGATTATAAAACTGGTTGTCCGAACTGCTTTCTTCATCAAATTTATTACCCGGGAAATAATGAGGCAAAACGATCAGCTCATAAGACCTTGCCAAATCAACCCCTTTCTTAAATCTTTTTGTGTTTGCAAAAGTGGTATAATCTATTTCGTTAGAATGTACTTTCTTATTGTTTTCATCAAGTGTTACCATTCCTATGGGTATGATTAGGTGGGTATCACCATCAGCATTTAAAAATTCGTGTACACCCTTATTTACAGGAGTTTTGTAGGTTTGGTGACCCGCTTCAATTATTGATCTATCAACATCTACATCAAGATATACGACGCGTTCAGCTGCTTTGTTTACGAGCAATCCATCGACTTTGCCTATGGTTCTTTTGTCTGCATCTATTACTTCCCAATCTCTCACATCAGCATAATCTTCTGCTACTTTATAATCCGACAATTCGTGTAAGTAATACAGGTTTTTATTTTTATCTATCATAACTTTTATTTTTAAATTTAATTAATTCATTTTATTAAGAAGGTCTGCGGCTTCTCTAAAGAAGGATTTAACAGCATCTCGCTGGTCAAGCGTTAATTTTGCAGGATTAATTGCCGAAGCGGCACTTTTTACATCAGCAGCTTCAGTGCTCAGGCCAGGATATTTTGCCTGCTGCATATTTTGTAAGGAAGTGCTTAACGCATCAGCGGCGCTCCTTATTTTATCAGCATGTGTAGTTGCCATCGGATCTTTTGTTATTTCATCCGCAAGCTGTTTTGCCTTGGCTATGTCCGCTTTCACATCGTATCCTACTTCAGTGGCCACAGCATCAATCGCATCTGTTAGTTTTGTTAATGCATCACTTGTAAATGCATGGTCGAGGCTCATGGTATTGGTGTCTGAATTAATGAACGTAACATAGGTGACTTCCATGTTGTTATTTTCATGAACATCTATCAGAGCTACATTATCTGCTGTTTCTACCAGTCCAACTTTATCACTGCGAAAAAAGAAGAACCAAATAGCAAAAAGCAAACCAAACACTAATAAGATCCAAGGCCATACAGGATTTTTCTTTTCAATTTTAATTTCTGTCATAATGAAAGTTTTATTGGGGACTTTAAGAATCTTACTTGTTTCATTTTTTATACAATTTATTTTATTTTTAAACTTATTTTACATAATAATCATGAAGGGAATGCTCATAAGTATCATATATCGGTTGCGAAGCATCATATTCGGGACTGTTTTTAACTTCGTCCATTGAGTGATTGATTGTAACTTTCTGCTCCTGCCATTTTACATCTTTAATCCATTGCGGTGATATGAGCACTTTTTTTCCTAAAAACCAGTTTCCAGTTTCCACTACAAGAAAATGAATTTTCCAGGTTGAATCATCAATGATAAAATCGACCACTTTACCTATGTCACCATCCGTTGCATGAATATCATACCCTGTCACTTCGTGTGTACTTCGCAGATGTGGATTGTCATCTACCTGGACTGTCGATTCTACATGTTGCATTTCCTTATCTGAAGCGCTTACATTAACCAACGGATATCCCCACATACCGATTCCCCAGTATCCATACATTCCCGGTCCGTAATAACCTGGCCAGGTGTAATAACCACGTATCAAGTCTTCCTGTTGTCGCGAAACGGGTTTGTCGGTGTCAATATCAGGGCTATTTTTTATTTTTTCTAGCGTAAGATTTACCGAAAAAGTTTTTGATTCCCATTCTGGTTTTTGAAATGCTTCAGGCGAAATCAAAACTTTTTTTTCGGAAAACCATCCTCCTGTTTTTACGACCATGTATCGTATAGTAGAGGTGCGGTCATCGAAATAGAATTCTTCTATAGTTCCAATTTCACCATCAGTTCCTTTAATGGTGTAGCCTATTAAACTGTTTATGCTTCGTTTCATTTTATTTGAATTTTAATTATTATTAATTAATAGAATTATTTATTTCTGCTTTGTAAATTTTCTACTTTAGTTCATCTGTTGTACGATCTTCAGATTAGCTGTAGTCCTTTTTTTATTGAATATTAATTTGGAATGTTGATGTGATAAAAGGATAATATCGACCTAAACTTCTGTTATGGCGTAATGAGTATGACTTAATGCATCTTGCAAAAAATCTGCATTGAGCGGCTTTGAAGAAGTAATTTCTGCTTGCTTTCTTGCAAGGTCAACTGTTACTGACGTAACTCCAGAAGCAGCAGACAATTTATTTTTAACTGTTGACACGCATCCGCCACAACTCATGCCACCTATGTGGTAAGTATGCTTGATTGAATTATCCATATTTTGTTTAATTTTTAATTGTGATTGCATTATTAGAATCAACTGATAACTTTAAATTGATTTTACACAAAGATCAGCTGTTTAACTGTAAAAAGCATTACATAACTTTGGTAGTAAGTTATACAATTCAGGTATCAGTGTATTTCAGCTGCTTCTCACGGTAAGTATCTCCACATATAAAAAAAGAAGATTGTTTTTAATGCAAATAGCAAATGACTTGAACCATTAAATGATATGTTGAAATGAAAACGGCACTGAATTATTGGATGCAGCTATATGATGGGTATGGTTATGATTATCGTTACATAGAATCTATGCAAAAAATCTTCAATCAATATTTTGTGATGGTCATTAAAAACATAACACACATACATTACAAACATTTGTTTTCAAAATTTCCTGGTTAAATAACTTAACTCAAGCTTTGTGTAGGTACATTCTTTATTCCTTGCTAAAGTTATTGCTAGTACAATTATATACATCCCGTGAGATTTTTATGAAAGATAATTTAAGCTGCTTCACCTTCGGCAAATACGAGTGTAGGCATTGATGTTTGCCTGTTTACCGCAAAAATTCTTTTCCCTTCGCTGTAAAATTCACAATATTATCTTTCACATACAAATCGTAGCGAACCACTTTTTATGCAAACAATGATGTTGTAGCCAACAATATTGTCGTCCTTGGACGGGCTACTCTGACCGAAGTAGGCGAGCAAAAATTTGTTACCATGGTTTGAGATTGTACCATTGTAAAGAGTCCTATCATTAAAAGGATCCCGTTATGTTAGATGCTTTATTTAACGAAATAAAGCATCTCCTGTGGGTTACTCATCATTACTACTTTATCACCTTTCATAACAATAGGTGCCTTCAATATGTCAGGATTATTTACCAAAAGCTTTAACCAATCTTCAGCTGAATATTGACCCGCCTGTCCAAACTTTTGAGAAAAATTAGGGTGTTCTGTGTTCACTAGGTCTCGAACATTGATATTCATTCTAGAAGCCAACTCTGCCCAATGCGTAGGAGTTAATTTCATATGTTTCAGATCTATGTCACGAATAGGTAAGTTTTCTGTGTGTGCATATGCCAAAATTTGCCGGCCGATATGTTCTTCAGAATGATAAATCAGTGTTATTTCTTTATCAGTATTAGCGAATATCATAATATTTATTTTTGATTTAGGTATGAAATAGTAAGAAGATGTCTTTTTACTTTTTACGTTCTTTTTAGAAAAGCACAAACACGGAAGGGAAGACAATTATGATCAGCATAAACCATAATGCCTATCCTCAATGATTTCTAGCCATTATGTTATCCAGTTCACTTTATTTTGGAATTTACTTTTCAAACACTACTGCATCTGGTTTTGCTTCTAATTTTGTAAGCGCTTTTGAAATGGCTTCTACAAACGGTGGTGGACCACACACATAAAAGTGTTGTTTGAAATTATCTATTTTTTCTTTAAGAAAAGTATCATCAATGCGGCGGTTTTCGTAGCCATCTTTTTTTTCATCAGTGAGTGTGTTGATGAAATTATCACCGAGCATTTCTTTAAATTCTTTTTTCAGAATGATATCGCTTTCGGTCTTGTTGGTAAAGATGAGTTTATTGTCATCAATTTTGTTTTCGGCATTTAAATGTCGAAAGATGGCAATGAACGGTGTTATACCTGCTCCTCCTGCAAGGAAAACTCCTTCGCCTTTAAATTCAATAGCTCCCCAAACATCATGAATGATTAGTTCATCGCCGTGTTTTAATTTTCCTAATTCTTTTGTAACGCCGTTGTGACTATTGTAAATCTTGATTGTAAATTCAAGATGCTCGTTTTCATTTAAACTTGTAAAAGTAAATGGTCGTTTTTCGTTTTTAAGAGCAGGTGTATTTATAGAAACTTCGGTCGCCTGCCCCGGGATGAATGTATAACCGTCTGGTTTTTGGATGGTAAACCGCTTTACATCGTGTGTAACAGGTTCAACAGAAATGATTTTTACAATGTGATTTTTCATGTTCTTTAAGGATTAGTTGTTGTTGCATCTTACGCCAACTTTACATTATTGGGTGTTGTTTGAAGATTTTTATTAAAAAGAAAGGCTCTTACTTATGAGTAATAAACCGGCTATAATAATTTTGAAGATTGACCTCATACTCCGTGCTTAGGTGTTTTGAAACATCATATTCTGGACTGTTTTTCACATGATCCATCGTATTATCGATAATTATGGCACCTGTTTTCCAATCTATTTTTTTTATCCAATCAGGAGAAATGACCACTTTTTTTCCTAAAAACCAGTTTCCAGTTTCCACAACGAGAAAATGGATTTTCCAGGTTATATCATCAATGATAAAATCATCCACTTCACCTATGTCACCATCCGTTGCATGAATATCATACCCTGTCACTTCGTGTGTACTTCGCAGATGTGGATTGTCATCTACGAGCTCTGTCGCTTCCACATGTTGCATTTCCTTATCTGAAGCACTTACATTAACCAACGGATATCCCCACATACCCAGCCCCCAGTACCCATACATTCCTGGTCCGTAATAGCCTGACCAGACGTAGTATCCACGTATGAGCTCTTCCTGTTGTCGCGAAACGGGTTTGTCGGTGTCAATATCAGGGCTATTTTTTATTTTTTCTAGGGTAAGATTTACCGAAAAAGTTTTTGATTCCCATTCTGGTTTTTGAAATGCTTCAGGCGAAATCAAAACTTTTTTTTCGGAAAACCATCCTCCTGTTTTTACAACCATGTATCGTATAGTAGAGGTGCGGTCATCGAAATAGAACTCTTCTACAGTTCCAATTTCACCGTCAGTTCCTTTAATGGTGTAACCTAATAAACTGTTTATGCTTCGTTTCATTATATTTGAATTGTGATTTAATTATTTGAATTATTTATTTCTGCATTGTAAAATATGTCTTTTAGTTATGTTGTTGTGCGGTCTTCAGTTTTGCTGTTGCCCTTTTTAATTGATGTGTTGTTATGTTATAAAGATATTGGAGCTATGAGCTCTGCAATGGTGTAGTGCGTATGACGTAGTGACTGCTGTAACATATCCGCATTTAGCGGTATTGAAGAAGTAATTTCTGCTTGCTTCTTTACCAAATCAACTTGCACGGATGTTACACCTCGTGCAGCAGACAATTTATTTTTAACTGTTGTTGCGCATCCACCACAACTCATACCACCAATGTGATAAGTATGCTTGATTGAATTTTCCATGATTTATAATTTATTTTTTTATTCAGGTTCACTGTTTCTAGTTCTTCAGTTTCGCCGTTGCCCGGATTAATTAATTTTTATTCACTAATTCCATTCCGCACTTTGGGCATTTGCCCGGCTTGTCTGAATTTACTTCAGGGTGCATGGTGCATGTGTAAGTTTCACCGCTGTTGCTTTCTTTTATGAAGATGCTATCTATTATCATTTTGATTTATTTTTATTCTTTTGTTTTTAGTCAACTTACCATATGATTTTTCATTCTTATCAATGTCATCGTCCATTTCGTCTTTAAAGGATTTCCAATTGACTTTCGTTTCTACTTTATATTCACGCATCACTCTCTTTAAGGATGAGATTTCTTTTTCGTGATTTGATTTTTCCTTTTTCAAGATTGTTTTTACTTTTGTTTTTGGTGACATTTTTTTTATTAATAATTGTTAGTGAGACTTTTTAAAACTTAGAATATAAAGGTAAATATATTTGTGCCTAAAAGTCTTACAGAATTTTGTAAAGAGTTTACATCATTCTCACATTATTAAGAGTAATTAGCTCCTTGATGTAGGTAATCATTACATTTTAGCTTTTAACTGATAATGAATCGTTATCAAATTTTCATTTCATGCGAATATGATGAGAGTCCTCAGAAAAGGAAGATACTTAAAAATAGGGTAGAGAGTCTGAAATTTCGGGTGAAACAAAATTTACTTTCCTTTTCCTTTTAAGTTTTAATTATGATGTTGACTTTTTATAATCTCCGTCTAAATTATCTTTTGTCAAACCAGTGCCATCATAATCAGGATGTTCGTAGTTAAAATCATCACTTGTCTTTATGTCTTCCATACTTTCTGCCTCTTGGTCTGACATGGTTCGATGTTTCTTATTGCTTTGGCGGTTTTTAGTTTTATCCATTTTTAATAATTCCTTGAGTTCACTATTGCTTTAGATGATGTAAAGATCAAATGTTCCATATATTTTGCTTGTTTTACCTATGTGAAAACTTAAACCACCCAGCCGAACACCAGCAGCTATTGTTATCCATAACGAATTGCCGGGTGGGAATATACATCAGGCAGTCCTTACAGGTTACTCACCAGTGGATAGATTACCCAGTCTTTAATGATTTGGGTACCCTTGCTCATCCATTCTGTAAAACAATCAAGTGGTATTCACTTAGGTTGGGATTGGCAACATTAATTACCATCAGCCAGTCGAAAAGCGATATTTTAATAAGTTTTTGAACCGTATTTCATTTTTAAGAGGTACAAGCTTAAATAATAACTTAAAAAAGGTAAGAACATAAATTGTAGCACGGGTGAAAGACCAACATCAACGAAAGGCAGGATTGGCATTGATGAAGCATAAACCCAATTGCCTTGTGACAAATGTCTCATCTCTGCTAAAATTGCCCCTATAGCACCGATTGTTATCAGCATTAAAGTTCGCTGTATGTTTATATGTTTTATCCAAAAGGGCTGTTTATAAATTGTTGCAAGACCAAAATAAAGTAAAAGAACCATGATGGTATCGGCCACAGAGGCTAAACCGCAAAATGCAATATGTTTAATATCAAAAGCCGTATCTTTATATAAAGGCATTTGTAGTACTTCCCATGTATAATTTAGCAGAAAGGAAAATGCCATTATATAGTAGCTAACTCTCTTAAAATCGCTACGATTATTGGATTGCTTTAATAAATGGGTATACAGAATAATAATCAGAATAAGCGCAATGACCGGCACTATCAATACAGTTGTCTTTAAATTTTCCATATTTACTTCTTTATCTGCTTTAGTTCAGTACTTTATTTGAGAATATTTAAATGTTGGTTCAATCTGTTTTTAAAAATATTGTTTTATCAAATTCCATACTTTATCAGGATCATTTAGAAAAAGCTGATGATAGCCATCTTTTACTTTAACAAACTTTGCGTTTTTAAAAATATTCGCAAACAAATGTTTTTTACACAATATTCTTATCCCAAAGTCCATATGTTTCTTTGATTTTCCCTTTGGAAAAGGATAGTGCCATGATGATAATTCCGGCCAGGCTACTGCTTATAGTGAGTGCAATATTGCTATCCTCCATCATCCAGGGCATCACTACCAATGCCAGGCCTAACAATACATTGAAATAGCGAAAACTTCTCAGTACTTCAGCCATAGCCACTACCGCAAAAACGATCACGAGTGCTCCACCCAAGTGATTTAAATTGGCTGCGGATGTTTCTATTCCAATCTGGAAAACAAAAGGAGAAATCATCAACAAAAGTCCAATAATTACAGAAAGGGTTAATTGCCAAGTGGCAGTCATTCCCCATAATGATGATTTGAAAACCTTCCAAGGGCTATCAACAAATGCTGCCAATTCAGGGGAACGTTGATCATTTTCAGTGGAAAGTGCATCACCACCTTTCCAAAACACTGTCCATAACGAATCCCCTTTTTGTTTTCGTTGCACCATGTGTTGCCACATGGCAATGACTTCGTCAATTTGTAAGGGAATCATGGGAAGCATGATAATGGCAGAAAAAAGGCAAAGGGCACACCAAGCGCCTACGGTAAGTGGCTGGGAAATCACTAAGAATATACTCACCAAACCTAGTGGAATGACCAAAATACCAAAAAAGGTGACCATCCACGGCATAGTACGCCATCGGGAAGTTCCCCCCATAAATCCCATCAAAAATTCCAGGGTGTAGGCGAGTGTGCCCATGGCCGCATCTGAAATGGGCCAGCTATGTGACATATTGGAGTTCAAAACATTTAAGGTGCCTTCCCCGAAAAATGGATCCCAGGCAGTATCTACATAACCTAATTGAAATGCTCCCAAATAGCGAGAGGCCAGCCACCCGATAAATGCCAAGCCAATCATAATAGCGCGCTGCGGCCAGCTGGAAGGATTGTAACTCCAACCAGTAGGAACATTGCCCCCCATTTTCATAAACATAATCATATTGGGCATGCCGGGGATGAGGATGGATAAGGCAATAATTAAGACACCAACCATGGTACCATTGTAATAAGCTACAGCAGTTGGCGCCCAAAAAATGAGTGGAGCCATGCTGATCCATATCCCGATAAAACAAATGATCCAAACACTATAAGGACGGTTAGGCTTAAGGGCTCGCCAACCAAAAACAACCAGTAACAATCCACTGATGATATCGCTCCAATACATGGCGTCGATACGATCACTAAGCGACAACCAGACAGGTCTTCCTCCGGCAGGTGCTACTACATTTATTCCATAATCAAAAGTGAGTGGAGAAGCGATCATCCATAATCCTAGCAATACAATAACCCAGTAAACCCAGAGCGTTTGCTTGTGGTGATCCTTCAGCATCTTCATGCGGTCATGGGCACTCATTTTCATGGCACCCATATCCATATCCATGTGCTCATGACCTTGCATCGTTTCATGCTTTTCCATATCCATCATCGGCCGAGTAACACCTCGTGTGCCCATACCTTCCATTTTGTGATCTGACATTTCATTTTTTGCTTCTTCTTTTTTTATTAGTGTCATTCCGCATTTAGGGCATTTGCCTGGTTGATCACTTACGAACTCAGGGTGCATGGAACATGTGTATTGTATCTTTTTTGAAGATTTAGTCTCATCATCATGATGGGACATTGAAGAAGGGTCATTTTTTTTCATAATACGATTGGATTAGAGTTACTGAATCTTCATTCCTGATTATTTATTCAATTTATTTACTTGATAAAATTTCTTTGGATTGGCCTTTAAGTTTTCAACCATTTTGGGCAGGGTATCTCGCAAACCGTGTTTCGGTTGCCAGCCCAATAACTTTTTAGCCTTGGAACTGTCCATTTCAAAATGGTCATCGGCCAGGTCGATCATCCAAGGTTTTATAAAGGCTTTACCAAAAAGATTTTGCATAAATGCCCCAGCTTTGGCAAACCACTTTGGAATATGGATAATAGGAGATTTTTTACCAGAAATTGATGTACTGATAATGTCCTGCAATTCCTGATAGGTCAGGGTCTCATCATCACCAATATTAATGACAACTTCTGCTTGTAGATCTTTGCGTTTGTCAACGGCCAAGACTATCGCATTTATGACATCATCTCTATGCACATATGTGCTGCCATGGGCTGTATTGGCAGGATAGAGCCGTGCTGAAATTTGCTTTTCATATATACGCTGAAGCTGATTAGTGATGGGAATTGAACTGCCCTCTTCACTATACACACCCGCTATACGCATCATCACTATTGGAATTTCACCCCGTTTGTTCTGCATTACTTTTTCGGTCGTGACTTTAGATTTCGGATAATCCCATTTAGGTTCCAATGGTGATTCTTCTGTTATGAGAACTCCTGGGGAGGTAGGCTTATAAACTAGCATACTGCTTGAAAAAATGAATTGATCCACTTCAAATTCCTGTAAGTATTTAAGCATCCGCTCCGTGCCTTTCACAGTTACTTTATCATATAGATCAGAGGGTTCACCTAAGAAATCATAATAAGCTGCCAGATGCACAACAGATGCTATTTTGTTGCCATAGGCGTAGCGAATTCTTTTGAATGCAAATGCCATTTGGTCATCGCTGGTGAGATCCACACAAACACATTCTGCTTCTACAGGCGGATTTGGGTAGCCATCTTGGTCAAATCCAACGACATGATATTTTTTAGAAAGCTTATGAATTAAGGCTGAGCCTATCATTCCACTGCTTCCCGTCACAATTATTACAGCTTTATTGATATTTCGGTCTCCTGTATCAGCGTGCAAATTCTGATTTTGTATATTTTTAATGCTCGTTTCCATTATTTATTTTTTAAAATTAGAATACGTTTATTGTAATCTAATTGGTATGAAATATTTTATTGGGCTGTATAGCCTCCATCGATCGTGTAATAAGAACCAGTAACAAAAGAAGATTTTGATGAACTTAACCAGAGCACCAATTCAGCAACTTCTTCGGCAGAGCCTAATCTGCCAATAGGGTGAAGTCCAGCTAAAGATTTTATCGTGTCTTCATCGAGTGAATCGGACAGTAAAGGAGTATCGATATATCCTGGCCCTAAAGCATTGATGCGAATTTGTTGATCAGCATAATCGAGGGCAGCGGTTTTGGTAAGTCCCACAACACCATGTTTTGCGGCAACATATCCTGGCACGTTTTTAGAACCAACCATACCAAGTATGGACGCCATATTTACAATACTGCCACCTTCTCCAGTGGTTAACATAGCAGGAATCTGATAACGCAAACCATAAAATACGCCCGAAAGATTGACACTTATAATTTTGTCCCAGCTCTCTATGGGATACTCACCCGTTGGAGCTAAATCTCCTCCAATACCAGCATTGTTGCATGCAATGTGCAAACCACCATATTTTTTTACAGTCATTTCTACCATTGATTTTTGATCATCAGGATTGGAAGTATCTGCTTTTATAAAAATAGCATCTCCACCTTGTGATTTAATTAGGGACACCGTTTCATTTCCACCTTTTTCGTCTATGTCGGTCACGACAACTTTTGCACCTTCAGATGCATATAGTAATGCTACTGCTTTGCCAATACCGGAACCTGCTCCTGTAACAATTGCTACTTTGTTCTCTAAAATTTTCATATTTTTTATTTTTATAAGTTTACTAAAAATATCTTCTTAAAATCCTTCATATTTTTTTGTTGATCGCTATTTTCAGGTACTCCGATTTTATATTTTCATTAATTCTCAAAATCAGAAACTAATTACAGCCTCGACATCAAACCCGCTAAATTTGGCTCCGGCAAATCTTCCCGTTCAGGCAGAGCCTGCATATTCCTGATTCATATATTCAGCTTTAACTAAAATGTTTTTTGAAAGAAACCACCCACCACCAATATTAAATCTATTGATTTCAAGATTGGTGGTTGCACTCTCACGCGCTTTACCTTTTATTGTATTATATCTTCCCACTACATAAAACCTTTCTTCAGTACCAAACCTAAATAACAATTCAGCTGCCATCTGAGAAAAGGCCCCTTCCTTGTCAACGATGGGCTGAGTAAATGTATTACTCCCACTTGCTTGCTCATAAATACCGAAGAATTCAAGTCCTTTAAATTTTATGAAAGGATTTATCTGCAGAGCGGTAAGTTTTGTGAAGCGGGCATTATACCTGCCCTCAAATTCGCCACCCTCTGGATTTTCTAAGGCGTTGGGCTGTGTATGCAACACATTATAATATCTGGCGCCCGCACGATCACCTCCGTATAAGCATGTGCCTGTAGTGGTGCCTTTATTTACATAAAAAGATCCCGTTAACCTAATTCTCAGATCATCATTAAGTTTTTTGTCAAAACCCAATTTTCCATATATAGAAGGTTTATTATCGGATAAACTTGTGACAACCACATTTTGATTAAGTTTACCATTAGTGACCCCAATCACGAACAATAGTCCATTCTTTTGAACAGTGACATCACCAAATGCTTCAGTGGAAAAGGCATCCATAATATAATTTCCAATAAAGGGATTAAAAATTCCCCTCGCATTATCGGATCTTCTGAAATGTGCATCTCCATAATTAAATTCATCTAGTCCAACCGTGAAGGTGGTGTACTTCATCAAGTCCTCCAGAAATCCCTTACGGACAAAATCCAGTTTATCAATTTGAATGTGCCCTCCTTTTATCCATGTGTTGTTATGATGCTGGGAAGACAAATAGGTGCGCAAATGCATGCGAACGCCATCAACCAGCTGTACATCGAGGTTTAAATTGGCAGAAGGCAAATTAAAATCAGTACCAAGATCCACAAGGTTATTAGCAGAATTACTTTGGTTTAGTCCTTGGAACTGCATGGCAAAATCACCGCCTACTCTAACTTTTACCCCTTCAAATAGAACAGAGTCCACTTTGGAAGTTTCAAAAATATTTAAGCCCCGCTGATCATTCGCTCTGAAAAATTGCAGATTATGCTGTTGTGCCGATAATTGAATTGTGAGATGGCAAATCAATATTAAAAGAATATTTTTCAAAGTGTATATTTATAACTGATATAGATCAACTTTCATTTTGAAATTTTATAGTTTGCCGAAAAATCCAGTGCAATATCTTCACCAGTTTTCATAGCTCCAAACAGAAAAGAGGGAGGATCAACCTTGTAATCAGTCATATTCATTTTGTATGATCCTTTGTAGGTGATCACGCCGTTTTTATTGACGACAAGGTGAACGTCCATTACAATGTCATTTGTCACACCTGCTATGGTAAGTTTTCCCTTGGCATTTACTAGGTATCCCCCTTTTTCAGAAGAAACCGTGGACGAGGATAATTTGTATTGAATCTTTTTATATTCATCGGATTTTAATGCTTTGTAAGCATTTTTGTTAAGTCCTTTGCTATCGCTTCGTAGATCTTTAACAGCAAGAACGAAGGTGAGGAAATCCACGGATTGCAGCTCTCCATCTGTTTTAAAGTGAAAATGCGCTTCTCCTGTAGCTTTCTCAGCATTCATTTCCCAATCATGCACTGAGGATGTGCCCGTTAATTTCATAGCTACATCCTTGGTGTCCTGGATTTTGTATATAGCTTGTGCATATCCAAGGTTGGCAATTGCTATCATGGCGATAAGCGCCAAACCTTTTATATATTTATTCATTTTATTTGAATTTTAATCGTTATTAATTGATTGAATTTTTTTAATGGAAATAAAGCTATCATGTGCAGCAGCTCATGATAGCTTCATTCGCTCAAATTGTTCTTTGGTGATTTTACCTTCGGCGTTTGCCTCTCAATAAAAAAACAATAATAAGTATAACAGCAAGCGGAATAATCCACATACTCCAACCCATGCCCCATCCCCAGGAATGATCGTTCATCATTTTGTTTGTTTTTAGTGATTAATTAATATAAAACTGATTTACTATTTTATAATCTGATTTAAACTATGGCATGCCTCCAACTTTAAACCAATAACTCAGCCCATTAGGGCTTTTTCCAACAGGAAAACTTCCTTTCACTTTTTGAGATGCCACATCTATTGTTGAAACAGTATTGTCTTGTTGATTAGTAACGTAAACTGTTTTTCCTTCACTACTAATTACCACACCATGTGCCTTATTGCCAACTGTTATAGTGCCAATAACTTTTGCAGATTCGATATCAATTACAAATACTTTATCAGATACAGGCCTATTCATCAAAAAACCCTGGTCTGCTACAAACAACAACTTACTGTCAGGTGTTGAATAAGATTGAATGGGCCCTTGCGAACCTTCTGGAAGCGGTATCCTTGTTAATTGCTGGCTTTGTATTTCATACCTTATAACCTCCTTTGTATCGTATAGTGTAACAAGTACAAATTTTCCATCCGGGGTTACTGCAGTTTGCGCAGCCATGCCACCGAGGGGAATTTCATTTATTTTACCTGATGCTATTTCTATTATACTCATTGATTTGGAACCCATATTGGCTACATATAATTTTCCGTTGCCGTATCGCAATCCATGAGGGGCATTTTCTTTCCCCAAATCAAATTTTCGGACAACATTGCCTGTTTCAGTGTTTACCTGAATAACCTGATTTTGTTTTGGTTCACCGGCAAAAGCATTTTTTGATTCTGAATCCATAACCACATGGGTCAACTCTAATCCCCTGCCAAGTTTTATGCGTTTGGTTATTGCATATGTTATTGGATCAATAGCTATCAGTTCACTTTCCTTTGTACTATCCATCGGATTTGCAGTAGCCCAAACGGTAAGTCCATTTGGTGAAACCTGCACATTATGGGCCATGAACATGCCTGAGCTATCGGCTAAATCTATTGTGGCATTTTTTGTGCTGTCCGCTAAATCAATAACAGAAATACTGCCTCCATCTTCGTTTGCGATAAATAGTTTGGATTCTTGCACTACAGAAGAGGATTCATTGTTTTTGCAACTGTACATCATCATGCCGAATAATAACAGCATGATTGCAATCATCAATGTTGAGGCTAAAAAGAAATGTTTCATTTTTAAATTTTATTTTTTAAAATACTTTTTTTTACTACCCCATACTATAAGACTACAACTGCTCAATTACCTTTTGTAATCTTTCTCTGATTTCTTTCGCAATACCGGCAAGTTCTTCATTTTCTATTGCTTGCATAGAGGCTGCTGGATCAACAGCAGAAACCTCCACTTGGCCTGCTTCTTTTTCCTGAACAATTACATTACAAGGCAACATGGTTCCTATTTTATCCTCTGCCAATAGGGCTTTGTAGGCATAAGGCGGATTACAGGCACCCAGGATTTTATAATTATAAAAATCAACATCAAGCTTTTTCTTTAATGTAGCTTTTATGTCAATTTCTGTCAAGATGCCAAAGCCTTCCTTTTTTAGTGCTTCCGTAACTTTTTGAATTGCATTGTCAAAACTTCCGGCAATTGTTTTATTGAAATAATACTTCATTGTTTTAATTTTTAGATTATTAAATATTCGGTTAAACAGATTTTTTCATTTTCTCGTAATCGATTGATTTATTCGATTTTAAAATTCCTCATCATACCCATATCCTCGTGTTCTAGATTATGACAATGGTAGAGGAACAATCCTTTAAAATCATCAAAGCGCATTACCAGGCCTATGTACATTCCCGGCAATAAGTACACGCTATCTTGCCATCCTTCCATTGGGCAAATAGACGAGTTGGTTATTTTCATCAAAAGTTCTGTCCTGAATAACAACAGGAATATCATAATCACCTATTGGCAAGTTCAAGGCTTTCTCTTCCTCATCTGTAACGATGAACAAACCTGCCAGCCCTTTATAAACCTGTTCTCCTGTATGACCGTGGGGATGCGGATGAAACCAATAGGTGCCTGACCTGTTCATAACTTCAAACTCATAGAGATAAGTTCTCCCTTTGTCTATAACGTGTTCTGGATGGCCGTCATTTTCATGCGATACATGCAGCCCGTGCCAATGGATAATCGATTTTTCAGAAATCTCGTTTTCAAAACGTATCCGTACCCTATCTCCTTTCTTTACCCGTATTATGGGACCGAGCGTACTTCCTTCTAACTGTTGCAAGGAGTGTTTATCCCCCTTTATTAAAGAACCCCTGTACGAATAGGTCTCCGTATTTTTAGTGGACAGCATTTTAATACTTGACTGTACCGCTTTCAATTGTATATCGACGTCGGCATTGAAATCGCTATAGACAGTAGTTCCAACATTGGGATGAGCGGAAGACGTAACCGAATTACAGGAACCAACTAATGGCATCACATAAAACCCAGCAGCGACCAGGCTTACTGTCTCAATGAAACTTCTTCTATTGTACTCATTTCTTTCTTTCATTACCTAATTTCTTTAAATTAAAACTAAACAACTATGATGTTGCCGTTAAGGTTACCAATGCGATTGCTAAAACTCCCGTTGTTATTTTTCTATATTTTTAATTATAATTTTACGTTAAGTTGTTCGATATTGTCAAGCACTTTTTTCAAGGTGTCCTTTGTGTTTTTAGCCACGTCCATTACGTCTTTTTTCATGGAGGATGACCAAGTAGTTTCGGTATCCTCTATGGATACTTCTATAATGGAATTATCTTCCACTTCTTTGATGGTTACATTGCAGGGAAAAAGAATGCTCATTTGAATGTCGCTAGAGATTAATTTTGATGCGGTTTCTGTTTCACATACCATTAGAATAAGGTGCCGTGGCATCTTTTCTAAGCTAGAGTTTAGATACTGTTTAACGTCAAATTCTCCAACAAGGTCAAGACCTAATTTTGCAAGGTTATTTTTTACGTTTTGTACTGTTTCTTCAAAGGTCATGCTACCATACCTCCTAGTAATACAGTATGGGGTGTTTTGACTTTCTGAATAATCTTGTTGCGAAACCTGTTTCTTTTTTCCTTTGTCATTTTCCATTATTCCGATTTAAAGGTTCTCAATTACATTTTCCAACATTGAATTTATTTCCTGGGCAATTTCTCCCAATTGCTGATTGTCAACTGCCTTCATGGATGCCATAGGGTTTACAGCGGATACCTCAATAACTCCTTCTTCAATTTCCTGCACAATTACATTGCAAGGCAACAAGAATTTTGTACTTCTTGAAATCCACATCAAGTTTCTTTTTTAATGTCTCTTTGACATCGATTTCGGTCATTACACCGAAACCTTCCTTTTTAGTGCTTCCGAAACCCTATCGATGACTTTTTCATAATCTTCCTAAAGGATTTTAATGAAATAATACTTCATCGTTTTAATTTTTAGTGTTCAACATTCGTTTTTGATCTTCATACTCTTCTTTGTTAAGTTCGCCTTTGGCGAACCGGTTGTCCAGAATACCCATTGGATTTTCCCTTTTCACAATATTTTGCCTATTTCTTCCATTATACAGAAATAGGACGAATACAAGCATACCCGGTATCAGTATCCACCACATCATCATAATTGTAAAGTTTTAATTTTGATTAAATTATTAGAATTATCGTATAGACATCAGTTTATTTCTACTTCTATATGAGCCTCCTGTTGGTGCAGAGCATGCGGCTTAATGATGGCCTTTCTTATTCTTTTTCTTAGCTTCCATGTCCATCTTTTCTTTTTCCTTCATCATAGATCGTTTATCCATCATACCCTGCTCATGCATTTTTTCCATCATGGTCTTCATCATTTCAGGGTGGCTCATCATTTCTTCACACATCATTTTTCTTTCGGACGGGCTATCTGCTGACTCTTCCATCATCTTTTTCATCATTTGTTGTTTCACAGCAGTGTCATTCATCATTTGCATCATCATTTCTTTCATCTCTTTTATCGTCGTATGGTTGGTGTGGATTTTATCCATCAGCATTTTACTCCCCATTTCACTCTCCATCATTTTATCGAGCATTTTAGCTTGCATCTTTTGCTCCATTTCCGGATTTTTATCCATCATCATTTGCATTTTAGCTTGCATCTTTTGCTCCATTTCTGGACTTTTGTCCATTATCATTTTATCGAGCATTTTAGATTGCATCTTTTCCTTCATTTCGGGATTTTTGTCCATCATCATTTGCATATGGGATTCCATTTTTTCCTTCATTTCAGGATTTTTGTCCATCATCATTTTCATATTTCCAGATTCCATCTGTTCCATATGGGCCTTCATTAATATCTTTTTGGCCTCTTCATTTTTTTGTGCCTCGCTGATGAAATTGGTCAACTGAACAGGATTTGAAATGATCTCTTTGTAGATGGCATTTTTATTTTGTTCAACTTGCATTGTTTCGGTGGCATTGAAAGTTGTTTTGCAACTAATCATTGTTCCTAAGAAACAAATTGCCATTAAAATTTTTACTGATGTTTTCATATTTTTAAAATTGAGATTATAAATTGTTTGGCAAAGATAGATAGGTTATTAGGATAGTCTTTACACAATTTTAGATATATTTTACATGATTCACAAATCTTATGATGTGCCTTATAAAGATACAAAAAAGGAGATTTTTGGAATATGATGCTGGCTATAATTGTATATGATTGTTGCCATTTTTTTAGATAAGTGAATATGAATCTCTACTCTAAAAACATGTGCAATCTATATCTTCAATAGCATTGAAATTGTTTTATTAGTAAGAGAAAGTTACTCCAGCACCTATTCCTATATCACTATTATAATGCATGCTTATTGAATTATTTTTTGTAGCGATGTATCTGAACCTGCCATGTGTACTCTATCCGTATTAATCATCCACTCAAAACGAAGTGTTAGAGTGATTTCAATATCTTCCCTTGATTATGGAAAGCGGTATTTTGTATTGTTTTCAATTCTTACATCAGCAAATTTTAAAATTAGTAATGTATAAACAATAGCTCTGTCTATTTATTCCAATACAGAGGTTTTACTTATTTCCCAATCTTGTTTCTCAATTCTTCTTTGTAGAATGTAGCATCCAAAACGATTGATTTTTTATTTTGGATTGCATCGTTCATCATTTCAATTATTGAATCATACACCAATAATTTTTCAGCATCGGAATAAGTTCTTTTAGGAAATAATTTTCAACGGAGTTCATCACTGTTTACATAAACAGCATTTATTTTCTCTGAAAGTCGAGAATCAAAATAACTTTTACCCGAACCGGGCAATTCTAATGCAATGATAATTTTGCTGAATGACCTTGTTTATTTTATCCGTGTGTTTTATCAAGTGTATTTAATTTGTTTAATCATGGCCACTTGGAGTATTCACTTTTTATAAGAAAATATTTCCTGAATCATGGGTGAGATGATGACTACAGAAACAGAAAGAATCAAGGAAATCCAAAATCGTTTTATGAAATCTTTAATTATCATTTGAGTTGATTGTTACCAGCCATTCCCATAAGAATGCTGCCATGGTCGTGATGCCTTTTACTCTGACCCATTTTAGAATGATCCATTTTTTCAACTTTTAACAGTGAGATCAAAGTCATTCCGCATTTCAGGCATTTAAATACTTCTATTAGGGGCTACCACTACATTATGTTCAGCCCCATCATCTATAAGCGTAATCAAATTTTCTTCTTGCTCCACTCCATCAACTGTCACCATCATTTTTTTACCAGCAAGGATTTGCATCACTTCAATATGATAGACCGTATTTTTATACCAGTAGTGAGCTTTAAATGATTCCCATTCCTTTGGAATACAAGGGGTGAATTTCAATTTATTTTCCTCTCGCTGCAGTCCAAGAAATGATTCTGTAATTAAACGATACAACCAGCCAGCTGAACCGGTGTACCAGGTCCATCCACCACGCCCAGCATGTGGCTCACGTGAATACACGTCAGCTGCCAGCACATAGGGTTCTACTTTGTAGATAGCAATTTCTTCCACAGTCGTACCATGATTTACAGGATTGATCATCTTTAACAATTCCCACACTCGTTCATTATTACCTAACCTGGCAAATGCCATGATCATCCAAACGGCGGCATGGGTATATTGACCGCCATTTTCTCTTACCCCTGGTACGTATCCTTTTATGTATCCAGGATTAAGATCAGACTTATCAAACGCCGGCTCCAGCAACTGAATAATGCCCACATCTTTTTGTACCAAATTTTTATACGCCGATTCCATAGCCGTATGCACCAGGTTTTCGTGTCCTCCTCCTGATAAAACCGACCAGCTTTGGGCAATAGCATCAATCTTACATTCTTCATTAATTTTAGATCCCAGCGGTGTACCATCATCAAACCAGGCACGTTTATACCATTCACCGTCCCAGGCATGTTTATCAATGTTTTCTTTTAATTGCTGCGCTTCATTTTTGCATCTGTCCGAAAATCCTGGGTCGTTGTGTAAAAAGGCAATCTCTGCAAAACGGTTGAGTATTTCATAGAGAAAAAATGCCAGCCAGACACTTTCGCCTTTGCCATGCTGACCTACTTTATCAAAGCCGTCATTCCAGTCACCTGTACCAATTAAGGGCAATCCGTGTACGCCAAAACTGAGCCCATGTTCAATGGCCCGGACGCAATGTTCGTAGACTGTAGCGGATGTATGACCATCGCCAGGAAGATCAAAATAGGATTCTTCTCCCAGATTTAACAGGCGTCCTTCGAGAAAATTGGTTGGATCATCCAGCACGGCAATATCCCCTGTATACTTAACATATTGAGCGGTTACAAACGGCAACCAAAGATAATCGTCTGAAATACGGGTGCGTACCCCGCGACCAACTGGCGGATGCCACCAATGTTGTACATCTCCTTCTTTAAATTGTCGTGATGCACAAAGTAAAATTTGTTCCTTGGCGAGTGATGGCCTAGTATGGAGCAGCGACAAAACATCCTGCAACTGGTCCCTGAAACCAAATGCTCCGCCTGACTGGTAAAATCCGCTTCGGCCCCACAGCCGTGATGAGAGGGTTTGATACGTAAGCCAGCCGTTGGTAATGATGTTGACGGCAGCATCCGGTGTTTCAACCTGCAAAGCGCCCGTGGTTTCTGCCCAATATTTTTTGACCTTTTCCAATGCTTCTGTTGCCATTTGTGGTCCCCTGAATTGTTTGGCGAGGAAACTGGCTTCGCCCGAATCTTTACCTGCTCCAAGTCTGAAAATAATTTCCTGTTCTTCGCCTTCTGCTACAAAAAAAGGAACCTGGATGGCTGCACAGGGGTCTAAAGCAAGTCCGATTTTTCCAGATAATTTTAAACGGGACATGGCTTTGGGATGCTGCAAATTGCCGTTACGGCCAATAAATTCTGTGCGATCGCCGGTAAAAGTTTTTTTCAAATAATCAACATCAAAAAAAGCCACCCTGTGGTTAAACTCCGTGTTGTATTGATTTTTTGCAAACAGCGCCCCGCTATCGGGATCAATTTCTGTATGAATATGCATGGCGGTTTTCGTTCTGTTATCGCCCAGCACCCACTCGGTATAACCCGTAGCAGACAACTTACGTGGCCGTCCTGATTGGTTACGTATTTTCAAAACGATGAATTTAATGGCCGACTCTATATCAACATACACGGTCATCTCCGTATAAATTCCATCTTCAATGTGTTCAAAAACACTATAACCAAATCCGTGACGGGTAATATAGGACGACTGACCACCTGCAGGCAGCAATGCTGTGGTCCAAAAATGCCCGCTCTCTTCATCTCTTATATAAAAAGCCTCTCCGCTGGTATCCGACACGGGATCGTTGCTCCAGGATGTAAGCCTTAATTCGTGTGCATTTTCAGTCCATGAATAGGCCGATCCACTTTCTGAAATAACGGTTCCGAAATTTGGATTCGCGATGACATTTACCCATGGCGCAGGCGTTTTTTTATTGTTGTCAGTTATAATAATATATTC
>JBBRVQ010000069.1:0-21994 GCA_038246735.1 Chitinophagales bacterium
TATAAAGTCATTTGTCCAAGCTTTTCATCCAAGGTCATCTTTGACATCAATTGCTCGATGAAAGGATCTTTTTTACTAACAGAACTTATCTTAGACGTACTTTTGGGAGAACAAGCTGCCAAAATCATCAGTATCGCCACTACATTTATAATTCTCATTTGGATATATTTCTTTAATTTCGTTAAAATAATTTTATTATTTATTGGTATTTTTAACATCTTCAAATCACTCGATCATCAAATCACAAGATCAAAAAATCATTTCATATCCATCCATCCACCTTTGAATCCGGCTTTTTTAAGACCAGCAATGATGTAGGGATTTTTCTTCATAATATCCCAAATCAATGCAGTCTCATGATTTTGTATTTGCAAAATTATTGGCCCCTGATCTATACCCAAATAGTCAATATCAAACCATCCATCCGGATTCTTATCATCTTTATAGGTTAAATTAAAAGCATCTTTGAATCCATATTCTCCAATTAATTTGACTTGGTAAGTATTCCACATGTTTTCAAGACATTTTTCAGACTCCACTGGAGTAAAAGGGAAGGAACCACCTGCCGCTGTGGGTGAAATGGTCCCGTCATCTACTATCTGTATACTACAGGCACCTCTGGCGCGATAATCAAAAAACTGTCTCTCTTTGCCATCAATGTCTAAGGTTTTATTTGCCGGTCCGTCACAAGCCGTGAGACCCCAGCAATGTTCTCCATAGCCTGTCCAGTTGCCGGGATTTGCTATGCAATATGCTCTGTTGGACAAAGTCGCTTTCCGCGAGTTATTAAAATAGTCATCATTATTTGCCAACATAAAACTATCTCTGATCTCTCTAAAATCGATCCATATGTGACTATATTGATGACCAAATAATGGATCAAACTGAACATTCTTTTGTCCGTAAAAAGTATCCAAAGAATAAGTAGCGCACCACTTGCTCCACGATTGTGTTGGTATCGGATGCGATGGAGAACCCATAGCCATGATTAATAGTATCATGGCTTCATTGTACCCTTTCCAATCGCTTTCGATAAACCCCTTTTCAGGATGCCACCCCATACTCATCCTACCGTTGTGCTTCATCATCCAGGTCCAGTCTACACGCTGGAATAACTTGTCGGCCAGCATTCTGATTTCTTGCTCTGTTTCATCTTTTTCATCATCAAAATAAGACATACAGCTCAGAACTCCTGCCATAAGTAATCCTGTATCGATGGAAGACAATTCAACGGTTTTATACCTTTTGGCATCATTAGGATTCAAAAAGTGGTAGAAAAAGCCTTTGTATCCACTGATACCTGATGTTTCCAGACCTTGTGGTAAGTTCCATAAAGTCTGAAGCGTTTTCTTCACTCGATCACTCCCTTCCTGACGACTGATATATTTGTTTTCGATGCCTACGATGTAAGTACTTAAACCAAAACCTGTGGCAGCAATACTGGAAAACGGGAATGTAGGGTATCTGTCTGGTATCTGAAAATTGGTGGAATCAGCCAATTTCCAAAAATAATTGAAAGTGCGATTTTTAAGTTCTGTCCTTGAATAAGGAATAGATTTACCTACAGGCTTTACTGAACAAGCCAGCAAAATAATTACACAAATAAAACTATAAAAGTTTCGTAACATTGCCCGATTTAGTTTATGGATTTGAAAATGACAGTCATAAAACTCACTTTAACCTAATTAAAATCAGAAGATTACTTTGCATAAATTGTACAAAACGGCAAAACTTGAATTGCTTACAAATCTCTATATTTTTTAGATATTGAGTATCTATATATCCGTTTTGAGCTGAGGTGTATTTTCATGTAAATAAAATGTAAGATGTTCCACTATTGTATCAAATTGTTTACAATATGTTTGAGTACATCTTCTGCATTTTCACATGATAATTAATAAGAAATAAGGGGAAACATTTACCGCGTCTCCCCTTATCCTTAAAAATACATTTTTACATTTTTATAAATCTTGCCTGAGCAGTAGGCTCATGTTTGTCATTATAACCCATAATGAAATATGCTCCTGCAGGAAGTGCTGAAACATCAATATGACTTAAATTTTGATTGCTGTTCCAAAGTCTAGCAACTCTTTGTCCAAAGACATTAAAAATATCTGTGGATTTAAGTGACGCTGCATTTTCTAAACGCAAAACATCAGAAACAGGATTTGGAGAAACACGCAACAATTCAAGTTTTGGTGCATCAAATACACTTGATGGTTGACCACAGTCACTACTTTCGAGTCTCAAATCATCAAAATAATATACTACGTCGGTAGCTGGTAAATTAAGAATGTCAAAAATCCATGTTAATCTTGCATACTGGCCGGCAGGATCTATTGGTGTCGGAGCAGCAGAAAAATCCCATGATAATTCTTCCCATTCATTGATCTTAGTATTGGTTACGGTTACATCCCCTGAACCACCAGGAAATCCTGATACTAATGGTTTTTCAACTTTCAGTGTGAAGGTCGTAATTTTTGGAGATAAAATTTTTGCTTTAATCACTGTATTGGCACCAAACTTAATATATGACTCCAAATCAGTGTACATTCCTTGCCAAGGTTGTTCGCCGGATGCTTTTTCAGTAGCTTTACCTACTTTGTCAGATTTGTTTATACCTGCTTTCAGCGGATTATCTACCTGCTCGAAAGCACCTGAGTTGTCAGCTGGGAAATATAACCAAGTATTTGATTCGAATGCAGGATCGTCAAAATTAACGAGGCAACCATCATAAGGGGCATGTGCCAGTTTAATATTATCGACAAAATAATCATCCACTGTAGTGGTTTCTACACCGCCATTGAAGAAGAAACATACTCTTTTGTGGTCATTTCCACTTTCTCCTGAGAAATCAGCAGAAAGTGTTTCCCAATCATTTGCAGTGGTAATGGCTGTCCAAATTTCTTTTGCTGGACTTGAACCTCCTTCCAATTTCAATAATACTGGTACAGCGGCAGTTGATAATACCTGCACCTCCAACTGATTGAAAACGGTAAGGTCAATTCCTTCAGGAAAATTAACACAAAGCGCAGACCATGGTTGATTGGGTTGATCTTTATACAAACCGACTTTCGTAGAACTATTCGCAGCAGCTAACTTTGGATTATTAACAGCAGAAATAAGTTCTGCTCCGGCTCCGTATTCATAATTTCTCTGACATTCGAAATCATCAATAATATTGCCTATGTAAACAGCGCCTTCACAAGGATCAACAGTTGAGTCACCTTGCCTTAAATTATCAAAATAAAATATTGTGCCTGGTTCAGCAACTCCTGGATTGAATATAAGCTTTAATGCAGCCCAATCCGTTACTGCCTGAAAATCTGAAAAATCAAATGATAGGGTCTCCCAACTACCCGGAGTTGTAATATCTCTGGTCACATCTTTATTGCCTGACGAAGCGCTTTCTAGCTGGAATGTCACGGATGTACTTCCAACAGGTGCCCAAACATCTAGGTTATATTGTGGTTTTTCTGTAATATCAATGGCTCCTGGCGCCACTGCAGCTAAGGTAGAGAAAGGAGAAACCCCTTTGGTATATTTACCTACTTTGGATGAAGCGTTTACTCCCGTTGCATCAGGATTATTGATCACTTCAAATTTGCCGTGGATAAGCTCCTGCTGATCTAGTGGCTCCCAAGGAAGTGTAGCACCAGCTTCAAAATTTTCTAAATCTGTAACTGTTTTTTCAGCCCACACAAGATCGTCTATGTAGTACACGTCTCCTGGAGCCGGGTCGTTGCCAGCATTAAAGAATAGAATTACCTTTTTATGATTTGCAAATGCTTGGGAACTGAAATCTACACTATATTGCACCCATTTACTTGTCTCTTCTATATCAATCCAAACTTCACTTCCTGCCGATGCTCCACCTTCCAATTTTGCTAATACTCTTGTTTCCTTTGAAGACCAAATTTTGATATTTAATTGATTTTTGGTTTCCAAATTGATTGGATTCTGATAATCCCATAGTAAGCCATTCCAAGGTTCACCCAATTGGTCTACAAACTTACCAACTCCTGTAGAACCATTGACTGCATCAGGTCCTGGATTTGGTATAACTGTTAAACTGTCCCATCCGTTGACGTATGTTGCATTTCTGTTGCATTCAAAATCATCCAAAATATCAGGATCGAGTTCTACGCCTGTACAAGCACCTTGCGATACAGCATAGAAGTTGTCAAAATGATACACATCGGCACTAGTCTCTACCCCCGGATCAAAAAACAAAATGGCTTTTGTCAGGTGTTTAAAATCTTTGGCAGATGACAAATCGAAAGTATACTCCTGCCAAGCATTTGCCAAACCTATATTGGCAATTTTTTCAACAGCCGGGCCTGCTCCTTCCAATTTTAGTAATACCTGAGTGGGTGCACTTGCATGAATCTGCAATTTAAATTGATTAAGAACACTCATATCAAATGGCGTCGCCTTTTCAGCTAGTAACAAACTGTATGAGTGTGCTCCTGATTTGGTATATTTACCTACTTTAGCAGTTGAGTTAACACTATTGGGTTCTGGATTATCGATTGGTGCTTCAAGGGTTCCGTCAAATGCTGTCCATCCCAATTCATTTCCTGTTTCAAAAGTTTCAAACACTTCTTTTGCCTCTACTCCTTTGATGTCATCAAAATAGAATGTACCGGGTGTTGGCGCAGTGAATGGTTGAAAAGCGAGTAAAATTTTCGTATGTGCTGTATTTGCAGCAGCAGAAAAGTCCATTGAATATTCCACCCATTTTCCTGTTTCTGTAATGTCAATAAATTTTTCAATGGCAGCTCCGCCACCTTCAAATTTGAGTAAAGCTCTGGTGGCGATCGCTGACCAGATTTTGATTTTTATCAGATTAAACTGGCTCAAGTCTGCCGGGGTGGCAAAATCTCCAAGTCCAAAACAAAAGTCAGAAACTCCGTTATTGGTAAATTTTCCTACAAAGTCGCTGGAGTTTACGGCATCTTTACCAGGATTGGCAATCGGACCCTCATAAATAAGACCGTTTAAAGCATTCCAGGTAATCTTGGCTGCTCCGCCTTCAAAGTCTTCGTAAGTAATTTGGGCTTGAGTAGTCATTGCCCCACTGATGAGTAAAACCCATACTAGTAAATGTTTCATCATTCTAAGGTATTTTGTTGGTGAAAAAATTAAATAATTTAACTTTCATTTATACACCACAAAAAAAAAACATAAATTTTGATACCTGCTTTTTAGTTCATTATCAAAATGTAATTTTCTTCTGTGGCTAAATGATAGAGCAATATTAGTTAAAATAAATCAAAAAATCAAAAAAAAGACTACGCCATGACTACGCCAATGTAATTTTCATGGGTTTTCCGTATGAACATGGAAAAAATAGTCAAGAATACCCTATAAAAAAATCAAGCAAATTGGCATCATTTGGCAGTTGCAGTTTTTTTCGTAAGCGATAGCGCTTATTTTCAAGGCCTCGAATAGATATGTTAAAAAGCGGTGCTATTTCCTTGGATGTTAAATTCATTTTAAGATACGCTGCCAATTTAAGATCCGCTGCAGACAATTCAGGAAAGTCCACTTTAAGTTTTAAGAGAAATATTTCATGTACTTCATTAAAACTGGACTCAAACAGATTTTTATCATCTTCTACGGTCATATTTTCGTTGATAATCTTCATTAGATTTTGAAAATCCTTGGTCGTCAGGGTATGATCTCCTGTTTTTCGTACATCGATCAGTTCTTCTTTTATTTCTTGCAAAAGTTCATTTTTCTGAATTAGGTGCATGGTAGTATTTGCCAATTCTTTATTTTTTGCGATATTATCCTGGATCAACCTATCGTTTTCCAACTGATATTTATGCTCTCTCAGCAATCTTTCATTTTCAGCTTCTATTTTAAGTTTTTCCTGTGTCAATTTTTTATTAAAATATTTTTTTATCAGGTACAATCCAAATCCGATCAGGATAATATAAATTACTGCTGCCCACTTACTTTTATAAATTGGAGGAAGGATGATAAAATTGATGGCAGAGACTGAACTTTCGCCTTCACACAATAATTCGACCGTAAATTCTCCCGGGCTTAGATTGCTGAACTCAAGAAATGAAATATCGTTTATTGACTTCCAATCTTTATCAAAAGGAATCAGTTTGTATTTGTATATTTTACCAGTTTCAAAAACTCCATCATAAAAATGAATACGAAAATTGTTATGCTTATATGAAATTTCCGGAATGACATTTTCAATAATGGGAATACAGAAGTCTGTATTTAAAATTACTATTTTTTCAGGGACAACTTTAATTTCCTGACGTGAATTGGTATTAACTGATGGCTGAAAAATGGCATATCCTTCATTTAAGCTAAAAATCAACCGATCATCCGACATTTTACCGATACTGTGGTAATCTTTGTTTAATCCTACTTTAAATGTAAATGCTGAAATACTGTCACGCATTAGAATAAGACTGTCATTGTAAACTCTGCACCAGTTCTGATCGTCCAACAATCTGATCAGATATCCTGTGGAAAATTTATTAAGATATGGGTCTTTTTTAAAACTATCACTTGCATCATCATAGTAATAATGTAATTGCCCATCATTTACCAAAATTTTACCATTCAGAAAGTTAATATCCAGATTAGATTCATCAACGATACCATCTTTTGCGCCATATTTTCTAACCTTTGTGACTGTATTTAACAATGTGTCTGTTGCTAACCGTGTCAATCCCGTATTTGGACCGGTAACCCAGATATCATTTGGCTGATAAATAATAAATTTTTTCACCGGCTCATTATAACCAGTAAGTTTGTGCGAAAATTTCCAACCGTTGCTTCCTTTTTTTAAAATAGTCAACCCTGTATACGTTCCCTGAAGAATGACGGTATTCTGACTGCTATCCGCCATTTCAGCATACCAACCACCAGTAATATCAGATACTTTTGTTGCCCTTTTATTCTGAATGATAAAAGTGCCTTCATTATGACCACAAAGTAATTGCGATCCAAGATTTTTCAATTGCCAAACTTGCCCCTGAGTACCTTTCAGTAATTTGAAGGTCAAGTCTTTTCCCGGTATATTTTTTTGGCGTTGATCTATATAATATAATCCCTGGTTTGTTCCTATATAGAGTGTAGAATCATGAACAGACGTTGTATACACTGTACCCAATATACTTGAATGATCGTGGAACAAAAGCAATTTGTCTTTCATTTTCAATAAACCAATACCTTTATCCAAACCTAACCATATATTCTGCTCTTTATCTTCATAAAGCGATAAAACGGTATTATTCTGAAGTCCATTGGAAGAGTTTACATGATATAACATTTGTCCTGCTCTATTAAAGATGAGCAATCCCGAGCGAATAGAACCCACAAAAAGCAGTCCTGATTGACTAACCATCATTTTATTCACCTGAATTTCTGCAAAATAGTTTTCTAAATCAGGATTCCACTTGTTTACCTTTCCGGCACTGTACGAATAGATTCCATGTGAATTGGTGGATATCAACAAATTTCCTGGGTTTTGAGCTGGGAATGTACAAATACCACTTACTATCTTGCCCTTAAAAATCGAAGAATTTGGCATTAAATCAGCGATATTGTCATCATTTATCTCAAACAAACCATATTCCAATGCCTGAATAATCAGTTTCGAACCTACATGGTGAATAAACATAATACTTCCGGGCAATTCAATCTTTTCAATCTTTTCACCATCATATACCATAAGCACTGAAAAAGACTGAAAATATATCTTGCCTTTTATAGATAAAATATTCCAGATTTCTTCTTTGTCAATGACGTGATTTTTTATCAGATGCAGGAGAGAGTGATAAGTCATATGACCGCACTCATCTTTAGTCCAGTAGCCTAACTCGCCATAAGCACCTGTATAAATCCGGTCTTCGACAGCACACACGGATCTGATGATCTTATTGGATTTTAATCTCTGAAGACCCCATTGATTCCCATTGAATGACAACAAACCATCGGTATTGGCAAAATACATCCATCCCGCAAGATCCTGACTGATTGACCAGTTTTGCTGATGGGCTTTATATTCGGCGACCTTATAATTTATAATAGCAGGAGTATGCTGGCAGATCAAAGAGCCTAACCAACTGTAGAAAAAAAACACTAAATAAAATTTTCTCACGTACAAAAAAGGTAACTAAGGGGTCAAAGTTATATCAATTTCTCAATAACCTGTTTATATCATCCTGCAAAACCGGCCAGAAAGCAAACATCATTAATTTCCTACTTGCACCATAGTTCTGCATATACAGGTAAATGATCAGATGGATACTTAAGATCTTTTGAGTCTGAAAGCACAGCATACTTATGTACCTTAAAAGGACTGTTTTTTGATATAAAAATATAGTCGATCAACCTATCTACAGGTTCATTATGCTTAAATGCATTGAATGTACCATATGGACCAAAGGGTTTTTGAATCGAAATCTCTTTGGTGTCCGACATTTTTTGCTTCAACAACTGTATTCTCTCAGTATCGGGTTCAGAATTAAAATCACCCATAAAAATGACCGGGTGATTTGTTTTGTTTAATGCTTTTATTTTATCCATAATCAGCAAAATACCATTGGTTCTAGCCAGTTCCCCTATATGATCCAAATGGGTGTTGAAAACCCAGAATTGTTTTTTCTTCGTCTTTTCATAAAGCAATATATAAGTGCATATTCTGTTTATAGCAGCATCCCAACCTTTGGATACCTGATCAGGCGTCTCCGAAAGCCAGAAAGTCCCGGTTTCTTTTATTTTAAATCTATCTTTTTTAAAAAAAATATTGGATGATTCTCCCTGATTATTTTCATCTCTGCCTACACCTACGCAGGCATAATCCTTTAAAAAAGCAGAAATATCAGTCAATTGTCCAGGCGTTACTTCTTGCAAACCCAATACATCCGGTTCATAAAATTGAATCTGACTCAAAAAATAGTCTTTTCTGTTCGCCCAGGAATTTATACCATCTGAATCCAAATTGAGGCGAATATTATACGTCATCACTTTAATATACTGCCCATTTATTTTTTGAGTAGGTAAGAGAATAAATAAAATTAGAAAAAATAATCTCATGAGTAAGGCATTTAAATTTGTGAACCAATCGTATAATCATAACAACCATTACATTACCTAAAAATTGTAAAAAGTTGTCCCATTATTGTCTCGGTGCTTGGTGACGTTAGCGATTTCACTAATGTTTAAACGATGATTCATGCTACAAATTTATGTAAAATATTTGATACGAGCTACTTTTTTATCGCCACTGGCATCCAATCGCCTGTTAATACCAGTTATTTACAACAACTTATATTTTCACAAATTTTCCATTATATGATTCATTTCCTTTGCTTTTACATCTCACAAAATAAATCCCTGATTGTAAGTTACTTACATTGATTTCTTGATTGTGACTCATCAATACAATTTTACCGTTTTGATCAATTATCTCAAGGCTTGAAATATCGATAGGTGTTTCTACTTTGATAAAACTTGATGCAGGATTTGGGTAAATCTCTATTTTTTCTGAACGTATATCTTGACCATCTTCTGTACTGCTGATGATGTTGCATTGCCCTAGGGTGCCTTCGCAGTAATTATGTAAATAAGAACCGAATCTTTTATATATTGGGCCATCCTCCATTCCAAATCCTTCTACAAACTTCACAGGACTCAAAACCTTATCCCCACAAATGCCTAGAGGTATTCCATAGTAATAGAAATGATTTAGATTTAAATTAAAATTATTTATCATTAGCTTTACTGAATCAACTACATACTTTTTATCTTCGCCAAAATCCACAGGATTAAAAATGCTAATTAAACAATTGGGTAACGTATCACCAATTTTTAGACTAAAATCCCAAATACATGCTTCAGCACCATCTGCACATGGAAATACATTTTCATCAATATTCAACAAAAATACTTTCCTTTGGAGTGTATCTTCTCTCATATAACAAAGTGATTGTTTTGAAGTAATATTATAAGGCAGTACATTGATGGGTACAAATGAAGATACTAATTTTTTATAAGATTGTCCTTGGATGATAGTATCTCCAGAAAAATATCTAATTTCTGTAGATCTTTGACCCATTTGGAAGCATTCGATAGTGTTATAGTGATTGTAAATCCAATACTTTCCTTCTTCTACCAACGGTTGGTATTTTTGAGTGTAGACTACATTAAAGTTGAACGCGAACAGAAGTGTAAATAAGTATTTCATTTTATTATAATTTTAATGTGAAATAATCACTAATACGGCATTAAAGTTGGCTGACGGAAATGGTTTTAACGGAAATAATTTACTAAAAGTATTTGTTTGTGCATACATTAGATCTCCAAGAAAGAGAGTAATCGTGTTAACAAAAATCTTCTTGAGCAACATAATAGTGATATATTATGGGCAAGGGCCAAATGGACCTTGCCCTATTTATTTACAAATTTACATTTATTTAATCACAATGACAATGTCATAAGTTGCCGGGACATCCTTAAGGAATTGTAAAGAAATAACCTATATATTTTTCTTTTATCCTTTTTCTTCGTTGCAAATTCATCAAAAAGCTACTGCTATTCTCCTCATTAGCGTCTTGAAAAATAAATAAAATAATGATGTCAAATTTGTACACTTTATTTTATAACGATTCCTAAATGGCGTCCCCGTATTGTAGAGGGTCATTCAATACAGGCGGATCAGTCTTAGTATCAGGCTCTACTTTTTGACATCCAATAATCAGCCAAAAAGAAAAAAAAGAAAAAAAATGCGTAGATTTAAACGAAATATTATTATTTTTTGGTTCCAAATTGTTTTAAAATGTTTTTAACTTGTAAAACTAAGTTAACAAAAATAACGATATTTGTCTAGTTTTTCTTTTACGACAACAATTTAACTTGTGTATAGTTATAATGTATCCGATAACGCATGTAATTTTTCTTTTTCAACAATAAATAAAATATAAATGTCTACACCAACAAAAATAACCGTCAATTCAAACGGCTCACTCAAAATAGAAGGGGACTTTATCATCGCTGATGCTCAAGGAAATGAGTATGGGCTGATGGGCAGAACTTCAGTAGGCATTTGCCGGTGTGGTTTATCCAAAAATAAACCATTTTGTGATGGTTCGCACAATGGACATTTTGATCATCATGCTGTTGCATTTGATTTACCACCAAAAAAGGTTTAATCATTCTTTCGTAACAATATCAGAGGTGTTAATAAAATCAAGATTGGAATCCAGCAATGAAAGCTGAAAAAATCTTTTGCCTTTTTGCAGAAGAATTTGTGTAAAAAATAATTTTAATTTAATATCCAATGGTTTTGTCGTTATTGATACACCTACTTTAAAAAGATTCGGGTATTTTTGCTTTTTCAATGGATGAATCAATCTTTAGTTATGAAACTAATGTCTGTATTTGGATTATTAGCCTTAATTTTTCTTCAGGCATGTGAAAAAGAAAACAGATTTCAACTTGCTGATCAGGAAGTGACATTTAGTAAAGATACCATTTTATTTACCAGTGGAAATGTGGGTTCACTTTTTCTCCAGGTAAATGTAGGCAGACTTGCATTCAATGTTAAAGCGGTTCCGCCATGGTTGCAAATATCACAATTTCAGGGAAATATTAATATTGGGGGTACAACTCTTCAGTTTGCAGTGGATCAACAGTCATTGCCTCAAACTGCCAAAGTGGCTGATATAAATATTCAAACATCTTTGGGTACAAAAAAAATAACGGTTATATATCTTCCTGATGAAAAAGGAATACCAAATGTAACCAATGAAATTACAATAAAAAATACTTTATTATCATCAACCATCACCATACTCAATAATGCAAACAAAACCATCTCCTGGTCTTCATCAGGTCTTGGTTCTGCTTTTTCAATTAATAAGACTTCGGGTACTTTAAAAGTGGGAGAAAGTACCTCCATCATCGTTACGGTCAATAGATCTCTGATTAACTCATCAGGTTTATTTGAAAGCAGTATCTTATTTAATATAGATGGCACACCATATACCACTAAGATTTTTGTTGAAAATTTTGAACAGGCATTTATTCTGGACAGAGATGTGGCAGATGTCGCATTCGACAAAGAAAACGGATACGTATACTTTATTTCTGAATCTCCAAAAGCATTAAACAGATATAACCCGGCTAATGGAAATATGGTATCGGTGGATTTAAATTTTGTGCCCGTTTGTCTCGCTGTAAGACCAGACAATAAAAAGGCGATTATAGGTCACGATCAAAAAATATCGGAAATTGATCTGACCAATATGACCATTACAAAGTCGTATACTACAGGTACGAAAGTCCTTGATGTCCAGCTTTCGCAAAATGATATAGCGTACATCTTTAGTGATCATGATCAATGGGGACAACTTAGGTGGATCAATTTAGCCAGTGGCAAATCCTATATTAATACCCAAAGAGAAATTTCTTCCGGGATGGTTGGCAATTTGAATCCAAACCAAAAATGGCTTTATGCAGCACGAAAAATCGGGACCAATAACACGCTGGATAAATTCAATATAGACGGGGATAAAACTGAATTTTCTCATGCTTACAACACGTATAATTTTGAATTTGCAGTGTTGGAAAACGTTTGGTTTACAGAATCAGGTGATAAGATGTTATCGGGCAATCTTTTGTTGAATTGTAACGATGATCCGAAAAAAGACATGGCGACTGCGGGTAAACTACCTTTTCCAAAAGTGGGTACATGGGATACAAAAATATTGTCTGCTGCACATTCAGAAATAGACCGAAAGTTTTACATTTCATTATACACCAATTGGCCGATTGTGGAATACAATAGTACACTTTTTGTATACGATTCACAGACTCTTGGATTGGTAAAGTCATTTGATGTAATCGATTTTATACACAACGGAATTTCTCACAAGCCGCAACTAAGGTATATTTTTCAACATGAAAATAAGATTATCCTTGTGATGAAAGGACATGAACAAGATATTTGGGCCATCAATCAACTGGAAAAATGAAACGAGCTTTATACTTTTTGCTATTCATAATATTTTTTAATGACAACCATGTATTTGCTTCGCCTCATGCTGAAGAGAAACAGGATTCAGTAAAAAAGGAAAAGAAGTGGTCTTTGGGGTACATGGGTGCATTTTATTATGATAAGGAAGGTTTTCTTTTATTTCCATTGGGCTTGGCGGCTGAATACAAATTAAACAACAAACAAAGTATTGATATCCAAGGGGTAAACTATTATTTAGGAAAAAATGAAGATAATTCGCTTTTTATTTATAATTACCGAAATAGGAATTTTAGCCAGGTCGATATTGGTTTTAATGTTTATTTTAATGGGCACAAAAGAAAGAATGAAGGAATATATTTAAGGACGTCTCTCGGTACTTTTTTATATTATGAACATTCTATTTTGCATTTAAAAGATGAAAATCTAGGTATCGAAACTGAAAAACTTATACCCAAAGCGTTTGTGGGTATTCAAGTGGGAGCCAAAAACAGATTTACGGAAAGATTGTATTACAAGCTTAGTGTAGGATCGACTTTTTCTATCTTTTCTGATGACTTCAATCTGAGTGTTATTTCCAGTAAAGTGATTCTGATTTCTCCCTACGTTGCTTTAGGAATAGGAGTGACATTATAAAGGTACATAAATTGTTTTAGCCCGCATTAAATGATTTATGCTACATAATTTGTGGTGGATATATTTGCATTAATTGTGTAGATATCAAATTGCAATTTTATAAGATTAAAAAAGTAAGGGTATTACTATTCTGTCAAGATAAAGCACTTTATGAAATGTAGCTCATATTCATAATTATCTGTGTTAAACACACTCGAAATACCCACTGCTATATCAGGGCCTTACAGACCGTCGGTAGGCAATACGGGTTTTTTACTTTGATCTGTAAAAATAGCAGCCACTATTATTAAACATTTTTCCTGGACAGAGCACTACATTTAGGATACGATTGAAGTGTGTAGAAACTTTGCCCTCCTTACCCCCGACCCATGAAGGGGCGAGCATCGCTACTATTGGAAGAATTGAATTGGGGTGTTATATTGGGAATGAGGCTCGCTTCCGAAGGCGGGAAGGCAAGGGGGTAGTATATGGCGTTCATTTTTTTGTGCCATTTGTTAAACGCACTGTAGTTTATCCTGCGTTATCCATTACAAATACTTTGTTTATCTTTGCCATCTGTAAAATCAAAAACCACAAAAAATGGCAGACAATAAAATCATATTTGCAATGGAAGGTGTCACTAAAACCTTTCCTCCGCAAAAAACTGTTTTAAAAAATATATGGCTCTCCTTCTTTTATGGAGCAAAAATAGGTGTACTTGGTCTCAATGGTTCTGGTAAGTCTTCCTTGCTTAAAATTATTGCCGGACTTGATACCAACTATCAAGGGAAAGTCACTTTTGACAAAGAATACAAGATCGGTTATCTGGAGCAGGAACCAAGCCTCGACGAAACCAAAACTGTCAAGGATATCGTTGGCGAAGGGGTACAGCACATCGTAGATATCATCAAAGCTTATGAAGATGTTAATAATAAACTTTGTGAACCGCTGGATGATGATGAAATGATGAAAGCCATTGAAGTCCAAGGTGAACTGATGGAAAAAATGGATCACTATGATGCCTGGAACCTGGACCACAAACTTGAGACAGCTATGGAATCCCTCCGGTGCCCGGAAGGCGATACCCTTATTAGCGTTTGTTCAGGTGGTGAAAAACGTCGTGTTGCTTTGTGCCGACTTTTGCTCAGTCAACCGGATATCCTGTTGCTTGACGAACCTACCAATCACCTGGATGCAGAAAGTGTACTTTGGCTGGAACAATATCTCAAAGTATTCCCGGGTACCGTCATAGCAGTGACCCACGATCGATACTTCCTAGACAATGTAGCAGGATGGATACTGGAGCTGGACAGAGGGGAAGGCATACCTTGGGAAGGCAATTACTCCTCTTGGCTGGAACAAAAAGCCAACAGACTTGCCATGGAAGAAAAAACAGAATCAAAACGCCGAAAGACGCTTGAACGCGAACTCGAATGGGTACGCATGGGTGCAAAAGGCCGACAAGCAAAAGGTAAAGCTCGTCTGAATGCTTATGATAAACTGCAAAATGAAGAAGCGAAGGAAAAGGAAGCCAAACTTGAACTGTTCATACCGCCGGGAGACCGCCTCGGAGATAAAGTCATCGATATCAACGGCGTATCCAAAGCATATGGCCAAAGGGTATTGATTGATAATTTTACTTTATCTATTCCCAAAAATGCCATTGTAGGCATTATAGGGCCAAATGGGGTAGGTAAATCTACCCTATTTCGTATGATCATGGGCGTCGAAAAGCCGGATAGTGGCAGCATTACAATTGGGGATTCAGTACATCTCAGCTATGTGGATCAATCTCATGCCGATCTTAAACCCGACCTCACCGTCATGGAAGCAGTAGGCAAAGGAATGGAACTCATCATGGTAGGTAAGACACAGGTAAATGTAAGGGCTTATCTAAGTAAGTTCAATATATCCGGATCTGACCAACAGAAAAAGGTAGGTGTGCTATCCGGTGGCGAGCGAAATAGAGTTCATCTGGCCATGACGCTCAAAGAAGGCGGTAATGTGCTGCTTCTGGACGAACCTACCAACGATATCGACATTAATACCCTTCGTGCGCTTGAAGAAGCGATAGAGAATTTTGCAGGTTGTGTTCTGGTCATTTCTCACGATAGATGGTTTATCGATAGATTGGCGACACACATATTGGCTTTTGAAGATGACTCTCAGGTGGTATTTTTTGAAGGCAATTTTAGCGATTATGAGAAGGCAAAGATTGAGCGATTGGGCAATGTGACACCGAGGAGACCGAGGTTTAAGAGTTTGCTGTGATCATTTGGTGGTGTGGTGATAAAATGATAGAATGTTAGATTGGTTTAGTATTCTCATGAAGCTGACCCACCTGAATGGTAGTAAAATGAATTGATCCCAGACTTTTTTATCCTTACGAGTCAGCATCGATCGCATATTTGATATTACGTCTGTTAAACAAAATATCCACTAATCTTGGTTCTTACACCCTACAAAGTAAAAAGGTGTTGAATTTCCATAAAAGTTCATTTTTTTCTTCGGTTTTATGAACTTAGTAAAGTACTGATTATCTTTATCATCAATAATATCGTAAAAAAATAAGCATAATATAACTTTGAATCATGTACATTAATTTTTTTTAGACTTATGGTTTTAGTTACAAAACTTAAGATGATTTGTTTTACTGGGATGAGCGGAGAGTCATTTTAGCTTTTCAAGAAAGTATTAAGTTGATTTTCGACATGTTCATCTTGTTTTTTATTTTTAAAGTCAAACCATTGATCTCTATAGGGGCCAGCACTATCTATAGCATATTTAAAATTGCTGAAGGGTCTTTTTCTGCTTATTGCTTGCCTGAGTTGTGTCTGCAGTTGTTGATTGGTGTCGAGATGGTCTGTAAAATCTTCCATTATCCTAAAAGCGTCGCTTGTAGACCATTCTATTTCAAAGTAATCCAGATAATTATTATCAAGCAGCTGCTTTTCGTCTGCTCTCTCTTCCGAATCTAAAAGATAAGATTCGTTTTCTTCTGGAATTGTTAAAAGTGATCCATTTTCTTTGTGAACAAAAACCCTACGTCCACAGTCCAGATTTTCTGCTATTTCTTTTATTTGTTCCTCATTATATTCAATATACATACATCAAAATTTTAAAAATTTCATTCTGTATTGTGTTCCATTTTCTTTGATTGCGACCATCTGATACAAGCCAGCTGGATATGTCTCTACATCCAGGGTGATGCCATCGCTATTGACGTTCATTTCGCCTTGAGAATGTAAGCCATTTGCCATATAAAACACGAAATATTGGTATTGACCGGAAGGTAAAGACAAATGCAACAAATTTTGAGTGGGCACAGGACTTACTTTTACAGATGAAAAACTTTGGTCATCTACACTCGAAATTTCAGCATAACATCCTGTAAAATCCAACTCCGCAGCCGAAGCCCAAGGATTTCCATTGACTTCTGACAATGCCCTGAATCTGATATACCTCGCTTCTTTTCCGTCCTGAATCTTCACCACCTTGGGAGCAGCACTATTTTCAAAGCTGCCAACAGCAATTGGGGCACCAAAATCAATGAGATTTTCCGAAAGATAAAGTTCGTAATTCTTGACTCTTCCATTTTCGCCACCATCTTGTCTTGGCAAATAGATAAATTCAAAAAGTTTGTAATTCCTGCCTAAATCCAGCGTTATAAAATGAGGATAAGGATCATTTCCTGTGGACCATCGGGTGTGCCATATTGTGCTCACATCATTATCTATAGCCATAGCAGCCCAACCGGGATCGTTTACTTCTTCGCTATTGAACCCGACTACTCTCCATTGATCTTTGGTCAATCTTGCTGGATTATCACAAGTTTCAACAGATGGACATCGCTTGGCTTCGATCATATTTTCAATGGTCTTTTCAAAGGATTTGCCTTTATGATTGACCAAAAGTTTTACATTATATTTTCCTTCTTTTCCTAAAACTACCTTAGGATTTCTGGAATTTGTATCTGAAAGATACCTTGGTGAAGGGCTGATTTCCCAAGTCCAGCTTGTGTTTTGATGATCCATAATGGAATGGTCTTCCAATGATATCGTGTCTGAAAAACATGATACCATCTGTCGTTCTGCCCAAGGTCTGATGATCGGTTCGTAATCGGTATCATAGAGCTCACTTTCCCATACGCCCAGATTTCCTGCCACTCTGATCTTGTTTTTGTGGTAGAAAGGCAAAGCGTGATTGACACTCATACCTGAGGGATAACCCATGTCAAAGTTTTCCCATTGTGTGCTGCCATCTTTCAGTACCCAGACATTCGCCTGCAAGTTGTTTCTGGCATTGGTAAAGAGATATAAAATGTCTGTATTTCCAGTGGCAGGCTGGATGACCAAACTTTTTAAATAAGCATCTATTCCGTAAGTGATATTTTGCCAGGTATTGCCACCATCTTTGGATTTAAAGATCTTGCCTTTATCAACAGACCAGGTTCCGTTTTGTAAACAGGCGTAAATAATATCCGGGTTATATGCCGAAACGGCCAATGAAAGCTTTCCATTCCAATAAGAATTACCATTAGGTGCTGTAGTTAAAGCTGGTTTTTTGCTCCAGGAAATACCTCCATCCTGCGATCGATACAGTCCTTGTCCTTCCACATCAGCATACAAGACATCGGGATGATTTACGCCTATTACCATTGTCATTACTTTTGCCGGAAATTGATTCAGCATATCCCAAGTCATTCCTGAATCTAGGCTTGTCCACACTGTATTGCCTTCACCAAGATAAAGATGACTATGATAAAATGGGTGATGCAATAGGCTGCCCCGTCTGCCTCCGTATTCTTCCATATTGGGGAATTTGGAAAACAAAAATCTGCCCTTATATCTATCTTCTGCTTTTTCTGGCAAAACCCATCCACCGCCTAAATCATCAAAGGCGACATGTCTGCTTTTACCTTGTATGACCCAACCCGTAGGCGATTCGGCGCCGCCCATTCTAAGGGCTTTGGGCTGATAAAGATCCGAGATTGCCGTATTCCCATTGTGATATCTGCCACCTACGATGATGTCTTCATTCCAACCTTGATCAAAACCCCAAAAATCTGAACCAACTATGCCATCTGTTCGGATAAAAAATCGGGATTGGGTGGTAAAGTAGTCAGTACTCATCGACAAACCTCCATCCGTAGCTACCCAAATATCCCCATTAGCATCAAATTTTATATCCTGAATGTCTGGATGTATAGGAAATTGGCCATCATAGCCACCTACCGCAGTAAATGATATGCCACTGTTGGTCGTTTTGTACATGGTAGTGGTTGCGACTACAAATTTCTTTTCATCCAAAGGTGAAATTTCCATATCCAAATCATAATATCCCTGACCATTGTCCATGCCAAGTTTAGTAGTATTTCCTTGTGCTACTTCAGTCCAAGTCCATATGCCATTGCTGTTCAGACCTTTGATGATCACAGGCGTATCATTGTCTGTGAGTAAGGTCATCATCAGCAAATTGGGATTTGAAGGGCTAACAGCCAATACACCACCTGCAGCATCCTTATAACTGGCAGGAAAATTGGCTACAACATTAAAAGTAGTTCCTCCATCTATCGAAATGAATATCCTGAAATTTTGATTTACAGCACCTAATGCATAATTGACATTTGCATCGTTGGGTTTGAATTCTACATCATAAGCTTTAAGGGTTAACTTTTTTTGCCATGTATTTCCTTCGTTTTCACTTATAAAAATTCCTTCTTCGGAACCAGCCAGAAGTTTGCGGCCATCAGGACTAATCTGAAGGGTGTTGGCATCAAAAAATATATCCTTAAGTAAGGCTACCCATGTCATTCCACCATCAACGGTTTTATGAAGTTGTCTTCCAGCAGCGGCATAGACAATATTGTGATTGACAGGGTGTATAACCAATGCGTTGACTCCACCACCTATATAATAATCGAGGGTCATCAATTGCCAGGATAGACCTTTATCTGTTGATTTATTGATAGCTCCAGTTTCTGTTCCACAATACATAACATTCGGATCTGCCATAGCAATGTCGAAGCTATATATATTTACTTGCCACGGACATGGGCCTGGTACTTCAATGCTATTAACTTCTTTCAACCAATGCGTAACCTTAGGTCCCAAAAATGACCATTCTTTTGCATTCCGAGATAGAAGAATATCTCTGTTGCTTCTTTCAGAGGTCAGTATTTCTTTGACATATTGTTCTGATGGCATAGATATGACACCATCATCACCAACCAATGGAGCTATAATGCGACTCCAATGTCGAAAATATCTAGTGTAGGGATTTTTCTTTTTACCTGAAGCCTGATATTTTTCATACTCAGTTTTGAGCTGACGAAAGTTGACAGGGTACTGATACATCATCGTAGCCCATGATGGGGCATTATCAAGCAGCGTAGGCTTGAATGATTTATTTATACCCGGCAGGTTGTCATAGGGTGTAAATTTTTCTTGGGCTGAATTAACCAACGGAGTACATAATATCAGGAGAAATATTAAATATTTGGCATTCATATTTATATATACGATAGTTTGAAAATTGGAACACAAAAGGTAAAGTTACGCCGTTTTTCTAACTCACAATATTTTCAAAACAAATTTAAAAGCTTAGAGTGGCTAACCACCTACACTAAACATTTTCAAAGCGGTTTTATTTTAATTCAGATCATGAAAAGACAAGGTTTCTGGGAGTAACGATCCTGTATTTAAATTCATAAATTAGTATTCATATTTTATGAACTTAACCACCTTCCCAGTATCAAATTTTACAATATACATTCCTGCTTTTAATGATGATATATCCACATGATTGATTCTTGATCCTCTCATGATGACGTCACCCAAATAGGTAGCGATAAAAAAACTTTCAAAGTCACCTTCAAAATGAATTACATCGAAAGCAGGGTTAGGATAAACGAAGATTTGCTCTTTCAAATCATCATTAACGGACGAAGTGCAAAAATTTCTTTTCCAATTAACATCTTGCCAGGTGTTCCAGATATTTTGTGGAACATTGCCGCCTGGAATTCTCCATATGGAAGTTTCACCTCCGGAATACTCAAAAAAGTTGTTGATTTGCGCTGCAGTAAGTATTCCTTTTTCTGTGGATATGATATGATGGATTGGTTTTGTTGCACCCAATTGTTTATATTCTTTGTTGCCTTCTTCTATCCATTTTGGGATATTATCCATATACGATGGTCCCCAGTTTTCCACATATGTTTGGGGCATATATCCATTTACAAAAGGGTCCATTTCTGAAATTTTAAAATTATGATCTATGGGATTGCCCCAAGTGGTCACATAAAGGCTAAAATCGTCGGAAACAAGATTCTCGTTTATGGCTCTTTTTTTTGCCTTATCAAATGCAGAAAAGATACTTCTGAGTTCAAGTGATTTGTTGTCAAATTCAGTCTCAACATCCACTACAAATCCTTGATAACCGGTCTTTGCTGCCAAATACAAAGCTTCTGCCTGAAGAGAATCATTGCCAGGATAATTGTATGACCACGCCCATACTTCTATGCCTTTTTGTTTGTATGCATCTACAACCATCTTGTCTTCTAACTCAGGCCATACATCAGGATTCACTTTTCCATCCGCTACTTTGACATAGACTCTGCTGATATCTAATGAACTAAGTCTGGCAGCAAGGGCTGAGTGGCTCGGAAAATCCGTATTTTCAATATACCATAACCACGCACCTAACTTATTGCAAAGATTATTCTGAGCAGATAGGTGAACGAAACAAAGAAATAAAATAATAAAATTTACGAATGATCTCATATATTAAAATTTTTATTTGTGTCTATGATTTAGATTTGATAGAATCAATCAAAGCTGATAAAATCAATCCTGAATTCAAACTGCAAATTTATTCATTAATGTGAAATTTTGACATTTTTGTTATAATGAGATTTCGAGCAGTTGGTTAATGTGGATGCATTCTATGGGTGCTTCTTTGTTTTCTGAGGATGAACGATAGATTCTTGGTTTTCATTTTTTTCATAATGGTATAAATTTAACGATTAACAAATGTGTTTTGTGTTAAATCTGATGCAAAAAATTTCAACTTAAGTATTTTGGACGACTTTGTAGGCTCGTTTTTATCTGCAGCCATTGGCTGCAAGAAAACTGGTGGATGCAATATGGTTGAATTTTTTATACTTTGTTTCACTTCATTCCACCACCTTTGAGTTTCATAACTCATTGAAAAACAAACGCCAAACAAAAATTTACTTCTATTTGGCGTTATGTTTTGCGGACTGGACGGGACTCGAACCCGCGACCCCATGCGTGACAGGCATGTATTCTAACCAGCTGAACTACCAATCCATTGTTTGCTTTCCTTCAAAAGCGACGCAAAGATATA
>JBBRVQ010000070.1:0-21055 GCA_038246735.1 Chitinophagales bacterium
ATCTTATAAAATCGAACTTAAAGGTGAAAGTTTAAGAAAAAATCGGTAATTTTGTCAGGCCTAAGCGGATAGGATCACCATATTATCAGGGGGGTCAATATCACCGGAATAGGGGGTCAGTATCACCAGAATATCCAATTATTATCATTCTTTGGTTCAATAAAGTCAAACTTATACAAAGTTTCAAAATATTGACCACCTTTAATGCTAGTGATGAATCAAAAAAAGAGTTTTTCATAAAAATAATGTTGTCCATCATGCTATTTGTTCTCATTAGAATACTGGAATTTTATGTGACCACAAAATGGTAAAAAATAGTAGTGAAATCCGAATAATAAACGAATTTTGAACCAATGATTATTGAATTACTATCAGAACATAATGTATCTGCTTTAACAAAACTTATGCTTGAATTTTGACCTAAAAGTGCTTATAAAGAAGAGTTGACCAATTGGAATTTACTTTTAGGTTCATCATATGATTTTTGTGCTTTGGCAAAAGAAAATAAAAATTATATTGGATTTATCCATGTCGCAATCCGAACAAATTATGTGGAACTACGGTGTAGCTTTTATTTTAACTAATTTGGCTAGATTGTTGTCTTGTAAGACGGGGACACTTTACATTTACATCTTCCAATTTAAATATCTTTTTAGGACAAAAGCTTATGTATAATTACTCAATTTTGACTTCATTTCAAAGGTACATTACCAATCTCATATCTTTAAATTTTTAATCCAGTAAAAACTATAATATGAGCCTTCTCCATAATAAAACATAACAACAAATCCACATCAAACCCTGCCTTTCAAAATTTACCAATGTATATTCTATGAATATCATCTTAGATGCAACAAAAGTTAATGGTTAACGGGAGAAAACTATTTTTCCAAAACATGGACTTCACCTTGAGCGTAAGTTTTGATGTTTGGAGCCATTTTAGAAACTTAATATATTTTGTTTGCCTTTTGGTCGATAAATACAGCAAACGACAGTAGAAAATCGGATATTGTGGTTTTATTTTCACAACCAATGACCGGTCTGATGGATAAAAATGGCAATTATGTTTTTTTAAACTATTATCACAATGAATATAAAAGTAAATTCGCTTATTTCACTTGAATTGATCAATGAATCCCATGCATTGCCCATCTTTGAACTAGTAGATCAAAATAGAACTTATTTAAGAGAATGGTTGTCTTTTGTGGACAGGATGAATACTGTTTCGTTTGCTGAAAATTTTGTCAAAGGTACTCTTGAAAGAAATCAAGATGGTCAGGAATATGCTTTTGTTATTACCGATAGTGGTGAAATGGTGGGTAGAGTAGGCGTGTATAAAATCGACCAACAAAACAAAATAGGAGAGGTGGGATATTGGTTAGAAGAAAAGGCGCAAGGTAAAGGAATAATCACATCTGCTTGTAAAGCATTGATATCTTTTTGTTTTCATGATCTACATTTGAATAGAATTGAAATCAAATGTGGCACAGAAAATGTTCGCAGTCAATCTATCCCTACAAAATTGGGTTTTCATAAGGAAGGTATAATACGGCAGGGTGAATGGGCGCATGATAAATACATTAATTTATACCTGTATTCATTACTAGAATCAGAATTTTCGGAACATGAAAAATGAGCTGTCTATTCAACAATTTTTGCGGTTCAGAATTTGGTTTACCGTCATTGTCAGTTTCACTATCTGGACTTTGCTGACATGGCAATATTTTGATGGCGAAATACCGAGTCATCACTTCTTAGCTAGAGAAGATATGCCTTTGATTTCTAATATTTGGGGCGCATTGATTATTCCTTCTTTTACTTGGTTTTTACTTTATCGGATCGGAAAAAGAATATTTAGACAGCAAGTCATTATTACTTTTCCATACGCTACTTTGTTTGCCTTGATAGGAGCAATGCTGTTTGGAATTGCACTTGGGCTATCCATCTATTATGAATTCAAAACTTTCTCAAGTAATGTACATCTCATACTTTTTGTCTTGGCTTTACTTTTTCCTACCTATAGATCTGAATATTTATTGGGTTTTGTATTGGGTCTTACGTATTTTATTGGTGGTGTACTTCCTGTAGTGGTTGGGTCGGTATTTTTATTGTTTTCTGCTGGTATTCATCTTTATCTTAGAAAATGGATCATCCATATTTTTAATTATTTGTATCGTTATGTAAAATGATTTTTAATTACGTTTATTATTAACAAAAATTAATTTGGCTATACTACTGTCTTTCTAAGTTTGAAGAAGATTAGCCTAATATTCTGTAACTTTACACCCATGCACATCATCACGCCAAAATATGTATTAATGGCCAGTTCATTATTAGCTTTTGCTCTATTTAGTTACCAATTGGTCATGGATGGATTGGAGTCTGGGTACAATGACTACGGCTACTATTTATCCGAATCTGCGCTGTTTAGTATTGTATGGCTTTTGGCAATTCCTATTGTAATTATGATTTATAAGTTTGAGATGTATCAGTTGCCATTCAAGCAGACGATACCTTTAATTGTGCTTTTATCCTTTGGGCACGTTCTGGTTTATGCTGTACTCGTTTGGTTAGGCTCTTTGGTTATATTTGATCATACCTATCATATTTTGAGCAACTTGCAATATGGGCTTTTAAAATACTTTTTGATATTAGTTATATTATATAGTGCGTTGATTCTATTTTTTAAATACTTTTCTGGTATGAATGTGACAACACAAAAGGAGCTTGTATCTACGCCATCTGAAAATATTTTAGTTGTTGATCAAAATAAAAAGATCTTAATCAAATCCAGAGAAATCATTTACATCAAAGCCAACAAGCCTTATGTAGAAATTTACACAGCTGACAAAAAGTACCTCGAACAAAACGCGCTGAAAGATATCATTCAAAATCTTGATCAGAATACTTTTATTAGGGTACATAAATCATCTATTATCAATATCGGGTTTGTCAAAAATTATACTTCTAGAATGAATGGTGACTATGATGTTGAGATGCAAAATGGTGCAGCGATCAGATTGAGCAGAAACTATGCAGCTTCATTCAAAGCATTGGTTATTAACACTACACAGCTTAGTATAAAATCTACACAGGTGGACAATTCGAACTTGTAATCAAGGCAATGTGTATGATATATTTGCAAAAAAAAGCAAATGAAAAGCGTAAAATTGGTTTCAGTTCTATTATGCGTGATGTTATCATGCAAGGCTCAAGATGATCAAGTACCAGTCAACAACGTTTACTCCACAAAAACGATAGGTGGTGGGTGTGATGGCTGCGAACTCATGTATGTAGATATGCCCAAACGAATAAATGATGTAGATACAAGTGCGGGCTGGGAGACAAATGATGCCCAAAAGCTGATGGTCACAGGTACTATATTTAAAAATGATGGTAGGACACCTGCTCCAGATGTGATCGTGTATTATTGGCATACAAATTCACAGGGACTTTACATTTCAAGGAAGAGAGGGAAAGCCAAAAATCACGGCGATCTCAAAGGCTGGATAAAAACAAATACTATGGGAAGATATTGCATTTACACTTCCAGACCTGCGTCGTATCCTAAAGATTCGTTGCCGGCCCACATTCATTTTGCGATCAAAGAGCCTGAACTGCCCAACGAATATTACTGTGATGACATCGTTTTTGATGATGACCCATTATTAATTCCATATTTGAAAAGATATCCACCAGCCAATCGATGTGGAAGTGGCACCGTTCGTCTCTTGCTCAAAGATGATATTCGGATTGCGGAGCATGATATTGTATTGGGCCTTCATATTCCCAATTATCCTAATACACCGAAATAAGAAGATCGACAAACATTGCAGCATCGTAGATAAATTTGCTGACATTAATCCAAACAAAGTGAATCTGTCATAAATGACAAAGTCAATGGATGGTAAGAAAGAATGGTTTGAGTTGCCCGGGATTAAAGGGCATTAAGCGTGATATGGGACATTGGTAATGTTTTGTTTTAGAGTAAACATTTTTAGATAAGGTGAGCTGATATTAGCTTTTTACTAAGCAGCCAGCGAACACCCTTTCTTGCGTAAACGTGATATTCGAGTTCATTTGATGTCCACTTACAACTAATATTGACATATAGTGTTTATGATATTACATTGTATAATCTGCATAAAATACTTGAATGATAACGTTTAATCCGGTTTTAATGGTTCTGATTCCTTTTGGCTTGTTGCTTTTGATTGCTACTTTTTTTACCGTCAAACAGCAAACTGCCGCAATTGTAGAAAGATTCGGCAGATACAACAGTATTAGGCAGTCAGGTCTGCATATTAAAATACCGTTCATAGATAGAATAGCTGGCAAACTAAATCTTCGAATACAGCAGCTGGATGTCATCATTGAGACCAAAACCAAGGACAATGTTTTTGTGAAACTAAAGGTTTCCGTTCAGTTTAAGGTTATTCAGGAAAAAGTATATGATGCATTTTATAAATTGGAGTATCCACATGATCAGATTACTTCTTATGTCTTTGATGTAGTTCGTGCTGAAGTACCCAAATTAAAGCTTGATGATGTATTTGAAAGAAAAGATGATGTTGCGGTGGCTGTAAAAAGGGAACTAAATGAAGCGATGACCACGTATGGATACGATATCATAAATACATTGATCACTGACATTGATCCGGACATACAGGTAAAAAATGCCATGAACAGAATCAATGCTGCTGACCGTGAAAAAACAGCTGCTGAATATGAAGCAGAAGCAGGCAGAATACGAATAGTGGCAAAAGCAAAGGCAGAAGCAGAGAGTAAAAAATTGCAGGGTCAGGGAATTGCGGATCAACGTAGAGAGATTGCCAGAGGACTTGTGGAGAGTGTGGACATACTCAACAAGGTTGGTATCAATTCTCAGGAAGCGTCAGCACTCATTGTGGTTACGCAGCATTATGACACCTTGCAAGCCATTGGTGCCGATGCCAATTCTAATCTGATACTATTGCCCAATTCGCCTCAGGCAGGAAGCGATATGCTTAATAATATGGTGGCAAGTTTTACTGCCAGTAATCAGATTGCAGAATCTATGAAATCTGCAAATAGTACAAAACGTCTTAAAAAGCCACATTCAAAAGATGAGTTTAGAAATCACCCCGACGGTGAGTAGTAAAATACCGTATTATTGTACCAGTTAAATAATTTAATAAAGAATCCATCAGCAAATCCTGGGTAGCTGCTCACCAGGCAAAAAATTTACCATTCGTGTACCGCCAACTTTGCTTTTCATAATAACTTTGCCTTTATTTTCGCTGGTGACGTGACCTATGATGGAGGCATTTTTACCTTCTTTTTCACCTTTTAGTAGATTTAATGCTTCACTTGCCGATTCAGCGTTAATAATACAAATAAAAACGCCTTCGTTGGCCACATACAGCGGGTCGAGTCCCAGCATCTCGCAAGCTCCGTCTACCTGCTCTTCTATGGGAATTTGTTTTTGGTCGAGATAAATCCCAAGTGAAGTGATTTCTGCCACTTCATTCATTACAGAAGCGATTCCACCCCGGGTAGCATCTCTCAAAAATTTTATATTTTCTCCAAAATTTTCCAGCAATGAAGTTATCATGTGATTTAGCGGGATACTATCAGTTACTATTGTCGTTTCGAATTCCAGCCCTTCCCTTACACTCATAATCGCTATGCCGTGACTGGCAATATTGCCACTGACAATGATCACATCCCCTTCTTCAATTCTGTTATGATGAATATTAGCTTTCGGATGCAAGTGCCCGATACCGGAGGTATTGATAAATATTTTATCCCCTTTGCCTTTCTCTACCACTTTGGTATCTCCTGTGACGACTACTATGCCTGCCTTATCTGCTGCTTTTTTTATTGTGTAAAGTATTTGCCATAATTCTTCCATAAGTAGCCCTTCTTCTATGATAAAACTGAGTGAAAGAAATTCTGCATTAGCGCCGCACATAGCCAGATCATTGACCGTGCCATTGATAGCCAGATCACCTATATTGCCGCCGGGAAAAAATATCGGAGAAACGACATAACTGTCCGTACTGAAAGCAATTTTTCCTTGGATATTCAAAATAGCTCCGTCATGTTGCTGGTCTAGCCATTCATTTTTTAAAATATCAAAAACACCGCTTTTAAGGAGTCTGTGTGTAAGTAAACCTCCGCTGCCATGTCCCATAGTGATGACATCAAAATCAAATTTAGGCATAGGACACTGTAATTCTACTTTTATTTTTTCATTCATTTTGTGCTTTTTTACAAGTGTTTATGATCAATTTTCAGCATAATGATAATACGCAGCACAAGCCCCTTCACTACTTACCATTGGGGCACCAAGCGGATGTTCCGGTGTACATTTGGTTCCGAAATTTGGACATTGTTTTGGCTTTTTTAGTCCTTTCATTATATCTCCGCTGATACATTCTTTATTTTCTTCCGCAGCTATGATATCAATGTTGAATTTATACCTGGCGTTATACTTTTTAAATTCATTTTTGACATCATACCCGCTTTGGGGGATATTGCCGATGCCTCTCCAAACCCTGTCATTGACTTCAAATACTTGATGTATGGTTTTCTGAGCGATAAGATTTCCTTCCGGCATTACACTTCTGGCATATTGATTTTCCACTTTAAATTCTCCTTTTTCCAGCTGGTTTATTGCCATTAATATACCCTGCAGCAGGTCCACAGGTTCGAAGCCTGTCACTACGACAGGGCATTTATATTGTTGTGCAATAGGATAATACTCATCCAATCCCATAATGGTACATACATGGCCGGCTGCCAGAAAGGCATCTATTGTATTGCTTTCATCACTGAGAATAGCTTCCATAGCAGGTGGTACCAATACATGAGAAGCGAGAATGCTATAGTTTTCAAGCGCAGACTGAGCTGCCAAAACAACACTTAAAGCATTAGCCGGAGCTGTAGTTTCAAAACCCACTGCAAAAAATACCACCTGTTTGTTTGGATTTTCTTTAGCCAGTTTTACAGCTTCCAGCGGAGAATAGAGGATTCTGACATCAGCACCCTGAGCCTTTACCTCAAGTAAGCTTTTTTGACTTCCTGGCACCCGGAGCATATCTCCAAAGGAGCAAAGGATAGTGTCAGGTTGCTGCGCAAGAAATATAGCTTCGTCTATGATACTGATACTCGTAACACACACCGGACATCCAGGTCCATGTACTAAGGTGATTTTGTCCGGTAATAAGGCAGGAATGCCATTTTTTACAAGACTATGGGTCTGGCCACCACAAATCTCCATTAGGGTCCATGGTTGTGTGGTTATTTTGTGAATTTCATTCAGAAAATCTTCCACTAACGCGGGGTCACGGTATTCACTCAGGTACTTCATGTGATAATTTTGCGGATTTGTTGATTTGTTAAGTTGCTGAATGGTGAAATTTTGGATTTGCGGATTTGTCGGATTTGTGGAGTGTTTGTTTTCATCAGGAATTAAGTTCTTCTACTTCTCCCATTTCCTTCAGGTAACTAAATATTTTGGCAGCTTCTTCTTCATCCACTTTACTGATAGCCACGCCTACATGTACCAACACAAAATCTCCTACGTGGGCATCCGGGGTCATATAGAGATTGATTTCTTTCAGAATACCGCCAAAAGATACTTTGGCAGTCCTGAAGGTTTCATCCAGTTGCGAAGTTATTTCCATGATTTTTCCAGGTATAGCAAGACACATATTGTATTTAAATTATATAGGTTAAAGAACAATATAGAAATTGACTTATCTGGTAAAGCAAAATATCAGATAATCAATTTGGGGCTAAGATAAGGCTATTTTTGATATAAACGTTTCATAATCAACTATTAATTTGCATTTTGGAAGATGATATTTCTCATTTTCCTTATTGATGAAGATCAGGAATTTATATTTGTTTTCATCTTAATTTTGTGATTATCAATCCATCAATATCATTATTCCATGAAAGAATTATTTCCGATAGAACCAATGCGGAGTTCTTTGCTAAATAGATTGTGGGATCTGCAGAACTGCAATAGATATATCTCAGATAACGATATCACCCATTTAGCTGCTGATTTGAATATTTCAGCGGTAGAAGTGGAAGGTGTGGTGTCGTTTTATCATTTTTTTCATCGAAAGCCTTCGGGAAAATATACGATTTATATTGACGACAGTATTATAGCCAGATATAAAGGATATCACCGGATAGTTGAAGCTTTTGAGCGCGAAACCGGAGCAACCTTGGGAAGTGTAGACAGGACTGGAACATTTGGACTTTTCAGTACACCATGTATAGGATTAAGTGACCAAGCTCCAGCAGTACTCATTAATTTTATACCATTTACACAACTCAATGTGATAAAGGTAAAAGAAATAGTACAGCAACTTCGCAACGGAGTAGATATAGATCAAATGTACCATCCGCCTGTTTCCAATGTTTGTACAACTGTCTACAGTAAAAAAAATGTTTTTTTTAATACTTACACTCCAGGAAAAGCAGTCAGGGAGTTGGTTAAATATCATTCTGATGATATCATAAGGCTTCTCAGAGAGACTAATCTTGCTGGACGTGGAGGAGCTTTCTATCCGACCTGGAAAAAATGGGAAGCCTGCCGTTCCTACAAAGCTGAAAATAAATTTATAGTATGTAATGCAGATGAAGGAGAACCCGGAACTTTTAAGGACAGGGTTTTACTGCAGGAATTGCCTGGTCTGCTGATCGAAGGTATGATCATTTCAGGGTTTACCGTAAATGCTCAGTATGGCATTATCTATCTGCGTGGAGAATATTGGTGGTTATACGATCAACTTCAGAAAACAATTGATGAATTCAATAAACTTGGCTTACTCGGCGCTGATATTGCTGGAATAGAGGGCTTCAATTTTCAGGTAAGAATACAGATGGGTGCCGGGGCTTACGTATGTGGGGAAGAAACGGCCATGCTGGAATCCATGGAAGGCCACCGTGGAGAGCCAAGAACGAAGTGGTTTTACCCCGTAGAAAAAGGCTACCTCCAATGTCCAACTATCATCAATAACGTGGAAACTATTTGCGCTGCTGCCCGTATCGTAGAACTTGGTGTAAATGAATACAATAAAACGGGGCTACCCGGATCGCCTGGTACTAAATTGATCAGCGTTTCAGGAGACTGCCAAAGTCCGGGTGTGTATGAAATACCATGGGGCATCACAGTCGCAGAGTTACTTGAACTATGTGTGGCTGTCGATCCGCATTATATTCAGGTAAGTGGTCCATCGGGAGAATGTATATCCATCAACGAAAAATTCAGAAGAATATCAATGTTGGATTTGTTGGGTCTGCCTGATTTGCGATGTGGGGGATCATTTATGATTTTCAATAAGGATCGTGAGATCATTGATGTTCTGCTCAACTTTGCTTCTTTCTTTAAAAAGGAGTCCTGCGGCATTTGTACACCTTGTCGGGCCGGAAACTTTATCATAGAGCGTAAACTCGAAAAACTTAAAAATAAATTGGCCAGACAAAGTGATATTGATGATATGATCAGCTGGGGACATATAATAAAAACAACCAGCAGATGCGGTTTGGGCAAAACATCTTGCAATAGTTTAGTAATGGCGATGCAGAAGTTTGGCGGATATTTTGATAAGCTGATTGACAAAAAAGAAGATAGCCTGATTGTGGGTTTTAACATCGAAGAAGCTGTGGCCGATTATGAACAATATAAATCATAAAAAAGATGGAAGCAATGGTAAATATTAAAATAGACGGGAAATTATTATCTGTTCCTCAGGGTCAAAATCTGGTGACTGCAGCAAAAGATAATGGTATTTTTATTCCATCACTTTGTTATTTTGAACATATCGAACCACCACTGGGTACCTGTCGTACCTGCACTTGCAAATTGGATGGCAAATACCAACCTGCCTGCACGATGAAAGTATATGATGGGATGACAGTGGAAATTAATACTCCGGAGCTTTTGGATATGCGCAAATCACTGGTAGAAATGATGTTTTCTGAGGGCAACCATTTTTGTCCATCTTGCGAAAAATCAGGTAATTGTGATTTACAGCATATGGCATATGAGCTTGGTATCTCTGTGACTAGATTTGAGCATTTGTTCAAAGACAGGATGATAGATTACAGACCGAAAAGGATCATCATGGAGCATAACAGATGTATCAAGTGCAAACGCTGTGTAGAGGATGTGCTGACCGATGATGGTAAAAAGGTTTTTACGTATCAAGGTAGAGGTAATGAGACCTTTGTCGGTATTGATTATAAAGAAGAACCAAAACTCTCTGAAGCTCAGGCCATTGCTGCCATGGAGTTATGTCCCACTGGAGCTATTATAGTAAGAGGGGTAAGCATGGCACATCCATTTGGCGAACGAGAATTTGACAAACATTCAGAACAGAAAAACTTTACCCGTCGTTTCCCAAAATCCCATAAACCGGCAGGCATGGAGAAAAAAATTCTGGCCACTGCTTCACTTGCAGGGTGTTTTGGGTGTCACATGAGTATGCTGGATATTGATCTGGAACTATTGGATCTGATGGAACTTATTACATTTAATAAATCACCACTGACAGATATAAAAAAGTTTACAGGACGTTGTCATATAGGATTGATAGAAGGTGGTTGCTGCAATGATGAAAATATTGAAACCCTCAGGGAATTCAGAAAAATGTGTGATATTTTGGTCTCCGTAGGTGAGTGTGCAGTTTGGGGCGGATTACCAGCCATGCGTAACACTATACCATTGAGTGAATGTCTGGAAGAAGCATACCTCAATTGTGTGACTTCGGAGGAAGGCGCCAATGTGGTTCCTTATCACGAAGATCTGCCCAAAATATTGGACAAAATTTACGCCTGCCATGAAATTGTAAAAATAGATTATTTTATTCCTGGGTGTCCGCCCAGTGCCAATCATATCTGGAAATCAGTCAAACATTTGCTTTGGGGCGAAGAGTATTCCATTTTATATTCAGAATTTAAATACGATTAAAGATGAGTCAGAAGATAGTCATAGACCCCGTCACCAGGGTAGAAGGTCATGGGAGAGTAACCATACATCTGGATGATTATGGTAAAGTGAAAGATTCTTTTTTTCATATTGTGGAGTTTCGGGGTTTTGAGAGATTTATACAAGGACATCCATATTGGGAAGCGCCGGTATTGGTGCAGAGATTGTGTGGGATATGTCCTGTGAGTCATCACCTGGCCGCTGCAAAAGCTATTGACCAGCTAGTAGGCCTAGAACCGGGAGATTTAACAGCCGGAGCCGATAAATTGAGAAGATTACTGCATTATGCACAGATTTTTCAGTCGCATGCATTGCATTTTTTCTACCTTGCATCTCCCGATTTATTGTTTGGAGCTGATGCGCCCAAAGAAAAAAGAAATGTAGTAGCTGTTGCCATAGAAAACAGGGAACTGGCTACTCGGGGCATATTGATGAGAAAATTTGGACAGGAAATCATCAAAGCCATTGCCGGAAAAAAAATTCATGGTATATCTGCAGTCCCGGGTGGTGTATATAAAAATTTGAGTCAGGAAGAACGCAAGTATTTTCTGGATGGTAAATCGATTGAGTCATTAGATACGATGATAGAATGGGTCAGAGAAGTACTTGATTTTATGAAGGATTATCATTTGAAACATCGCAGGGAATTGGACGAATTTGCCTTTTATCCATCGGGGCATCTTGGTATGGTCTCAGATGGAAATGCGATGGAGTTGTATCATGGTGTACTCAGAGCGATAGATGGAGAGGGCAATGTGACGCTCAATAATGTCAGTACCAATGACTATTTACAGTATTTTTCTGAAGCTGTGGAGAAATGGTCTTACATGAAGTTTCCATATCTCAAAAATGTGGGTAGAGAGCACGGCTGGAACAGGGTAGGACCGCTGGCCAGAATCAACGTATGTGATAAAATCAATACACCGCTGGCTGAAACAGAGCGAATAGCATTTTTTGAATTTTATGGAAAGCTAGTAAATAATAGTACCATGTATTCTCATTGGGCTAGGTTGATAGAAATGCTGCATTGTGCAGAGATGATGGATGATTTATTGCGTGATGATGATCTGTCATCCGATGACCTCACCCGGACTGGCGAAAAACGACATACAGGCATTGGGATTATAGAAGCTCCGCGTGGTACGCTGACCCATCACTACGAGATTGATGATAGAGATATGATCGTCAAGTGCAATCTGATAGTATCTACCACGCACAACAATGAAGCCATGAACCGTGCAGTGCGATGGGTTGCCAATAAAATGATCAGTCAGAAAGGAACTATCTCTGACGGTATGCTCAATCATGTGGAAATGGCTATCCGAGCCTATGACCCATGTCTGAGTTGTGCAACACAAGCCATCGGGAAAATGCCACTGCGCGTTGAATTGTTTAATGCACAGAATGAAATCATCAAAGTGGTCACCAATGTCTGAAATATTATTAATTGGTATTGGAAATATAAGCCGAGGTGACGATGGTATCGGCTGGTTGTTTGCCGACGATATTGAATCAAATTTTGGACAAACTATCACTGTGCAGAAAGAATTTCAGCTTGTAGTCGAAGATGCACTCAAAATGACCGAATTTGATACTGTCATTTTTGTAGATGCTTCGGAAAACAAGTTGGATAATGGTTTTGAATTTAGAAAAGTAGCAGTACCAAAGGTGATCAAAACTGAATTTACATCTCATGCACAGACCCCGGAAAATATTGTCTTTTTGGCATCGGACTTATTTCAAATTGAAAACAATGCCTACGTAATGGAAATAAGTGGCCAGGATTGGGAGCTGGGAAATGGTTTGTCTGCCTACGGTCACCAAAATATGGATAGCGCCACTATATTTTTTAGAAAGTGGTTGGTTGAAAAGATGAAACATCAGCTATTGAGAAAACTGGAGGATGCCTGATTTTTGGTTTTCTCCTCTTGGATCGTATGAAAGGCAATCTGTCCGAAACCGATGTTTTCATCATTGGGGCTTAGCTGGATGTGAAAATACAGATGCTTATTGCCGGCTAATAATTTTTTGATCATATCTACCAGCAAAGCATTCTGAAATACGCCGCCGCTAAAAGCAATCCGATCGATATTAAAATTGTCAGCGAGGACTTCAACTAATCTGGCCAATGAAAATAATACCTTTCTGCAAATTTTGGGAACATCACCAGAGCTTACAAAATCATTAATAAACGCTTCAAAAAATGGGATGTACTGGATTTCGTCATCGACTATTTCAAAATCATAATACGCTTCTTTTTCAGGTTTATATTGTCTGGCCAATACTTCCATTTTCATGGCGGTTTCGCCTTCATAAGTCTGTAAATTTCCAATACCCAAAATGCAAGCTATCCCATCTAAAAATCTGCCCATGGAAGAAGTCATCATTTCTGACCTGCTAGATAATACTTTGTGATAATATTTCCATTCGGTTTCATTAAAATATGGCTCTATTAAATATTGATACTGTGCTATTCCTTCCAAAAGACTCAATGCAGAAAGTCTGGGTTCACGACTCATCTTGTCATTCATCAGGTGCTGAAAATATTTGAGGTGAGCGACCCGCTGCATTTCATAATTTTCATAGATAAAAGCTTCACTACCCCAAATTTGTTTATCATCTCCGTAACCGGTACCATCCCAAATGATACCTAAAATGGGTTCGCCGATGTTCAGCAGTGTATTTTCTGCAAGGACAGCGCCAAAATGGGCTTTATGGTGTTGAATATTTGATAGTTTTTTGATACCGCGTGCCTGACCAAAAGTCGCTGCTGCTAAGGATAAATGATATCCGGGATGACTGTCTACGAGGATGACATCAGGTTTAATATCTAGCATAGCGGTGAGCTGGGACATACACTGAGCGTATGCTTTCTGGGACTCAAATGATTGCTGATCACCCAAGTATTGGCTTATATAGATATTCCCGTTTTGATGGATAGCAAATGCACCTTTTAATTCTCCTCCGAATGCAAGCAAAGATTCACTGATATTTGAAAAAGGATGAGGGAAATATCCCGGAGCCAGACCCCTGCTTCTTCTGAGGATGATTTTCTGGTTTGTTTCTGTTATTTGAATGACACTATCATCCTGCGGCATTACTATCTCTCTGTCATAAGTCAGTATGAGATCTGCTATATCGAATAGATGTGTCAAAGCATCTTCATCTTTATACAAAATGGGTGACCCACTTATATTTCCACTTGTTGCAACCAGGGGTAAACTACATTCTTTGGCAATTAAATATAGCAATGGGTTATTGGGCACCATTACCCCGATTTTATCCAGCTCAGGAGCTATTTCATCGCTACAGAGTCCTGTATTGCTTATTTCTTTTTTTCTGCAAAGTAGAATAGGGGCAGACTTACTTTGCAAAATGCTTTTTTCAAGATTATTGATAAAAACATCTTTTTTTGCCATTTGTATATCAGGATACAGGATGGCAAGCGGTTTGGTTGGTCTGTGTTTTCTTTGTCTGAGATTGATAACGGTATCCAGATTGGTGGCATCACACATCAGTAAAAACCCTCCTGTTCCTTTTACAGAAACAATCTGTCCTGCTATGATAGCTTCGGAAATTGTGGTGATGATAACATCCTGATCAATCTTTATTTCTGAGTTACTTTTATCGTAAAGATGCATCTGAACCGGACAATCAGGGCACGAATTTGTCTGGCTATAGTATCTTCTGTCATTGATATTCTGATATTCTTTTGTGCAAGCTGGGCACATATTCAGGTGGGACATCGTCGTATTGATCCTATCGTAAGGGAGCTTTTTGGAAATGGAATATCTTGGTCCGCAATGGAGACATGTTGTAAAAGGATACCGGAATCTTCTTCCTTGCTCATATGACAAATCATTCTTACAATCTTCGCATATTGCAATGTCCGGAGTAAGGAAAAGATCAGGAATACCATCGCCTGAATCCGGTTTTATCCTAAAATTATCGTACTTTTTTTTGACTGTCGTCTTGGCTATGGAATAACCTGTAATCAAAGCATTTTCAGGAGGATTTCGTATGATTTTTTGACAGAAAATATTAGCTTTATTTTCATCAGCATTGATTTCTATATGGATACCATTTTTGGTATTGCTGACATATCCACAGACTTTCATTTGCTGAGCCAACTGATGCACAAAAGGCCTAAAGCCCACACCCTGAACCATCCCCTTGATGTGAATATGAAATGTATCCATACAGACCTCTTTGTTTTTTCTGAAACTATCCGGCCATTTCAGGTACGGGTACTTTAGATTTCAACCATTCGTACCACTGGTTCAGTCCTTCTCCTGATGTACAACTTACTTCTATGATTTCCAGTTTATGATTGACCTTTTTTGCATTTTCTTTGGCTTTATTGATGTCAAAAGGTACATATGGAAGCAGATCCGTTTTATTGATGATGCACAATGTCGATGTATGAAACATATCAGGGTACTTTAGGGGTTTGTCATCGCCTTCTGTGACACTCATAATGACAACCCTTTCTTTTTCACCTAGGTCAAACATGGCTGGACAAACGAGGTTTCCTACGTTTTCAATAAAAAGTACTGAGTTTTCTTTTGGTTTTAAGCCCTGTAATGCATGAAAAATCATGTGCGAATCCAAATGACAACCTTTGCCGGTATTGATTTGGGTTACTTTTGTACCCGTAGCATGGATCCGATCAGCGTCATTGGTAGTTTGTTGGTCCCCTTCTATAACTACAAAATCGAGTTCTCTTTTTAGGTCTGTTAGAGTTTTTTCAAGCAGAGATGTTTTTCCTGATCCGGGCGAAGACACCAGATTAAGGCACAATATATTTTTAGCATCAAAGTATCCTCTGTTTCTTTCTGCGAGAAGATTATTCTGATGCAGGATATCCCTTTCTACATCAATAATGGTTCTTTGATCGTTATGATGGTGATGATGATCTCCGTGTTCATGATGTTGATCACTGCTGCATCCGCAAGTTGCACACATATTTTTTTACTTTAAAATTTTTAAACAAAAGTACAGTCTTACGCTACTGTTAATGATTTTACCCTGAGTTCCTTGCCTTGGGTTATTTCAATGAAATGACTTTTGCATGCCGGACATGGAGCGTATAAATTGTCCATATCAAAAGTTGTATTACATTCCAGACAAACAGCTTTACCACTTGGTCTGACGATGATTCTTTCTGCATTTTCCAGAACAGTTGACCTAACAGCTTCCTGCCATGCAAAATCAAAAGCACTCATTTCTATACCACTCAGCAAACCCAATTCGAGTTCTATTTCATCGATTTTTGAAGCATTCGCTTTGACGGCTTCACCATCCGCAATTTCAATAATACTCATGACTATAGACAACTCGTGCATCTGTAAGACTTATACCTTTTTTTTGTTGGTCTGATATTTATAATTTATTGCCATGGCTATAGATACAAGAATACCAAAGGTCACCAACCCATGTTCTGGCTCAGTGAAATAATGGATGATAGAAAATCCATCATGGGCATGATCACCATGACCAGGATGAGCAAATGCTATTATCGGAAAAGCAATTAAAAGGAATACTGATACAAAAAATTTTAAAAGTTTCATAGTGTTTAAATTTATTGAGCTATAAGGCAAAGGTATATAATTTGGTCAAATTGCCATGATGATCATAATCATAGTGAATGTTGATAGTTGTCATAAATGTATATATGGTCATTTATGTACCTTACACACAATTATTGTGCGTGAAATGATTTTATTTCCAAAGGTAAGATGGGTATGATAATTGAAGAGGAGGATGCTAATATTTTATGCACGTTATAGCTGAATTTATTATTTTTCACCTTCAATTATATCAAAATGGCCACTGAAACACTCATCAAAAAGCCGCTTACTTATTATGAGGAAATGCGGATGAAAGGATACTCCAGAAGAGATTTTATGAAATTTGCCAGTATGATGGCTGCTTTTATAGGAGTTGAAAGTTCTGCAATAGGGCAGGTGGTAAAAGCACTGGAAACCAAATCAAGGGTTCCTGTTATCTGGATGCATTTTCAGGAATGCACCTGTTGTAGTGAGAGTTTTATCAGATCATCTCATCCCATAGTAGCGGATATTCTACTCGATATGATTTCTCTTGATTATTCAGAAACGCTTATGGCTGCTTCGGGGATTCAAGCTGAACAATCTTTGCACAATACATTGGAAAAATACAAAGGACAATATATTTTATGTGTGGAAGGAAGTGTTCCGGTGGGAGCTGATGGCGTGTATTGTATGATTGGAGGTAAAACATCCCTTCAAGTGTTGGAAGAAGTAGCTGAAAATGCTGCAGCTATAATAGCTTGGGGAAGTTGCGCCAGCAATGGATGTGTTCAATCGGCAAAACCCAATCCTACATCTGCCACACCAATACATAAATTGGTAAAAGGAAAGCCTGTCATCAAAGTACCTGGATGTCCTCCAATCGGAGAAGTTATGGCTGGTGTTATCGTTCACTATCTCACATTTGGCAGAATACCAGAGTTGGATAGACTTGGAAGACCTAAAGCCTTTTATAGTAAAAGAGTGCACGATACTTGTTACAGAAGAGCTTATTACGACGCCGGACTTTTTGTAGAAACATTTGATGATGAAAATGCTAAAAAAGGATATTGTTTATATAAAGTTGGATGTAAAGGTCCATCTACTTATAATGCTTGCGGTGTGATGAAATGGAATGAAGGGACAAGTTTTCCGATTCAGTCAGGACACCCATGTATTGGTTGCAGCGAAGAGAATTTCTGGGACAATGGTCGTCTGTATGAAAGGGCATCAGCATTTGCAGGTTTTGGTATTGAAGCCGATGCAGACAATTGGGGTAAAGTGGCTTTAGGGGTCACTGCGGTAGCTATAGCTGGACATGCTATTGCAACAAATGTCAGTAAATACAAAAAAATTCATGAGCTTGAGCTGGAAGGAAAAGAGGGCGAAAAAGATGTAGTTTCTTAATTAATCAAACTTTAAATAATAAAAAGTATGAGCAAAAGAATAGTGGTTGACCCGATTACAAGAATAGAAGGTCACCTGAGATTGGAAGTAGATATTGAAAATGGAAAAATAAAAGATGCATATAGCAGCGGTACGATGGTACGACTGATAGAGGAGATACTTAAGGGCAGAGATCCCAGAGATGCTTGGGCATTCGTAGGTAGGGTGTGTGGAGTTTGTACTTCTGTTCATTCATTGACTTCGGTCAGGGCTGTTGAAGATGCGCTGGATATCGTGATCCCCCCGAATGCGGAAATGGTTAGGAACATTATGCACTGCAGTCAATATATGCATGATCACGTTGTACATTTTTATCATTTGCATGCCATGGACTGGGTGGATGTAGTCAATGCCCTCAAAGCAGATCCTAAAAAAACTTCTGAATTGGCGCAAAGCCTTTCAAACTGGCCTAAAAGTTCTCCCGGCTACTTCAGTGACATTCAGGCAAGGATTGGGAAATTCGTAAATAGTGGCCAACTTGGAATTTTTGCCAATGGCTATTGGGGTCATCCGGCTTACAAATTACCTGCTGAAGTCAATCTGATTGGACTGGCGCATTACCTTGAAGCCCTTGAGTGGCAGAAGGAAATCGTCAAAGTTCATGCCATATTTGGTGGTAAAAATCCACATCCCAATTTTCTGGTCGGCGGTATGGCATGTGCCATCGGCATTGATGATGTAAGCGGTATTAATGCGGAAAGATTGGCTATGGTTGGCAGATTGCTTGTAGAAGGTAAAAATTTCATTGAGCAGGTATATATTCCAGATCTTATGGCTATTGCCTCTTTTTACAAAGATTGGGGAGCAATAGGAGGAGGACTAGGCAATTATCTGGTTTATGGTGACTTACCAACCAATGGATTCAGAGATGGATCAAAAATGAAGTTCCCATCCGGTGCTATCCTGAATCGAGATATAAGTAAAGTGTATGATGTAGATCTCCGGCATGATAAAGAAGTTCAGGAATTTGTAACACATTCATGGTACGAATATGCTGGTGGTGATGGAGTCGGATTGCATCCATGGAAGGGAGAGACCAAAATGAATTATACCGGTCCTAAGCCTCCTTTTGAAAATCTTGATGTAGATAGTAAATATAGTTATCTCAAGACCCCGAGATGGAAAGGAAATGCCATGGAAGTAGGTCCATTAGCAAGAGTACTTGTAGGATATGCCAAAGGGGTAGAAGAATATAAAGCGGTAGTGGATAAAGCACTCAAAGATCTGAATGTACCGGTGACTGCTTTGTTTTCAACCTTGGGCAGAACGGCAGCCCGTGGATTGGAAAGCATACTTGCATCTCAATGGGGACTTGAATTTTACGACCAGCTCATCAGCAATATAAGGAATGGCGATACAAGAATGGCAGAAATGAGCAAATTTGAAAGGGAAACCTGGCCAAAACAAGCGGTAGGCGTGGGATATTCAGAAGCGCCTAGAGGTGCCCTTGCACACTGGATCAATATTGAAGACCAGAAAATTGCAAATTACCAGTTGGTAGTTCCCACCACATGGAATGCTTCTCCGCGTGATGGTAAAGGTCAGTTATCGGCGTATGAGTCAGCACTTATTGATACTCCTGTGGCCAATGAAACACAACCTCTTGAAATATTAAGAACCATACACAGTTTTGACCCTTGTATGGCGTGTGCTGTGCATCTGTATGACGAAAAAGGGGATACTATCGGACGCTTCAGTGTAGTAGGTGATTAACCACTTAAAATTTAATAGAATGGCAACTAAATATCTTCATATACCTCGATTGAGACGGATTTATGTTTGGGAACTACCCGTAAGAATGTATCATTGGCTCAATGTTTTGGTTTTATTGTTATTGATTGCAACTGGCTTTTATATAGCTAATCCACTTGCCTTGATGAGTCAGACCGAAGCAACCAATGTATTTACTATGGGTTGGGTAAGGTTTATTCACTTTGCAGCAGCGTATATATTTTTTTTCAATTTCCTATTCCGGATATACTGGGGTTTTGTAGGCAATAAATTTGCTGACTGGAAACAGTTTATCCCTACTTCAAAACGATTTTTTCAGGAAATGTGGATAGTGATTAGAACTGATATCCTACTCAGGAAAGGACCAAAAGGGAAAAGAGAACATCTGAGTATAGGTCATAACGCTTTGGCAGGATTATCCTATTTTATAGTGTTTTTGATGTTTTTGGTACAATGTCTCACTGGATTTGGCTTGTATGCAGCCATGTCAGATTGGTGGTTTCCTGATTTGTTTGCATGGATACCTGCAATGTTTGGTGGCGATATTGTGACACGTCAGATTCATCATTGGGCCATGTGGTTTTTTATCCTTTTTTCTGTCATTCATGTTTATCTGGTATTTTACCATGATTATGTAGAAGGCAGAGGTGAAATCAGCAGTATGGGTGGCGGATGGAAATTTATCGAAGAAGAGTTTTTTGAAAAAGATAAGCCACATACCCCTAATCCAGAAAAGAAATAATTGTCCGGAATGAAACCATCCATATTAATACTCGGTATCGGAAACCTTCTGATGGGAGATGAGGGAATTGGGGTACATGTCGCTGAAATGTTACAGAAAGTTAGCTTTCCGTATCATGTTACGGTGTTGGACGGCGGCACAGGGGGATTTCATTTATTGGAGTACTTTGAGTTGCATGATCATATTATTATGGTAGATGCGACCCTGGATGGCAGACCGCCAGGCACGATCAGACTCATAAAACCTCGTTTTGCGAGTGATTTTCCGCCTGCCATGAGTACACATGACATAGGGCTCAAGGATTTGGTAAGTGCGCTGCAATTATTGGGCAGAATGCCTGAAATTGACCTGATAGTAATAAGTATTGCTTCTTTACAGCATCAGGGGATTTACTTATCTGATGAGGTCCAAGATGTCGTCCCAGATGTGATCTCTAAAATTAAAGAACTCCTAGATACAATAGTCCGATAAGATTTTGAAAATATATTACAATAAAACATATACATAAAAAGTAAATGCGTAAATTGGCCCTTGAGCCAACCTGTAATCACAATCTCCTACAAAAATGATTACACAAGACGCATTTACTTCAGGCAA
>JBBRVQ010000071.1:0-20982 GCA_038246735.1 Chitinophagales bacterium
ATACAGGTATATATTCCATCATTGTCATTGTACACTATTAATGTCACGGTCACATTTCTATTTATATCATACTCGTGAGTTGGGTTTTCCTGATCAGAAGTTGAATTGTCTCCAAAATCCCAAAATGATCGGTTAAAATCTTTTGACAAGTTTTTAAATGTTACTTCACCCAGTGTATTATCATCAAAACCTGCATCATAATCAAAATCAGCAACTGGACTATTGGTTTTGGGACGCAAGAAGAAAACTATCAACCAGATCGCCACCGAAGCGGGATTTGAAAACCAAGCTTATTTCAATCGTGTATTTTTGAAAAAGAAGGGTTGTACACCCAAAAGATTTAGAGAAATTAATTTGGTCAGATAACCGTAGAATAATAAATGTTACCAATTGAGTAATAAACAAATCTCATTATTTAATAATTTTTCAGCCATGCTATATACAAATTGTGGTTACGTACTTCTGTGGGAAGTATCCAACCCATCGCTTGGTTTTATAAAATAAAGTTTATAATTAACTCTTAGTCAATAGATTATATATGTATAAGTTTTCCAATTTTCTATTTTGACCTAAAAATAAAGGGGAAACGTTAAAGTATTCATAAAATCAAAACATTAGATTGGCTCTCACGTTTGTTGAACTTTATTAACATTTAAATTAAACAAATGAAATCATTAATTTTTGTATTGCTTGCAAGTGTTGCGTCGACATTTGCTGTTGGTCAGGCTAAAGATATCGTGGATATCGCAGCAGGTTCTAAAGATCATACTACGCTAGTGGCAGCTGTTGGAGCAGCAGATCTGGTAGCTACGCTAAAAAGTGCAGGACCATTCACAGTTTTTGCACCTACCAATGCAGCTTTTGCAAAGTTACCTGCCGGTACGGTTGAAACTTTATTGAAGCCAGAAAACAAAGCTAAATTGGCTGCTATTCTTACTTATCACGTAGTAAGTGGCAACATCGATGCAGCTGCAGTAATGGCTGCTATAAAAGCAGGAAAAGACAAGGCAGTCCTTACAACTGTCAATGGAGGTAAGTTAACAGCGTCATTGGATATGGGCAAAGTTAAACTTACTGACGAAAAAGGTAATTCAGTATTTGTTACAGCAACAGACCTGAAAGGAACAAATGGTGTAATCCATGTCATTGATGGCGTGGTAATGCCAAAATAATTTATTGTAAAACGCAATAAATGACAAAAGAGACATTCTGGTGAAATCGGGGTGTCTCTTTTTTATTGCAAATATGGGTTATAATTAACTTTAAAACTTCTTGTGAATGCAATGATGCAAAAATCACCCAATGATTCTACATCTAGTCCCGTACATTATCCGTAAGATTTTCTTTTTTTTCACTAAAATACAATGTATATGATTTGACAAAACTACATAACCAATATTTGTAAACCTAAGCTTTATTATTTGGGTTTTGATTCCTAAGTGGTAAATTCCTAATGGAAACAGTATAACGCCCAAATTGCAAACTTGTGTTCAAAGTAGGTATTTTAACCCAAAAAAGTCATTAGGTAATCCCTGCCTGCCTAGCGTTGTGAGGCAGATATTACAATCTAAAATGCCTGCAAAATCAAGCCTTTTCATTACATTTGGATTGTCAGCATAGCATATACCATGACTCGTCACCAAAAGCCTTGATTTAATTGGCCTTTTGGCTTTCATTACGAAGGTCAAACGACTAATTTGGGTTTTTGTGCCACGACGATAAGATAAAGTTATAAAGATAGCTTAGAATATATCAGTAATTGTAATCGTGATGGTAGCAGGTCTACGGTATAAGTCTTTTTGCGGCGGTATTCAAACCACTACTTGGTGCTTTAGTCAAAATCTGAGGTATTGAACGACAGTAGAAAAGGCATTATAAAGTATCAGGTGAGTGTAAAGGAGTTGAATGAAAGTGTACCACTGATGACGTATCAAAACAATTGATGTGGAGATATAACGGTCGAACTAGACCCTCTAGCAGGATAACTATAATGGTATGCTGATTACTGATTATAGATCTTCCGGTATACAGGTGGCAAGAACTTTACACAGGCATGAATACTAAACGTGAGAAACTATTGAGCTGAAGTGTCAAAGAGCTACGATGAGAAATGCAAGGAGCATTACCGATATTGTAATAAGCTATAGAGGTTGAATTTCATCTAACCAAAGTTGAAAATAGCGGAACGGAAGCAGCAAATAGTGGCGGATGTTCTCGTAGTTGTAAAGATACTTACTGAAAAGTAGGGGTAGCGAAGGGGAGCAGTTATTCGGTGCTAATATTTATGAACAACCTTAAAAAGAGGGAAGATGAATGGAGAAAGGACCAAGTCATTTGACTTTAGTATTGAGGAGGTGTTATTAAGCTTTATTAGTGTTAAAGAGAACAAAGGTGGAAACAGAGTTGAAAGGGGGCCGATCGAAGCATTTGAGAAAGACCTAAAGGGCAACGTGTACAAGATTTGGAATCGATTAAGCTAAGGAAGCTACATGCCGCCTTCGGTAGAGCAGGTAATGATACCCAAGAAGCAAGGTGGAGCGCGTACTTTAGGAGATACCGACCATAGGAGACCGAGTAGCACAAGGAGTGCTGAAAAATATACTAGAGAGAGAGCTGGAACCTAAGTTTCATAAGCGATCATATGGTTACCGACTAGGAAGGGGTGCCCATGATGCAATACCTGTTACCTTTGCCTTTCCTAATCCCCACTATATGTTTGTGACAAATAGGTCTTGTCACTGATTCCCATGATATACACAGAAATTCCGGTGGTGTTTGTACTAATGCCAATTTGATAAAAGTCTTTGGTTTTTCCGTCTGCATATGTCATCGTTTGCAGTCCATAACCTTACTGCGAGTTAGAAACAATTTTACCATTTTCATCTGTATCGTCGAAGAACCATAATTTACATTTTGGCAACGCTTTTAGGATACATTCGTTCCGTGTTTCTATATCCGCACGTTTCACTTCCGTTTGTTCTTCGATATACTTTATAATTTGTTTTTGTATGTCCATTTTGTGATCAAATACGTTTGCAAACTGCTATCTACTCACTTACTTTCGTTAAAGTCTTTGTCATAAATGTAAATCTGCAAACACCCTTTAGCAATAAAATACACATATTTGCAAATATCGCCTTCCTGTAGAAGCCTTTCATTACGTTTCACCTTGATGTGTTTAAATGTAGAAAGTACCTTGTCTACATCGTCAAGGTCATTTCCAAGTCTGTTTGTCATATGATCGCGTAAAACTTCTACCATTTATTGTCTGTTGCTAACAATTGCTACACCTTTGTTCTTTGACATTTCTGCCCTTAAAATGACAAATGTAAAACAGAAATTTAATATGCTGTTTATTAGCACTAAGATATATCCTGCTTGCTGATCACTATGCCACACAGTTCCATGATTTGTAGCGTTGGAGTTTCTGTGGTAGCGATGGTCACATGTGACGTGGCAGGGGATGGATAGATTGCTGGTTTCTTCATCTCCATCGTATCTCACACTCGCTATATCACTGTAGCTGTACTTTTTGTCATAGTCCACTTGTTTGATATGGTAGTAAATTTATGCCCTTTGATGGTTTCTCTTGGATGTAAGTGTAGTGCTTCTTTTGAGATGATGTGCCATCACCTAAAACCGATCCTATCTGTAAAAACGATTTAGCATCATTGCTTTGCTCTATTATTAAGTGGGAGTTATTGATTTGGGATTAGGTGGAATAGTTTAAAGTTGTAATACATTTATTGATTTTAGCAAAAGGTAGAGACATCCAAGTGACAGGTGGCGAGGAATTAAAAACGGTGTTATTTTCGAAACATTGATTTCCTGTATTATCTCCTTAGGCAATTAATTTTTCAGGTTCTGGACCTATTGGTTTAATCTATACAATATAGGAAAATTCAGCAAAACCAACACTACATGCTATCAATGCTCCATTTATGAATAATTGAAATTTGATCCGCCATTTAAAAGTGTTATTTAGTAGGATTAGTGATAGATACTTCAACATCATCTTATCTAAGTATAGCATTATCATTAACAAATCTATTATTTATTGCCGTTACTAAATACTGTGCTTTTGAAAAAACTAATGCAAATCATGAAAACAACCTTAATAGGCCATTAAACTTCATTTTAGTAACTCTTAATGGTAAGAAATTTGTCAAAAATTACCACTCATTTTCGAATCGTGAGACCACTATTTCACAAATGCTACAAAAATAAAATTCGAATAAGGCGATTTTTTTGTGGCAGAATTTATTCTTCTCTTCAAGTGATGTTTAATTTTTGCAGTGATATCATAATATCAATTAATGCTTCGTCAAATGAAAAACGTTAGGATGACCCCAAAAAAAACCATGCGGTAGGATGGCTCCAAGATATCCCACCGCTATTACTTCGTTCATCCCGACAGTATATTTTTTTTGCAACCATATTCATCTATCCTTTTCCCAGCTTAACGACCCGATGTTTACAAGCCATCCGATCAGAAGCCAATAGATGCGTTTAGATTTACAATTATTGAAAATGCAAATCTAAAGGTTGGATATATTCGTCCAGCATGAAGTCTACCTACTTCAGAAGTTTATTTATATTTTAAGTAAATTTGATCGCAAAAATCTGGAATTTTAATTGACACATTTTCAATGAATTAAAAGCCAAATTTTTCGCAATATAATTTCTTTTGACTATAAGTTAGTAGATGTTGTGATCCAGTAGGTCACAGTTCATCCCAAAATTCTGATTTCATATCACAATTTTTAACCGGATTCTTATCTGTAGATTGAAGTTTCGTATCTTAAGTATATCTGATTATTTCAGCCGACCTTAATTACCTTTTTACTAAACATACTAATTGTTTTCAATTCATGATACAAGTATATTGTCTTGTATTAAATCGTTCTGTACATTTGTGATTATAAATAATGCTATCTAAGATATGAAGCCAAAGAAATCATTGCCAAAAAATGAAACCAATACAGCTAAAAATGAATATAATCAACCTTCAGACGGTGTAATCAAGCCAGTCATATCCATGATTATCTTATGCCTTCTTACTTTCATCACCTATTATGGAGCTTTTGATAATTCATTTGTCAACTGGGATGATCAGGTTTATGTCGAAGAACAACCACTGGTCTTAAATAAGGAATATGCGGCTTTATGGAAAACACCCATATCGCTCAATTATCATCCAGTGACCATGATTTCCCTTGCCTTACAGGTACCTAAGGATACTAAAAAACTATCTCCCGCTCCGATGATCAAACTGAATGTCTGGATACATATCTTTAATACATTACTTGTTTTTCTGCTCTTATGGATGATCAATGAAAAAAAATGGATTATTGCATTATTCACGGCGGCAATATTTGCATTGCATCCTATGCATGTAGAGTCAGTAGTATGGGTGTCAGAACGCAAAGATGTACTTTACACCTTCTTTTTTCTTTTATCTTGTATTTCTTATTGGCAATATGTCGTGACTGATAAGAAAAAATGGATAGCTTTTGCATTTATCTTTTTTATGCTCAGTGTTTTATCCAAAGCCATGGCGGTGGTTTTGCCTCTGGTCTTGCTGCTATTGGATTACTGGAAAGGGCGTAGATTGACAGAGCTAAAAGTGCTTTCTGAGAAAATACCATTTTTGGCTGTTTCGTTGTTTTTCGGCCTCATGGCCATAAGCGTACAGGCTGGTGGAGATTTTGGCGGTCTGCTGAGTTTATATGGAGAAAAGTCAAAAGCCATAGCTGATGCCGAAACCTTTACATTGCTGCAACGATTTCAATTTGCCAGTTATGGCTTTATCCAATATATTGTGATGTTTTTTAACCCTTCAAAAATCTGCGCATTCTATCCTTATCCTGTGAGCAATAAACTGGAAGGTCTTTCGGCGATTTTGTATCCTTTTTCTGCTGTTGCCATCCTTGGGTTAGCGCTCTGGTCATCCTATAAAACCAAAATTTTTGCATTTGGTATCGGATTTTATTTTATTACAATAGCCTTAGTATTGCAATTTTTATCTGTGGGGCTGGCGCTCATGGCTGACAGATACAGTTATGTACCTTATATTGGACTAGCATTTATCCTGACCTATGTTGCTGATCTTTGGTTGAATAAAAAATCTATGCTGCTGAAATATGGGTGGTTTAGTGTGCTATCTATATTTACCTTCTTTCTTGCCATAAAAACCAAATCGCAGGTGGATATGTGGCAGAATAGTGAATCGTTATGGACACAGGCGTTGCAATATTATCCCTCAGAAGATTTAATACTTGCTAACCGTGGCAATCATAGAGGTAAAACAGGCAATATATCTGGCGCTATGACTGATTTTGAAGCTGCGATAGCAGATGGCTGTAATCGTGCTGATGTTTATGAAGGACTGGGCAATAGTTACGGAACCATGAGTGAACAGCAACCGGCCAATAAGAATGAATATATTGCTAAAGCTATCTCAATGTTCAATAAAGCCCTGGAACTTGAACCCAACAACGGCCAGGTGAGATACAATCTGGGTGTGGCACAATTGCAAACAAATCCGAGTGAGTCCGTAGCCGCTTTCTCTGAAGCGCTGAAACTAATGCCTTATAAAGAAGCCAATATCTTACCGGTACTTGGTCTGAGTCAACTCAACTCAGGCAAATATCAGGAAGCCATCCTTACACTTACGAAAGTCATCAGTTCCGGTAATGCCTCAGATGCCGTTTTTTATCATCGAGGACTGGCAAATCTTGGCGTGGGAAACAGGGAATCAGCTAAAAATGATTTCGAGCAGGCACTAGCAATAAATCCAACCAATGAAGATGCAAAAGCCAGATTGGCCACCATGTAAAATATTAATGACCGTAATGTAAGATATTTATGCTGAATTACGTCCGGCATTTATAATCCCAAAGGCACAACGAACCACCATTTTTTCATAGGTTACTCTAAGCTCATTGGTATTATTTATATCCAATTCTCTTAGTTTTGAGAGGGCGTATTGCTGTATGGTGTTTACCGGAAGAATAATTCTTTCTCTTAAATTTACCGAAAGTCTTTCCACGGGATAAGCTTCCATCAGCATATCATGATCACCAAGAAGCAAAAGATTTTTTTTGGTGAGTTCAAATTCATCTTTTATTTTTTTCCAAATGATGCCATATTCCGGATGTTCTGATATTTGTTTTGTCAATGGCAGGAAAGTCTTAAAAAGAGACATTTCACTGTTGTCCATAAGTGTTCTAAAAAATAGTGATTTCCTGTAAATGGATTTTAGTTCTTCAAATCGACCGGAATTGACAAGACTCTCGATGGCTGTACCAAGTCCATAAAACCCGGGGACGTTTTGTTTAATCATATTCCACGAAGCCACAAATGGTATGGCTCTGAGGTCCTTTATGGTTAATTTTTCAGATTTACCTCTTTTTGCCGGGCGGCTACCAATATTGGTCATTCCAAAATATTTGAGTGGGCTTACGTCTGACATATAATCTACAAAACCAGGATGATTTTTCAACTCCAGATATGACTGAAGACTAATTTTTGCCATGGCAAAAATTAACTGTTCTTCTTCATATGTAAAATTAGAACCGGTATCCGCAAAAATATTATTGGTCACACCTGCACTGAGAAGTTGTTCGATATTAAAACGGGCAGACTCTTTTATACCAAAATTTGAACTGATGGTTTGCCCTTGGATGGTAAGTTGTATTTCTTTGCTGGAAATATCTTTGTCCATCGATGCATAAAATTTATGGGTCTTGCCGCCACCACGGGCTGGAGGCCCTCCACGCCCATCAAAAAAGAACACATCGATCCCAAAATCATTGGAAAGTTTGCTAAGTTCTTGTTTTGCCTTGTATATCATCCAGTTGGCCATCAGATAGCCACCGTCTTTGGTACCGTCAGAAAAACCCAGCATGATGGTTTGTTTGTTTTTACGGCGAAGAAGATGCGCTTTATAAATAGGAAGCTCATATAGTTTTTTCATTACTTCCGGTGCATGTATAAGATCATCGATGGTCTCAAATAGTGGCACAATATCCATACTTATATCATCAGCATCCCACCCTGCTACTCTGAACAGTGTGAGTACCTCTATCACATTCAGACTACTGCTGCACTGACTTATGATATATCTGTGGCAGGCATCTTCTCCATATTGTTCTTGAATTTTAGCAATGGTTTGCAGCGTAAGTATGGTATCTGCAAATAACTCATTTTCAAAATCCGTGGACCGCGCCGACCAAGAACCTGTATTCAAATACACTATTTTATCATTTTCTGACATTTCATTATAGTCGTCTACTGACTGATGATTCAATGCCAAGATTTGATTTACCAATCTAGTATGCACTTCATTTTCCTGCCGAATATCGATAAATGCAAAATGCAAACCAAAACAATATACTTTATTGATAAGCCCATCTACCTGATCAATAAACAATCCGTTATGTTCAGAAGTCAGAATACTTTTTATCTCTTGCAATGGTCTGAGCAAGTCTGCCGGTTTGACTATTTTATTTGAAGACCTCAAAAATGCCTGTTCGTACAAGTCAGATTCCAGAGACGATATGATAGCGTCTACCCCTTTGAAAGTGAGCCTTCGTTTAAGCTTGCGGACATCTCTATAATAGCATTTGAGCAGAGCGATGTGCAGTGATGTTGATACCCTAAAAGTTGTATCTGCATGTACAAATGGATTTCCATCTCTATCGCCCCCTGGCCAGAATCCCATCCTGATGATCGGATGTAGGGATGGATCCAAAAACGGTAGACTATCTTTATACTCTACCATGATATCCGAAATGGTATGATAAAATACATTTTCGAGAAACCAGATAAGACTTACTGCTTCATCATATGGTGTTGGTTTTTGTTTATTTAGAAAAGGTGTTTTACCCAGCTGCTGAAGCAAGAGATTTATACTTTCAGTATCATTTTGTCGCAGTGAAAAAGTCAGGTCGTTTATAATACCCAACACAGAACCCGGATAAAACTGAGTAGGATGGGCAGTGAGTACCAATCTCACACAAAAATTATCGAGTTTTTGTCGTTCTTCGGGTGTGTACTCATAGTTAAACAGCCTTGTCTCCAATTGCTTTATGGTACCTGGACCTTGGAGATCATTTATTTTATCATAAGCAGCGTCCTCAAGCGCATCAAAAAGTACAATCTGACGCTCTATATATTGGACAAACCTGAAAAGTAAATCCAACTTTTCCATTTCATCCGATATTTTGGTGTGACCTACAAAAAAAGAGTCAATGATCTGGATGGGAGTTTTGTTTTCGTGGTATCCTTCTTCACATTGATTGAGTAATACAGATAGTAGAATGCCTGTTTTTTCTATCTTTACAAAAGGAAGAGAAAGAAAAAGACTGTTGTACAACTGAAATTTTATAGCAATATCATTTTGAAAATGCTCAATATTTTTTGACAAATAACCAGCCATGCTTAGTGTTTTTATTACAATATGTGCAAATATAAAAGAATTATGCTAATTCTAATTTTGATTGAATAATTTTTATCATACCTTCTTGGCTCCGAATAATAGTATAGGTATGTTTAAATATTCATTATTAACCAATAATTTCAGACAGAAATAATATTTTAAATCCTTCATTCGCCCACATCTAAAGCTGCCATCTCCCTATCAAAATTCAGTGGATGGTGAGATGTTTGTATCTGATGTATCTGTGACCTTACTTCACAAATAAATTGCTGATGCTGATCAGACCGTACATTAAAAGGTCTGTGACTACATGACTGTATGATCCTGTCTATTTTTTCTACCAGATGCGTCGTATCTGAACTAAAATAATGAGCCCCAAATTTTTCCCATATATAATCTATGGCCAACTCATTGGGATGAATAAGATCTGCGCCATAAAATCTGTAGTCACGCAGGTCATCCATCACCCACTCGTAAGCCGGAAAATAAGTGATGCCTGTATCGTCACCTTCCAGCATTTCCACTATTCTGAGCAGACAGGCTTTACTTCTGGCATTCCCGATGAACCCATCTTTGATGTGCCGTACCGGGCTGACTGTAGTTATAATATTGATTTGAGGATGTATTTTTTTCAAATGATTCAGTGCAGTTGATAAAGTGAAATAGCCATCTTCTGGCTGTATCGTCTCCTTTGTAAATGCCGCTGGATGGATCTTATGACAATTTGCAACGATCGACCCGTCCGATATCTGTCTGTAAGCAGTCACTGTACCCAGCGTGATAAATAAAAATTTTACCTCCGAAAGCAGCTTACTGACATCTTCTATAGCTTGATTGATTTTAGCCAATGCGGTGTCTTTATCCACATCACTCAACACACTATGGAAATCCGGATGCACCCATACACCTTGAGAATTTTGCAATGTTTCTTTACTAAAAACCTGCTTATCACCTGCATATCGAATAAGTTTTGAGATAGATATAGGATTGAATACCGTACCAAAAGGATTGGAAATACATTTAAATTTATATTTTTGCAATCGCTCACCGATATTTTGCGAAAAGCAAGATCCAATAAGTAGTACGGTATCATTATGATTTATTTTTTGGGCAGCGGGCGGGATATTCAGTTCAGTTCTGAAATGCATTCGGTCAGGTATTTATTAACAAGATGTAAAAATGAGTTTTTTTTCTAAAATATTCAATATTTCTGCAAAATCAGTCGATCCGGAAATACAATTCGGAAGGTTTACAGATTCATATAAGGAAGATGAGAAATATCAATGCTGGAACAAATCCATAGATTATTTTGAAAATGAAAAATATATGTCCAGCTATGCTATGTTTTTTGATTTTCTTTGCATAGACGGCCAGAAAAATGTACAATACACCCAAAGTCAGGGCAAAATAAGCTTTACCATCTATCAGGGCTCTAAAATCATCTATGGCGATGCTGATTTTGCCCGATTCAGGGCTGAAGCCAGGATTGTAAAGTCACCAAAACCAAACTTAGGGCTGATGCGCTTGCTGCTGGAAGAAAATTTTGATTTAAAATATACCAGATATTCGATCGACGAAGAAAACTGTATTTGCCTTAAATTTGATACTTATGTAGAAGACGGATCGCCCCACAAAATATACCAGGCGCTCAAAGAGCTGGCCACACAAGCAGATGGAAAGGATGATGTCCTGATTCATAATTTTGACGAATTGATACCCATCAATTTTAATCATACGAGACAGATTTCTACTGAAGAGAAAAAAGTAAAGTTTGAATTTTTTACATCAAATGTGCAAAAAGTATTGCACGAAATTGATCACGGCAAACTAAATACATATCTGTACCCCGGTGGTATTTCTTATTTGCTGCTGGACTTCTTGTACAAAATAGATTTTCTGATCAAACCTGAAGGAACCCTTATGGAAGTAGTCAGGGCGTGCAATGAACTTTATTTTACAGATAATATGACCAGTGTTCACGATAAGAACAAAGAAATGATCAGAATGGTCAGACATCTTGAAAAAACAAGTTTTGATGAGTTTGAAAAAGAGCTGTATGAGGTCAATTCTACTTTCGGTATGTCCATGCCGGAGGGTCACCGAAGATTGGCGGAGATCATAGATGCTCAAATGAATGATTTTGACTGGTATTATGAAAATAAGTATTTTGCTTACGCCAATGGTATCTGCGGATATGTGGTCGGCTATTCCCTGTATTCATATTCGCTTCCTGAGCCATCCAAAGACTTATTGAAGTTGTTTTACAGCATTACAGAAAACAATTTTTTTCATCGGTTGGGATTTGGTGATGTTTTTACCACTGGTGATGTTTTTCACAAAAATAAAATACAATCAGCCATTGCATCTGTAGTCTTAAAACATAGCGACAGATATCCGGGTATAAAAATTAATCATAAAATGCTGCAATATGATGACATCTGTTTATTTTCTAAAAGTTTTCTGATGATGATCAGACATATCGAATACCCTGAAGACTAATCATGAATACAAAATTAATCATACCGCTGTACGAAAATGTCATCATCCAGATAGCCACGCCATACAGTACCGGAACAGGATTTTATTTAAAATCCGCAGATCTTATTGTCACCAATGAACATGTAATCAGAGGAAATAAAAATTGTGTCATTGCAGGCAAAAATTTTGAAAAACAGCTGGTGGAAGTATTGTATATGGATACCAAGTACGATCTGGCTTTTATCAAATCACCTGTAGGTCATCAGATGCCTGACATCAGCACTGGAGATGCTGCATCCCTAGATGAAGGAGATAGAGTGATGGCAATAGGTCATCCTTTTGATTTAAAATATACAGTGACTCAAGGCATCATATCCAGTTTATTGCATAAGGAAGAAGATGTGGACTATATCCAGCATGACGCTGCGCTTAATCCGGGCAATAGTGGCGGTCCATTGGTAGATATGAGTGGCCATGTCATAGGTATCAATACTTTTATTATCCAAAAAGGCAATAGTATAGGATTTTCATTACCCGTGTATTATCTCATTAAATGTATAGAAGAGTTTAAGAAAGGTGGCGGTGTAAGCGGAGTAAGATGTCCGTCCTGCAAGCATATCAGTTTTGAGAAGGTGGGATCAGACTCAAAATACTGTCCGATATGCGGAACACATCTCCTGATGATATCTCAGATAGTTGATTATGAACCCTATGGAGTGTGCAATACTGTGGAAGAGATCATCGACCAATTGGGATACCCGGTAGCCCTAACCCGAAAAGGTCCCAATACCTGGTCCCTCACCAATGGGAGTGCCATTGTGAACATTTCATACTACGAAAAAACCGGACTTCTGGTCGGTGATGTGTATTTATGCACGCTACCTGAAAATAAAATTTCAGAACTGTATTATTATCTTCTGAGAGAAAACTATGCCCTTGAGGGGATGACATTGTCCATCAGAGAACAAGACATAATATTGTCATTGCTCATTTATGACCAATATATCAATACTCAAACCATGTATAAGCTTTTTAAGAATCTGTTGAGCACTGCTGACAAGTATGATAATATAATTGTTGAAACATTTGGAGCCAACTGGAAAAACGCTAGTCATCAAAATTAAAAAATCATATATTTTTTTTTTTTTTGGTACAATTAATGTAGTTATAAAAAAAATACATATTTTTATCCTTCCATTTACAATAAAAATATGGCTATTTATTAGCTTATTATAAAGATTTTATTTACATATGAACAATTTAGTTTCAAAAATCAGTGTTGTCCTTTTTGTATTTTCGACGATGATTGTATCAGCGCAGGATATACATTTTACGCAGTTTTATATGTCTCCGCTCAACCTTAACCCGGCATTGACAGGAGTGATGAACTGTAAAACAAGGATGGTAGCCAACTATCGGAATCAATGGGCTGCAGTACTCGCAGCCAATGCTTACAATACCTATTCCGTGTCTTATGATCAGAAAATTCCGGTAGGGAGAGAAGATTATTTTGGTATCGGAGGATCATTGTGGGGAGATGTCGCCGGTGAATCCAGATTTGGTACCACGCAAGGCAGACTATCGCTGTCTTACAGTAAAAAAATGGCCGGGTATAGAAAAAAAGCCAGTTATCTGGTGATAGGAGCAGATGCAGCATTGTCATCTAGAAGCATCAGTAAGGCAGACTTAAGATGGCCTTCACAGATTACTTCCACAGGATTTGATCCGTCATTGCCTTTCTTTGAGCCCAATTTTCAGGATACAGACTTTCTTTATGCCGATCTATCCGCTGGCTTACTATGGTTTAGTATTATTGATAATAATACCAACTGGTATCTTGGCGCCGCACTTCATCATCTGAACAGACCAAATGTATCATTCCTCGGTGAGACTGTAAATCTGTACAGTAGATACACAGTGCATGCAGGACTTCAGTTTGAGATGCAGCGCAAAATATCCATGCTTCCTTTTGCAGTTTTTATGGCACAGGGCCCGCACAGATCTCTTAACGCAGGAACAAATTTCAGATTTGCACTCGGGCCATCAAAGAGTACCAATCAATCATGGGAGGTCGGCGCTTGGTACAGAATCGGAAATAAAGTGCCATCAGGCCTTCATTCGGATGCTGTGATACTCTCAACGAGGTTCAATTACGAAAACTTTGGAATAGGATTTAGTTATGATATAAATGTATCGGGATTACGACAAGCATCACCTGCCAACGGCGCTTTTGAATTTTCTTTGGTCTATAATATCTGTGGTCCTGAAAGTCGAGGTGTATATTGTCCCCGATTCTGATATACTCCTTACATATATTTTAATCTGCGTAGTCGTATAGATCATTACGCATCCTTTGTAATCAACATAACGGCATATCACCCTCATTATTTTTTAACTAACGTTGAGATATTATCTCTTCTATAAAACAGTAAAGTTATGTTTGGCAACAAAAATGATAAACAAACTACTTCCGGAAATGCACCTGTCTCTACCAATGTGAGCAACAGTATAGTAGAAGGTACGAGCATACACGGAAATATCATCGCTCCTAATGATATCAGAATAGATGGTGTGCTGGTAGGAAAACTGGACTGCAAAGGTCGGGTGATTATCGGTCCGCAAGGAAAAATAGAAGGTGATATCAATTGTATCAATGCTATCATAGAGGGAACATTCAGTGGCAATATTAATGTGAAAGAGCTTTTGACCGTAAAAGAAACTGGCGTGGTCAGTGGTGATATCGTGACAGACAAACTTTTGGTCCAAACCGGTGCCCTATTTAATGTAAGCTGCAGTATGGGTGGCCAGAAGCTCAAATCTCTGGTACACAAAGAACAAACCCCAAAGGTAGCTCCATGATTCTGATATCTCAAATATGAAATCCAGTCAGCCACCTCAAAAAAATAGAAACAACGCTTATCTTAAATATTCTGGCTTAGCATTTCAACTGGCTGCTGTGGTAGGTATAGGCCTATTTACGGGTCGATGGATAGATTCAAAAATGCAGATGGAAAAGCCTATTTTTACTATGTTGCTGGTTATGCTTTTTTTTGCCTTGTTCTTGTACAAATTAAATGATGACCTCAAAAAAGACCAATGAAACATTTCTTCCATTTCATTTTTCGTCTTTTTTTGGTTTTGGTTGTTCTGATTCCGATTTTATACTACATGCATACCTTTGAAGCTCAGAAAAATAATGTCTATGTAAGTATCTACAGCGTAGCTATGTTTACAGTGTTGAGTATATTCCTGTATTTTTTTCTGCACAAATCTGTCAGAAGTCCCAATTTACAACTGTTTATTTCCATTACATTGATGAATATGCTTATCAAAATGGCATGTTCTGTCGGTCTACTCTTATTATACAAGGCCAAATATCAACCGGTCAATGGAAAATTTATTATTCCATTCCTGCTGGTTTATCTTTTTTTTACTATTTTTGAAACGTTTTTTATGGTTGAACTTGCTGACCAAAAACAAAAATAAATGTGATCATGAACATGGATGCAACTAAAACAACATATGAAGTAGAAGGTCTGGATTCCTACACAGATGAATACCTCCATACTAAGGATATCAGAATCATCACCAGAGTCGGAAATAAGATAAAACTTTTGTATGATCAAAAAGCATATGAGGCTGTCATCAAAGATTTTGATCCAGAAACCAAAAGAGCCTGGATAAATGTTTCCGGTTTTGATTTCAGAATAAAAATCAATGAACCGCTGGACAAACTCATCCACGAATTAGGGTTTCTGCAAGCAAGCAAACATTCTATAAAAGAAATAAAATCACCCATGCCAGGACTAGTTGTCAATTTTTATGTAAGTGTAGGACAAACTGTGGCTGAGGGCGATAAATTACTGAGTCTTGAAGCCATGAAAATGGAAAACATACTGAAGTCACCCGGTGATGGTCTCATCAAAACCATACATGTGTCCAAAGGTCAATCTGTGGACAAAAACCAGTTATTGATAGAGTTTGATTAATGGTGATGTGTATCACTTTTTGACGGGCATCTGTTTGCCAAAATGTTGGACCCAATATTTATCTACTTTTGCAATAGCCATTTCATTGACTTTGGGGTGCATGAGCATGGTGCAATGCGAATAACTATTGAGCCAGTCCCGCAATACTTCTTCAAATGATCGCTGTCCCTCACCCAGATTTTCGCCGGCTACCATCCAGTTGTAACCTACTTTTTCAAGTCTTTGACCGATGTCTTGGCCATCCTTGGAGTAATGGGCAAAAAAATTGTACTGGTGCATTTCTGAAGCCTGATTAAGTGCACTTTTATACAAAGTTTCATTCCACACTATCTGATCTACCGGAGCCATGTATTTTCTTCCACAATAACAGCCTTGCGATCTGATCTTATTTACTGCATCCGTCATATTCTTTTGCTGATCGGAGTCAGGGTGACCTTCAGGCAAGGACAGCCATCCCAAAAAAGTAAATATGATGATAAACAGTTTCATTGATATTCTACTATAAAATATTTCAAACAAAAATAACGATAAGAAAGCAATTGTGTTTTATTCCTGCGAATAAAAATATGAATTTTAACTGATTTTTAACCCTACAGGAATGCGGCTCCGAATACACCTGCTGAGTCTCCTAGTTTTGGTTTATAAAAACGGGTGTCCAGACGGTGGTTGAATACATGTTTTTTTACTTCATTTACGCCCAGTGTGTATAACTCGTCAATATTGCCTACCCCACCACCTATCACTATCGCATCCGGATCTACGATATTGATCACTACTGTAATAGCTTTACCAAAGTAGTAAAACAAACGCTCCATGGTCTCCGTGGCATGATTATCTGTACCATTGCGATAGTCAATATTTATTTCTTTGAGATTTTTGGTCTGTCCGCTGATCTGCTTATAGTAACGCTCCAGTGCAGGTCCTGATATGATGGTTTCGACGCATCCCGTTTTACCGCAATAGCATTTACCCCCTGAATTGTCCAGAAAATTGTGTCCCCATTCTCCACCTATGCCCTGACGTCCACCTATCACCTTGCCATTGACCACGAGTCCGCCCCCTACTCCCGTGCCCAAAATAACCCCAAATACCACTTCTGCATTAGGCATTTCTTCTACTATGACACCCATCTTGGTTTCTGCCACTGCAAAACAATTGGCATCATTGCTCAGAACAAACGTAATCCCTGTCTTGCTTTCTAGGTCTGTTTTAAGATTTTTGCCATTGAGGGAAGTGCTGTTGCAATTTTTCATTTCCCCGAGGATAGGATCTAAAGTCCCGGGTGTACCCATGCCTATTTTGGCCGGACTAATGCCGCTGCCTGCTATCAATTGATTGATGAGGAGATGGATTTGATCGAGTACATGCTCATAACCAAGATGACCTTCTGTAGGCACTCTTAATCTGGATATCACTTGCCCTGAATCTGGCATCAATACTACGCCTTCTATTTTGGTACCACCCATATCAATACCCCATAATGCCTCCATTTTAATGATTTTGGTGCTAAAAATATAGGTTTCTGCGGTGATATTAAAATTTATAAGCCATTTTTATCATATTATTTTATGCTTTGAAATTATAGTCCTTACCTTGTGACTTATTACAAAAGAAAAAATAATGAAAAAGGAAATCAAAGAGATCATCCCGGGTGTGGGATTAGGTACCTTAAAATTCGGAATGACCAGAGATGAGGTAAAAAAACTGGTAGGCAAACCGGATGAGGTCGAAAATCTACCCGGTTTTGAAGAAGAAGTCAATGATGAGCTGGAATCCTGGCATTATGACGAACATGAATTTTCATTGGTATTTGATGCAGATTATGACTGGAGACTGGTATCTATAGCTGTCAGTGACCCATATTTTACATTTCATGGCAAAAACATCATTGGCATGGAAAAGCAGGAAACACTTGATTTGCTGAGCAATCTAGGCATAGAAATATCCAATGAAGAAGATCTGTCAGATGACGAAAACCCTAATCTGGAACTGATAGAGTCTGAAGATGCTGGCCTGATGGTATGGTTTGCAGACGATGAAGTCATAGAAATCCAGATACTTCCCGATGTGGAAGAAGACGGGGAGACTTTGATTTGGCCTAGATAAGATATGTGGTACTTTTGTAAAAATCCATCATTTGTATCCTGTTCGTCTATCGAATTGTGCTCAATCAAACCAAGCGACAAGTTTTATACTGGTGCTCTGTCAAGTGAAAGTTTTAAATTAAGTTGTGAGATATTTGGAAAAAGAACCACATTTCATTAAGTTCTTTATCTGGACAGAGCACTAGCCTATCTATTTTTGACTGTAACTGCCGGTTACGACTATAAGTTTGTCATTCCTTAGACTTTCGGAGTGAATTAGATTGGCTTGTTTTGCTATAGCATAAAAATTTAAACCTACGATTACTTGTCTGGTTTTTTACCCCTTTTGTAGATGACGAGACCATTTAAAAAATTTCTCAATATCTGATCTCCTGCTTCTACATAGCTGGGGTGATCATCTTTTCTGAAAAGATCATTGAGTGCTCCTTTGGTGATCTTAAAATCTACCAGAGACAATATATGCAGGATATCATCGTCTTTCAGATGGAGGGCAACGCGCAATTTTTTGAGTATATCATTGTTTGAAAGCATAGTGAAGTATTACTTATGTGAAGTGTAAAAGTCATAAATCAATCGCATACCATGCAGGGTCAGCTCTTTACTGACGATATCAAAAGATGTCTGCAAGGGCTGAAGGATAGAAATCAATCCACCGGTAGCTATTACCTTGTAAGTACCTGTCAGCTCCGACTTTTGTCTATGAATGATCTCATTGACGAGACCTACATAGCCCCACATCACACCGGACTGTATGGCAGATACGGTATCATGGCCTATGGCAGACACAGGAAGTTCTATCGGTACCAGCGGAAGTTGTGCAGTCTGACTAGACAGTGATTGTATGGCGGTCTTTAATCCCGGGGCGATCGTGACACCAGTGATACCGGATGTATCTGCTATGGTAAATGTCAAAGCAGTACCAAAGTCCACTATAATACATGCATTGCCATACAATCTTATGGCAGCATAGGCATTGGCCACTATATCAGATCCGATCTCATACGGGTGAGGTATATGCATATCGAGCCCTTTGTACACTTCCTGATTCAGCAGCAGCGGATGGCAGCCCGTCACATTTTTTACCGCTTCGATGATGACTTCATTCAGATCAGGTACTACACTACTGATGACACAGTGGCGGACATCTGATCCCGTGATACGCCATTCCAGTAAAATATTTCTGAGTGCGCTTTCATAATAAAATTCAGGTTGGGTTTCTTTGGTTTCATATCTGAACGTATTGGTCCATGCATCATCTTTGTGCATGGCTATGACGATATTGGAGTTTCCGATGTCTATTGCAAGGATCATAAAGCTGCCGGTAAATATTAAATAGCAAATGTACTTCTTTTTAAATTATGCAGGTGGCCAAAAGTATTGTTTGTGTGGAAAACAAATCAATCCAACCCTACGTAAAATCTATCATCCTTTATCTATGTCAACATATTAGAAAAAAAAATACAAACGTATATACCCGTTTATTATACGGATAAGTACAAATATGCCGTAGACTTTTGCACAAAAATCTGACCTATAGCATGATTACGATATCACCATTGACACACCGAGGCGAACAAATGATACGCATTGATTTTGAAAGGAATTCAGCTGTCTATACTACCTTACGCAAATTGCCTACCATAAAATACTCTGCTACACACAGATGCTGGTACATAGCTTATCATCCACTCGCGTATGAATCGCTCAAGGCAACCGGATTCCCTATCTGTATATCAGACCCTAAAGCTGATTCCAGTCCTTTTTCAGCGCATCAAACCATCCGGCAAAATAATCTCACCAATCCAACAGAATCCAGCCTTGCGAGCAGTGAGATATCCGCACATACAGAACATCTGATATATCCGACTGGTGAAGAGAACAAAAATGACTATCGTGGCAGCATAGAGATCACCTACCAAGATCAGAGATTTTATATCACACTGCAATACCTTGCTAAAGATATACAATTCCTAAAATCACTGGCTGGCAGCTACTGGAATATACACCAGAAAAAGTGGGTCGTACGGGCCAATCCTGCGCATCTGCAAGCCCTTCAGGAGCATTTTGCTTACTGGCCCAAGGAAGATTATGACAAGATCGTCCATCTGATACATACAGCACTGGACCCGATGATAGTAGAGCTATACACGACGCCTGAGTATCCGGACTGTTTTATGGTAAAACTTAAAGGCTACCGGCCGGACTATAGTTTTCTGAAAACCATATCCGGTCGCAACTATGACAAGACGGACAGAAGGTGGATATTGCCATTTAGTCCTGATATAATAAAACGTGTGGTAGATCACTACACACTGCTCCTGGCTAAGGTCATCAACAGGCTTCCTGTGGCAGATGCCGCATACTACACGGAAGCTATAAACAATCGCAATAAACAAACCGCTTTGTTACAAAAATTTCCTGCTATACAGTTTGACATTTTAAAAAAATATACCAATACCCTGATCAGACAAAAATACAGCTGGAGCACAGTTACCGCTTATCTAGGGCCTTTCTCTAGATATATCGATCATATACAACCGGCACTTGCAGACCAGGCGGCGGCTACAGATGTAAACGATTACTTATCTGAGATGGCTGCAGGCCAGGTATCTGACAGTGTGCTCAATACGACGATCAATGCAGTAAAATTTTATTACGAAAAAGTGGTTTTCGGAGCGGATTTTAAAATCAATCAGATCAAAAGACCCCGAAAAGGAAGATATCTGCCCACCATCCTGAGTATCTCAGAAGTGGATAGGATACTGCGCGGCACAGACAATGTAAAACACGCCACCATACTTTATACCTTCTACGGCAGTGGTATCCGGCTGAACGAACTGCTGTCACTAAAGGTACATGATATATGGTGGGATCGCAATCAGCTACTGGTAAAACATGGTAAGGGCGGAAAAGATCGGGTAGTCATGCTCAGTGAAACTTTAAAACAACTTTTAAAAAAATATTTTGA
>JBBRVQ010000072.1:0-20821 GCA_038246735.1 Chitinophagales bacterium
GTCCGAAAAGTAATTATAAGATCATATTTAAATAGCATATATATACTAAATTGATAATAAACATATTTCACTTTAAGGGTAGGGGAGTTCACCCCTTCAGGAGTTCACCCCTTCAGGGGCCGGGGGTCGTCGGGGGTCGCCGGGGGTCGCCGGGGGTCGTCAGGGGTCAGGGGTCGGGGGTCGCCGGGGGTCGCCGGGGGTCGGTTGAGGGGTAAAAACGATTGATTATTAAAAAGTGAGCATTTTCGGAGCGGACTCAAATATTCAATCTTTAATTTATTAGCTCTTCCAATCTCCTTTTTAGGTATTTTATCCGATTTCTTAATTATTCCATGTGGTGTTACCACTACAGAATTCTCGGATTCGTCCCAAAAAGCAAAAAGTCGATATGCAATTTTATGGTATGAGGTTCTAAATTCCCAAATTTATCTACTTGTTTTTTGAAGAGTTTTTTATCATTAACACTTCTAGATTTCCAGATGTTATAAAATATTTTCTCTCTGGCTTTGTCATCTAAGTTATCTAAAAATTCTTTTGCTGCTTCAAGGAATTTAACTGTAAATCTTGGATCTTACATACAATTTTGACCAAAGATTTGGGTTTTCTGTTTAGGATATAAATTTTTATTGATTTTTTTTCATTTGGTAGATTATAAGGTTTTGACTATTTGATTGGCCATTCCGATAGGTATTCTAGACGATAGATCATATCTCCAAATGATAAAATCGTACATCGGGTCCACCCATATATTCATCTGTCACATCTTCAAACCCTATTTTTTGGAGCAAAAGTTTCGATGCAAGATTTCCGTCTTGTGTATAAGCCAATACCAATGATCTACCTAATTCGTTTTTGACGAACTCAAAAATATTGTAGATAGCTTCCGTAGCATAATGATGACGTTGATAAGCATCTCCTATTGCAAACCCAAGAGAACATTTCCTGTCATTCTCATTGATAGTTTCTCTTGAAAGCTCATAGATGCTGATGACACCAATAAATGTACCAGTATCTTTCAGCCGTATGAACCAGTCATGACCTGCAAGTTTGGATTGTGTAATTCTCAGTTGTTGCATTTCCTTGTAGTATTTTTTTAATTTCTTTAAATCTTTGTAATCTTCGGTCACATAAGGATTGTCGTCTTCTTTAAATATTCGAAGTAACTGAACCATATTTGATTCGTCCATTAGTTCGTACTCCAATCTTTCAGATGGTTTTAATTTATCAAATAGATGGTTTTCGTACATGTTGGTATCGACTGATTAAAAATCGTGCGAACATAAGTCATACTTGTCCATCTCATCGTTTAATTTATATTAATTTTTTATAAATTTTTTAGATATATTTTTTCTAAAAATGGCGATATATTTTAAAAAATGAATTTAATGAAGCCATTTTTATATGAGCAAATTATTGTAGTAAACTAACTTACTTCAATTTTATTTTAAGACTTGACAAAGTAACTTATTTAATGTACCACATTCATGCATTTGAAATCACCGCAGCTTCCAATCTATTCGTTATATTCAATCCTTGTTAGATAATAGGGTAGATAAATCTTACTGGGATTTTATACCTATTTTTTTAAAAATGGTTAAAAAGGAAAAATAAAAGTTGCCCTATTTAGTAAAAAAATGCCATTACTTTTGAAAATTTGTCGGAGAAATCAACAAATCATTACCTGCCATGTCTTCCCAACGGTAAAACTGAAAAGTGCCGTCCGTACTCATGGCAACAAATAGTCCATGTTTAAAAGTATTGTTGAAAGAAACATTGCTTACTTCGCTACCGTCACTCTCATCTGTACTGGTCTTAATTATTTTTATCAACGGATGATCATGGGGACCTTTATTACTTCCTTCTCTGGGGAAAATATGAAATTGATTGGCTTGTTGGTCTGATAATAGGATATACCCTTTTCCATCATTGGTTTTATAGATTGAAAGACCTTCGTGATCTTCTCTAACCCCTGACTTTGCAAAAAGTGCCAGCTCGATATTGCTGCTATCAGGATGAGCATAGTATTTTCTTACTCCTACACCTTCGTCAGAACAATAGATAAACCCCAGTTCATTATCTACTACAATAGACTCAATTTCTTTTTTGCCGCTAAATTTTCCAAATTTTCGAACCAGTTCTCCTTTGACTGTTCCAACACCATTTGCCTTCAAAAGATATTGGTACAAATAACCTTCTTTAGGCCCGGTCTTGCGTCCTACAATAGCATAAATTTTGTCGGCAATTAAATCAGTATATAAAGCAACTCCCATAGGCGCCCTTAGCGAATCATCTTCAAAAACAGGAATGCCTCCATCATCCAAAACTTTCATTTCCGGCATCGAAAAGACCCGAATAGAGTTTGTATTTCTTTCAGTACACACCGCAATGTCCGTTTTGACACCATTGATATCCAAACCGTATGCAATATCTACATTGTTGGGTCTTTGTAATGTAACTGTTTTTAAGGTATCTATTTTTCCATCTAAGGTAAACAGATACAAACCACCCTTACCAGTATCTCCCCCTTTGTCTGTACCGATGATAAGACTTAATGAAGGATCTGTAGGATGTACCCAAATGGCGGGATCATCGGTATCCTGTGCCACTTTTTCTGTAGTAATGACTGGAACAATCTTATCTTGTGTAGTGACACTCCCTTTTTCCTTACATCCGAATAAAGATAAATACACTAAGACTACAGCAGCTATCGTACGAAACATATTTTGCTTTTATTTGAAAACGCAAAGTTCATTTTTTTTAGATGAATAAAACTGAAACTATACATTAACTTAAGATTAATTTCTCCTACCCTTATTAATATTAGATTAATGTAATATTAATTTTCAAATAACATCATAGCCGTAATCTTGCGGCTTATTTAATCAACAATCAATCATTTATATCATGGCGAAATTTTTACACATTTTCATAGCATGTTTTATAACGGCTATTTCTTTACAAGCGCAAACAGGACGAATTCAGGGAAAAGTAACAGATGACCTTGGCCTTGTAATGCCAGGCGCAACCATCCTACTAAATACAGAACCCATCATCGGTACCATCACAGATAATGCAGGAAAATATCAGATTTCAAGTATAACGGAAGGAAGTTACACACTTACGGTGACCTATCTGGGATATGAAAATCAGACGATGCAAATCATAATAACAGCAGACAAAACCGTAGAATATAATATCCGCCTTACCGAAGCATCAGTGATTGGAGATGAAGTCTTAATCCTGGGTGACAGATTGAGAGGACAAGCTAAAGCCCTAAATCAGCAAAAAAACAATGCTAATATTACCAATATCGTTGCTGCCGATCAAATCGGAAAATTTCCTGACGCCAATATTGGTGATGCTGTGAAAAGAATACCTGGTATCACTATGCAAAATGACCAGGGTGAAGCACGTAATATCATCATCAGGGGAATGGCGCCACAACTAAATTCCGTCACGATCAATGGTGAAAGAGTACCATCTGCAGAAGGGGACAATAGAAATGTTCAGATGGATTTGATACCCGCAGACATGGTGCAGGCGGTGGAAGTAAATAAGGCTGTTTTGCCTAGTATGGATGCTGATGCCATAGGTGGATCAGTCAATCTGGTAACGAGAAAGGCCCCGGATGGACTTAGACTTTCAGGGACGGTAGGTTCTGGGCTCAACTTATTGTCTGAAAAACCCATATGGAATGGTTCCGTCATACTAGGAAATAGATTGCTGAATGATAAACTGGGTGTCATACTTTCAGCTTCGTACAATAACCATAACTTCGGCTCAGACAATTTTGAAGGTGTGTGGGTACAAACTGATAATAAAGATTACCCTGTAGTTTTATCAGGTTTTGACTTAAGGAAATACGATGTCCAAAGGGTCAGAAGAAGTGCTTCTTTATCTTTGGACTATGAAATAGCCAAAGGTCATAATATCTACTTCAACTCTATGTACAACTGGAGAGACGACTGGGAAAACAGATATAGATTTAGAGTAGATAGATTGAATACAGCTATCACCACCAATAAATTTACAAAAATATCTGATGGAGTTCTGGAGTTGCAAGGAAGAGTCGCCATTCAAACTAAAGGCGGCATCGATAATGACAGAAATAAAGGAACAAGACTAGAGGATCAAAGAGTTGCAAATTACACCATATCAGGAGATCATGTCATAGGCAAAATGATAATGTCCTGGTCCGGCACTTATGCCACCGCAGAAGAAGATCGACCTAATGAAAGATATATCACTCACCGTAGCAATAAGAATGTAATCGTGGACTTTAAAGATCCGTCAAAGTATCTGGTCACTTTAAAAAATCCTGCAGATGAATTGACCTTAAGTCTGAATCAAATATATGAAGCCAATAATAATACCAACGAAACGGATATGAATGGTCGATTGGATTTTGAATTACCGATCAGTAGTAATAAAGGTAAGATTAAGTTTGGTGCTAGATACAGAGGCAAGGATAAAGAAAGGGTAGATTCTTATGATATCTATAAGCCACTTTTAAATCTTGGTGCGGAGGGCAATACAATGACCAGTATTCCGGTATCCGCACAAAATGAAAGAATATTTCTAAATGGGGACAAATATGTGCCTGGGAGATTTGTTACAAAAGAATTTTTAGGGGGCCTTAATTTTAGTGATGCTTCAAAATTTGAAAAGGAAGATGCAGTGGGAGAATATATCACAAACAATTATACAGCTACTGAAAATATCACAGGCGGATATGTAATGGCTGAATACAAGCTAACAAATAAGCTGATGGCAATAGTAGGTGCACGTGTTGAAAACACTTCAATAAAATATAGCGGTTTTGAATTTGACGAAGACAATGAGGAAGCTAAAGGTACGCCAGAAACATCAAAAACATATACCAATATTTTGCCAGGTGCACATTTGAAATATAATTTTAGTGACAACTCTATTTTGCGTTTTGCATGGACCAACACCTTGGCAAGACCTAATTATTTTGATCTTGTACCTTATGCAGCTTATAGTCCTGACAATATGACTTTGGAAAGGGGAAATTCAGCACTTAATGCAACAACTGCCATGAATTTTGACTTAATGTATGAAAATTATTTCAAATCTATCGGTGTATTTTCTGTCGGTGGTTTTTATAAAGATATCAGCAATTTTATTTACTCAAAAACAGATTTGAATGTGACAGACCCTAGATACGGACAGCTAGTATCACTCACCAGACCTGAAAATGGTGGTACGGCTGATGTGTACGGATTTGAAGTCGCCGTGCAAAGACAATTGGATTTCTTGCCGGGTGCACTCAAAGGATTTGGCGTTTACTTAAATTATACCTTTACAGAATCTAACACTACAGGAATCCAGGGCCGTGAAAATGATGATTTGGGTTTGACAGGTACTGCAAAAAATATGTTTAATGCATCCCTTTCTTACGAGACTAAAAAATTGGTTGTCCGTACGTCCTTAAACTTTGCAAGTGATTATATTGATGAAGTAGGTGACAGCAGTTTTGGTGATATCTATTACGACAAACAAACCTTTGTTGATATAAATGCTTCTTATGCGATCACACCAAAATGGAGAGTATACGTAGAAGCAAATAACCTTACCAATCAGCCTTTGAGATATTATCAAGGCATTCAAGAAAGAACATTCCAAGAAGAATTTTACAATGCCAGAATAAATCTAGGCGTAAAGTTTGACTTTTTTGGAAAATAATAATAATGTGGCTTGTTAGTTGATAAAGGAGGAGATCTTTCATAAAGTTGAAAGGTCTCCTTTTCATTTAGGATTATTGTATGACATCCATAATTTATAAACTTTTAAGTTAAATTTGGGCTCAATCATTTGCTGGGTTGTAAAATTCTTACTTATCAGATTAAATATACTGTTTTCGTAAATCCATCTACTCCCCATTAAATAATCTTGAGCCGCAGTTTACTTAACTGCTCCTGTAATACACCAATCATTTCACTTTTCACTACTTTATATATTTACATTTGGGGTACATTATTTTTAATGCCAAATTTTTAATATATTATGAAAAGTATTGTAATTTCAATTTGCCTTTTGACTATTTGCCTTTTACCATCCTTCTCATACGGGCAGAGCAGATACTGGGTAGGCGGATCAGGCAACTGGTCACAAAGCAGCCATTGGTCATCTACTTCAGGTGGTGCAGGTGGTTTTACTGTACCAACATCTGACGATGATGTTTATATCAACGCTTCATCAGGTTCAACCGGCTTTTTGTTGACCATTGATGTAGATGCCAGTTGTAAAAATTTCATTTCTACAGGAGCAAATAATTTTACATTGGCTGGTGCAGCGATCAGGAATATTCAGGTTCATGGTTCATTGACATTACACTTGGGTCTCACGCATAGTTTCAGTGGGTCGTATATCTTTTTATCAGCATTCCCAGCCAATCAAATCAATACATTCTCTATAAGTTTGCCGTCCAATCTGATTTTTGATGGCATCGGCGACTGGACTTTTCAATCCAATACTAACACAACAAAAAATTTGATTCAAAATAACGGAACACTATTTTTAAATGGCAAAACCATTTCAGCTTATGAATATATTTCTCAGTCAAATAATACCAAAACACTGAATCTATTTAATTCAACTTTACAAATCGGTAAAAATTTTATTGGTTCGGCAGGCCTGACATTAGTAAGTACAGGAAGCTTGATAAAACTATTGGACATTCAGGCAGAATTACGATCAGCCAATAATCTGACATTTCATAATGTGGAGTTTACATCCGGCATACTCAATGCAACTCATTATGGCAATATAAATACCTCAAACAATTGCACTTTTAATAAGATAAAATACAATAACAACGGTTTTTTGTATGGGGATCATACCGTAGATAGTCTTCAAATGGCTGCTGGGAAAATATTAAGTATCGGTCATGGAAATACTATTGTGATAAAAAAATTACTTATAGATGGAACATGTACTTTATTCACAACATTAAAATCTACATTAAATGGAAGCCAGGCTACCTTATCAGGAAGTAGCGGTAACATTACTGTAGCCAATGTCAATATTCAGGATATTAATACGATAGGAGTGGCTACTTTTACGGCCGTAAATTCCATTGATTTGGGAAATAACTTTGGATGGAATATTCAGAATGGCCGGGATTTGTACTGGGTAGGAGGCAGCGGCTTTTGGCACGAATCTAGTCATTGGTCTCTGACTTCCGGTGGTTCCGTAGGAGAGTGTTTTCCTATACGGTATGACAATGTTTTTATTGACGCCAATTCATTTACACCGATGAGTAAAAGCATTTCAGTCACTACAAGTCCTATGATATTAAATAACCTGAATGCTTTTAATAATGACGATGTTTTAAGTACTATTATCAATGGCTCCGGGCTGCCTTCTGAAATTTATGGCAGTCTCACATTAAAAAATAATATCAGCATTTCGGGCTTAATAAAAATGAAATCAAGCTCGCCAAAAACCATTGCATCCAATGGATTTACCTTTACTGGGAGTCTATTCTTTGATAATAGTTTCGGGAGTTGGTCATTGATCGATAGCATGAGGTCTATTTCAAATATATTTGTTGACTATGGGGTTTTTAATACACAAAACAATAATGTAAGAGCGTCCTATTTCAGTGTAAGTAATAGCTCAATTGCCAATGTTGGCACTTCACAATTTTATCTTTCAACTGCTTTGGTTCAAAGTTCTACTGCATTTTTTAACAGTACAGGGGTCAAGATATATATGTCTTCAAATTCTTCCAGCGTTTCATTGTATAATACATCAGTAGATACGATAGTATTTCTTCAGTCGGGCTCTCTTAATGGAAATAACAATAGTTTTAAATATGTAAAATTTGATGGGCCACTATTGACTTCCAATATAAATGGTATAGGAAACAACTGTAAAAAAATGGATTGCTTAGGAAATGCTAATATCTATAATTTTACGCTGGATACATTGCACCTAAGTCCCGGAAAGACCTACCAATTTTATGCAGCAACCATCATAGATTCTTTGAGATCTGAGTCTTCCTGTGCTCTTGGGCAGAATTCAATAAGTGGAGTAGGATTAGGACCTTTAAACAATATCATATCAGCCAAAAACATCAAAATAAATACTGCAATATTAAAAAATCTGAAAGCCGGAGGAGTGGGGATCTTTACTGCAATAAATTCCGTAAATCTGGGTGGCAATACCAACTGGATATTTACCCCGGTGACGGAGCGCAATCTGTATTGGGTAGGAGGTGCCGGGGATTGGAACGATACGTCACACTGGTCGGAGTCCAGTGGAGGGTCCGGGGGAGCGTGTCTTCCATCTGCCAAGGACGATGTTTTTTTTGATGATAATTCTGTCCCGGGCAGTTCAGCAAGTATAACCTTAAACATGGAAGGATTTTGTAAAGATTTTACTTTTCTCAATGGTATAGGTAAAAACATCGTTTTTAATTTAGCAGCAAGTTTGTTTGTTAAAGGCAATTTTTCTGGTTCTGCATTTACAACATTAAATAATAGCTTTTTAAAATTCTCAAAAAATGGGGGTATTATCTCCTATACATCTGGCGGAATAAACATTACCGCATCCATAAGTTTTGATAGCACTTCTGTGGTAAATATTATTGACAGCATTCGAGTCAACGGTTATCTTAATTTTTATAAAGGGACGCTCAATAGCAATAAGAAAAAAATTACTGTTGGCGGATTAAATATGACTAATATAGGAACTGTAGTAAATATTGATTCTTCATACATTCGGATATTAAGCGTAAATAATGTTGTTAATATTGCTGACGGAGTTATCCTATCAAGTGCAGGTACACGATTTCATTTCTTGGGCCCAAATGCAAACTTTTATGGAGGTAGCGGCAGATCATTTCATAATATTGTTTTTGAACAAAATGGTACACTAAACGTCAACGATTGTGACCTGGAAAATATAGAATTTGGTTTATCTAACAATAGTCAATCCAGCACAATAATTACTGGGAATAGTATCAATGATGTAGGCATAAATACCGATTCCCGGATAGGGAGAATGGTGATCAGAACTTCTGCACTTATATATGGTTATGGTACTACGTTTGACACACTCGAATTTAGTCCTTCCAAATCCTATCAAATTAGTAATTTTGGAACTGAACCTGACACCATTCGTCGTTGGGTGGCAAATAGTACCTGTGCTCTAGGATTGATCAATATTTCATCTCTATCTGCTGGATCACAGGCTAAAATTTATATTAATCAGCCAACAATATTATCTAATACCAGCATAAAGGATATCAATATATTGATCCCTGGTATAGTGACAGCATCCAACTCTACAGACCTGGGCAATAACAGCAATATCGTATTTAGCAATGTTTCCAGAAATTTATTTTGGGTAGGCGGCACCGGCAATTGGGATCAGGCTATTCATTGGTCAGCCATGAGCGGTGGTTCAGGAGGTGAGTGCATTCCCACATTAATTGATAATGTATACTTTGATCAAAATTCTTTTACAGCCGCTAATCAAATCGTAGGTTTGGTTAACCCCATTACCTACTGCAAAAATATGGATTGGACCAGTGTCACGAATAGTCCATCCTTAAATCATGGATCAAGTAGTACTTCTTTGGATATCTATGGTTCTCTTATCTTACATCAGAACCTGATATTTAATTACAATCTCAGGATCAACTTCAGGGCAGCAAATAATGTGACTATAATTACTAAAAATAAAAATATTCTGTGCGATATGTATTTTTATGGGCCGGGGATATATAATATAAATGATACTTTAAAAACAAACCGGCCTATCGAGTTGGTGTCAGGAAGTACCATGGTAGTGGCTCCGGGCAGTATGAATGTGGCAAGAATAAATGTCAACGCAGGTGCGACATTTAATATGAATAATGCAGTAGTCCAAACAAATACTAATTTTATACTGGCTACATCATCTATGATTTTAAGCATCAACTCTCTTTTACATTTCACAGGTGGTTTTTCATACAACTTTTCCGGCAACAGCCATATTTTTAACAATGTGCAAGTCCAAAGTACTGCAAATCCAATAACATCTCCAGGAGCAGGTTTGAATATAAATTGCAATGCTTGTATATTTAATAAAATAAATTATATAAGTGCAGGGGGCAATTTTAATACGACCATCACGGTAGACACCCTTATTTTGACCCCGGCACGGAGTTACAACTTTGGTAGTGCACAAACCATCTATATATTGGAATATTTCAGTGCTAGTGGCAATTGCAATACCACCATTACTTATACAGAACTGCTTGGGCCATCATCAGGCACTAAAGCTACAATAAATACACCTTTAAATATAAATCTATCTCTGGTAAAAATGAGTGGACTACATGGTGAAGGAAGTTCCGCACCATTTGATGTAAACATGTACATCAATGCAGGCAACAACGCAGGTTGGAATTTTATTACACCTACATCCAGAAACTTATTTTGGGTAGGTGGTACAGGCAATTGGTTTGAATCTGTACATTGGTCATTGTCAAGCGGAGGACCGGGTGGTGAATGCCCGCCGAATCAGGAAGACAATGTCATCTTTAATCAAAATTCTTTTACAGCGAATAGCCAAACGGTCACGGCATATACCAATCCATATATGAAATCTTTGGACTGGTCAGAGGCAGGTGTAAAAGTGCCTAATTGGTCCACGGTCAAAGCTTTTATTTCTGGCAATGTTTCTATGGCTCAAGGGGTAAACTCCTCTGTTGAAATGGAATTAATAGGAAGTAATGGCAATAGTATATTATGCAATGGGTATCAAATCAACATATTACATGTCAATGGGACTGGAACCTGGCAGTGTAGTGATTTATTTAAATGCTCCAATCTATTTCACTACAATGGCACTTTTAATTCCAATAATTATGAGTTGAATATAAACTCCTATTACGCTAACGTCAATACCGGCAATCCTGTACTAAATCTTGGATCATCTTCTATTAATTGTTTTACAATAGAAATATCATCTTCTAGCATAATAGTGAATGCAGGAACTTCTGTATTTCGTTTTAGCAATGGGGGAAACTTTAGGGGAGGCAATAATCTAACTTATTACAATGTAGAATTCAACAGTACCAGCTCACAATCTACAATAAATAGTACGGGCAATATATTTAATAAAATTACTTTTAGAGCTAACGGGACGATTAATGGCAATCACACCATAGGTACGCTGGAGTTATCAGGTGGAAAAACGTATACGTTTCAGGCCAGTGCAATCATTACCATTGTCAATACACTGAAAGCAGGTGGGTCATGTACTACGCCTGTGATTATCAATGGTGGTGGCTCAGGTATGAGTACTACAAAAATGAATAAAGTAGCAGGAACTTTAAATATCCAAAATGCAACACTAACCAATCTTCATGCCATTGGAGGGGCTGTATTTAATGCCTACAATTCCACTGGAAACAATACTACGGGATGGAATATTGTATTAGGCATCATTGCACCATTATTTTGGGTAGGGGATGAAGGTAGTTGGTCAGATCAGCTACATTGGAGTTACTTTAGTGGAGGGCAAGGTGGAGCCTGTATTCCTTCTGCTAATAATGATGTTTATTTTGACGATGCTTCATTTACAGGAAATAACAAAACGGTAGATATAAATGCGGATGCTTTCTGTAAATCTATGATCTGGACATCAGGAAAGTATCCGGTATTATCCGGAAATAGTACTAAAGATCTTAAGGTATACGGTTCTTTGGAATGGGACTCACTGATGCCTCATACTTTTATGGGAGATATTATATTAGAATCCACAAATATACCTAAAACGATCACATCCAAAGGCACAAAAATGTCATCACCCATTACCTTTAATGGAGCAGGTGACAGCTGGACATTAGTGGATTCATTGCATATAGATAACAACATATATCACACTGCGGGAAGTGTAAATACCAACGATAAAAAAGTATTTGCGATAAAATATTTTTCAAATAGTGCTTCAGACAGAATACTTACATTAGGTTCGTCTCTGATTCAGATAGATGGAGAAGGCGATGTGTGGAATATAAGTGGCATTAATTTTACGCTATTTTGTGGTACATCCACTATACATTTTTCAGGTAACAATGTAAACTTTAACCCCATTAATAACTTTACTTATTACAATATTGTAGGCAATAAGCCCCTATCAGGAAGCAGACTTTCGATTGTAAATTCCAATAATGTCACTTTCCATTCATTGCGATTTAATCAGGATGGAGTTATCAATGGCAATCATCATATGGTTGAGTTACATGTATTGGGTAATAATTCCATCATTCTGCAAAGCAGCACTACACAGACCATTATCGAAGTAGTAGAATTGATTTCTGGGCCTCAAGACAGTATTACCATCAAGTCAAGTATATCAGGGATGAAAGCATTCCTCGATCTTCCTATCGCATCGTCCTGTTTTACAGAACTTATTATCATGGATAGTGAAATAGTGAATGGTGTAGCTCCAATCGCGGTAAAAAGCAGGAATGCAGGAAATAATACCAACTGGGATATTACCAATCCTGTATTCTATATAGATAACGATGGTGATGGTTTTGGAAATTCAGAAATTCGGGATACCTTTTGTTCTCATATGCAAGGATATGTTGCAAACGGTATGGATTGCAATGATGAGAATGACGAAATATATCCTGCTGCAAATGAAGTAGCCAACGGAATCGATGATAACTGCGATGGAAAAATTGACGAAAATATTACCTATACTTTTTTGGGATCTAATAATAACATGTGGATAGATGCTGGTAATTGGTACTCAGGAATAGTGCCGCCAAATGTATGTAACTGCCATATCATTATAGCAGCTGATTGTATCACTACTGGGTCGGTTGCTTTGGTGCTCATGACTGGTGGAAGTCTGACGGTAAATGCCAATGTCATGCTAACCAAAACCAGTCAGTGACTTTCAGTAAATCCTACATAGAAGATTTAAATATTCAGGCATTAGTTGTTAGCTTATAATGGGGTTTACAACAATTTTACTAAAACATTCCACACATTATCCCGGACCAAATACTGACCTCTAGCATTTGGGTGTTTGCCGTCTTCAAGATTTAGGTCAGGGATAGTCGCCACGTTTTCCAATAAAAATGGGATAAGGGATGTGCGATATTCTTTAGCCAGTTTTGGATATATAGCAGCAAATCTTTTGGTATAATCATTGCCCATATTTGGTGGCGCCTGCATACCTGCCAGTACCAATTTGACATCAGGATTTGATGCTTTTACTTTATCTAGAATGGCCCGTAGATTAGCTTCAGTTTCTTTCAGATCCAAGCCTCTTAGCACATCATTGGCACCCAACTCCAGGACAAAAACATCCACTTTTTGTTTTAGTACCCAATCAATTCGATTTTTTCCGCCGGAAGTGGTTTCTCCGCTCAGACCTGCATTGATGGCTACATATTTTAAGCCAAGGCTATCCAATCTTTGCTGGATCAGTGCTGGAAATGACTCTTCTTCATCCAGTCCGTACCCCGCTGTAAGGCTATTCCCAAAAAATAAAATATGCTTCACGTCGGATGTATCTTCATTTGTATTGGTTGGTGTAGCTGTTTGGTCTGTATTTTCGACAGGGCTATCAACTTGTTGTTCCGTTTCTTGTTTAGGTTTACACGAGGATATAAAAACGGTCAAAAAAGCAAAACAAAAAATCTTTATTGCTGTGGAATGAAGTATCATAGTACGGTTGCGAAGAGTCATATTTTATGGTTTGTTATTAGATCTTAACCGTTCTTCTCATTAAAGAGTTTAATAAAATCTAAATTATGTCTGTAATTTTAAAAGTGGACAATCTGGAAATGCAATATACCAGTGGTAACAGATCACTTTCTGTACTACAATCCATCAATATGTCTATAGAAGAAGGTGAAACTGTGGCAATAACCGGCCCGTCAGGAAGTGGAAAAACAACTTTGATGGGTTTATGTGCTGCACTGGACAATCCTACTTCAGGGGTTATCTCATTACTTGGTATACTGATTAGCCCTCTTTCGGAAGATGAACGAGCTAAACTTCGAAATCGATACGTAGGCTTTATATTTCAGAATTTTCAGCTGCTTCCCAGTTTGACCGCTTTGGAAAATGTGATGTTGCCATTGGAATTGCAAGGATTCAAAGGAGCAAATCAGGAAGCTGTTCAATTGTTGGCAAGAGTTGGATTAAAAGACAGAATGACGCATTATCCTGCGCAGTTATCCGGAGGCGAACAGCAGCGGGTGGCACTTGCGAGAGCATTTATCAATAAGCCTAAAATACTTTTTGCAGATGAACCTACGGGCAATCTGGATGGAGACACCGGAAGTACGGTAGAGTCACTAATGTTTGATCTGAACAAAGATTTCGGGACGACACTCATTATTGTCACACACAATCAGGAATTGGCATCCAGGACAGGACGTATCATAAAACTAAAGTCAGGTCACATCGTTTCAGACGAAAAGAATGTACCTTCAATTATCACAATCTAAGCCATGTCAAAGTTAGCATTTTTATGTAGAACGGCCTATCGGGACAGTCGCAAAAACAGATCAAAATTGGCATTGTTCATGTCGTCCATTGTGCTGGGTGTAGCTGCATTGGTAGCCATCAATTCATTCAACTATAATTTGCGGAAAGAGATTGACAAAGAAGCGGCAACATTATTGGGAGCTGATCTGGCCGCTTCTGCTAATCGACCGGCTGAACCTGCTGTTTTAAATATACTAGACTCTCTGCCGGCTGAAAAAGCTAGAGAGATGGAATTATTATCTATGTCTTACATCCCCAAAACAGACGAAACACAATTCATAAGACTAAAAGCACTGGAAGGCAATTTCCCCTTTTATGGAAAATTAAAAACCGTTCCTGAAGACGCAGCACAATCATTTCGTACAGGATCTTCTGCACTTGTAGATGAGAGCTTGATGCTGCAACATGGATTAGTTCCCGGAGATTCCATCAAATTGGGTAAGCTTATGTTTGAAATCAAAGGCAGACTTGCAGGAGCGGTAGGAAGCGTAGGCATGGCTTCATCTATGGCACCGGCTATTTACATTAATATTGCATCACTAGACAGTACGGGTCTGGTACAGCCAGGAAGTTTGGTCAATTATGCTTATTACTATAAATTACCGGAGGGTTTTAATATTCAAAAATGGAAAGACAATAGAAAAAGTCAATTCAGGTCAGACCAGCTCAGCGTGGAGACCATCCAGGATCGAAAGAAAAATTTAAATCAGGCTTTTGGATTTCTTAATTATTTTCTCAATTTGGTGGCTATTGTTGCGCTCTTGCTAGGATGTATCGGTGTTGCTTCCAGCGTGATGATATATGTCAGAGCCAAGACAAATTCTATAGCTTTGCTGCGATGCCTGGGTATGAAGCCAGTAGATGCTTTTTTAGTGTATTTTATTCAGATATCTGTATTGGGTGTCATAGGAGTAGCAGGTGGAGTTGTACTGGGTGCTTTGATACAGAGTGTTTTGCCATTGATTTTGCAGGATTTTCTGCCAGTTCAAGTGAATATATCCCTTTCACCCAGGGCTATTTTGGAAGGCTTTTTTGTAGGACTTTCCATCACGACACTTTTTTCGTTATTGCCCTTGGTCAGCATTAGAAAAATAAGTCCATTACGCACACTCAGGTCAGCATTTGATGAAGCAGAAGATGGCAGAGATTATCTTAGATGGCTTATATATGGAGCTATTATTGTGGTATTAACAATATTTTTGTGGATATTAACTTCTTCTATATTGACAGGATTGATTTTTGTCGCAGGTATTATCATTGCATATCTTATATTAAACGGATTTGCAGCGGTAGTTATTAAAATTTTGCGGATTTCAATACCTGTTAATGCAGGTTTTGTATTTAAACAAGGACTATCCAATCTTTTTAGACCTGATAATCAGACCCGAACCATCATGGTGACCATCGGAATGGGTACTGCAGTATTAACCACATTGTTGATATTGCAGAGCATTTTGTTGAATAATGTTACCCTCATGGATGAAGGTAAGCAGCCAAATATGATTTTATACGGTATCGAGACCAATCAAATGGAGGAACTGAAGCAACTTACCATTCAATCAGCATTACCTGTGCTCCAGGAAGTACCTGTAGTTACTATGAAAATAGATGGATGGCAAGGTAGAACCAAAACCGAATGGCTAAAGGACTCTCTCATGACAGCCGAAAGATGGGCAGTAAATCGGGAAGCTAGGGTGACTTACAGGGATACCATCTCAGAAGATGAAAAACTGATCAGTGGATCGCTGAAAAAATACACTGGTCAGGGAGACAGTATCTTTGTTTCATTAGGCACTACATTTGCTGATGCAATGGATGTAGGCTTGGGTGATGAGATCGTTTTTAATGTGCAGGGTACTCGATTAGTAACTTATGTGGGAAGCCTTAGGGAAATAGAATTCAGAAATTTATCTACCCGCTTTTTTATAGTATTTCCTATCGGTGTTTTAGAAGATGCACCACAATTTGGTGTACTGGTGACCAAGACACCTGACAATACAACAATGACAAAATATAGGGGTGATGTGGTCAAAGCCTTTCCAAATGTATCCGTGGTTGATCTGACTACCATTCTGCAATCTGTCAACAATATCCTTAAAAAAGTAACATTTATTATACAGTTTATGGCCATTTTCAGTCTGCTCACCGGGCTTATCGTACTGATTAGTTCATTGACATTGAGCAAATATCAGCGACTGAAAGAGAGTATTTTACTTAGGACGATAGGTGCAACCAAAGCTCAGATCATCAAAATCAATGCTACAGAATATGCCTTTTTAGGTATATTGTCTGCTGGGACAGGAGTGGTTATTTCATTGATGTCCAGTTATCTACTAACCAGATTTCAACTCAAACTTGATTTTTACATAACCTGGTGGCCGGTTTTCGGCATAATGGCTGGCCTGGTTATGATTACTATGTTCATTGGTATGCTCAATAGCAGGGATGTGGTAAATAATACGCCATTGGAGGTATTAAGGAAAGAAAATAGTTAAGAGTTCCAATTTCTGCTTTTACAAATATATCAGCTTATCGTTTGGGATAACCTGTTTTGTATGTCACACTTCATTTTAAATAAACGTTTTGAGCAATGGGCGTTTTTCAAAGAAATGAGTAAAAAGAAAATAATTTTTATCAATTAAATAATAAAAATTAACTTTACGACCATCAAAATACATCGAAATGCAATTAGCCACGATTGACTGGGTCATCATAGCCTTATTTTTTATTCTTACCATGGTAATCGGTTTTATGGTATCGAAAAAAGCCGGATCTAGTAGTTCTGAATTTTTTCTGGGTGGACGTAGTATGCCATGGTGGTTATTGGGGGTATCTATGGTGGCCACAACGTTTTCTGCTGATACACCTAATTTGGTTACTGATATCGTCAGAAATAATGGAGTTGCTGGCAACTGGGCTTGGTGGGCATTTTTGCTGACGGGTATGTTGACTGTATTTGTTTATGCCAAGTTGTGGCGAAGATCAGGAATATCCACAGATCTGGAGTTTTATGAATTGCGCTACAGCGGTAAGGAAGCCAGATTTCTAAGAGGTTTCAGGGCTATTTATCTCGGCGTTTTTTTTAATGTTATGATTATGGCCACCGTAATGTTGGCAGGAATAAAGATTGGAGGTATATTGCTTGGATTATCTCCGATCACTACCGTTTTAATTGTTTCTATAGTTACTGTGATTTATTCATCCATGGGTGGTTTTAAAGGAGTAATTTATACAGATTTTTTTCAGTTTATTATTGCTATGATTGGCATGGTCTTGGCCAGTATTTACATCGTGAATATGCCGGAAATAGGTGGGCTGGCAAATCTTTTGAGTCATCCTGTGGTGCAGCCAAAACTTAGTTTTCTACCTGACTTTAATAATATGGAAGTACTCGTTCCGTTGCTTATCATACCTATTGCGGTTCAATGGTGGAGTGTGTGGTATCCGGGTGCAGAACCAGGTGGTGGAGGATATATCGCTCAAAGGATGCTTTCAGCCAAAGATGAAAAAAATGCCATAACGGCTACTTTATTTTTTAATGTAGCACATTATGCCCTGAGACCATGGCCATGGATATTAATTGCTTTAGCGTCTATGATAGTTTTCCCTAATGTAAGTGACATTGCATCAAAGTTTCCAAATATGGATCCGGCTTTTGTAAAGGATGATCTTGCGTTTTCTGCCATGCTTTCATTTCTTCCGGCAGGTTTGATGGGCATTGTTATTGCTGCATTGATAGCTGCCTTGATGTCCACCATAAGTACACACCTTAACTGGGGAAGCTCTTACGTTGTGAATGACTTTTATCAAAGGTTTATTAAACCTGAAGCCAATGAGAAGGAATTAGTACAGATAGGTCGAATTTCTACCATATTGCTGATGATATTAGCTGCAGTTTTTGCTTTGTTTTTAACCAGTGCACTGCAGGCATTCAACATATTATTACAAATAGGAGCTGGAACGGGACTATTATTTATCCTAAGGTGGTTTTGGTGGAGAGTCAATGCCATGAGCGAAATAGTTGCCATGGTATTTTCTTTTATTACAGCTATTGTGATGGAGTTGGTGGTCAAAGATCAATTATTGTCTCATGAAAAACTAGTTATCGGAGTATTACTCACCACGGTAGCCTGGATAATGACCGCGTTGTTAACAAAACCAACGGATCAGAAAGTGTTGGTGGATTTTTATAAGATGATCAGGCCTCATGCGATGGGTTGGCAACCGGTGATCCATCAGGGCATAAGAGATGGAATCATTACCAATGAGCATACCAGAACAGGAAGATTGGCCACAGAAATATTAATGATGGTCTTGGGTTGTGCCGGAATATATGCTTTGTTATTTGGTACGGGATATTTGATTTACGGTCAGATGATGAATGCATCGATTGCGTTGCTGGTGGCTGCAATTATGGCTTTTGGATTAAAAAAATTGTGGAGCAGCATAGATTAAAAAATATGATGAATGCAAGGGGTACCTAAGAGCGTGAGGGATAGCAGCGGCATTAAGTAGACACCTTGTGATGTTTAAGGATATGATAAATATGTCAATATATATATACAGAAAAAATATGATATAAAAGATGTAAGGTGGCTTCTTAATACAGCGAATAGCCCGACAGCTGATGTAAGCATGGAATCAGGTGGCACGCCCCAATAATACCTATTCAGGAATTTTTATTTTTATTATTCAATATAATCATACCATTGACCTTTAATATTACTATCTTAGGAACAAATGCAGCGCTACCTGATAAGGACACAATCACAAGTGCGCAGGTCGTCAATGTGCATGATCATTTATATGTAGTTGATTGTGGCGAAGGAATGCAGTCGAAACTTCAGAAATATCGAATAAAAAGAAACAGGATTCAAGCCATTTTTATCAGTCATTTACATGGAGATCATGTGTTTGGATTGCCCGGGCTTCTGACTTCATATGTCCATTTTCAGCGAGAGCGCCCAATATTTATCATTGGTCCAAAAGGAATAAGAGAGTTTGTGGAAACATGTCTAAGATTATCACAAGCGTATATTGATTTTGAAGTACATTTTCGAGAAATGGACCATGAAGGCTGTGCATTGATTTATGAAGATGCAAAAGTAAGTGTGTCGGCCTTTCCATTGCTACATAGAATTTCCACTTATGGATTCAGATTTGATGAAGTTATTGATAAGTACAACATCAGGCCTGATAAAATCAAAGAATTGGGTTTGACTACTGATCAGATCAAAGCTGTCAAAGGGGGTAGTGATATTTTAAAGGCTGATGGAATGATGATTCCAAATGAAGAAATGATATTTAGGAAAACGAAAGTGCGATCTTATGTTTATTGTTCCGACACTGCATATGATGAAAGTATAGTAGATTTTATTAGAAAAGCAGATGTTCTGTATCACGAGGCCACCTATCTCTCTGATATGGTGGTAAAGGCAAAAGAAAGGATGCACTCCACGGTACATGATGCAGCAAAAATTGCTACAATGGCGGGCGTTGGTAAGTTGGTGATTGGTCATTTTTCTATTCGCTATATAAATAAAGAGGACTTTTTAAATCAGGGGAAATTGGAGTTTAGTGAAGTAATTTTGGCAGAGGAAGGTAAGATCATAGAAATTCATTTAGAAAAAAGCTTAAAATTTTAAATAATTTCTTTGCAAAATAAAATAAAGAATTACCTTTGCGTCGCTTTTGAAAGAAAGGCACTGTAAAAAGGAGATTTGGTAGCTCAGCTGGTAGAGCAATACACTTTTAATGTATGGGCCCTGGGTTCGAATCCCAGCCAGATCACAAAAACAGAACATAAACCCTTGTAAGTCAATGATTTGCAAGGGCTTTTTGTTTAGTGGGGTAAACATAGGGTAAACATTTTTGAAAAGCTGCTACTTCCCTAAATAACCCCCTTTTTCTTCTCTTTGCTTTTAAACTGATGGCTTGATAAATAGGAAGTTTACTGCAATTCAACTTTTCATAAGGCTTCACATAGCCATTTTCAAGCATGATTTCATTAATTGATTTCCCATTTGGCAGTAAAAATGTATGCTAATGTACGTCCGTACTTATCTGTCAAGTTATGATATTCCTGAACTATTGTAACCTTTGCTCTTGGTTTAACTCTATTTCTCAGAAAGTCAAAAGCTTTGTATCCCAATGTCAAAAGATAAGATCCTGGAAGATGAGTCTCCCTTTCATCTTGAATTAACTTTGCACATCGCTTGATCTCCGGTGCATCGATACCATAAAGTCTAATCTCTTCTTCTTTTTTATTGAAAGTATTTCTAACTATTAGA
>JBBRVQ010000073.1:0-20253 GCA_038246735.1 Chitinophagales bacterium
GTGAAGGCATCGAAAAATTTTTTCCGTTTGATGTTATACCCAGGATTATCAATGCCCAAGAATGGGAAAAGATCGAATCCGGTATTAAACAAAGATTAAGATATGTCAGCGAATATATCTGCCCGCAAAACCATGAGTTCAGGGGAAGAAGATGCTACGCATGTACGGGTAGAGATTTATATACCGGATTATGGTTGGATAGGCATAGATCCCACCAATAATTGTATTGCTCCGGATAAACATGTCCGAATAGCAGTGGGCAGATTTTTACCTAAGAAATCTCCGTATGGAACCCATGAAGGTTATTATTGGTTAGGTTACGAATGGTCAAACTTATTATTAGTTTGCCAGAGATGTAACAATAAAAAAAGCAGCCATTTTCCAATAGCAGATCAAACACTTAGACTTAATAGTCATTCTGTAGACTTTGCAGGTAATATAATTTTTTTGATTACTGATACAGTGTATCAAAATGAGGGCCATATATTACTCAATCCTGAAATAGATACGGTTGAAGATTATTTTATTTTTAAACCTAATGGTGAAATAGCTGGAATCGATCCAGAAGGTAGAGGTGCTTTAAGTATTAAATTGTATGGTTTACAAAGGGAAAGATTGGTTCTTGGTAGAAAAAAAATAGCAGATGACTTCTTCGACGAGATTAAAGAAGCCCTGGTAAGGTATGACTTATCAGAAATAAATGAAAATTCATTAATAGACATCCTAAATCTAAAATTTAACACTCTTAGAAATAAAAGTCAAAACAAAACACTTCAATATTCTAGAGTTTGGTACTTTCTCTACAATAAATTTGAAATATTTGCAAGAGAATATTTGACCAACCAAGGTGATTATGATTTAATTGTGGCAAGGTTTAATATTTTTTCGACTTTGTAATTTTTATTAATTATTCCTACAGATATATTTAAAAAATGTCATAATTTGATGAACTAATTTTTGATAAAATTATTTTATTCTTAATTATTTTCTTTCATATGCGATTATATATTGAAAATAGCCACCACAAAACAACACAAATTATAAAGGCTGGTAAAGAAGAGTTGGAACTTGATATTGATTCCATTGGTGTATTTGAAGAAAATCAAAGTGTAAGAATTTCTCCTGAACAAAGCAAGTCAATCGTACTTAACGCTTTTCATAAGTCCATTCAACGTAAATAGTAAAATTAATTGAAGCTAAGTATGTATATCCATTTCCCTTCTCAATGTAGAGTTTGAATCATTTTATTACCCCATACTAGAAAATTTCATCGATTTTATCCAATAATTGAAAAGTATAACTCAGGAATGATCAAATAGAATCTTCATTCCTTCCCAAACAAAAACGCTACATCTTGCCCACCGCCAGAAATAGTCGCCTTCATTGAGTCGCCTTTTATTTCATATACAATTTTCTTTGGAAATTCATTTTTTGCATTTTCGCAAACAAAAGACGTGTCTGTCATTTGAGTGAATAAAAATGATGTAGGGTTCGGATTTCCAGACATAAACACATCATAACTCCACACTGTATCCTTTAGAACAAGTCTCACATTTTCCTTCCAGACGGTATCTTTTTGTTGCATGGTAAAACCTAGCCCAAGATATAAAGAATCACTTATTTTTTGCCACTGTTCATAGGTCATTTTTCCGGCTTCATCATTGGAGCGAAGCCATTTACCCAGAAGCCAATCGATATTGGATTTACTACCTCCAGACAAATCTTGATTGTGGGTATCTTTGACTTCTTTGCATGAAATACAACATAAGACGGAGAGAAGTAAAAACATGTTTTTCATAAAATAATCCTAATGTGTGAATGCAAAAAAAAATGAATTTAATTTGAAAGCCTTCAGCAAGTATCTGAAATACTAAGCTATCATGATTATCATTAAATTTTAAAAATCAAATATACAAAAATAATTATTGCGATATCTCATTTTTATTGCTTGATGCTTTGAAATTATAAAGAAGTGATAAATTTCAGAAAGATTACTATATCATTCAATTGATTCATTGTATTGATATTGAACTGAAGATCAAGAACAATAACAATTTTTCCAGAATATTGACCACAATATTAATTTCACAATACAGATTGAGAAAGTAGAAATAATTTTGAAAAATTCATATCGAAAAATATACAGCATAGATTTCTACATCACCAATTCATTCACCATCTTTCCTTCCAGTTTTGTAACTCCCATGAGATATTTATCCACAGCTCTGGCAGCTTCTCTACCTTCGTGGATTGCCCAGACAACGAGGGATTGTCCACGACGCATATCTCCGGCTGCAAAGACATGAAGGAGATTAGTCTGATAGTTTTTTGTATTGACATTGCCTCTTGAATCCAACTCGATAACCAACTGATCGATAATACCTTCTTTTTGCGGATGAAGAAACCCTGCAGCAATAAATACATAATCACATTCCAGTATTCTGGTAGTGCCATTGACTTCAACAAAATCATATCTACCGGAGGTTTCATCCATCTTCCATTCGATATCTACCAACTCAATACCTGTCAAAACTCCTGCCTGATCTTTGATAAATCTTTTGGTCTGAATCGACCATTCTCTTTGACATCCTTCTTCATGTGAACTGGAAGTACGAAGTACCATAGGCCAAAGTGGCCAGGGATCTTTTTCCGTACGACTATTGCCCGGTTTTGATAAAAGTTCAATTTGTGTCACAACATTAGCCCCTTGTCTTTTGCTAGTTCCTACGCAATCTGCACCCGTGTCACCACCGCCAATGACGACTACATTTTTGCCTTTTACATGAATTGTAGGGACTGTTTTCAAACCAGCGTCTACATATTTATTAGATTTTTCCAGAAAATCCATCGCAAAATAAACCCCTGTAGCCTCACGTCCTGGAATATTCAGATCTCTTGGCATGGTACTGCCTCCACATAAAACTAAAGCATCATGATCCGCTTCGATATCTTTTATGTCGATATTAAAACCAACATGGGCACCACAAATGAAGTTGATGCCAGCTTCTTTCATGGTCTCAATACGTCTGTCTATTATCCATTTTTCGAGTTTGAAGTCAGGAATTCCGTATCTCAGCAGACCACCAGGCTTATCATTTCGTTCATACACCGAGACGCGGTGACCTGCTTTACTGAGCTGCTCAGCGGCAGCCAATCCGGCAGGCCCCGATCCGATGACGGCAATTTTTTTGCCTGATTCTAACCCCAAATTATTGGCTCTTACCCAGCCGTGAGCAAATGCATGCTCTATGATTTGTTTTTCTATAGTTTCGATCGTAACTGGCAGACTGTTTATACCCAATACACATGCTGATTCACATGGTGCCGGACAAATCCGACCAGTAAACTCTGGAAAATTGTTGGTTTTTGATAGGATGTCATATGCTTTATACCATTCTTCATGATACACCGCATCATTAAAATCAGGTATCAGATTGCCAAGCGGACATCCACTGTGACAAAATGGTACGCCACAATCCATACATCTTGATGATTGATTTTTAACCAATTCATCAGCTGCTGGTGTATAAATCTCTTTATAATCCAAAATCCTTTCATCAACTTTTCTGGTTTCAGGTGTGGCTCTGTTGTATTTTATAAAACCTTTAGGATCAGCCATTTTTTATCGTTTATTTGTGGACCCGCCCGACTATTTCGTAGTAGTCAGGCGCGGTGGTTTATTTGTTTTATACTATAATATTCTCAAATTGTTCAACTTTTTCGATTCAACCATCCAACCATTCAATCGATGAATCATTCACTGAATCACTCCATCACTGAATCACTCCATCACTCCATACATTTAGAAGCCGTACTTATTTGCCGGAATCTGTTTTGCCTTTGCTTTGAAAATAGGATCTTTCCTACGTTCTAATACTGCCTTATATTCCACTGGCATGATTTTAGTAAATCTGTTTTTACACTCTTCCCAATTGCTTAATATTTCCAAGGCCAGAGACGAACCGGTATATCTGAAATGATCTCTCAATTGTTCTTTTATAATGTCTTCATCGTCTGAGGTCATAATATCCGGGATAACCATTTCACGATTGAGCACAATTTCCAAATCTGATGCTTGATCGTACACATAAGCGATGCCGCCACTCATACCTGCTGCAAAATTTCTGCCCACTGAGCCCAATATTGTGACCATTCCTCCGGTCATATATTCACATGCATTATCGCCTACACCTTCTACTACTGCAGAAGCACCGCTATTACGAACAGCAAAACGCTGACCTGCCCGTCCTTTGATATAGACTTCGCCTGAAGTAGCCCCAAATAATGCGACATTACCAACAATTATATTTTCTGATGGCTCACCATTAAAAGCTCTGTCCGGCGTGATGATTAAAGTAGCTCCACTTAGCCCTTTGCCAAAATAGTCATTGGCTTCACCTTCCAGTATAAAATGTAAACCTTTGATACCAAATGCGCCAAAACTTTGCCCTGCAGAGCCTTTAAAGCGGTAGTCCACAGAACCATTGGGCAGTCCTTCTGCGCCATATTTTTTGGCAATATTACCTGAGAGCATTGTGCCAACAGCCCTGTCTGTACTTTTGATCGGAAATACGCTGCTGATACTTACTTTATCCTGTATTGCCAAATCAGAATATTGAATTAGTTTTCTATCCAGAATATCTGCAATTCCATGATCCTGTTCGATGGATTTGAAGGTGGTATGGTTAATATCTTCTGCTGGCTTGAATAATACCGCCGATAGATCCAGCGTTCGATATTTCCAGTATTTGTCAGAGACATCATAAGTAAGCATGTCTGACCTACCCACCATTTCGTTTACAGACCGGAAACCCATTTCTGCCATGATTTCTCTAAGTTCAGTCGCCAGAAACGTGAAATAGTTGACCAGATATTCTACTTTCCCATCATATTTTTTACGTAAGACTTCATCCTGAGTAGCTATACCGACAGGACAAGTATTAAGATGACATTTACGCATGAGAATACACCCACTTACTACCAGTGCTGCTGTGGCAATGCCCCATTCTTCTGCACCAAGCATAGTGGCTACTGCCATATCTTTAGCAGTACGTATCTGACCATCCGTCTGAAGTGTAACTCTGTCTCTCAATTTGTTTTTTACCAGCGTCTGATGCGTTTCTGCCAAGCCAAGTTCCCAGGGAATACCTGCATGCATGACTGAACTCAATGGCGACGCTCCTGTACCGCCATCAAAGCCTGAGATCAGAATATGGTCTGCATGGGCTTTTGCCACGCCAGAAGCAATTATACCTACACCTGCTTTTGCAACCAGTTTTACACTGATGCGCGCTTCCGGATTGGCATTTTTAAGATCAAATATTAATTGTGCCAGATCTTCGATAGAGTATATATCATGATGTGGCGGTGGAGAGATAAGTCCTACACCTTCCGTAGAATGTCTGATTCGTGCGATAGTGGCATCAACTTTATGCCCTGGCAATTGCCCACCTTCTCCGGGTTTGGCACCTTGTGCCATTTTGATCTGGATTTCATCGGCATTATTCAGGTATTCTATGGTTACCCCAAATCTTCCTGATGCGACTTGTTTGATGGCTGATCGGGTAGAATCACCATTGGCCAATTTTTTATATCGTTTGGCATCTTCACCGCCTTCGCCGCTATTGCTTTTGCCACCTATTCTGTTCATCGCTATGGCCAGGGTCGTGTGTGCTTCCTCAGAGATAGAGCCAAACGACATCGCACCGGTTGCAAATCTTCGCATAATCTTTTCAATCGGTTCTACTTCTTCCAGCGGTATGGGATTTCCTTTTCTAAAATTGAGAAGGCTGCGTAAAGTACAAGCCCTTTCTGACTGATCATTGACTTCAGCAGTATATTTTTTGAATACTGTATAGTTATTGGTTTTGGTGGCATGTTGCAATAAATGGACGGATACCGGATTAAATAAGTGGAATTCACCACGTTGTTTCCATTGATATCGTCCTGATTCGGGCACGTTTTCTGTTTGACTGAATGCAAGAAAATGTTTGTGCAATTGTTCTTTGGCAAGCATATCAAATGTCATGCCACCGATGCGGGACACAGCACCGATAAAACATACGTCCATTACTTCTTTATGGATACCCAATGCTTCAAAAGTTTGGGCAGCCTTATAGGAATTGACCGTTGATATACCAAGTTTGGACATTATTTTCATTAAACCCGAATCCAATGCCTTTTTATAGTTTTTCTTTACTAATCTGACATCTGCATTTTTTTCTACACTCATTTGTTCAATCGTCTCATGCGCAAGAGAAGGATATACCGCATCAGCTCCAAATGATAAAAGACAAGCCACATGATGAGCTTCTATGATGTCACCACCATTGATCAACAAGGATGTTTTTCTTCGCAATCCGGTTTTAATGAGGTGATGATGAATGGCTCCGGTAATCAGCAAAGAAGGTATTGAAGCTATGTTATCAGTAATAACCGAATTATCTATGATCAAAATATTGCATCCATCTTTGATCTTATTTTCTGCCTTCAGACATAATGCGTGTATCGAATTTTTTAAATTTGCGGTATCTGAAGCGTCAAAGCGTGCTTCAATAGTTTTTATTTTATAACCGTTTGCCTCGCTTCCTAAAACTTTCAAAAAATCATCTTCACTGAGCACAGGAGAGTCCAGCTTTATCTGTCGGGCATTTTCATTTTTGATCCGCATGATATCACCTGCATCACCAAGATAACATTGCAAAGTCATGAAAAACTTTTCTCTCAGGGGATCAATAGGCGGATTGGTCACCTGAGCAAACTCCTGCTTAAAGTAATTGAAAATGGGCTGAGCCTGTCGGGAAAGAATGGCCAGGGGAATATCTGAGCCCATTGAGCTGATCGGTTCATATCCGGATATTGCCATTGATGCTAAAAGTAATTCTTTATCTTCTTTGGTATATCCAAATGCAGTTTCCCTTACTGAAAGAGACAATGATTGATAGTTTTTTTGATGGCTTTGCGGTATTATATCTTTAAGTTCTATGCGCATATCTTTGTTCCATTGACTGTATGGATATCGCTGACAAATGATGGATTTCAGTTCTTCATCACCGACAATCCTGCCTGCGTCCAGATCTGCAATTAATATTTTACCAGGGCTCAAATTGCCTTTGAAAATCACATTTTCCTGTGGCATAGCAAGTATACCAGACTCTGATGCAAGGATAATTCTGTCATCAGAGGTAAGGCAATATTTGGATGGTCTTAAACCATTTCTGTCCACTGTAGCACCCACCACGAAACCGTCAGAAAAACAAATAGATGCTGGCCCGTCCCAAGGCTCCATCAGTGGTTCATAATGGCTGTAAAAGTCTTTTTTGAACTCATCCATCCCTTCGTCATTTTGAAATGCTTCAGGTATCATCATCATGAGGGCATGCGGCATGCTGTAACCATTGCGAAACAAAAATTCAAGCACTGCATCAAAATTTCCGGAATCAGATAGGGTAGGACTGCAAACAGGAAGCAGTTTTTTCAGATCATGTGAGCTGTAAACGTCTGAAGTCAGTTCTTTTTCTCGGGCAGTCCACCAGTTGACATTGCCTTGTACCGTATTGATCTCACCATTGTGTGCTATACATCTGAATGGCTGTGCCAGCTTCCATTTTGGGACGGTATTTGTTGAAAATCTGGAATGTACCAATGCAATGGCAGATGAAAACAAAGGATCTTGAAGGTCTTTAAAATATTGTCTTACCTGAGTAGCAGTGAGTTGACCTTTGTAAATGATGGTTTGTGAAGAAAAAGAAGTAAAATAGAATACTTCCTTTAAAAAAGCAAAAGAACGGATGACATCCCTGACTATATGATTTCTGACTACATAAAGTCTTCTTTCCATTTGATGTCTGACTAGGGATTGGTCCATGGGTTCTACAAATAGTTGAACCATATCAGGCTCTGTTTCCAAGGCACCTTTACCGATCATAGTGTTGTCCACAGGTACTTCTCGGATAAAAAGAAGTCTGAAGTGATTGATTTCCAGTACTTTGTTTATAATGGTGAATATTTCCTGTTTGATATCATCGTCTTTTGGTAAAAATGTGAACCCTACGGCATAATGGCCTTCTTCGGGAAGATACTTTTTTATTGACTGTGCGTATGACGCAAAAAACTTATGGGGTAGGTGGGTTAATATTCCTGCGCCATCACCTGTATTTTCTTCACATCCACAAGCGCCACGGTGTTCCATATTTTCCAGCATGGTCAATGCATCGCTGACTATCTGAAATGATTTTTCAGACTTCAGATTGGCTATCAGTCCTATGCCGCAAGCATCTTTTTCGTACTGTGGGACGTACAATCCCTGGTCACATTCACCGTTTTGCATAAATAGCGTATTTATTTTTGGTCAGAAACATCATTAATATTTTTAATTGTGTCAAATGATGAATTGAGTACAATTTTATATTACATTTACCATACCTTTCCATACAAATGAAAAGAAATTGTTATTTTCAGTTAAATAAAAAAGGGTATACATAGCTGAATTTCAGTTGCTTATATTAAAAAATCATGTTATGGCCATATCGCAGTCTGATCAGTTGTTCCAATTGGTAAAGTCACTTACAAAAGCAGAAAAAAGAAATTTTACATTTTATTCTACCAGAATACAAGAAGCTGACTCTTTGAAATATATTCAGCTTTTTGAATTGATGGATAAACAAAAAGAATTAAATGACCAGCAAATACTAGCGAAATTAAAAGGTGTAGATAAAGTCCAGTATTCTAACCTGAAGCGTCATCTTTACAAACAACTGATGACCAGCCTTAGGATGATCCATATTCAGAAGAAAACAGATATTCAGGTAAGAGATTATCTTGATTTCGTAGATATATTGTATGGCAAGGGACTATATCTGCAATCTTTGAAAATACTGGACAAAGCAAAAATTTTGGCGGATAAATCCAATAATGATCTACTCTATCTGGCAATTTTGGAGACGGAAAAGAATATAGAATCTAGACATATCACCCGTAGCGGCCCGGACATAGTACCTGATCTGATTGCAAAAAGTGAAGAAAAAATAAAAATTATTGATAGCACGGCCAAGCTTTCGAATATTCGGATTCTGTTGCACAGTCATTATATAAAAAACGGGCATGTAAAAGATCAGGAAGAACTTGAAAAATTCGTACTGGAATACCAATGGGTAAAGGATTACAATAAAGATGAAAATCTGACATATCATGAAAAAATATATCTGTATCAATCGCTGGTGTGGTACTATTACATAATTTTGGATTTTGAAAATTGTCTTATTTATGCTGAAAATTGGGTAAATCTTTTTCAGCAATCCCCTGATTTAATTTCAGAAGATCCTGATTTATACATGCGTGGGTATCATTACATCCTTACCTGCGCATACTATCTGAGATATAAAGACAAATATGACAAGTATCTAGATGAGCTGGAAAATTACCGAGATACCAATTATGTGCATTTTAATAATAATTCGCAAATAATATCATTTCTCTATGTACATTACGGCAGATTAAATAAGTACTTTTTGCACGAACAATACAGCGATGGACTAAAAATTATCCCTGCTACACTTAAACGAATACAGCGATATAAATCTAAGCTGGATGCCCATCGTATCCTGGTTTTTTACTTCAAAATAGCATGGATGCATCTTATGGCAGGAGATAATAATACAGCCATTAAATATTTAAATCTGATATTTCAAATGGAAGTAGGATCGTTAAGGGAAGATATTCAGGGCTACAGTCAGCTAATGTTTCTTATGGCGCACTACGATGCTGGAAATTATGAGCTCATGGAGTATTTGGTCAAAGGTGCAAAGATGTTTTTTGCTAAAATGCAGGAAAATAACAAACTTCAATCGGCTATCATTAAATTTTTCCAAAAGATAGTGAAATTACCAATCCATGATAGAAAAAAATACATTAAAGGATTTTACGAGGATCTCAGGACACTTGAAGAAGATAAATTTGAGCAGAGATCCATCTTATATTTGGATATTAAGCCTTGGTTGGTAGGAAAATTCTGAAAAAAATAATTTCGGATAGTGTATAAGGCTCCTGCAAAATGAATAGCTTTAAACATTCTTGCACTTGATGTTGTTTCTTTTCATAATAAAATAAAATATAATGTATCCAATAGAATTGACAACTCCTATTTCCAGAGATCTTACAGACTTTGGTTTTGATGGATTATTAAGTCCTGAAGAAGTTTCTGATGTGCTTGATATAAAAGAAGGCACGGTACTTCTGGTAGTAAACTCTGTTTGTGGTTGTGCTGCGGCCAATGCGAGACCAGGAGCCAAAATGGCTGTAACCAAAGGTAAAAAGCCTGATCATTTAGTGACTGTATTTGCAGGAGTGGATAAAGATGCGGTGGACAAAGCCAGAGAGTACCTTTTGCCTTACCCTCCATCTTCTCCTTCGATTGCATTGTTTAAGGACGGGAAACTTGTTCACATGCTGGAACGAAGACACATAGAAGGAAATTCGGCCCAGACCATCGCCAATAATCTTGAGCACGCGTTTGAGATGTATTGCTGATCACCTTAAGAGTACAACAGACTGAAATAAAGAAAGGCGTTCCAAGTTGGAGCGCCTTTTCTTTTAGTAACCAAACTCAATTCAAATATTTTTTCTATTTGTTTTCTATTTTCATAAATGTCTTGGCCCATTTTTGTTTCCCGTTTACAATATGCAATGAGTATTTGCCGGGTGGAAGATCTTCGATATCAATGTTGTCCGTATTGCTCAGAAGCTTACCATTCCTGACTATCGAACCTAAAGTATTGACTATATAATACGCTGACTCCGCCATTTCACCAGGTATTTTTATATGAATGTTGTAAAGAGATGGATTAGGATATACGACCAATTCATTTTTGAAGACATCGTCGTTTTGTTTTAATCCTTCTGCATCCTTATATCCAAAGTCAAAATTTATGACAGGTGCTCCAGCTTCTACCGTAATTAATCTGGAAGTTCCAGTACCGTACTGATTGGTAATTTCACTGTCTTTGTCCTGATTCTGACCTGTAAACAAGATATAGTCCAACTCGTCAAATTCAGGAAGCAAACAATAATACTGACCTGCGTCCAGATTTTTAAGCGAATAAGTTCCATCCTGATTTGATTTTGTGGACTTTATAAATATTTTGGATTTGTTAAATATAAAAATGACTACATCACTCAGGACGTCATCATTGTTATCTCTGACTCCATTGTTGTTTTTATCTTTCCAGACCAAGCCATTTATACTTGCACTTATTTTGTAAAAGATGCCTGCATCTACATATTTCATCACATAAGATGGGTCGAACATGATATTATCTGAAGCACCCAAGTCATCCACATCAGAGTCCGTATCAGGATTTGCACCTACATTTTTGTCTGTAAACACATGGTTTACCGGTGCTTCTACGGTAACATAATGTTCCCCAGTTATCTCAGTAGACAGGCAATACATGCCTGCATGATTGGTAGTAGTGACTTTAATAATCTGTTGATCAGCATTTTTAAGATATACATTTATATTCTTCATAAGTGTCTCACCTTCGTTTCGTAACCCGTCTTCATTCTTGTCATTCCAAACGCTGCCCATCAGTAAATTTGCATTTGTGACATGAATGCCGGCATCAATATCCAGTAAGACAGTACCATGCGCAAGTGAAATCAATGGTGTAGTGCCGGTTTCATCCACGTCGCTGTCAGTGGCACTATTACCTGAAACATTTTGTTCTGTAAACTCAAACCCATCCGGTATAGCAAACTGTAGGTAGTACAATCTTTGACGAAGTCCGGTAAAAAAGTACAAACCCTGTGCATTTGTAGTGGTAGTCCCCAATAATTGACCACTTTGAGAAAATAGTCTGACTGTGACGTCAGGTACTCCCGGTTCACCAGCATCCTGAGCGCCATTTTTGTTAAGATCATTCCAAACTCTATCTCCCAATTCTGCAGGCAAATACGCCGCCGCATCAATATTTATTATGGTTTGATTGACACCTACAGAAATTAGATCCGTAGTTAATGGACCATTTGCACCACTCAAATTACTGTCGCTATCTTCTCCTCCAATAAATGCCGGAGATATCAAATAGTTGGAAGGTATGTCGAATTTTAAATAATAGTTACCGGGTCTTACATTTATAAACTGATAAAATCCAACAAAGTCACCGCCAGGTTGATTGCTGGTAATCGTACTGTCCATAAGGACTCCGGTAGTAGTAAATAGTTTTACTTTTATATTAGAAATACCAGGTTCGCCAGTTTGGAAGAATCCATTTCCATTGAGATCAAGCCATACCATATCGCCTATTTTGCCGGGCCTCACATATCCTGCATCGATATTTGTATAGTTTTGTTGTATTGAAAAATCAAGTAAGGGAGTCCTTCCTGTATTTGAATCAGCTTTACTATTTAAATTGATATTTGTATTGTTATTTGCAGCAAAAAGATATCCATTCAGTTTTGCAAATGAAATAGTATATTTTCCAACCGCAACATTATTGAAGATGAATTTTCCTTCATTGTTTGTCGTTACGGTTTGCTGTGTTATCCCAGCTTCGTTGATAAGTACTACTTCTACATTTGCTACACCGGGTTCATCAACATCCTGTAAACCATTGTTATTTAAATCATCCCAGACAAAATCACCTATTGATATTTTTTGAGCGTATCCCAAATCAATATCAGCAATCGTTTCGCCAGGAAATAAATTTAAAATTCTGGTACTGCCTTCACCAAAATCATTGGTAATGTCACTGTCAAAGGCAACTGATTGGCCTGAATATAATACGAATACTTTATCAGATGGTAGCGGTACTTTGATGTAGTAATCACCAAATGATATATCATTAAACATATACGAGCCATCAGACGCGGATGTTTGATTGGCAATTACATTTCCTTCCAGATCAAACAAAGTAACGTTGATACCGGAAAGGGTCGCCTCATTACTTCCTCTCAATCTATTATTATCAGCATCCTGCCATACTAATCCGGTGATATTACCTGTCACAGGGGCAATCAGGATATAGCCTCCGTCTATGTCAGTCCTGTTTTGGTTCGGCAGCAGATTGATGAGACGGGTGCGACCCGAAACGGTATTTTCGATATCTGAATCAGAGACTATATCTCCCTGAAGCGCTGTCGTAAACATAAAGTTATTCGGGAGGGAAAATTCAACAAAATATTGACTGTAAGGCAAGTTATCGAATGAATAGTAACCCGAAATCCCTGTACTCATTTGAAACTGCGACGTAGTGGAATCAAGAAGTATCCCGGCTTCATTGTACAGTTTTATTTTAATACCATTTAATCCATCTTCATCAATATCCTGAATTCCATTTGAGTTGGTATCCACCCAGACAAAATCACCGATAGATGAATATCCCACAAAGCCTGCATTTACGCCTTCTACGTTTTGTCCACCTGCCAGATCTATAACGGCCGTGCTGCCGGTATCGGTTTCTGTTACGTCTGAATCTAAAGCAGAATTGCCACCTAGTCCGCTATAAGTAAAGAATACATTTTCGGGTTTTGAAAACCGAATTATATATTGATCAGTTGGAAGATTTTCAAAGCTGTAGAATCCTTCTGAATTGGTAGTATCTACAGCCAGCGTATCACCAGCGATGTTTAGAAGGTACACTATGACTGAATCCAATAAAGCTTCTCCATTGCCTAAGATACCATCTCCGTTTGTGTCGGTCCAGACAGATCCTGAAATACTGCCTGCTGATGTAATTAATCCTAGGTCGACGCTGAAAACTATACTATTGGAAGTTAGGTCAATATTATCAGTGATAACTTTATTGGAAAGTGTATAAAAATCAGAATTTAAAAGATTATTGGTCAGATTTGTATCTGTCGGTACAAAGCCTTCAGGCAGGTCAGCTTCCAGGTGGTAAGTGCCCGGTACTATGTTGGAGAAAAAGTAAAACCCAAAATTTCCTGAGGTTAAAGAAGCGACTACTGCATCATTTTTATCTATGAGTCGAAGATTAACCCCTGATATACCTGGCTCACTAACATCCTGTAATCCATTTTTATTCAAATCATTCCAGACAAAATCACCTAAAGAAGCATATCTGAATAACCCTGCATCAATATCTGTATTGATGGTGCCAGATAATAAGGTAATAAGGTCAGTTTTCCCAGTGATTGGATCAGGATCTGAATTATTTACAGCACCTGTATGATTGTTTGAAGTAAATTCGTATGCTAATGGCTTTACAAATGTGACCATATATTCACCAGCATACAGGTTATTAAAGATATATCTTCCATTGTTGTTTGTAAAAGTTTCTCCACTTACTGTGCTTCCGTTGATCGCGGTTCCTTCCAGCCTGACTTTCACCCCTGATATACCTGGCTCATCAGTATCCTGAATACCATTGCCATTAAGATCTTCCCAAACAAAGTCGCCGATTGATGATGTTCCTATATTACTCAATCCTGCGTCTACATCAATTCTTTTTAGATTGCTTAGCAATACAATATCGAATACAGAACCACCCTCGTCTATATCACTATCATCTTCATTTGTCGTTCCTGTGTACTGAGCAGTGGCGATATATCCATCAGGAATATCGAAAGTAATAGAATAATTGCCAGGTTTTAAAAAATCAAATGTGTATTCCCCATTGTCATCCGTAGTTGTTTCTTTTTCAACTACTTCATTGGACAAAATTCCGGTTAGGGTGACTTTTATACCTTGCAATCCCGGCTCTCCTATTTCCTGAATACCATTTTCATTGATATCATTCCAGACAAAATCTCCCACACTTGCTCTTCTGAATAGCGGGGCGTCGAGATAAAGTACGTTTTCACCACTTTTTAAGTTGGCAATATTGATCATAGCGGCTGAAAATTCATAGTCAACAGGAATGTTAAAAGTTACTACATAAAGTCCTGGTTTAAGATTAGAAAATAGATAATTTCCATTGATGTCTGTAGTGGCAGTATCCTGGATGATGGCACTAAATAAATCAACTCCTTCAATGCTGATTACCACTCCTGCTACTCCCGGTTCTCCAGTTTCTCTGATACCATTGCAGTTTAAATCTTCCCAAACCAGATCTCCTATGCTACCCAGTCTGACCAAACCAACATCAAGACTCAAATCAGAAATATTGTTATCTACAGTAATATCGATAGTATTCAAATTTTCAGACAAATTGCTGTCTTTTTCGGGGTCAATACCGACCAAAGCACGGGTAGGGAGGTATCCAGACGGTAAGTCAAAAGTCAATATATAATTGCCGGGATTCACACCAGCAAACAAATAACGGCCATCTGCATCTGTTTTCATAGAAACCATTACAGGATTGCCGGCAAATGTTGAACCCTGAATAGTGATGGTTATATTTGGAATACCTGGTTCGTCTATATCCTGAATGCCGTTGGTATTGATGTCTTCCCAAACAAAATCGCCTATATTTACGCCTCCCGTCAATCCAAAATCAACATTGCTAATGATGGTATTGCTATTGATAATAATTCCATTTACTACACCTTCTGCTCCATCTGAATCCTTGTTATCATCTCCTCCTTGCTCTGAAGGGGAAAACTGATATCTATCTGGTTTGACCAAGGTTATCGTGTATACACCTGGAATCAAATTGCCAAAAATATATCTTCCATTTTGATCGGTCGTGGCTGTAAGATTGACAGGCAAACCTGTACCTGTATTGCCCTGAAGACTTATCTGAATATTTACTATTCCTTGCTCTTCATTATCCTGAATACCATTACCATTGATGTCCTCCCATACAAAATCACCGATCGACCCTCTGATAAATGCTCCAGCGTCCATGTTTTGCACATCTTGACCACTGTTGAGTGTTATGTTTTGTATAGTATTGCCAGAAACATCAGAATCCAAATTATCATTTGGTCCCTGATTAGTAGCTGTGAAAAAGTAGCTTAACGGCAGTGTAAATTGAAGATTGTAATTGCCAGGCTTCAGGTTTTCAAAGCGGTATTGGCCTGCTTCATTGCTTAGGGTGTTTTTTGATACATTTTGACCTATTCCATCTGTGCCGGTAAGCATGATCTGGACATTGTTTAATCCAGGTTCACCTACATCCTGTATACCATTACCATTCACATCTTCCCAAACAAAATCCCCTATATGTCCGTTTTGATAAAATCCGGCATCTATATGCGTTATGACAAATCCACTCAAAACAATTATGTCGGAGATCGAGCCATTTATAGGATCAGAATCTATCTGGTCATTGGTGTTTTGGTTTGCTATGGTTAATTTGAATTCTTCCGGTGCAATGAAAGTTAAAGTGTACGTCCCGGGCTCAAGCTGATCAAACTGATATGATCCATCCGCTGAAGTAATTATACTGGTTGTAATGGTTTCACCTGCACCTGTAGTTCCTGTGAGTAAAACCTGAATCGAAGCCAGGCCCGGCTCATTTAAATCCTGAACTCCATTGGCATTTAGATCTTCCCAAACAAAATCTCCCAAACTACTGAATCTGAATAGTCCTCCATCTACATGAAGTATATTTTCGCCGCTTCTTAAAGGTATATTTGACACGAATCCATTGGAAAAGTCTGAATCTAGGGAATCATCCGATCCGAGATTGGCAGAAGAAAAATTAAAACCTGCGGGGGCTTCCAATTCAACATGGTATAATCCGGGAACAATATTTGTAAAACTATATTTTCCATTTCCATCCGTTGTGACTGATCTGTTTACAGATGTTCCGGCACCTGTCGTTCCCGTGAGGTTTAACTGTACCCCTGCCAAACCTGGTTCATTGGTATCAAAAATACCATTTCCATTTTGATCTTCCCACACAAGATCACCTAAAGTCGCCGTGGTATACAAACCGAAGTCTACAGAAATGTTTTCATTGCTGCTTGTGATGACAATATTGGATATAACGCCTTCTAAACCGTCTGAATCTTTCGTATCATCTGAACCCTGATCTGAAGCAGAAAAGTTGAATCCCGAAGGTAAAACAACACTGACGGTATAGGTGCCCGGCTTCAAATTATTAAAAATGTATTCACCGTCTGAATCCGTTATCGTGGTTAAATTGATGGGTTCACCACTGCCTGTGTTTCCATTTAATCTTATGGTCACATTTCCTTTGCCGTGTTCTCCTGCATCCTGAATACCATTCGCATTGGCATCCTCCCATACATAATCCCCTATAGAACCATACATGAATAGACCTGCATCATAAGTATCGTTTTGCTCGCCACTCATAAGCATTATATTTTCTATTTTCCCATCTGTTACATCACTGTCTTTGGTGTCGTCAATGCCGGCGTTCGCAGAAGTAAACTGAAAGCCGTCCGGTAACTCAAAATGCAGTCTGTAAATGCCTGGTTTAAGATTGTCAAAAATGTAGAATCCATTGGTATCTGAAAATCGCATACCTATATTAATTATCTCATCTCTTATCAATTCAACTAAACTGATTTTCACTCCTTCAATGCCTGTTTCATTGGTATTTTGAATACCATCTCCATTATCGTCCATCCAGACAAAATTACTTATGCTACCTGGCTTATATAGTCCGGCGTCAAAATTCAAGAAAAGATCTCCACTCAAGAGCGTTATGCCAGCTATTTTTCCATCTACGGCATCGCTATCTTTATCATCATCGCCTTGATTTGCAACTGTAAATAAATAACCTAGTGCCGGGCTAAAAGTGATGGTATATATGCCTGGGTTGACATTAAAGCTATATTTCCCCAATGTATCTGTGATGGTTTGAATATCTACGGTTTGTCCATTGCCAGCAATGCCTGAAAGGTTTACAGCAACACCGGACAATAAGGGTTCATTGGCATTATGTATGCCATTGCCATTTTTATCTTCCCAAACCTGATCACCTATTTTTGCGGTCTGATAAAATCCTGCATCGATATTATCTCTATATCCAGGTGTGATGAGATTTAGTACCTGGGTTTTGCCTTGAGCATCTATTTTACTATTGGTGTTTAGAGACGCAGCATTTATAAAAGTCGGCTTGAAATCAACAGGAATACCAAACTTCAATACGTATTTATTGGCAGGATAGTTTTGAAATATATATCTGCCTGAAATATCGGTTATCGTGGAATCAACAACAGAACCATTCTGAAGACATAGTTTTACTTTTACGTCTTTTATACCGGGTTCGCCTGCATCCTGCAATCCGTTATAATTTTTATCCAGCCATACAAAATCGCCTATAGAAACCAATGGGGTATAGCCAAAATCAATGTTTTCCACACATTGGCCAATTTCAGTAGCTATAAGGCTGGTTGTACCCAATCCAAACTGATTGGTAATATCACTGTTTCTGGAAGGGTCGGTCGAATTAAAAAGGACCATCTGCTTATCATTAAATACAGGCGCTTTAATATAATAACTACCTGGTGCCAGCTTTTTGAAATGGTATTTGCCAAAATCATCTGTCAGTAGTGTATCAATGGGAATATGATTCTCTGTAAATAATATCAATGGCACATTACTTAAAATGCCTTCTCCTCCGTCCCTTAGTTTGTTATTGTTCAGATCCAACCATGCCATCCCTTTGATCTCTGATGATGTACAGTCCTGGTATAAGAAATTGCGGCAGCAAGTCTCAACATATTTCCCGTTGTAGTCATATACATCCACACAGATCTTATGGACCCCGTATGGTGCCGTAGTTATTTTCAGATCGATGGTTTGATTTGTTAATGAAGCAGATACCATACCAAAACCTTCAGGATAGTCCCAGATATAAGCGCCGTATTGTTCATATTTATCAATATAAAAGGTAAGACATTTGTCATCACAAAAAGAATATGCCGGAGTATAGTGTACTATTATGCTGATCTGGTCAATGGCAATTTGAATAGGATTTCGTTCGATGTTTCTTATTTGAATCTGATATCCGAAATTCTGATTATTTATTTCCTGTGGTGTCCAATTGGCTCCCCAGCTATCGGAAGCTGATCCATACATCCAGGTGTGATCAGCACCATTTGTACTTTTCCCCCATGCCTTCTGAAGTTTTGCAGTATTTTTTTTATTTTGTCCTTTTGGTTCACCTTCCTGGTCCAATAATAATATTTCAACTTCATCAATATTTTGATAGAAATCAGACTGCCCTTCCAACATCAGCGTTATACCATTTATCGTAGCTCCCGCCGGTATCTGAAATTTGAGATTATTTCCCATAACTTTTCTGGATCTCATGATGTCTGATAGTACAATTTCAGCTTTAATATCATCAGCTATCATGACATTTTTAAGATTTGTCCATTTGACAAAATTGGGATCAAAAATTTCATTCACAAATGAAGTAGATCTGATTTCGGTTTTATCTTTGGGTTCAGTACCTACACCAATGGGACAAACTGAAAAATTTTGTGAATGTAAAAAATTGATTATCAATACATTAATAATCAATGTCATTATGCCCTGTGTAAGGACACATTGGAGTGTGAGTTTCATATTTTGAGTTTTGGTTTAGATATATAACTAAAACAATATCTGTAGAGACCTAAATTGGAAGCAAAAATAAATAATCTTTTTTAATATATATAAAAAATGAACATATTTATTTAAATTTTTTTCAGTAGCTTACAGATATGACTATATGTACTATGTTTTTTTCGACCTTAATTTTTTGTATTTTTAGCTACTCCTGCCATGCATCAGTAGTGTTAATCATACGGTAAATTGGTATTAAACCAACATCCGCATTAGAAATGAACTACATGAAAATATGAAGACAAAGGATGCCATGCAAAGCATTGCATGGTTCACTCACTACATCGTGATTTCGTAGTACGATTTTGCTTCGCACCGTTTGGTCAGTATCAATTTTATGTCGCTGTAGCTTAAGCTACACCTGCGGGATAAAATCTCCAAGCAATGCCAACTATTTTGTCATATATTCATTCGAATAAAGTCTTAGGCGGAATTTGGGATTAAAAAAGATAAGCGAGGAGTGCAGGTTACGCTAACAGTTCATGATATAATTCCATCATACTCCTAGCAGTTTCGAATGATGAAAAACGACTTTTTACATACTGATGGCCTTTTTCAGATATATTATTATAAATCTTTGAATCATTTAGCCAAATCATAGCTTTTGCGATATCATCAGGTGAATATGGGTCAACAAGTATTGCGCCGGGGCCGGCTGCTTCAGGTAAGGATGAAATGTCGGAAGTAATGACAGGCTTATGTCTAAAAAGAGCTTCGATCACAGGTATGCCAAATCCTTCATAAGCCGATGGATATATCAAGGCAAAACA
>JBBRVQ010000074.1:0-19459 GCA_038246735.1 Chitinophagales bacterium
AGAATTTTTTAATCGCTTTTTGCTCGAAAGAATATTTATCAACTATGATATTGACCCAGAGTTGCAAAATAATAGCGAGTTGAAACGTAAAATACTAGATTTTGGTAAAGTCGCTGCTTAATTATCTTATCGGACTATTGACAATGGTTTTAATGATTTATTATTTTTCAGGATCTAATGGAGTTGGGTGAACCTACCATGTCAACTTAGTTCTTGGAATATTGGATTTGATTAATCTACATTATCCGCCGGATATAACTCTACCAAGATAATTTTGTTTGGGCATTTAAAGCATCACACAATTTTTCATTTAATATTAAAGTATGTTAAGTAAAGTGGACTTTCTTGTAATAGCGGACACTGAGAATAAATAATTAAACTCACAGAAGTGATGATCCCTTTTAATAAGAATCAGAAGTAGAAATAAGGATCATCTAAAAAATGAAAAGAGAGTTTTGTTATCGTTCTTTTTTCCTACGATCAAATCACAAATAATTTCTGCTGCTATGACACTGAAAGTAATTCCATTTCCGCCAAAGCCTAATGCATAATAGGTGTGAGGTGTTTTTGAATAAGTGCCAATATAAGGAAGTGCATCTTTTGTAGAACCAAAGGTACCAGTCCAGCTAAACTCAGGAATGAAATTTATTTCTGGAAAAAGTTTTTGAAAATCTTTTTTTAATAATGATGTTTTTTTTTCGATGAGTCTGTCTCTCTTTTGCGGGTTATAGAATGGTTCATCTCTTCCTCCAAGGATAATTCTGTTATCGTCGGTCAATCGCATATACAAATAAGGGTCTGCAGTGTTCCAAAGCAATGCTTTATTTTTCCAGGGAAGAATATTGGGAGATAAATGTTCTGAAGCCAGGGCATAAGTAGAATTTAGTTTCACAATTTTCTTTTCAATAAATTCTGATATTTCATAACCTGATGCGTTTACAATTTTATTTGCATAAATCGTGGATCCATTTAAAGTACTTAGAGTCACACTTCTTTTATTGTAGTTGATTTTTGAAATTTCGGTCCGGTCATAAACTTGGAGTCCTTTTTTAATACTAACCTGAAGCAATGCGTGGGTGAGTAAATATGCATCAATGGTTGCACCTTGTGCAGATAAAATAGCTGATGGGGCGTAAAAACCAAATTTTTTCTTGATGTCTTTTTCATCTAAAAGTTGTACATCAAACCCTGCCTTTTTGCGTGAATTAAATTCTGCCTTCAATAATAATTTATCTTTTTTATATGCTGCAAAAAATAAACTTTCCTGTTTTTGAAAATGCTTGAATTTTATGGTTGAACAAATGTTTTCTAAGGTATCAATTGAATCTGAACATAATCTATAAGAACGCTCGGCTGCATTCCACCCAATGAGTCCTGCAAGTTCTGATAAGGGTTTATCTAATTCATATTGCAGCAGTGAAGTACTTGCGCAAGTACTACCTAACCCAATGGTGCGAGCATCTACTACAATACATTTTACACCTGCATTTATTAAATAGTAAGCAGACAATGCACCTGAAATACCGCCACCAATTATAACCACATCTGTTTTAATTGACTCTTCGAGCTTTTGATATTTGTATGGTAGCCCGCTATTTAATAACCAATATGGAAATCCTGTTGTTAGATTCATTTTAATAAGTTGAACGGTTTAAAATTATTCCATCCAAATTACTCCGTTTTTCCAAAGCTGATGTCCTACGCTCAGAGAGCTTAATTGAATAATGCTGATGGGTGTTTTATTTTATTTTTTTTTCTGGTAAAGTCAACCTGAATTTTACTATATCTGGTTGGTTATCCCCCAACAAAAAACCATACGGTTTAAGTGGAGTAATCCTATCAAAAATGACTTTCACAATAGCAGTAATCGGAATGGATAAAAACATACCTGCTATACCCCACATTGCACCGCCAATTAAAACAACTACTATAGAAATGAGCGCATTTATTTTAACCCTACTTGCTACAATCTTAGGAACTATAAAGTTGTTGTCAATAAGCTGTATTATCATATAAAGTACAAAAACCCAAAATGCATCAATGGGACTTTTAGTAGCAATTGCCATCAACATAGGTAAACTAATAGCCACAAGCCCTCCGATATATGGTATCAAATTTAGTAATGCACCAATTACTCCTATTAATATAGCGTAATCTATCCCTAAGATAAGCAAGCCTACAGAATTGAGAATAGCCACCACAGCTGTCTCCAAAAGTAGGCCAATGAGGTAGCTTTGTACAAGTGTTTTTGATTCAGCTAATACTTCATTGACTACTTCTTGTTGACCATTGCTAAAAAGCTGCGCTATAAATTCTAAAAACAAAGGCTTGTAATATAAAATCAAAAAAATATAGACAGGTAATAAAAAAAATAAAACTAAGAAGCTGCCTGCAGTAGTAAGTGCAGTACCAATAGCGGCAGAGCTATTATCCAACCCTTCTGATTTAGTCTGCTCAATCCATACATTAATTTTGCGGACACTTACATTTAAATTGGCCGAAACCCAATCAATTAATTCATTAAACATGGTTATAAATTTCACTTTAAACTCGGGCAACGCTTCACTAAACAGTGCTGCCTGCGAAAAAATAAAATAAGCCAAAATAGCAATTAATATGAAAGCACTTAACACCGCTATCATTATGGCAATAGTCCGATTAAATTTTTTCCTGCATAAATACATAACCATTGGATTTAGTAAAATGGCAATGATGGTTGAAAAAATTAATGGAACCACAATTTCCCTACCTACATAAAGGATAAATAAGAAGGAAACCAATCCCATCGTAATTACGCTGAGTTTTAAGTATAAAGGAGACTTGATATCAGTTATTGCCATATAATGCGATCTGTTTTATTTGAATTAGTTTTATTTGATTTATAAAGGTATAAGAATTCAAGTTTTGATTAATATCCCAATATTAACTATACGACACTTTCCTGACTGATTGCGCTTTTGGACCATTCCTTAAGCAAATTTCCGTATTATGATATGGGTATATTTACCATTTTAACCCCGTTTTCATCAGGTGGAATCCTGCCATCCTTATCTTCTGCGTAGATATGGGTAAACTCCGCACCATAAAATACGATCATGGATGAATACGAAACCCATAGCATGATTAATATGATGGAACCTGCTGTTCCGTAACCAGAGCCAGGTTCAGCTTTTCCAAAATACAATCCTAGTGCAAATTTTCCAGTCTCAAAAAGTATGGCAGTAACGATTGAGCCAATCCAAACATGCCGCCATTTAATTTTTGCATCGGGAAAACTTTTAAACATGAGTGCGAACAAAAAGGTAAGTATACCTAAGGATACCATGAAGTTAATAATTTGGCTTACTATAAGAAACGATTCAGAAAAATAATCTGTATGCCATGAACTGAAGGCGGCTAGTGTTGCTGAAACTACAAGGGAAACTATGAGTATAAATGCAATGGCAATAATAAGTCCAAAAGAGATCAAGCGCGCTTTAAGTATGCTTAAAATTCCAGATTTGGATTCATCTACCTTCACTTCCCAAATAGTGTTCAGAGATTTCTGAAACTCAACAAAGACGCCTGTCGCACCCAATAAAATAGTGAATACACCAATGATTGCTGCCCAAAAAGATTTTTTGGATTCGGTACCCTTGATGATGATGTCCTGAATTTGCTGAGCTATTTCAGCTCCCAATGTAGAACTAATTTGTTTTACAATTTGGCCGTTCACGGCTTCTTCACCGAAAAAATATCCTGCCACAGATACGACTACCACCAATAAACCAGGCAATGAAAAAATGGCATAATAAGCAATAACAGCACTTTCTCTAAATGGGTCTCTTGCCCACCACTTATAAAATGCAGTTTTAAACAGTAAACCTAATTTTTCAAATTTCAGCTTCATATCTTTTTAATGTTGCTTCGTTGACTAAAACTAGTAAGTTTCTTAATTCTAATAATTCTGCACTTTTGCTGTCAAAAAATTATTAATAATTACAATGCATCACGCATCGCCTTTACTTTGTCGTGGTCAGCTTTTATATGTGCTTGTTGTGCGGTCAACATTGTTTTTTGCTCGGATGAGATGTCATCCAAATTATTACTTAAAGCTTTTTTATAGGTGTCTACTGCCACATCTTCTCCATATTCACAAGAGTTTAGGATTGCTTTGCGATCTTTTCCTGTAAGTGCTGCTTTCACATCCATCCATACACGGAAAAACTTTCCAGACAACAAGGTGCCTTCTTCTACTTCTCCACCTAATTTTGTAACTTCAGATACTAATTCTTGTTTACATTTTTGACTGGTTGTAATGAATTCTGCAAACAGGCCCTTCAAATCTTGTTCTTCCGTTTCTTTTGATGCGGTTTCGTAACCTTCGATTCTATCGTTGTTGATAGTGATGAGTGTGTTTAACACTTCGATACTGTTTTGCGTTTGCATTTTGGTTATTTTAATTAATATTATGAAAAATTATTTGACTTATTATTGATATGGTTGCATTTCATTTACTTGTAATATTGGTAGGTAGAATATCTACTCTTTTTGAGTATCTTTCTAGCCTATTTGTGCAAATGTCAATTATTCCTACTTCGTTAGACAACCTGAATTTATGCTGTAATAAATGTTATCAGGTCGGCATTCAGTTTTTCTTTTTCGGTGATAAACAACCCATGAGGAGCATCAGCATATACCAAGTATGTAGCGTGGGGAATTAGTGCTACTGTTTTGTCTCCTGATACTTTTATAGGTACAATGGTATCCGCATTACCATGAATAATCAAAACGGGTATGTCTATTTTCTTTAAATCATCTCTGAAATCTGTTTCTGAAAATGAACGCACACAATCCATGCTAGCTTTAGTAGAACTCATAAGACATAAGGCCTGATTCCAAGCTAATAATGCTTCGCTTACTGGCTTGTTTTGCTTATCTACGCCGTAGAATTTTTTGCCGAATTCTACAAGAAATGCTGGACGATCAGCCTTTATTTTTTCTATAGTAGCTTCAAACGTTTCTTTTTCTGCGCCATCGGGATTATCGTCTGTTTTGAGCCTGAAAGGTGTTACTGAACTGATGAATACAACTTTTTCAATTTTATCAGTCCCATAGTTTCCTATATATCGAGCGACCTCTCCACCACCCATTGAAAATCCAACAAGTGTTACAGATGATAAATTTAATTGGGTGATCAATTCATTCAAGTCACTAGCAAGGGTATCGTAATCATAACCTTCCCAAGGCCTATCTGACTTGCCAAAACCTCTACGATCGTAGGCAATACAACGAAGATTGTTTTTTGGGAGTTCGGACAATTGGTATTCCCACATTTCATGGTTTAGGGGCCATCCGTGTATAAATATTACTGGTTTACCTTTTCCATATTCCTGATAAAATATATTTAAAGCATTGACACCTGAAGATGATTTTGATTTTATGAAGTTCATATTACTTTTACTCTTAAAATAAAATATTTATTTTCCTTACACGTTTATCTTGCCTTCCTTACCATTGACGAGATTTGTTCCTGTGGCAACTGACGCAAGCATTTTAATAAAGTTTATCATTTTGTTACCATCAGTATCCCAATAGTAACCGGAAGTTGGTTTGACTTTGATGATCGAAATATTAGGATCGTCTTTTCCTCCTTTAAACCAAGTCTTAACTATGGGTGTCCATAGTTCCTCGGTCTTAGCACGGTCAAAAATAATTTCAGCTTCCCCATTTACAACAAGATAACTGCTTTTACCAGGATGCGAAAAAAATAGTTGCACATTTTTATCTTGTCCTATCTCTTTATTTTTAACGCTATTCTTTTCGCTAAAGAACCAAATATTGCCCTGATCACAAACTTCTTGAGCGCCCATAGGTCTGCAAGTAGCGCCATCGTCTACTTTAAGGTTAGTACAAAAAAGGCAAATGTTTATCTCATCGACCAAAGTTTTTAGCTTGTCAATGGCTTCTGTATCGTGCAAATTTTTTGTGTCGTTCACTTTTATTTATTTAGATTATGATTAATATTTATCGCATGCCTTCCTAAATGCTGGTGTATGTTTAGATATCTAGTGCTCTGCCCACTTAAAGAAACTAATTATATAATTCTTTTCTGTTTTGAAACACTGGCTCTATTTTTGGATGTATAATATTACAAAGATAAAGGTAGAATCTGTTTTTACTGTTATGTAATTTCTGTTAAATTTTACATCATTCTACCTTCTAGTATATGTTTATGTTTCCTCTTCTTTATCCTGTTGAGATGATTTTTATGGCATTTCGGAATAAACATTTTTTTCATCTTCTCCTTTGTTCATTTTTTTCAAAACAGTATTATCTTCATCGTTTCTGTGGTCTTCATTTTTGTCAGTGCAGTTTTCAGTATTTGGTGTTTTTATTTGCTTCTCTTTGTTTTGTCGATGTACTTCTTCAAGTGTTTCGGACCGAACATTTTTTTCATCTTCTCCTTTATTCATTTTTTTCAGAACAGTATTATCTTCACTGTTTCGATCTCTTTTATTTTGCTGGCTACCTTGATTCTGCTGCTGACTTCTAAGGTTTTCCCCTTCATGCTGGTCTTTAGGATTCTTAATCATTCGATTTTAATTTAAAATATTTATAAATATTGGATAAACTTCAACTCTATTTCAACTCACCGATTTTACTTGGCCGACAGCAATAAGTTTTTTCCTGATATTAAGAGTAAATTTGTTCTGCTTCTATTTTAATCCCTATCAGTTTTAAAATATTCTATACCTTCATCGTGAGTATTGCGCTGTCCAGAAAAAGAACTTAATGAAATGTTTTTATTTTCAAATCTTTGCGTTAAATTTTAATTCCTTTCTATGATGAAACTTTGACTGAAATTTTAAACTTTTAAGTTACAAAGGTAAAGGGGCATTTTGTTTTTAATATTATATAATTACTGAAACAAATTATATCTTTCCTACTTTACTGTAATTAGTGAGTCTAAAAACATCCACAAACTAAGTTGATGATAAAAGGGGTAAGTGTAATTAAAAGAGAATTATTTGTGTAGTTTTTTTCTCACATTGGAATTTTTGCAATGCTGAAAGGCTGATATTAATTGCTTTTTGTATGAAGTATGTGTCCAATTAACTCAGGGTTTAAACCATGGGCTATTTTATAACCATGGGTCATCCAAAGGAACCATTTCTTATAATTTGTATCTCGTCATTAGTTAATCCTTGTATCATACTGACCCATCAGCAACTAAAAACAATAAATGATTTCATAATTGAAAAAAAGACTTTGTCAATGGTTACTAAAAAAAAAATAAAGTTGGGTCAAATTGATATTCTTATCGTAGAATACAGTACAATTTAATGATTTTAATTTCTGCTGGTGACACAATGAAGCTTTGGAAACGCGAAGAAACTATTTGGGAACCTGAAAAAGGTATTAGAGCATTTGAAGAAAGAATTTGAAATTAGTAAAATATTACTCCCTTTGTTGCAACTTTCCAGACTAAAATCAAGTTTAGTGATGTATGTTTAGTAAATTGCTTCATATTTTATTGGCATTCAATCTGCTCATTTCATCGATGGGTGTAACTGCCTATGAGCATATATGTCAAATAAATGGTACTAACATAGCTTTTTTTATAAGATCGCATAGTTGTTGCACTCAGAAAAAGCAAAAGTGTTGCTCTGCAAAAAAAGTCGGCTCGTGCGATACAAAAGATGTTAAAATAAAAGGTGATGCAATTAATAAGAAGCCTTGCTGTGAAGATAAGTCACACTATAAAAAGCTAAATACAAACGCTTCGGAAATTACGAAAGTTGTATTTTCTAATATTCAACCTATTTTTTGTGAAACTATCGCATTGGTAAGTTCAACCCTGACTGATATTATCAGTGAAAATGAAAAAACTTTAAGATTTTATTTATATAAACCGCCACCACTACCCGTGGACAACTTAAGGGTGCTTTATCAATCTTTCCTTTGTTAGCCAGCCAAAATTCCCTGTTTCTTCAATAGGGCTTTAAGTTCATTTGATGTATAAGTTGTTTAGTGTATTATAAAATGTATTATAGTTTTATTTACATTTAAAACATTTCTAAACTCATATATTTTAAAAGATCTTTTCTACATTTCAGATGTGACTAAGCATCAGAAATGTTCATTGGCATTAAATTTTAATTCCTTTTTTCTATTATAAAATAAATAAAAATGAAATCATTTGTTAAAAGTGTAGTCATGGTATGTATTGCGTTATTTACAACCAACATCAGTACAGCACAAACTAAAAATTTACAAACTGTTGATGTCAAAGTATACGGCAACTGTGGTATGTGCAAAAAGACCATCGAAAAAGCAGGCAACGTAAAAGGTAAATCAAAAGCTGAATGGAATGCGGAAACCGCCACGGCAAAAATAACGATAGACAGTACCAAAACGAGTATTGATGATGTGCTGAAAAGAATAGCCGCTGTTGGATATGACAGTGAAAAATTCAGAGCACCTGATACAGTTTATGAAAACCTCCATGGCTGTTGTCAATATGACAGACCCGCAAAGAAGGATCAATAAAAAGATAGTAATGAAATCATTAGTTATCATTACGTTATTTTTGCTTCCCACATTTCTGGTTGCTCAGATTGATTTGCCAGCGGCGAGCCCGGATGCAAGCTGGAACCATCAGTTGGGATTTACCCAAATATCATTAAGCTATTCCAGACCACACATGCGAGGCAGAAAAGTTTTTGGTGAATTGGTACCATTTAATGTACTTTGGCGTACAGGAGCCGGTGAAAGCACAAGGATAAAATTCAGTGAAGACATCAATTTTGGAGGACAAATTGTAAAAAAAGGATCTTATTCACTTTACTCCATACCCGCTGCGGATGAATGGACTATCATACTGAATGAAGATGCCACATTGCATGGTGATTTCGGATACGATGAAAAGAAGGATGTATTGCGTATCAAGGTAAAGCCAATAAAGGGTGCTGAAACAAATGAATCATTTACTATAGAATTGACAAATTTCAAACCGGATTATTCAGCAACCTTGCAGTTGAATTGGGAAAATTCAACCATTCAGATACCGATAGTAAGCAATGCAAATAGCAAAATTATGGCTCAGATACAAGAAAATCTGATACACAATAAAGTTGAAAATGCCGTATTGTTGAACAAGGGAGCACAATATTACTTTTCTCAAAAAAAGGATTTAAATCAGGCACTCTTTTGGTCTGAAAAGTCCCAATCGATCGTTGCGGATAACTTTAATTATGTCTATCTGACCACAAAAATACTAGAGAGCCTGAAACGTTATCCTGATGCTATACAATCAGCTAAAAAAGCAGTGGAATTGGGTAGAAAAAAGGATATGGTGGATGAGGTCAAACTACTGGAACTAAAGATAGCAGAGTGGAAAAATTATTAATTAATTTTTAAAATAATAGAAAGCAAATGAAGAATATAGTTAATAATCCTTTTAAAATAGTTTTCATATCTTTAACAAGTGCGCTTATATTCTTTTCGTGCCACAAGGATAACATGGGCTTAAGCCAAATCAATGTAGCAGTAGGTCCTTTTACAAAAGAATTGACGGTTCCTTCAGAAGTAAACGGGAAAGGTAATACACTCATAGCAAAAAGTGCCACGGTAGAACTGCTTTCAGGCGGTACGAGCGTTTTTGGGTATTCGGGTAAAATATTAGGCCCTACCATCCGAATAAAAAGTGGTGAATCTACATCGATTTTATTCAGCAATCAACTATCAGAAGAAAGCAATATTCATTGGCATGGATTGATGATTCCTGCCAATATGGATGGGCATCCAGGAGCGCTGATAAATCCTAATGCGAGTTTTAATTATGAATTTCCCGTACAACAGCGCGCGGGAACTTACTGGTATCACCCACATACACACGGTAAAACGGCAAGTCAGGTTACTCTTGGTCTTTCAGGTTTTTTTATTGTAAATGATGATGAAGAAGCAGGATTAAATCTTCCAGCAGGGGAATACGAGATCCCTGTGGTTATTCAGGATAAACGATTTAAAAATGGAAGAGATATTGATTATTCCCCTACACCTATGGACGTGATGTCAGGCTATTTTGGCGATCATGTCTTGGTCAATGGTGTATATTCTCCTGTCCATAAAGTTTCTACTAGATGGTATAGATTAAGGGTACTGAATGGGTCAACAGCGAGAGTATATAACCTAGCACTGAGCAATAATGATAATTTTTACATTATCGGTAGCGATGGTGGATTGTTGAGGACAGCAGAAAGTGTACAAAATATCTTACTCGCTCCGGGGGAAAGGGCGGATATACTGGTGGATTTTAAAAATACGAACGTAGGAGACGAAATATTTTTGCAGAGCAACTCCTTTGACGGTGGAATTCAAGGAAATCAATCTTTTAGAATCTTAAAATTTCAAGTAAATAAATCAGAAAATGATTCCTTTATCTTGCCATCTACATTATCAGGCATACAAGCACTTCAAGCAAGTGCATCAAAAAAAACCAGAACTTTTGATATTGGCAATGCGGGTCATGGAGCTGGTCATGGCGGACATGGTGGCGGAGCTGGACATTCGATCAATGGTCTGACTTTTGATATGGACAGAATAGATGAATTAATCAATAACGGTGATACTGAAACTTGGATTTTTGACAATTCAAAGGGTACTGATTTACACCCTATGCATATTCATGGGGTCCAGTTTCAGGTGATCAAAAGAGAAGGAGGCAGAGGTATCATTACAGCTTTAGAAAAAGGATGGAAAGATACGGTTTTGTGCTTGCCGGGAGAAAAAGTAAGTGTAATCATGACTTTCCTAAATCACAAAGGGAAGTTTGTGTTTCACTGCCATAATCTAGAGCACGAAGATGATGGTATGATGCTTAATTTTGAAATTCAATAATTCAAATTAACATGATTCAAAATAAGCAGTTTATACCAAAGCTAAAATGTATTTTAATTACGGCGGTTTTACTTTCAATAAATGTAAAGCCCGTAAATGCTCAGCTATTGCTGGGTGATACATTACCTGATATTACATTTCAAAACAATACAGACAGTTCTATAAATCTTTCATCATTTAAAGGCAAAGTCCTTCTGGTAGATTTTTGGGCATCGTGGTGTGCGCCATGTAGGAAGGCTAATAAAAAACTGGTTGATCTGCATAAGGACTATTCATCTGAAAATTTTGAAATTGTAGGTATATCTTTGGATACAGACCGGATAAAATGGCTCAAAGCAATAGCTAAAGATAAGATTGAGTATACACAATTAATAGATCCTCATGGGTTTGATGCCAAGTCAGCTATACAATTTGGGGTAGAAGCTTTGCCGTCCTCCTATTTATTTGATACATCAGGTAACCTTATAGCTATCAATCCGACAGATCAAGAAATTAAAAAACAATTAAATCACAACAAACAATAATTACAATGAATCTAAAAATTTTCTTATTTACGCTAACATTAATATTGGCGTTATCAAATGCTGAAGCTCAAATATCAAAGGCAGAAATAGTGGCCACTGGACTCACCTGCTCTATGTGTTCAAATGCTATCAATAAGCAGCTCAAATCGTTGACTGAAGTTGATAGTGTAATCATAGATTTAAATACAAATACATTTGTAGTCCATCTCAAGAAAGAGACCAACATCGACCCAGGAATATTAAAAGAAAAAGTTGAAAAAGCTGGATTTTTTATTGGTTCGATGATTGTGACCTTGTCGTTTGAAAATGTAGAAGTGGCGGATAATATCAAAATCGAAAAAGACGGACTCTCACTCGTATTTGTAGATACCAAAACAAAAGTACTGAATGGTGAGACCAAAGCAAAAATCATGGATAAGGGATTTGTAACCAAGAAGGAATTTAAAAAATTGTCTAAATCACTCTCAAAGTACCCGACGTATACATCGGACAATGATGGTGCTTACCATGTAAAAGTGATGTAACCATGAAGGAAGTTTTAATAATAGTATTAGGTTCTTTCCTAATCAATAGTATATCTGCACAGGAGCTCTTTGTCGTTACCGATCCTGCCAGTAATGTTCCTGCAAATTCACTGAGTGTCAGATTGAGCAACTCACTCTTTAAGGAAGTGTACGAAGATGGGTACAATTATCATTTGATGCCTGAAATCACTTGGGGCATTTCTGGTAAACTTATGGTAAGGGCTTCTGCCTTTATAAGCGACAGGAGTAATAGCCTTTATGCTGAAGGAGGTAGTATATTTGCGAAGTATAGATTTTTATCTGTAGATGATCTTCAAAGTCACTTCAGAATGGCAGCATTTGGGAGATATAGTATCAATAGAGCCGATATACATCAGGAACAAATAGAAATCATGGGTCATAATACAGGATATGAAGCGGGCATAGTAGCCACTCAGCTTATCAAAAAAGTAGCCATAAGTTCTACATTAAGTTTTGAGAAGGCATTAAACAATAAGCCGGATTATGAATTTCCAAATATACAAAGTAGCACTGCCACCAATTATACACTGTCTGTAGGAAAGCTAATGTATCCAAAAAAATACACAAATTTCAAACAGACCAATATTAATCTGATGCTTGAAATGGTAGGACAAACATTAAATGAAAATGGTAAGACATATATTGATGTAGTACCATCTGTGCAATTTATTATCCATTCTCAAGCAAGAATTGATGTAGGATACCGACAGGAATTGTATAGCAATATGCTCAGAACAGCACCAAATGGCATTTACTTGAATTTTGAGTACACCTTTTTTAATGTATTCAAATAGGATCACTTATTAAAGAACGATTCTGTTTACTAAATAATATTTAACCAATTTTTTATCATTTATCTTTAAAACAAATTTATCATGAAAAAGCAAATCTTTGCACTAACCGTTATTCTTCTCATCACTTTAGGTATGACATCGTGCGGCAGCAAATCAAGCACTCAGCAATCGGAGCCGACCACCACTGAACAAATGGCTGTGGATACATCTAGTGCTTCAAAACCTAAGGACATTGTATATCAATGTCCCATGAAGTGTGAGGGAGAAAAAACCTATGACCAACCGGGTAAATGTCCAAAATGTGGTATGGATCTCAAAGAAAAGGAAGGAAATGAGGGACATGATCACTAACTAAGAGATCTTATCTGAATGAAATTCAACTGAGAGCGGCAGAATGTTAATCATTTTGCCGCTCTCCCTTCTTTCTTTTAATATATCTGGGACAATTACTAATACAATCATGGTAGAAAAATTAATCTCATTTTCATTAAAAAACCGATTTATTGTACTTATGGTATCCGCAGGATTATTTGGATGGGGTATTTATAGTGTACAGCAGAATCCTATAGATGCTATTCCGGATTTGTCTGAAAATCAGGTTATTGTTTTTACAGAATGGATGGGTAGAAGTCCACAGGTAATAGAAGACCAAGTGACCTATCCGCTGGTTTCAAATCTACAGGGTATCCCGAAAGTAAAAAATATCAGAGGTGCCTCTATGTTTGGGATGAGTTTTGTCTATATCATATTTGAAGACAATGTTGATATCTATTGGGCAAGGACGCGCGTATTGGAACGACTAAATTATGCGCAAAGGCTGTTGCCACAAAATGTAGTTCCTACTTTAGGGCCTGATGGAACAGGAGTTGGTCATATATTCTGGTATCATCTGGAAACAAACGGTATGGATCTTGGTGAGCAAAGAGCCTTGCAAGACTGGTATGTAAAATTCGCCTTGCAGACGGTACCCGGAGTAGCAGAGGTGGCTTCTTTCGGTGGCTTTGAAAAACAATATCAATTGGTACTTGATCCATTAAAAATGCAATATTATAATATCAGCATGATGGAAGTAATGAATGCTGTAAAAACAAGTAATAACGATGTTGGTGGTCGGAAATTTGAAATGAGTGATATGGCTTATATAGTAAGAGGTCTGGGGTATATTGAAAACATCAAGGATTTAGAAGACATAGCTATTAAAAATTACAATTCAGTACCCGTTCATGCAAAAGATATAGGCTCTGTACAAATGGGTGGTGATTTGCGTTTGGGTATTTTTGACCAAAATGGCGAAGGTGAAGTTGTAGGTGGCATCGTGGTGATGCGATACGGTGAAAATGCCGATAAAATCATTAGAGCGGTCAAAGAAAAAATGAAGGAAGTAGAAAAAGGGCTGCCGGAAGGTGTCACATTCAAAACGTCGTATGATCGGAGCGAATTGATTGAAAAAGCCATTGAGTCAGTCAGAGGAACCTTGATTGAAGAAATGATTGCCGTTTCCATCATCGTGTTGCTTTTTCTTTTTCACTGGCGTAGTGCATTAATCATCCTGATACAGTTGCCCATTTCTGTTGCTATAGGTTTTATTTTGCTGGAAGCTTTTGGGATTTCATCCAATATCATGTCATTAACTGGAATTGCATTAGCTATAGGTGTGGTGGTGGATGACGGGATAGTAATGGTAGAAAATGCATACAGGACAATATCGGAAAAGCAGGAGGAGTTGGAAAATAATCATAGTTAGTTATTAAAATATCATGGACATTAAAAATATATTTAAGAAGCAATATGATCCATTATCTTCAGATGAAAAATTGCAGCTCATTGAAAGTTCTTCAAAACTGGTTGGACCGGGAGTTTTTTACTCAACGATCATTGTAATTGCATCTTTTTTACCTGTATTTCTTCTTACCGGAATGGAAGGAAAATTATTTAGTCCTTTGGCTTGGACTAAATCTTTTATACTGATAGTGGATGCTTTTTTGGCTATTTCACTTACGCCAGTATTGATCAGTTTTCTTCTAAAAGGCAAACTAAGGCCTGAAAACAAAAATCCTTTGAATAGTGCCCTTGAAAGCGTTTACACACCGATATTGATTTTTTGTTTGAAATGGCGAAAGACAATATTGGGTATAAATATTATTGCACTCATTATAGGAATATTTATGTTTACAAGACTTGGGTCAGAATTTATGCCACCACTAGATGAAGGCTCGATTTTGTTTATGCCAGTCACTTTGCCAGATGTTTCCAATTCCGAAGTTAAAAGAATTTTGCAGGTACAGGACAAACTTATAAAATCCATACCCGAAGTAGCACATGTATTGGGTAAAGCAGGCAGAGCAAATACCGCCACGGATAATAGTCCGATTAGTATGGTCGAAACGATTATACTCCTCAAACCCCAGCATGAATGGAGAGACAAGGTAAACAAAAGTGATATCATCACTGAAATAAACAATAAACTTCAGATTCCTGGTGTAATCAATGGTTTTACCCAACCTATCATAAATCGTATCAATATGCTTTCAACAGGTATAAGAACCGATGTAGGAATAAAAATATATGGTGCAAGTCTTGATAGTATCAATGTGCTGGCTCAAAAAATAAAAAAAACGCTTGAAGGCACTTCCGGCGTAAAAGACTTGTACGCAGAGCCTATCACAGGCGGAAAGTATATTGATATTGAAGCTAAACGAGACGTTATAGGGAGATATGGTCTTACCATAGATGATATCAATGTAGTGGTTGAGGCAGCTATTGGAGGTATGAAGCTTACTACCACTATCGAAGGTAGACAACGATTTTCGGTCAACGCGAGATATGCTCAGGAATATAGAAGCAGTATAGAAGCACTAAAACAGTTGCAGGTACAAACGATGGATTTTGGTCCTATTCCATTGGGAGCTGTAGCTGATGTTAAGGTCAGTGATGGCCCACCCATGATAAATAGTGAAAATGCTATGCTACGTGGGAGTGTATTATTTAATGTCAGAGATCGGGATTTAGGGAGTACGGTAAAGGAAGCTCAAACCAAACTAAACACAATGATGGCCAAGATGCCCAAAGGTTATTATGTGGAATGGAGTGGGCAGTGGGAAAATCAAATCAGGGCCAACAAAACATTGAGCATGATATTGCCATTCGTGGTACTTATTATTTTTACTGTTTTATATTTTACCTATAAGTCTATGAAAGAAGCTTTGATCACTATGATCACGGTTCCCTTCGCTTTGATAGGAGGCATATTTATGGTCTATTTTTATGGCATCAATTTGTCAGTTGCCGTTGCGGTTGGATTTATTGCTCTGTTTGGAATGGCTATCGAAACTGCGATGCTGATGACTATATATCTCAATGAAGCTATGAATAAAATGGTAGAAAAACATGGAAATTCTGCACAGACATTATCAGAAGATATATTAAAAGAATATATTATTGAAGGCTCAGCGAAGAGATTAAGACCTAAGCTGATGACCGTTTCAGTTTCCTTATTCGGATTGATTCCCATACTCTGGGCTACGGGTACCGGTGCTGACGTCATGGTTCCCATCACAGTACCTCTTATAGGTGGTACCATCACCTCCACCATTTATGTATTGCTGGTAACTCCCATTGTATTTGAAATGACAAAACTTCGAGAATTAAAAACCAAAGGTAAAATTGAACTCATCGATGTTAAAGAATAGATACCACATAATTACGTGCCTTTTGATACTATCTTTGTCACCATCAAGGGCACAAATACTCACGTTGGAAGATGTTTTGGCAAATATAACATTACACAACCCACAGATAAAAATGTATGATGCAGACATTCAGAGTATGGATGCAGCATCCGCCGGAGCAAAAAGCTGGATGCCACCACAAGTTCAAGCTGGCTTTTTTATGACCCCATACAATCCATCATTCTGGAAACCGGACGGTGCGTTTCCTGGAATGGGAAATTTTATGGTGGGTGCCACTCAAATGATTCCAAATTCCAAAAAACAGATGGCAGATTTTAATTATATGAATGCAATGTCTTCTGTTGAAAAAGAAAATAAAAGCTATACGCTTAATCAATTATATGCGGTAGCCAAAACTAATTATCATGAATGGATAATAGTAAGAAAAAAAATCAAAATAGCTAATGAAAATTTATTGCTCCTCGACTATATGATAAAAAGTATGGAGATAAGATACCAATATAACATGGATAAACTACCTGCTTACTACAAAGCTAAATCTAATTACAGTGCATTAGAAAGTATGATTGTCATGTTGGAAAATGACATTTCACAAAAAATAATTTTATTAAATACGCTGATGGCCCAAGATAAAAATGCCATATTTGAACTGGATACTACCTATAATTTTACTGATTTTAGTATTGAAGCATCGGATACCACTTATCTGGCTAAGAGTCGGAGTGACATCAAAGCAATAGAGAAAACGATGACTGTAAATCAATTAAAAATAGAAGTTGAAAAGACAAGATTTTTGCCTGATTTTGGCGTAAAGTATGACCACATGTTTGCTTTTGGTCAGCAACCTCAACAATTCACCTTAATGGGAATGATAAATATTCCGATGTCATGGTCTACTAAAATGAATAAAGCAAATATACATAGTTTCCAAATCAAAAATGAGAGCCTATACTGGCAAAAACAAATGGTGTTGAATGAAGCTTCAGGTATGATCAAAGCTTTGGAAACAGATTTAACTTTTTTAAAAGATCAATATCGCATTTCTGAAAAATCAATTATTCCTTCGATAAGAAAAAATTATGATACTGCTTTATTAGCATGGCAAAATAATACCGGGGACTTATTTCAGGTTCTGGAAGGCTGGGAGTCATTAAATATGGCACAATTGGATGCTTTGGATAAATTACAACGTATTTTAGTTACGCAGGTAGAAATTGAAAAACAATTGGAAATAAAATAGTAATGAATAAATACATAAAATATGGTTTTGCAATTCTTTTGATGACAGTCATTGGTTTAGGTATTTACTATTTTGCTATAAAATCAAAATTGCAAAGTGGTGAACATCGACAAAAAAGTACATATACCTGCCCGATGCCCCAAGACTCATTTTTTAGCGATCAACCGGGGAACTGCCCTAAGTGCGGAATGACATTGGTTGAAATAGCTGAGCACAAACATTCAGATAGTTTAGAAAATATGGCTTTATATACCTGCCCGATGCCTGAAGATTCTGTATTCAGTGACAAGCCCGGGAAATGTCCTAAATGCGGTATGACCTTAATAAAAATAGAACATTCTGATCAGCATACTAACGACCACACCATAGACGAACTCCTGAAGCCAACCAATCAATTTGTGATAGGAAAATATCTTACTACCTCTGCAAAAGATACTTCTATAAGTGCTGAAATAATTTTGCCCGGAGTTGTGACGTATGATCCTAATGCTGCGATTAATATTGCCGCCCGAACAAGCGGTAGGATTGAAAAAATGTTTATAAATTATAAGTTTCAAAAAGTAAAAAAAGGTCAGAAATTGTTCGAACTGTATAGCCCTGAGCTCTTAACAGAACAACAAAATTTCATCTTCCTGATATCAAATGATCCTGAAAATGCTTCCATAATCGAGGCATCTAAACAAAAATTATTATTGTATGGCATGACTCAAAGCCAAATAGGTACACTGGCTAAGACAAAAAAAGTAAATCCACAGATTGCGATTTATAGTCCTGCTGAAGGTATTATTTCGGGCACAGAAAACATGAACAGTCCTGAAGTAAACAATATGAAAGTAAACAGTAACATTACAGAAGCATTAAGTGTGAAAGAAGGTAACTACATTAAAAAAGGGGAAGTTGTTTTTAAATTATTAAATACAGATAGCGTTTGGGGTATATTTAATGTCATGCAGGAAAACAGTAGCTTCATAAAGATACATCAACCTATTCTGATAACTTCTGAAATGATCGGTATAGAACCATTTAGGGCTAAAATTGATCATCTGGAAACCCAATTTAATGTTGCTGACAGATCCAATGGTGTAAGGGTTTATTTAAATAACAGAAATATGAAACTGCCCATTGGATTAAGGTTGGACGGGAAGATACAAATCAAACCGCTACAAGCTATTTGGCTGGAGAAAGAGGCCTTAGTCAGCACCGGAAAACAGAAAATAATATTTGTACAAACAGGAGGTGGCTTTCAAGCGAAAGAAATAATAACTGGTATCGAAATGGGGGATTATATACAAATAATAAGTGGCATTTCTATAAAAGATAAACTAGCCCAAAATGCACAATATTTAATGGACAGTGAAAGCTTTATTAAAACAAAATAAGAATTGAAATGGTAAGAACATCAATATTTATACTTTTAATCTATACCACATCCATTTCCTGTAGTGATCAAAAAGTAGATGGGCATAATACGCATTCAGATAAGGCTAATATTTTTTACACTTGCTCTATGGATCCTCAGGTGAAAGAGGATAAACCAGGGAAGTGTCCCATTTGTCATATGGATTTAACACCCATCCAAAGTGACGACACAAAGTCTAATGAAATAAAGTTAAGTGATCAGCAAATTCAATTGGGAAATATTACCACACAATCTTTTGCTTACACTCAAAATAATCTGAATCAGCAAAATACTGGTGTTTTAACCTTTGATCAGGAGAAAATTAAGACAATTTCAGCTAGAAGTGAGGGTAGAATTGAAAAGTTGTACATAAAAACCATAGGGAAC
>JBBRVQ010000075.1:0-19404 GCA_038246735.1 Chitinophagales bacterium
ACCTGTTTATAATTTAAAATATTCCTATTTTGTATTCTTGATTTATCCAGATATAAAGTACATTATGATTACTTATTTTTACCATTTTAAGATACTACCTGGCACGTGAATTCTCTGGACTCAATTAAGATAAATGAAGAATCAAGGAGAATTATTTTAGATAGTACTTACCGGAAGATAATTTATCCTGCTCAATATACCTGGGTAGTAGCCCAATATTTGCTTAAATCCATGCAATATAAAAAGGGTTTTTGGTACTTGATTAACTTGTATGAAAGAGACAGCACTTTTAAAGAACCCGTCATTGAGATTTTTGTAAATATTGATCAGATTATGGATATGAAAAAAATATTAGTAAGTACTTTCTATACCTACGCCATATTAGACCCTTTAGTTTGCGAAGTAGTAAACAATAGACCCATAATTTTGAGACCGGACATAGTCGAAAATAAACTAAATAAGGTCAAGGAAATGATATACTATATCCAATATTACAGAGAACAGAGAAAAAAGGGCTAAATCCCAAGAACATTTACTTATAGATTCTCTTGTCATTCCTTAAAATAATTTCGCACTTTTGCTATCATCTGATTATCCGAAAGGTGTGCTTCTGCAGTATCCAATTCTATATGAACAGACTTCATAATGCCATCTTTTTTTACATAATTGCGAAACTCTTCCTGAGCTTTGCCCGGACCGATGACATACACATTATCTAAACCAGTCAACTGATGGCTAACCTGTTTGAAAAAATCGTGTAACTCCTGCGATATTTTATTGCTATTTGCATTTTGACTGTTTCCGAAACTTCCATGAAGATTGGACTTTATTTTTTTTACCAGTTCAAATTCTCCTGTGCTTGATTGATCACTTGATTCAATAAGAATCGCTTTTTCATGATCAATCCATAATCCGGCTACTTTTTTTTCTTGGTACATATTCATATATTTTATTAATACAAAGCTATGTGCTTAGATATTTCATTTCAGTGAGTTAAAGCACTGTTTCATATGATCGAAATCATTAGGTTGTCAACTTTGGATGTTGGTTTGTTGTTAAGTTTAAATAAATTTTGATCAAATATCTGATAATAAATGTGAATTAAATACCTTTGCATGTGTGTAGGAGAAATATATTCAAAAGCAATTTTAAAATTAAAATACCATGGCAAAAAGTAAAGACGTAAAAAAGGAAGTCAAAAAGGAAGCAGCCAAAACGCCGAAAGAAAAAAAGGCGGAAAAGAGAAATAAAAAACCCAGTTATGAGTAATTTCGCCTTTTAAATACAAATTTAAAAAGGTTTAATCCAACAAATTAGTCATCTTTCAATTTTGTTACAATTAGGTTTTTACCCCTTGTAACTTTTTATCCGAAGATTGGAATCTAGGTCTACTTTCTTTATTTTAGTGACTTAATTGATCAGCTATATTGCATAATGCATGACAGAAGTAAAAATATAGAAAGTCAGTAAAACGCAATTTACTGACTTTCTATTTTCAAGATGTCATGACCACCAAAAAATATATGACTGCTACGGGAACATTGGCCATCAATAAGAGCATACATTTTGCTATTTCATTTACAGCGTCCATTCTTATGGTAGCTATACCAATTAAAATTAATAGCATTATGAAATTTGCAACGAAAGCCAGAATGACATAGTACAGTCCAATCATAATTATTCCGCTGTTCATTGGAGCAATACAATGTAATCCAAAAATTATAGTTCCAGTAAGGAAAGAAATAATGGCCATTAATTTGGCAGTATTGGTATAGGGTAATATTTCCATTATTAATTGATTTCAGTTTTTTCTTCAACAAAGGAATTATTTAATGCATCTTCTTCAAACCATTTTATCCTTCTCGTCACATACATCGTCGCAGCAATAATGGCAAACAAACCTAAGGAACCAGCCAGTAGAGCCGTTTTTTCCAGCTGAATGATGAGATAAATGTAGCCAAATAGGGTAGTTAGCAAAGCTAGTAATAAAACCGAACTTTTGCGATGTCGAAACATCCCCAAGCTATACAAAAATATCAGCCCGATGGTAGCGAAGGCAGCTCCAATGTATGCCGCATCAAATCCATAAAACTCTGATATTGATAACAGTAGCGTAAAAAAGATGGCCAAAGCAAATCCTATCAAAGTGTATTGGAAGATGTGAATCCTGATTTTCTCTACTATCTCAGTCAGAAATACTACCAGAAAGGTAAGAATGATAAATAGTATCATATATTTTCCGGCCCGGTAAGACTTGGTGTAGTTATCGATAAGGTGTCTTATCTTGACGCCAAAAACATTATCACCCAGGTCTATGATATCATTGTCCTTTTGAAATAAAGGCAGTGATTTATTGTACTCCAATACCTTCCATCGGGCATCAAATCCGCTTGCATCTGTCGTATGTTCCGGTAAAAATCCACCTGCAAAAACCGGATCTGTAAATGTAGACTTCAAATGTACTTCTGTAGATTTGCCCAATGGAGCAAACAATAATCCTTTGGATCCTTTGATATCAAGCTGGTATGAAAATACGTATTCGCTGACATTTAAGTCAATTGGCATTTTAGCATGTAGTCCTGTTTTGAAGCTAGATAGATATGGAGCATCATTCTGCGCAAAGTCAAATGTGTGACTTGATGAGATTTGTGGGCTGATGTTAAAACTAATATTTTCCATGCCTGGATGTAAAGTCAAATTCTGATTATTCCATTGCATATCTATTTTATTATTTATACCTTTTGGATCCCTTACACCCATAATGATATAAACTTCATCCAGCAACAGATCTTCTTGTTTTATATTTGTCAATTGGCTGTCAGGTATCTTAAAACTGCCGTTTATTTTCATGCCTGCTTTATAAAGCAATACTTTATACAGACTCCGGTATTTGGACGCTGTAGTGACGGTGCCATCAACTTTCAGATTTTCAGGCATTACGATAAGATTGGTTTTTGTTTTGACCGTTGGTTTCGTTTTATCTACGTTGGCTACAATGTGGTAATACGGGATGATTAATGCAGGCCCAGTGTGGATCTGTTCAGCACCCCAACCTGCCGAAACTTCATTGATGACAGATTCGCTGAGCTTTTGTCGCTCTTCGATCAGATCGAGGATCATAAACTTTGGGATGAGAAGAAATAGGACGAGGAAAAAGATAAGCGCTAGCTTAAGGGTAATCTGTGTTCCGGGATTTTGAAAAAAAGATGTTGATGTCATGTTTTAAATATTTAGTGATCTGTGATTTAGTAAATTAAATGAATGAATGAGTAAATGATTAATTGTGAAAAGTAAATTGTTAAAAAGTACTTTGAAATACAAAGTGAAAATACAAAAAAATATAGCAGATAATCTAGCCTTTGCCGATAAGCGCTGCCAATGCTTCTATGTGTTTTTGGAATGATAATTTACCTTCTACAGTTGCTCTATAAGATGTCTCCGGTTTGCGTCCTACAAAAGCTTTGCGAACATCGATGTATTTTTTATTTTCCAATGCGGTAGTGTGGCTGGCCAGATTTCCGTCAGATAGTTCCAGCATTTGCTTCACATCAGTAAATGTAATCCATTCATTGACCATAAGGATGGACATGATGCCCAATCTGACCCGACTCTCAAAGTCTTTGTTGATATTGCTGATATCTATATCTTTCACCAGAACTTATTTATATTTTTGATGGATCAAAATGCCATAAATGATGTGTAAAATTCCGAAACCTATTCCCCAAAATATCAAGCCGTATCCTACAAAAATAGCTGCCAAAATACCTAAAACTAATTGTAAAAGCCCCAACCAAAAGATGTCCTTGTGTGTGTATTTTGCAGCACTAACTAAGGCCAATCCGTAAAATATCAACATACAAGGCGCTACCAAATAGAAGAGGTGATGCCACGTAACAATGATACAAAAAAGTCCACCAATGACCAACGGGACACTTGCTGCATTGACTGTATTTCTAGTAGCACTAGACCAAAGCGGATATCCAAGTTTCTTTGATTTTTGTACTGTAAAATATATGCCTGAAGCGATAGCCAAAATCAGTGTAGCTATAGCCACTGCAGCCAACTGCATGATGACTTCATATGAGTAATAATTGGGTTTACCATCAAAATAATCTATCTGATGCTCACCCAAAATGTAAAATGTCAGCAAGCAACCTACCAAAGCTACTAATCCGGCACCAACGCCAGAAAGTCCGCTCAATGATATGAAGGTCGATGATCGCTCCATCATCTGCCGTATATGTGTGATATCGTTTTCGTATTTGTTCATGATGATAAAATAAGCTGATTTAGTTTAGGAATAAAAATGATACATCCAATTATGGCTGAAATACATGCCAATATTAAAACGCCTGAAGCACTGATATCCTTTATTAGCTTTATCTCAGGTCTTATTTCAGTACTTATGATATTAGAAATATGTTCTATAGCCGTATTATATACTTCTGCACTGATGACCAAACCAATACAAAAAAAAATAGCAATCCATTCTGTACTATTTAACTTCAACATAATACCTGCGCATACCACTATCAATGAAATGATCACATGGATTCTAAAATTAATTTCAGACAGCCACATTGCTTTACATCCTGTCCAAGCATAAACAAAGCTATTTTTTCTGGTTTTTATCTCTGTCATGAAACAAAATTTAATCATTTATAAAAGAACTTTGAAATGCAAAGTTAATAATAAACTTTATATATTCAAAAAATATTGTGTTGAAATGTGATTTTTATTAAATTTTTATTGTCTTATACATCAAAGTAATATTAGACCGTTTCTTTTAAAATTACATAGACTTAAATATTTCAAACTTAAATAATTACTACACATACGCCAGAAAATTACTTTTAGGAATCCTAGAAATACATACCTATAAATTACGAATTAATGATGGCGCATATAAAGAAAGAATTGTTTTTATTTTGTTGTTTCCTTTTTTTATATAGTCCAAGTGATATTCGTGGTCAGGAAATGTCTTTTAAAGGTTGTAGTTACAGTCCATTAAGTAAAACTAATTTCATTCATGATTGTACGAATGGCTTTAAATATCCTTCATACAATGCAGATGAATATAAAAAATTAATAAAAGCCATACAAAGTTCAGAATTGGTTTTAAAAGCTTACAAAGATAGTTTAATCACAAAAGTGGATTTAAAATTAAATAGTCGATTTATCAACGATGTCATTTTCATTTGTTCTTTACATATGAATAATGAAAGCCACAGCGCGAAATTGCGTTTTTACCTATTATTGGTTAAACCGATTCTGCCAAAGTGATTGAATGTATAGAAAACAAAAAGAAAAACTTGGGTGAAATACATGAATTGGTTAATTTTTAGCCATAGTTAAAATTTGTTTCTCAAAAAACCAAGAATCAAAAGGTTAAATTAAAAATCGTATACAAACAATGATCTTCACCCATCTTGCATCGCATCTTCCCTGAATACCTGTCTCAATCTGGTGATCAGCTCATCTGCATTTTCATGATTAAAAACCATAGGCGGTTTGATTTTCAGGACATTGTGATCAGGACCGTCTGTACTCATCAATACACCCATTGTGCGCATCCTGTTGGCAAGATAGGTGGACTGTTTTTCGAGCGGACATAAGTTTTCATCGGTTAACTCAAATCCAAGGAAAAGCCCGGCACCACGTACATCCCCTATGATGGGAAACTCATCCTGAATCATTTTTAAATCTGAAAGTATTACATTTCCTATGGTCAAAGCATTTTGCATCAGTCCTTCTTCTCTGACCACTTTGAGTACTTCAATACCGATAGCACAAGACACAGGGTTACCGCCAAAGGTATTAAAAAACTCCATGCCATTGGCAAAACGATCGGCCACAGCTCTAGTGCAGACCACAGCTGCCAGCGGATGACCATTTCCGAGTGGCTTTCCTATGGTGACAATATCAGGTATCACACCATGCTGCTCAAATGCCCACCAATGCGAACCGAGGCGACCACAGCCTGTCTGTACTTCGTCGGCAATACATAGACCTCCAGCATCTCTGATACTTTGATAAGCATTAGATAAAAACCCGTTGGGTAATTCGATCTGGCCTCCACAAGAGATGATACTTTCATGAATAAATCCGGCTATTTTTTTCCCTTCTGATGCAAGTTGCTGTAAAATAGCTTCAACATGAGCGGCATATTTTAGCCCGCACTCCGTACCTCTGTATATTCCCCGGTATGTGTCCGGTAAGGGTACAAGATGGGTTTCTTTGGGTTTTCCCTTTCCACCTTTGCCATCAAATTTGTAAGAACTGACTCCAATACAGGCATTCGTATTGCCATGATATCCAACTTCAAAGGCCAGCATATCGTGTTGACCTGTAAAATTGTAAGCCATTCTCAGCGCCAGTTCATTGGCTTCACTTCCCGAATTGACAAAATGTACCACACATAATTCCGGAGGCAGGGTACTCAAGAGCGATTCTGCCAATTGATTGATGGACGCATGTAAGTATCTGGTATTGGTATTGAGCAGTGCCATTTGTGCCTGCCCAGCTTTGACTACTCTTGGATGTTCATGACCCACATGTGCGACATTATTGACCGTATCCAGATATCTTCTTCCAGTTTTATCTATGAGATATGCGCCTTCTCCTCTTACGATGTGGAGTGGTTCTGCATAAGATAATGACAGACTTCTACCCAGGTGATTTGTTCTATATTGGATAAGTTCGGTCTGTTGTAACTGGTCCTTTGGAAGTAACGCTTGCTGGGTAAGAAATATATTTGGATCGGGACAAATACTTTTCCAAATATCGATTTCTGAAGGGAAAGCTACTCCCGGAAAATCATGGATATTGCCCAGCATGTCGAGGATAATCTGAAAATGCAGATGTGGTGACCAATTCCCATTTTCATCTGCCTGACCTATGGATCCGATATGTTGACCTTTGGTGATGGACTGACCGACGGAGACAGTAACCAAACTGGATTTACTCAGGTGTCCATACAAGGTGAAAAACGATTTTTCTGTTCCAAACTTATGTTTGAGAATAATGGTAGGGCCATAATCCTTGTCCTGATCATTATTGTAAATGCTGAAGACCACGCCATCAAGTGGTGCAAACAACGGAGTATGTCCATCTAGCCAAAAATCGACTCCCAAATGTGCGGTTCTGTATAAAGGGCCATGGTTTCCTTCTTTGCGGTAGGCATTGGTGCTGTAAAATGGCCGTGTTTCAAGATAACCATTGACTACCATCGTATCCGGATGTTTTTTTGTCCATGCGCTGATTCTACATGCCATCAAATCATTGTCTGTAAAATCTACTCTATGTCCTAACCATGTACTGCCGACTGACATATCGATGTGACTTGCTTCCTTTATTCCCGTCGTTGGAAATAAATCTGATATGCCAAATGGGTGATCTTTGGCCCAGATGTTAAAAGACGACTGATTTGGGTGCGGAATCATACCACAAGCATTCCTGAATGAATAATAAGCCAAATGTTCATCTACATTTATCCATTGCCGCAGTAATGCCCAAGCAGGTTTTTCACTGATGAGCAAGTATTCATTATTGGGTTCAGCAATCTTGTTTCGGGCCGATTTGGTGACGCTGATGATCAATCTCATGGCTACCAAAAGATGTAAAACTTTAAGCTCAGCATCCTGCAAAACAAACTTTTTGTGATATCCTTTTACGATATGAAGTGATGCTGCCAGTGGATCCGGTTTTTCCATTACAGCATAGGCTATGCTTATGGCAAGATCATTAATGGTGCTAGTATACAAAGCATCTCCAAAATCAATGATGGAGACTACTTCAGGATGGGTTGACTTATCGCTTACAAGAATATTGTTGTCATTGGTATCGTTGTGAATAACACTTTTTCTTAATTGGCCCAAGTGATTTTTTTGTGCAATAAACTTTTTTAAAAAATGAGAGACAATGATATTTTGATCTGAATCGAATAAGTGAAAATAATTTTCAATCCACAGCGCCTGATCGATATCCCACTCAAATGCTCTTTTTGCAAATGGATGATGAAAGGATTGCAGCGCCATGGTGATTTCGCCACCAGCTTTTCCAAGACTGTACAATAATTCATCTTTTATTGGGTGTACTGTTGACCATAATCTGCCATCGATCCAACTCAGCATTCTTACCAAACGAACTTCACCAAAGTGATCTGTAAAGGTAGAATAAGGATTTCCTTCTTTGTTTAGAATGATTTTTGGAACAGTCAATTCCGACGTTTCACCCACAAGATGTAAAAGGATTTTTAGTTGGAAATCGACGTAATCATAGTCCATCCCCGGGCGGCTGACTTTTAAAATATAGGATAGTTCATCGGAAGTTTTGATGCGGAAATTGAAATCGACTTCACCCGCAAGTGGTATGGCTGCTCCTACTATACCAAAATGTATTTCTGAAAGTGAGCATGCCTGGTCCGTTGTAATCTGAAGATGGGAATATATAGGTGGTGCCATGTTTTTTTGTTTCTACTTACTGGCGAAAGTAGTAATTTTTTTATAAAATGGAGCAACTGACTCCCTTAAACCTAAACGATGCTTAAGAAAACGTCATGCAAAGTAATAGCATTAAGGTATCGTTAATCAGCTAGTCTAAGGACTTTATTTGGTCTGACTTTTAAAGTGGCTCCGTCAGACAACTGCAGCGGTGTGATTAAGATACACTCTCCGTTTGTGGGCGGATCGATAATTATAAATTTATTGCCCGAAAGGGTGGTGGGCGCAATCCTGTTTCCCTCCCAGTTGGAAGCGATATTCCAGTCTCCGCTTCCCATAAAAGTATATACAGAAGATGCTGGTGGATTTACAGGCAAATTGGATTTAAATAATCCCCCATTATGACCGTTGTTGGTATAACCTATGGCATACAGATATCCAAGAGTATCAAAGTTGAGTTCAAGTATATTGGCAGTAGCGGATGGTAGTCCTACAGAACTTTGTATCCAATTGGTGGTTGCATTCCATATTGTATTATAAGCCATTCGAACTCCTCCATCTTCACAGGCCAGATATATGTTGTTATAAATATCAAAAATCAAATCCTGAATACCACGAACAGTAAGGTCAGGATCTGTAAATTGAGTCCATATATTTCCGTTTTGAGTCGGTTCAGAATACCATAATGAGTGTGTCCACCAATCGCTCCCTGCAAAAATAGTTCCGTTTTCATCTAATTCAATTTCAAGTACATTTCCATACCAGGGAATAGAATTGCCTACACCAAGTATAAATGACTGGCCTCCATTATCGGACCTTGAGACACCTTCGGTTTCACTACCAACAAAGATAGTATTGTCTTTACTCACATCTATATCCCAGATCGCCGAAATCATAAGTGGATTATTGTTCCAGGTGGCTCCGTTATTGACTGAATAAGACAAGGTAGTGGTACCCGAAAATCTGGAAGAAGCCCATAATGTATCTGCTTTGTGTTGTTTTATTTTTGTGTACAGGTCGCAGCCATTTGCAGCCACCTGAGTCCAGTTGTCACCATTATTCACCGAGCGGTAAATGGCCCCTTTTGGTTGACTGTTGTACGCATGAAAAAGTATATCTCCTGCTGCATTTTCAGTAATTTGCAACACATTAAAATGTGCAACTCCAATATTGCGTAATTGCCAGGAAAGCCCATTATCAACAGATCTCCATGGGCCTATTCTGGTCCCGACAAAGAGTGTACCGTTTCTACATGCTTTGAAGCAAAAAATACTTCGAGGAGCATCCAGCCCTGCATTTAAATCTGACCAATGAAGACCACCATCCAGGGATTTGAAAATGCCAGAAGCTCCTGTATATATATTTCCGGATAGAGAAAAAACGATGCAACCAAAAGCAGTGGTGTATAAGTCATTGACTAGCGGGGACCATGTATTGCCATTATTTACAGATCGGTATATCTGACCATTGCCTGAACTACTTCCAGTATAAATTCTGTTTTGGGCATCTGACGCTATAAAAGTCATATCCACAGCCGGTAATCCTGATTGGATGGAAGTCCAGATGCCACCTGAAGTGTGGCAACGAAATATATTATTGCTGTTGCAAACCGCATAAATGGTATCATTGGCCGAAACGACGATCTTTGTTACATATTTATTGGTCATCGGATCACCCACGATAGTCCAGTTATTATTGATACCATCATAGGCATACACGCCGCTATTAAAGACGCCGGCATACAAAACTCCCGATGTGCTCATAGCAAGTTTTCTGCCCCATTGCGGAAGATTGTACGTGATATTATTCCATTTGACGCCATTCCAGGAGTAAACGGAGTCTGCAATCGACATCATATACATATGACCATTAATCCCTTTTACAAAACTGGTGGTCAAAATAGTTCCCGTAGGCAAACCATTGTTTATAGCCGACCAGTTTCCATTGCTGTATTGATAAACGCCGTGTGACCCGGTACCTACAAATATTTTTTCATCCGTGGACAACTTCAATTCTCTAATGATAGAATCGGGGAGACCTAAACTTATATTATCCCAGGTTACACCTTCATTTTCAGACTTAAAAATACCATATGATGAAGTGGCAGCATAAATGGTGTTATTTGAACTAACATCTATGGTATGTACACTTTCATTTGGACTATGTTTCTTTTGCCAAGTTACTTGTGATGGTAGTGTATTAGAAAAAAAAAGCAATATAATAATGAGGCTATTTTTTGTATAAAAAATCATACTTTCTGAATTTTATTATTTCAATAATGACACAAAATTAGTCTTTATTGCTCCTTTTTATCCAATTTTTTTTATTTGAGAATGGTATCTATTTGGCACAACTAAGAACATATACTTTTTGCTTGTCGGATGGGATGATTGATGAAAAGGGGCATTTATTGAATAATTTTATATTTAAGTATTATTAATTTTCTATAAAATGAATATAGTTTAATAAAAAACACAAATTATTGAATATTATCTAAATAAATAACATTTACTTTATACAGTATATGGATAAATTGATATAATGCTATATATTTGCATCATCAAACGTGATAATAACATTGTGAGGTGTTGAAATTGGCAGACATGCCCTCCTGTCTCGGGGGTAGGGATAACACGATAAACGAAAGGTATGGGTTGACCACAAAGTTCCGGTCATCGGAATTTGCCTTTTGGCTAAGTGCCTTGTGGAGGTTCGAGTCCTTCTCTCACAGCAATATTGTAACACAGTCTCCTATGTGTAATTGATGAATAATAAGGAGGATTGTAATGAAATGAATTAAAATTGGTTGGTTTGGATTAAAGAAAACAGCAGTGGATATTAACATTGCTGTTTTTTTTTGCCCTATTATATTTTTCGCTCTCCAATCTGTTGTCTCCACATGGCGTAATACAATCCTTTCTCTGCCAGCAAAGTTTCATGGCTTCCTGTTTCGATCACTTTCCCTTTTTCCAGCACAAAGATATTATCCGCATGCATGATGGTTGATAATCTATGTGCGATAAGTACCATGATGTGTTGTTTTGAAGAGGAAATTTCCTTAATTGTATCCGTGATTTCTGTCTCAGTAATAGAGTCAAGCGCTGATGTTGCTTCGTCAAATACAATCAATTTAGGATGGCGAAGAAGTGCCCTTGCTATAGAAAGCCTTTGTTTCTCCCCTCCTGAAATTTTAATTCCACCTTCACCTATTACTGAATTGATGCCGTTATCGCTTCTGTCCAACAAATTCTGACAGGCAGACTTGTGCAACACGCTAAGGATATCTTCATCCGATGCCGTTGGATTCACAAAAAGTAAATTTTCTTTGATCGTTCCGGAGAAGAGTTGGGTGTCCTGCGTTACAAACCCTATCTGATGTCTGAGTTCCTCAATGTCTATGGATAGTGAATCTATGCCATTGTACATGATATGGCCGTACTCAGGGTTATATAATCCTACCAGTAGTTTTACCAATGTCGTTTTTCCCGAACCGGATGGCCCGACAAAGGCAATGGTCTGTCCTTTTTCAACACTAAAATTAATGTCTTCCAATGCATTTATGCCACCTGATTTATGTTTAAAAGAAACGTTGTCAAATGCAAAAGTCTCCAGATCATTTATTTTTTGTGGATGTTCCGGTTTAACTTCGATCGGAGTGCTCATAATATTTTTAAAATTGTTGAGCGACGCCTCTGCTTCCCTGTAGGAAAGGATGACATTGCCCATTTCCTGCAAAGGGCCAAAAATAAAAAAACTGTAAAACTGAAGGGTCATTAACTGACCAACAGTCAACTCATCTTTAAAAATCAATACTAAAAGGAAAAACATAATGGACTGACGTAGTAAATTGACGAAGGTACCTTGAACAAAACTTATACTTCTGATGCTTCTTACTTTTTTAAGTTCCAGTTGAAGGATTTTTAGGGTAGATGTATTCAGTCTTTTGATTTCCTGGTCCGTTAGACCCAGACTTTTGACCAGTTCAATATTTCTGAGACTCTCCGTAGTGGCGCCTGCAAGAACATTGGTTTCTTTGACTATATTTTTTTGTATGGCTTTGATCTTTTTACTCAGAAAATTGGTCAATGCAAATAGAAAAAAGGAAGCTACAAAATAAATGAAAACAAGTCTTGGTTCTACTGAAAAAGCATAAATCATGACAAAAATGATCCCAACCAGAGAAGCAAATAAAATATTGATACAATTGGAGATAAATTTTTCAGAATCAGAGCGTACTTTTTGCAGGATGTTCAGTGTTTCCCCACTTCTTTGGTCTTCAAACTGTTGGAAAGGTAGCATGAGTGAATGTTTCAGCCCGTCTGTATAAACTCTTGCGCCAAATTTCTGGATAATCACATTGGTTACATAATCTTGAAAGGCTTTGGCGATGCGGCTGACCATAGCAACTCCGACCGCTGCTAATATAAGTAAACCAACTCCTTTTACATAGTCACTTTGTATAAAGGATGTTGGCTTTGAGGCAAATCGGTCAATGATTTTACCAAATATATAGGGATCAAGTAATGAAAAAGTTTGATTTATGGCAGCAAGCAGCAAGGCAAGAAATATTAAACCTTTATAGTTTTTGAGATATTGAAAAAGTATTTGCATGTATAAGATTTACTGGTATAGCTGTTGAATTGATTAAATCGGCTTTTAAACCAATTTATTACTGCAATGGTTTAGGCGGGCTATTTAAACTATTGGAATTTGCCTTAAATAGCTTCAAAATACCCTGTTTTGGTATTTTTTTGGACCTTATCCCAAAGATAGTACCGACCATTCATAGCCACATAGACACCATGCGGTAAGCTCTGCACAAAGGCAAGTGCTGCTCCGAGATTAAAAAAACCATCAGATGAAGTACCAAAAGCATAGGGTATCATAGCTCCGGTAAGCACTATCGTTTTTGGTATGTTATGTTTGGCAATGGCTGTTGCCGTCTTTACTATACTATCCGTGCCATGGGTGAGCACAATTTTGTCAAATTCACTTTTTTTACAACTGTATATGATAATTTCTCTGTCTGCTTCAGACATTTGAAGGCTATCCAGCATCATGAGGGTTTTAATATCTATATCAAGGGTACTCCTGCCACGGTCAAACATCTGGTGCAGGTGTGTATCCTTAAAATAAAGCTCACCAGTGATGTAATTGTATTCTTTATCGAAAGTGCCTCCGGTGACAAAAATCTGTATTTTGGCTGTTTCAGACATAAAAAAGTATTTTAAGGGTGCAAAGGTAAATATTTTTGCTGTCATTCTGATGGTATGGCTTTAAGACATCCCATCGGTAATCTAACATACAAAATTTTATTATTGAGTCCGCTCCGAAAATACTTACTTTTTAATAATCAATCGTTTTTACCCCTTAACCCCTAAATAGGATCAATTGATTATCAAATTAGTATATATATATGTTATTTAAATATGATATTGTAATTACTTTTCGGACTGGACTCAATATTTATATTTACAACGAATCATATAAAATTATAAATTTTTTTGACATTTATACATTGAATTAATTTTTTTTAAAAAAAACACCAAATCATGGTTACTTTTTTAAACCCTAAACTAAGAACTATGCTGCTATCTTTTAATATTTCTTGTTTAATTATGGTTTCGATTGGGTTGCATTCTCAGGCTCAAACAATTAATCAATTAAATAATGAAAATAAGGCAATAGCTATATCAGAAAATAGTTCATCGAATAATGCTGTTCGATTTATACAGGATGACTATCAGTATAAAAACCATAGTCAGAATAAAAGCATACTTGAAAATGTCGATGGTCAAAATAATTCGTTGAATTCATTATTAATCTTACATGCTCTACCGCCAACATCTTATGAATGTTTTGGAGCTTACACGGGATATATAGGACCTGGCGATGTGGTATTACCACGTCGTTTATTTAAATTTGGTAATGTAACTAATTGTGTATTTGTACCCGTTTGTTCAGGTATAACTGGTATAGGTTCTTATTATGCTGATATATTTTATTTTATAAATCCTGCCCCTAGACCCGTTTGTATGACATTAAATGGATATATTAATGATAATAGTAATGTCATTTGTGCAACAGCTGTATTAAATGATTGGAACATGAATGACCCATGTCAAAATTTATTAGTAGATTCTGGTTTTGGATGGATTGGTGTAGGGAACTTTAAATTTTTTGATTTTTTTGCCCCGGCAAATAGCACTTTTGCCGTTGTTTTTTATACTTTTGGATCCGGGGTATATGTGAATAGTTACGGGTTTTCTTTTTCAGCTAACAATGTAATATGTGGTTGGAATACTACTTCTATTGGTCAGAATTGTTCAAACAATACAACCTATCATCCAAGTACAGAAATTTTTACAGTTACCAGCACCAATTGTTACTACCCAAATTCCTTTACAAGCGATCAACTTGCATTTGCACAGTACGATCTTTGCGGCGATGGAAGCATCACGGCACGAGTGACAAGCATCACACCATTGGCCCAGGGATGGGCAGGCGTCACGATGAGAGAGAGCAATGCAGCGGGAGCTAAGAAAGCGCAATTGATGACCAATCTAAGTAATTTCAGCAGAAGAGAGTTCAGAACGACGACCAATGGTCAGGCTTATCCGCAGCAGTTCCCAAGTCAAAACAGATACTGGTTGCGCATCACTCGTACGGGCAATCAGTTTGTCATGTACGTATCTCTTAACGGTACCGCCTGGTCTTTTGCCGGTGCACAAAATATCATCATGGGCAGTTGTATAGAAATGGGTCTCGTAGTAACGAACTATAATCCAAACAGCACAGTGACAGCCACCTTTGGCAATGTGACAGTGACGGGTGGCAGTATCAACAGACCTGCGATTAATACTCAGGAAGATATTCTAGGAGCAGCTGATTTCAGCATTTTGCCAAATCCAACCAACGGACTAATAGAAGTTGATTTGGGCAGTTACGGCCAAAGAAAAGTACAATTGGACTTGTACAATATGCAGGGAAAATTGCTTCGATCTGCAAATATTGAAACGATAAGAAAAAAAGAAGAAATCGACCTTACATCTTTTGCCAACGGCATGTATCTTATTACAGTCAGAGCAGAAGGATTGCCTGATGTGGCCAAAAGGGTAGTGCTAAACAGCAATCAATAATCAGAAAAACAGCACTCAGATATGAATAGCGGCCGGGACAGATTTGTTTCGGCTACTATTTTTTTTATATCCTCTCGGTTGGATGGCTTTAAGACATCCCACCGATATTTGGAGGTGTACCTGTTGGTATATTTTGATGAAAGAAATCTTTTTAAGTTCTTTATAACCCCCATTTGTATCTGCTTATTTGCCCTTCAAAAATCCTTGCTTTTATCCTGAAACCTTAAAAGGATTCAACATCTGACGTATTTTGAACCTGGTAAATTTTTACTTTCTCCTTTCACTTCTCCTCTCTTCAATGGTAATGGGGATTTTTTTGCCAACTCACTTTAAATATTTATTCGTCCAAGAAAATATTCACACCAATAAACCGACATTCTACGTCAAATAATTACAATCCCATCACTTTCATTTTGTGACAGATAAAAAAATTTGAATTTTTGCAGCATTCAAAATTTGAAAGTGTCTTATATGCCAATAAAAATATCCAATCTCAGTAAGACGTACAATAATGGTGTAAAGGCATTAGATAATATTTGCCTCGATTTAAATAAAGGAATGCTTGGTTTACTAGGACCTAATGGTGCAGGTAAATCCACTTTTATGCGAACACTTGCCACTTTACAGGAACCAGATAGCGGAAGCATCTTATTTGATGAAATTGATGTTCTGAAAAACCCAATGGAATTAAGAAAAGTGTTGGGTTACCTACCCCAGGAGTTTGGAGTGTATCCCAGAGTTTCAGCAGAAGAACTTCTTGACTATTTCGCAATTTTAAAAGGCATTACTTCTAAGAGTGAAAGAGGTAAAATCATACAATACGTTTTAGAAATTACTAACCTGTACGAAGTAAGGAAGAAACATGTAGAAAGTTTTTCAGGCGGGATGAAACAACGATTTGGCATCGCACAACTTTTATTAAACAAACCCAAATTTATCATTGTAGATGAACCAACAGCTGGTTTAGACCCTACTGAAAGAAACCGCTTTCTACATGTACTGAGAGAAGTCGGAACAGACAATACTGTAATTTTCTCTACACATATAGTTGAAGATATTAAAGACCTCTGCCATGAGGTTTGTTTTATGAATAAAGGGAGGGTTTTAAAACAAACAACTCCTACAATGGCGATTGCGGAAATACAAGGCAAAATATGGGCAAAAAATATAAGCAGAACAGCTTTGGAAAATGAAGAATCAAAATACAACATCATCTCTTCAAAATACAATGCAGACAATAGTTTGACTATAAGAATTTATTCAGAAAATCAAACAGATAAAGGATGGAATGCTGTTGAGCCACAGCTGGAAGATGTTTATTTTATTTCATTAAATAGCTTAAACTAATGTTTAAATCCATATTTACCTACGAACTCAAATACTGGGCTAAGAATCCTGTAATATATTTCTATGGTTTTACTTTCTTCTTGTTTGCCTTGTTATCGGTTGCAGGAAATGCAGGTGTTTTTAATGAAATGAACGAAAGCCAAAGGAGTATTGCCAACTCGCCATTTGCATTATACAGTTTGATGGCACTGGCAACCAAGTTAATACTTTTTATTATTCCTTCTGTAATAGGCAACTCACTGTATAGAGATTTTAAAAATAACGCCCATAGCATACTTTATAGCTATCCCATTACTAAGCTAAGTTATCTATCTGCAAAATTTTTAAGTTCCTTTACTATACTTTTTTTTATTGTATTGCTATTTTTTTTAGGCTGTTTTGCAGGAATACAGATCGCAGGAGTGAATAAATCTCTTGTGGTTGCATTTGATTTTTCTGCATACTTGCAATTGCTGCTAATTTATTTTTTACCGAATCTATTTCTATTCAGCACTTTGGTATTTTTTATTGTTTCACAAACACGAAATTTATATACAGGATTTATATCGATAGTTGTTTTGTTGATCATGCGGGAAATAGCGACAAGACTAACGGCAGGCGCCGAAATCAGTTTTATAGCAATATTGATTGAGCCTATGGGGGAAACAGCCACTTATTTCGTTACCAATAATTGGAGCATATCGGAGCAAAACATTAATTCTTTGCCTATTTCTACAATTATTATCCTTAACAGACTCTTGTGGTTGGCTTTGTCGTCTGTTGCAGCATATGTAACCTATCGTTTATTTTCATTTAGCCAGAACCCAATTGTTTTTAATTTATTTAGCAAGAGAAAAGAAAAGAAAGCGTTGCATTATGCTGAGCATTTTTTGAAAGTAGAATTGCCTTTTGTACATTATAATTTCACTTTTCTTTCAAATATTTACAAATCATGGAAACTATCAGCCATTGAGTTTAAATCGGTAACCGCTACTGGAGCATTTGCAAGCATTGTTTTGGCAGGTGCCGTTTTTGTGTATGTTTTATTGTCTCAGATGAATTCCCCGTATGGCCTAAGAGTATTGCCTGTAACATGGGTTATGTTAGCATTTCCTGTTTTATTTTTTTCTCTGCTTATTAACTTTATTACTTTTCTATACGCTGGCTTTTTATTAAACCGCAGTAAAGCCACAAAAATGTTTTCATTGGTTGATTCAACAGCAATCCCAAATTGGGTATTGGCATTTTCAAAACTCATTGCACTTATCAAAATTCAAATACTACTGTTATCTATTATCATGATTACTGGAGTAATTGTTCAGCTATCTCAGGGATATTTACACTTCGAAATTTTGCATTATATTTTTGACTTGTATGGTATTCACTTGATTGGATTTATAATATGGGCATTTGTTGCTTTATTTATTCAGTCTTTATTTACCAATCCCTGGTTAGGTTTGTTTGCTCTTATTATTATATATTTTGGATTGTCGGAATTACCTTTGCTAGGCATTGAAAAATATATGTATCGCTTCAATCAAAATCCGGATCCTGGCTTTTATTTGGGCTACTCTGATTTAAGCGGACACCGTCATTCCATCAATGCATACTTTATCTACAAACTTTATTGGTTCTTTTTTGCATTAATACTTTTTGTTGGCAGTTTATTGTTTTGGCAAAGAGGTTTGTTTGATTCATTTAAAGAAAGAATTGTTCTTGCATATAAAAGACTAAACCGAAAAGTAGCATTAGCAACAACAACCGTTTTGGTTGTATTTATTTGTACTGGCTTTTGGATAAATAGACATGAAACAAGTTTGCCAAAACTTCTAACTGAAGCCGAAATAAATAATATTACAGCCAAAGCAAACAAGAGATATAAATCATTAGAGAAAATGATTCAGCCAAGAATTGTAGCCGTTAATGTTTCAATGGATATTTATCCGGAGCGTTTAGCTTTTATATCAAAAGGTACTTACACATTAATCAATAAATCTAATCAAAACATTGATACGTTAATTATTCAATCTGCTTTTGATGTTGTTACACAAATTTCTATCAATCAAAAAGCGACACTTATAACTAATGATACGATAGCAAATATTAGCATTTACAAATTGGAAACTGTTTTGCAACCAATGGACAGACTGATTGTACATTTTGATGTAGCAAGTATCCCCAACTCTGTTTTTCACAAAAACTCATTGGTTGAAAAAAATGGCACCTACATTACTTCACTGATATATCCAACAATTGGGTATCGACTGAATAATGTAGTAGGAATGCCAACTGATTCATCAGCCCTTAAAAATCATAACCGTTCTGCTGATGCTGATTATATCAATTTTGAAGCCACTGTAAGCACAACACAAAATCAAACAGCCATTGCACCCGGGTATTTACAAAAGAAGTGGCAGGCAAACGGAAGGAATTATTTTAATTATAAATCTACTACTCCTGTTACAATTGACTTTGCTTTTGTTTCAGGGATATATGAA
>JBBRVQ010000076.1:0-19075 GCA_038246735.1 Chitinophagales bacterium
AACAACCTTTAAATTTCCTGGCCAATAATCTCTAATTGTCAAAAAAATGTCTCACAATCGTCAATATAATTTCTTTATTCCTACGTTCATTTTCTTAGCAATTTGTATCCTACCTAATGCTTGTAAACATAAAGAACAAGCCGTACAAGTCACAGAAGAAAATTATGTACACCGCAGCATAGAAGATGTAAAAGCTTTGAAAAAATTATCAGACTATGGCATGTTTGAATTACCACTTTCCGAGATAAAACCCAAAGATAGAGTGTTCCCTTACGATTTAAATTCGTCACTTTTTACAGATTATGCTTTCAAAAAAAGATTTATTTATTTGCCAGAAGGTACAGCCATGACATATCACGCAGAACAAGCCTTTGACTTTCCAGATGGTAGTTTGATATTTAAGTTTTTTTACTACCCCAAAGATTTCAGACAACCAGAAAAGAACTTACAACACATAGAAACAAGGGTGCTCATTCGTGAAAACAACGATTGGACAGCCTTAACTTATATTTGGGACGAGACACAATCTGATGCTCACCTTTCCATAGCAGGCGACACGAGATCTGTAGCTTGGATAGATGAATCAGGCAAAAACCAAAAGGTCAATTATAGCATACCCAATCTCATACAGTGCAAAAGTTGCCACGAATATGCAGGCAAAATGATGCCAATCGGCCCAACTGCTAGACACTTAAACAAACCTTATACATTTACCACTACACACGTCAATCAAATAGACCATTTGATATCTCTAGGAAAACTCCAAGGTATCACAAGTGCAGCATCATGTCCCCAAATACCAGATTATGCAAATGCTTCACTACCAACAGATGACAGAGCTCGTGCTTACTTAGACATCAATTGTGCTCACTGTCACAGACCCGAGGGCCCCGCTAAAAATAGTGCGCTCAATCTATTAGCATCCGAAAAAAATCCCATTGCATACGGTGTCATGAAGACGCCGATCGCAGCAGGTATAGGTTCAGGTGGTCTCAAATACGACATCGTACCAGGCAAACCTGATCAATCCATCTTATACTACAGAATGAACTCTCTATATCCAGGGATTGCTATGCCAGAATTGGGACGTAAGATGGCACACGCCGAAGGGTTGGCATTAATTACGGAATGGATAAAACTTATGGAATAATGAACCATTTATTTTTTTGTAACAGATATTCCGTTAAAAATCTTACCTTTATTAAGCACAACGTTTTTCAATTAAAAAGTTTCAATAACTTTACATACTTTTACTTTTACAATTAATTAGAAAATGAAAATTGAGTCCACTCCGAAAAGTAATTATAAGATCATATTTAAATAACTTAAATATATACTAAATTGATAATCAATTGTTCCCTTTTAGGGGTAGGGGTGTTCCCCTTTGGATGTTCACCCCGTCAGGAGTTCACCCCTTCAGGCAGTCACCCTTTTAGGCAGTCACCCCTTCAGGCAGTCACCCCTTCAGGGGCCGGGGGTCGGCGGGGGTCGCCGGGGGTCGCAGGGGGTCGTCGGGGGTCGTCGGGGGTCGTCGGGGGTCGGTTAAGGGGTAAAAACGATTGATTATTAAAAAGGTAGCATTTTCGGAAGGGGCTTAAAGTTTAAAGCATGACTACTTTTATCAAGCCTGTTGAATTATCCTGTAATTTGAAAGCACTTTGCAATTACTTGATCAAATAACACTCTGTCAAATTTTTTTTTACTTTCATTAAAATAAATGTAATCAAGGATAGATCTAGCATCATCAAAACAAAAACACACATAAATCCGTTAAATCTACATTCAAAATAAAAGTTCAATTTTCAGTCGTATGAAGGCAGTTAGATTTACAGCGATTTTTATCACTATTCTATTATTTAGCTTTGCGGCAAGTGGTCAGTTTGGATTGAGAATGAAGTATAATAGCAACAATTTTTCTGACTGGGAAAACGCATTAGAAAATCGATTTGATACTGAAGGAAAATTGTATTCACCAGGGTATGAAGTAGGACTTGATTATTGGTTCAAACTCAAAAAAAGAAGGATAGAGTTTATGCCTGAGATCTCATATGCTTTTGCTGCTACAAATTATAACAACGCTCAGATCTTAGATACAAAATTCACTTCGTATAATTTTAATTTTCACGCCCAAATATACGCCCTTGATTTAGAAGGAGATTGCGACTGCCCGACATTCTCCAAACAAGGTCCATCTATCAATAAAGGTTTGTTTTTTCACTTTACACCAGGTGTGAGTTACTATAATGCAACGACAACTTCTCAACAATTGATAGATCCTGCTTTAGAAGATGCAAAAGGTGTAGCCTTCAAAGCAGGAATCGGCATAGGAATGGATATCGGCTTAAGTGATTTATTGACCATTACGCCCATTATTTCTTACTACTTTAATATGGGTATGAACTGGGAAAACCTTGCTGTTGCGGGGACACAATTAACCGATGTATCGGCTAGTCCACGACAACTTCAGTTTACACTCAGACTAGGATTTCGACCAGATTATGGTAGAGGCCGCAGAAGATAATCATTGGTAATATGAAAATCCCCATATCGCTTAGCCAGGAGTTTTCAGGTGTACTGGACCAATTGGAGTACACCAAAGACCATTTATTTATCACAGGCAGAGCAGGTACCGGAAAATCAACCTTACTCCAAGTTTTCCGCAATACGACCAAAAAAAGAGTCGTTGTACTAGCACCTACGGGCATTGCAGCGCTCAATGTACGTGGTCAGACCATTCATTCTTTCTTTGGTTTCCCACCGAGATTACTGAACAGATCTGAAATCGAAAAACGCAAAAATTTCCGTATCTACGTCAATATAGACATGATCATCATCGACGAGATATCTATGGTCAGGGCCGACATGATAGACAATATTGACTACTTCCTCCGAATAAACAGAAATGTTAATGCTCCATTTGGCGGGGTACAGATGATATTTTTTGGCGATTTATTCCAATTGCCACCGGTGGTATCTACACCATTTGAAAAACAATATTTCCAAACCACTTATCCGACGCCCTATTTTTTTTCGGCTCATGCCATCCAACACATCGAACTAAAAATGGTCGAGCTACTGCATGTCTATCGACAGGAAGAACGCAATTTTATCAATCTACTGGACAATATTCGCCTGAATAGTCTGGATTATGATGATTTTATGTATCTAAATGAGCGACACCTTCCTGCACCTGTTGAAGATGATTTTTTCATCACTCTTTGTAGTAGAAACGATGTTGCCAATCGCATCAACGAAAACGAACTTAAATCCATCCAACTTCCTGAAGTGGCATATCAAGCAACCGTGGCAGGTGAATTTAATCCACAACTCTACCCTACTGAGTTCAACCTTATACTCAAAGAAGGCGCTCAAGTGATGTTTGTCAAAAACGACTTACAAAAACAATTTGTCAATGGTACCATAGGCATCGTCACAGAAGCAAATTATGAACGCATCATGGTAAGAATTCCAGACGATAACGGATCAGAAAAAACCATCGAAGTAGATCGACAAGAATGGGAAATCTTGAAGTATGAAAATGACGCTGAAAAACCACAACATATCACCACAAAAATAGTAGGTACTTTTAAACAATATCCGCTAAAACTAGCATGGGCGATAACCATTCACAAAAGCCAGGGAAAAACCTTTGACAGAGTCATCATAGACATGGGTGGTGGCGCATTTGAGAGCGGCCAGACGTATGTAGCGTTGAGTAGATGCAGAACGTTAGAAGGCGTGATACTCAAACAACCACTGCGAAACCGCGATATTATCGTGGATGATCGTATCACTGAATATTATGAACAAGTGAAGTATTTGAGTTGAGCCCTATCCTTTCTTCCTACGTCTATACTCTCCAAAAGAGATCATTTTGCCAGCTTGTTCGTCGTAAAGATTAGCAAATACGCTATTGAATCCTTCCCAAAAACCTACTTTATTGGTATATTTTTCAAAAACAGGATAGGCCTCATTACATGCTTTTAAATTGTAGTTAGGTATGGCAGGACTAAGGTGATGAATGTGATGAAATCCAATATTACCCGTCAGCCAGTGCAAAAAGAATGGTAAATCGTAATACGTACTACCTTTGAGTGCAGAGACGACATAATTCCAATTGTCCTTGGATGATTTATATACCGTTTCATATTGATGTTGAATGTAGAAAAACCAAAGCGCGTATGTGCCAAAAAAGAATAGATTGACCAATTGGACTACAAAAAAATCCTCAAAACCAATCAGAAAGCCTAGTCCGATATAAATGACGGCGTAGATTACGTTGGCCCATTTGACCGAGTTTTTCACTTTAGCAAACACACCTTCTTTGAGAAATGCAAATCTATTATAAATGGCTACATAAAAAAAACCACCAACGGTAAAAAGATACAATGGATTTCTGTAAATTCTATATTTAATTTTACTTAATAAAGGTAAAACAGCATATTGCTCCACAGTCAGGCACTCTATGTCCCCAATATCTGAGTGTTCAATCTGACCATTGTGCGCATGGTGAAAATTATGGTTTGCAGCCCAATATTTGTAAGGAATGAAGGTGAAAAAACTACTTATTGTCCCTATCACGTCATTGGCAGATCGACTTCTAAAAAATGACTTATGTCCGCAGTCATGCTGGATGATAAATATCCTACCAAGTAACAAACCATTCAGGATGCCCAAACCAATGACCCAAAATATGGAATGACTGTACAAATAAAACTGTAGAATCCACAAGGCTATAAAAATCCCATAACTATTGATCACCTGAATGACAGCTTTTTTAGTATCTGGCACCTGATACTTTTTAATCATATTGTGCCAATCTTTAACTTCTTCGAGCAATTCTGCTCCATTGAAACCCGACATTATATTTATTTTCCTATGTAATGCAAAAATAGAAATAAAGTTCAAAAGCTGAGTTATTGAAGATGCAATAAAACACGTAACAATTAGGTTATTCCACCTTCCTTCGATGGCAACCAGAACCTTAGATAATATTATTATTTTTGCTGTTGAAAGATAAGTTGTCATAAATACCGACAGAACATAATTTGACAATATTTAACCCAGAAAGTATCTACTAAGATTAATATTCCTAATTTTACACGATATACGCTAGTTTTATGTTAAAGAACATTTTATTTATCACTTTAGGAACACTTTTTTCCTGTCATCCCACAGAGAATATGAATCAGGATATCCTTTATTCGTCTGAAGCTTTTACGGTATATAAAGACAAAGTCATACAGGGCAACAATATTGCTACGGTACATTCACCAACCCACATCTCTTCCAATTACCGAAGCCCTGCTAGTGAGAATTATTCCAGACTGATCACATTCAAATTTTCTATTAATGAAAGGGACAATGAACTTCCTGTTGGCGTAGATCATCAGGTGATCATAGATGATGAAAAAGAATCTCCTATTTTTGTTTTCGGAACACCTAGCGAAAGAATTTCTAAGTCACCTGCTGCCTTCCTTCCGCCCAATACGTCGTACACTTTTCGTGTGGATATGTCAGAAGTCATCAGACAATTTGAAGAAAAAGGATACTATCAAGCCTTTGACGGTTCGAAAGTAGCTAAGTCAGATTTTAAAGGCTTTTACATTGCAGGGGCTTCCCTACCATTGAGCTGGGATTTTGTGGGACTAGATGAAAAAGGACTTAAACTCTTAGATTCCGGTAAGGATCACATCTACGCCATAACACTGACCATGAATCCATACGATGAAAAAACAACGGCAGAAAATCACTGGCACAAAACATTAGATACCTCCGATAAACCACAATACTCATCAGATCAGCCTTTGGTAGATGCGCTTTACAATCTTACGCTGGAAGAAGCAAAAAAGAATATTGAAGCAGACAGTACCCTTCGTACCGGCGCCAAATGGGGCGGCGTCTGGACCAGAGATATTTCTTACAGCATCTTTCTGGCATTTGCTTATCACGAACCCGAAATCGCCAAAATCAGTCTGATGAAAAAGGTAAAAAGAGACCGCATCATTCAAGATACCGGTTCGGGCGGAGCTTGGCCTGTATCTTCTGACCGTACTACCTGGGTATTGGCAGCCTGGGAAATTTATAAAGTTACCGGGAATTTGGACTGGCTTAAAAAATCTTATGTCATCATCAAAAACACACTGGACGATGATCTGAAGACTTTGGCCAACGACAGAACAGGCTTGAATAAAGGTGAATCATCCTTTCTGGATTGGCGCGAACAAACCTACCCTAAATGGATGGACAACAGAGATATTTACGTCTCTGAAAACTTGGGTACAAATGTAGTCCATTATCAGGCCAATATAATTCTGGCTGAAATGTCAAAGATCTTAGGTCAATCTGAGAATGAATACATCAAAAGAGCAGAACAAATAAAAAACGGTATCAACCAATATCTTTGGATGGCAGATAAAGGTTTTTATGGGCAATATATTTATGGGCGAAAAGATCTGATGCTATCTCCTAGATTTGAAGCTTTAGGCGAAGCTCTGGCAGTGCTTTTTAATGTGGCCGATGATGATAAGTCAAAGTCCATTTTTGAAAAATCACCACTCACAACTTACGGTGCATCTTGTATCTATCCTCAAATACCTGGCATTCCACCATACCACAATAACGGAGTATGGCCTTTTGTACAGTCTTACTGGAATCTGGCCGCAGCCAAAGCAGGAAATGAAAAAGTACTTAGCCATGGTTTAGCAGCAATCTATAGAGCAGGTGCGCTTTTTTTGACCAACTACGAAAATTTTGTGGCTCAATCAGGTGACTATAAAGGTACAGAAATCAACTCAGACCGCATGCTCTGGAGTATGGCCGGTAATCTGGCTATGGTCCATAGGGTATTTATGGGAATGTCATTTGATACAGATGGTCTCAGGTTTAACCCAGTTATTCCACAAAGTTATGGTGGAACTAAAACGCTTACTGGATTCAAATACCGAAATACAATCCTCGATATCAAAGTCCACGGATACGGAAATAAAATCATGTCGATCAAATTGGACAATCAACCTTTGAAAGACGCTTTTCTGCCTTCCGGTACCAGCGGGAAGCACACAATCGAAATAACCATGAATAATCAATCTTTTGATGATCAGAAAATAAATTTGGTCGATAATTGGTTTAGTTTGCCCAATCCACAATCCAAAGTGGTGGAAAATAAAATACAATGGGAATCTGTGGCAGGTGCAACACAATATCTGGTGTACAAAAATGGGAAGTTACTTCTTAAAACAAAAGAAACATCGACCCTAATACCGGCTGAAGAGACGGCAGAATATGGGATAAGTGCATTGGATGACAAAGGATGGGAATCATTTATAAGTGAACCATTACTTATCTCAAAATCTGAAAATATACAGATCTACCAACTGGAATTAATTGTAAAACCGTCTACGCTACCCTACTCCAACTATGAAGGGAATGGATTTATTGAAATATCAAATGAAAAAAACCAGCAGATAACCGTCAACCTGAAGGTAGCCAAAGCAGGCAAATATCTCATCGATTTCAGATATGCAAATGGTTCAGGACCGTGGAATACAGACAATAAATGTGCCGCTAGAAGTCTTTATACCAATGAGACCTATGCAGGGACTGTAGTATTCCCCCAGCGCGGACAGGACGAATGGTCAGATTGGGGATGGTCCAACGGGTTTGTGGCAGAACTGAAAGCAGGTGACAATGAATTAAAACTAGCATACGAATCCTGGAATATCAATATGAATGTTGATGTAAATATTGCAATGCTGGATTACATAAGAGTGATCAGCTTGGATTAATTTATGAAATATTTACTTAAATATTAACTTTGTTTTATCAGGAAAATATATTGGGATTTATATAGCTTTATACCCCGATCTAAAAGGTGAAGCAATAAAAAAACTTAACCTTCCTTAAGAAATTTGACAATTGGCTAAATCGTTAACTTTAAAAATAAAAACATATGGGCCTTTTTAGTGAAGATGAACCAAAAATGATGGAAGTACGTGGCAGGCATATCAAATGTGTGGTTTGCAGCAATGAATACTTTCATACTCGGGAAGCGCAACTCAACACTGCTGCAGCATCCTTTTTTAATATAGATTGGGCGAATAGATCAGCAACGTGTCTAGTTTGTTCAGATTGTACCCATATTATGTGGTTTTTAGGAGACTAATTTATTCGTTCTTAAAAATCATGCGGGCAATGGATTATTTTCAGTATTCTGAAACTCCATTTGATGAGAGAATGTCTGATGCAATGGAAATAATTTATAAAAAAAGGAATAAAAACAACACCTAGAATCTTTCATCCAAATATCCGGGAAAAACTCATTTTAAAATGGAAATGGCTGGAAAACCATCTAGATGGAATACCTTGAGAGCCTTAAAAATTTTAAAAAAATACAGTTTACACACATAATTAGTTAATTATCAACAAAAAACATAATTTTTATTACTTACATATTTATAAAATATTATGTTTAAACGATTCATTTAATTATAATAACATATTAAATTTAATAAATATATTAAATATTAAAAAATACTTTGATTTACATATGCAATTAATAAATAATATGTTATATATTTGCACTGTGTAAGTTTTGGTTATTAAATTGTAAAATTCGTAGTTGCTCGTGAAAAGTCACGAGCACTTTTTTATGAAAAACATTTCATTCATACATTGAATGATGAGAAATAAAAATATTCAGATACATATAGTCATATTAAACAATGTAAAAATATTTGGCACGGTATTTGAATTATAAGTTGTATATGAGTTTTGGTTATTAAATTGAGTAATGCCCGTGTTTTCGTCTTACACGGGCTTTTTTATTTTATAACATCTGCAACTTCCCTTCTGCGTAAAAAAGAAACATCTGAAAGATTATAATATCTACGTTAAAAAAACTTTTCTCCATTTTCTGAAAAATAACACACTTATATCGTTCACCTGAAATTCTACATCAAGTTAATGTGTTCGAAACTTAATTCATCATACAAATTCCAATACCCTATCCCACTGCTCAACACCTTTTCTTATAGGGATATTTATTTAAACCATATAAAGGACAAGCTTTTCTACGCCAGTAGATATTAAACCATTTTTTAAATAACCATTCACCTATTATTTCAGAATCACCTTGTTCTGTTTCTTTCTGACCTACATTAACTGTAAAACACTTTGCAAATATTCCTTTTCTATATTCTACTTAAAATATTTTTAAAAAAATAAAATTGCAGCTCCTTTCATTGCAATTATTTTATAGCTAATTTATTTCCATCATATTATATAGTACAAATTTTTATAGTATGATATTCCTGGCATAAACTTTAATTTGTCTGTTTCTTACATTTGATTGTTTTCGTAAATAATGGTATGAAAATTGAACAGGGATTAATACGAATTTTGTGTCAGTTTTATAACGATTAATAACAATTTAAGAAAATGAAGATTAGAACCATTTTACACATCATTGGGATATTTATGATATTTCAATCCGCTTCTGCACAGATCAAAGGCATAAGCTACCAGCTCAAGTTTAATGAAAAAACAAACTTATTTGACTGTTACCTTGTAATAAAGAAAGGACAAGCGGTTTCCCCCATTGAAAGAATCCAGTTTAATGCTCAAATAACTCTTATAGTCCCCACAGGAAGTGATTTTAAAATCACTAAGAATCACATGCCAATGCAAAACAACAGATCTTATGACGGTTATACACCAATGGCATGGAATTTATCCAACAAAACGGTAAGTCCTCAGGATGATGTTTCACATGATTTTATAAGCATCGTGCCACAACTATCACCTGCTGCCTATTATGACAATGTACAGGAAGGGGACGAAATAAAATTGTTCAGTGCATCGATATTGCCAGTAACAAATTGCGGAGCTGATGTAAAAATATTTGAAAATAAAGTTGATTTGAATTCATCCGCACGTGGTATGGATGGCGGCGATTATTCCAATGGTTTTACCGTGGGTGGCGTCGAACAAAAATACACAGGCAATGAACCTAAGATTATTCCTTCCTTGGATGTGATAGATCAGATTACATTTAAGGAGACTAAAACTTCAAACGTAATATCTTTGGAAATGAAACCGGATGCGGCATTTGGTCCATTCACGTATGAGTGGACAGGTCCCAACAATTTTTTCAATAGCTACAGAAGTGTCAAATTTAACAGCATCACACCATTCACACCTGGCATGTATCAGGTGGAAGTGACAGACAGCCGAGGTTGCAAACAAATAAGAAGCATAGAGCCATCCTTCAAAAATATGTATCTAACTCACCAAACCAACGATGTAGCTGCTGACGCTATTGATCCGCTTACGCTCAGAGTAAATCCTGCAGTAGAAAGCGTTCAAATATTTCCCAACCCAGCAATAAATTTTTTCTCGATTAGCATCACTGGAGAAAATGGCACAGAAGTTGCAGTAGATATAAGTGATATGTCGGGAAGGATGATCAGAAATAATATAGTTAATTCAGTGATCCAAAACAACAAATCAGAATCAAATATCAACCTTCAGGATATCGCTCCGGGCATATACAATGTTACCGTAGATATGAAAGGCAAAGTAAGTACCCACAAACTTATTGTGGTCAAATAATCCAGGAATTAAGAATAACTTTATAATTCAAAACATCTTAAAGGGAGCTAACCGAAATAGCTCCCTTTTTTTATTTTATGCATCTTGAAAATCATCCCGATTCACTCTATTAACAAACTACCATTCCAGAAACCTAAAAACTTGGAAATTATCCGCCCATATCATAAGTAGACAAAAAAAATATCTCCAAAGCAAAAATGACATCTGCATCTTCCTTTAACAAGTGGTAAGACAGAAAAAAAGTTTTAGCTGACTTAAATAGAAAAACATATTTCATCCATTACTGACGAATACCTTAGGTGCAAAATAGTCCGCCGTTCCCGCATTTAGTTTCTAAGATGCCCATTTATTTTCCTGAATCTCACTACTCTGGTAGTAAAATATCTCCTCCGCTGATATCCAAGATGCCAATTTTGTTTTTTCTGCAGTAACAGCTATCTTTGCCAACACTTCCGATGACTGTAATGATGTTAAAAGTGAGTTTGTAGAGAATTTAAAAAAGCTTAGACTGCTTGCATAGCTACATTAACATTTTGATTTGTGATTGAAGAAGTATTTAGGGAAATTTATTTTTTTATGCTCTTGATCTAATATCTAGACATTCTTAGGGATAAATCAAAATCTGAAGGCCCAAAACTCACCCAAAAACAAGAAGAAGTACTTTCTGAAGTGGACACAGATGCGTCTTGGATTTATTTGCCTAAGACATCGTCCCAGGAAATAGTTTCCTATCTGGGATCCAAAAGCAAAGAAAGCGAGATAGTAACGGGTCTTTACAAAGCATTCGAAAAGGATTTTACTGGAGTTGCTACTTTCCAGGATCATTCCATAATCTTTGGTAAAAACCTGATGACGCTGCCCATACCACAATTGAAAAACAGTCCAAAACCAATAAATGATGACATGATGCACAATGTCGTTTGGAATTTGAGTTTAAGATTTGGAGAAGCACAGTTTTACAGTTATAACGAGTATGAAGTTTGGTACATCCATTATAAAAACGGAGAGCTGGTTTATGCCGGTACCAACGGTGATGATGGCCCAACACATATTTTTGGTAGTATCACGGAAGAAATAGAGCTTTCAGACAGCAAAGTCAAAGAACTGGCAGAAGAAAATGGCATTGGGATAGAAGATTTTCTCATCGGATGCATGAAAGAAAAAATCAAGTGCCATTTGATAGAAGCAAAAAGTAGTGCCAATATGATATGGGAATCTATAATGGCTGAAGCAAAAAAAATGATAAAGGAAAGTAAAAAGCAGTAAACTTACTGTGTTACAATTTTTTTTAGCCTAATTGATAAAAGGAGTCAAGATTGAAAGCTAGGTAATAATTAAATTTAGTGAAAATCATATTTAAGAATGGGTGTAAAATATAATAAGTAAAATTAGGAACAACGGAAGGCTTGTTTCATTAAAATCCGCTCACTTCTAGAGATGCCTAATTTGATTGCTAAATTTTCCCAATTACTAACTATTTGTTTTACATCATTTATAATCGATTCCATTTGTTTGGTATCAAGCCTAAAATAACCACCTACGCTTTTTGCTAGCTCAAAATCTAAAGAATTTTCAGCCATGTCTATATTTAATGACAAGCCATCTTTATCGACCGAAGGATTTATATCGTAAGCTGGTGACAGTTCCCATCCATCTTTTGTAAGCAGAAAACCATGGTTTCTAAGGTGATCATCCGTATTGGAAACTGAAATATTAAAGACGATTCTTCTCCATAGTTGATGTAGATTTTCAGTTATATTTACACCGTAATTACTTACAAATTCTGCTATTTCCAGATAGCTTGCTGGATGATCTCTAAGGTTTTCTTCTACATTGGATGTCATTGTCATGGCAGAAGCAAAATGAATTCTTTCGCCATAATCTCTATCAAATCTTTTTGTAAAAAATGTATGGTGATTTCCCATTATTTTTTCCAAACGACAAGACGCCATAGTAATACCTGACAATACCGCCAATTTATGTATTAAATACTCCCAAGCTGCCTTATCAATTGTATCAGCTTTTGAAGGGAATTTTGCTATCCATAAATTATTTTCATGATCGAAAATACTAGCCTTTGGTCTTGCTCCACCGAGTGATGAACCAGGAGCTATTAGTACGGCGAGCCATTTTTTTACATCATCTGTATCTTTTTCATTTTCAAGACATAAAGCGGCATGTTGAAGTTCGCGTAAAGATGACCACGGCGGTACCGATCCAAAATTATTATTGTCTAGAAAATGTCCATTTGGATCCAGTTTAAATCTCAATGCACCCATTCTGCTTTCATCATATACGCCTAATAGAAAATCAATATCATACAGAGTGGATGCTTCGGTATTCATTTCTTTAGCGTTTAAAATTGCTCTGCGTTTCATCAAAGTCCTTCCCCAAGTGTCAGGCATACTATCAAGAAATACACCAAAATTTTCCTTTTTGTTGGGATACTGTAAACCTGAAAATAGACTTATTTCTGGGTCAAGTAAAAATTTATTACCAGTTTTAAGCCACTTAGCATCATATTCGAAACTAAATGCCTTTCTACCTTTTGCCTGATGTGCACTCAATATCCCAATAATTAATGGCTCTGGTAACCCTTTCCAATGTGCATAAACATAAATATCAGTTTTATTATTTGACATTTTTCTACCTATTTCAATAATTCCAAGTCTTGGAGCCTTCTGCCTAATTCATCATCTGCAGCCAGCCTCAAAAAATCATCTTGGAGACCGAATACTCTTAAAACATTAAAATATGCACCTAATGCTACACTTGTATTACCGGATTCTATTTGATAGAGTGTTGATCGGGAAATATCAGCCCTTTCAGCTACCTGAGTTGTGGTCAATTTGCGGCGTTTTCGTGCCATTTTTATATTTTCACCCATACTTTCGAGAATGATGATGTATTTAGGAAAAATCATTTGTTTTTTAGTACTCATGACATAATGATTGATATTATACACAAAAATAGGTTATTTGACTGTAATATCAATCAATTTATGCATTTATTTTTAAAAAGGATTCAGATAGTTGTTTTTAAGGTAGAAATTGTTAATATAAATATATTTTCCACTTTATTTAGTTTGTGCTATCTTTGGCCACACTTCTGATGACGTTTGGAAGCTAACATTTGATAGTGGGGAAGAAGTAGATGTAACATCGATGCATCCGTTTATGGATGCTGCATCAGAGACGTGGAGACCAGTGTCCTGGCTCAATGCTGGAGATGCTGTCAAAACCAAGGAAAGGAATAGCAGTCCTTACCGACAAAGTAAAGCTGGAAGGCACACATACGGTCTATAACTTTACGGTCGATGCCACCCACAATTATCTCGTAGGTGATGCTGGGTATTTGGTGCATAATAGTTGTGGGGATCTTGATAAGCTGGCTAATAGGTTTTTAAACAATTTTAATAAAACTCTTAAAAAGGATCAAATTGCTACTTGGTGGGCAAAAAGGATTATTCCAGGATTCTTTAAAAGATGTACATTCTTTGAAAGGTTGATGGCGAAATCACCTTTTTATTCTGGTTGGGAATTAACTCATCATAGTTTTAAATTAGTAGATTTTATAAAGCGGTCTGGTGGCAAGTTGAGTGTAATAATTATGAAAACTACGAACACAACAAACGTTACAACTTGGATTAATAATAATAGGAAGCACCTTGAAGATTTGGCGCAAGGTACAATTAGGGATTTGCCAGGTAGCCCTGTTGCAAATATTAAGCAATTAGATGTATATGTGAAGGCAACTGATTGGAATGAATCTTTAAGAGATATATGGGCTCTTGAAATAATAACACAATTTAAAGGTATATCATCAGTTAGGTTTACAACTATGGAAAAGGCACTTAATATTAATTAATTATCGTAAAATGGAATTATATATCAAAACAAAAGAAGGAATTTCCAAAGCTAATTTTGTAAAAACAATTGAATCTGATATCAGTTTTGTTCACGCTAATGACTGTGAGATACACAGTTCAGAAAACTTATTCAATGAATTTAAAAATATAGCACTAGGACAGAAAATAAGAAGAATCGAAACTGTAAGTGGTTTTGATAGAGTTATAAATTTTTCACGATATGAACAACTAGTAACAGATGGTAAATTGGAAGGTGAAGGTTTTAAATATATTCAAAATGTGAAAAAATATCTTAGTAATAGTATTACTTTATTGATAGTGACAATATTATTGATTATAGTTTTTTTATATCATATTTTGAGTCTGATCATAGTATATCTATTGCTTTGGATTATTCTGTTTCATTCAGTCGTCTTGAGATATGTCATTCAATTGCAATTAAGTTAAATGCAGAGTTATATTTTTATTTAAACAATTCTGATAAAGTAATCATCACCGACTCCTACCTCGAAGCCCTCCGCATCAAAGAAGAAAACCGTGGGATCAAACTCACCAAAGAGCAGAGCCATGTGTTAGAGTGTATATATGATCAGTGCCGATGGTTTTATATACCCACAGATGATGTAGTTGCAGTATTAAAGATATTGGATATTCAGCCAAAAATACTTGAAGTCGACATCAGCACCATCATCGACGATGTACAAAGGGAAAATAAAGTCGTCATCGCCACATTTACAGGACACACGATCATCTTTGGATGTAATGCGCCTTATATCGCTTATCCTGATCTTAAGGCATATCAGGCAGTAGGTGATAACCACACACCACATCTGCAGGAAGTACTCAATAAACTCAGCACAACCTTTGGTACAGCGGCATACTTTGAGTACAACAATGATGATGAACTGATCGCATCTCTCGCATGGTCATCCAAAGGTAAATTTGTCTATGGTAGATTTACATCTGAAGGAGAAGGATTCGACATATTCGGCACACAAAAAAAACCGATAGATGTGCATCAAAAGTCGATCATCAAAACAGCCAAGAAACTAGGCATGACACCAGAAGACATCCTTACAGGAATGATTAAACAAAAGATGCTTGTTCGCTATTTTGAGCAACCACATTGGTATATAGCGTCCAGACTAAAGATGTAACCAACGACGTATAATGGAATTAACTATGGCTGGTGAAGCTTCTGTATGTTACATACAAAATTTACAAAAAAAAAATGAGTCCGCCACTTTCCAAATTTCTTTTAATAAGGATAAGCGCGGACTTCATTAAATTAAACCGATAATATTAATCAAAAGGGGTCATTCATGGCTGAATGTTGATCATACACCTTTGACTTTATTCATATATATTTTTATCTTATCACTGTGACGTCGCCGGTAACATTTGCTTCAAATTCTCTGTTGTCTTCGTTCAGGGCTTTGTAGGTAAATATAAAGGCGTACACCCCTAATTCTACAGGTACACCAGCTTTTGTTCCATCCCAAGGCAGTAATCCTTCATCTGATTTATACATCAAATTTCCCCATCTGTCGTACACCGACAATTTGGAAGATATGACACAACCGGAATGAGATACTTTAAAATTATTGTTACCATTCCAGGAATCCAGATTAATAATGTTTGGCGTGGAAATCTTACAACAGAATTCTTTTATCACTATTTCATCTGAAGCTACACATCCATTATCATCCATTACATTTACAGTATATCTGCCCTTAGTGGCAACAAACATATCTGTATCTGTACTTCCATCGCTCCAATTAATCACAGGATAATCAGCAACTTCCAACATTAATCCACCATCGAGCTCACAAATCACCGTATCTCTTCCAAGATTAACCCATGGCAATGCGTTTACTTCAACGATAATCTCTGCTGTAAGCGACACCAAATTACATTTTTCAAGTTTTTGGGCCACTTGTATCGTGTAAATTCCGGCTTGCTGAGGAATCATCTCAATATGATTGGAATGACTGGATTTTAAACCTGCTTTGGCAGAAGAAGCCCCCCAATAGTACACTGCATCCGCTCTACCATTCACATCGATAGAAATGGTATCACCCAAACAAATCGGATTGGGTTGTGAAGCCATTCCAAAAGGTGTTTCAATTTTATCAATGACCTTTAGTGATTTTGAACTCGTTGACGAACAACCCTTTTCATTGGTGACAGTAACAGCATAGATACCGTCTTTTTTCGCAAGAATAGATTGGGTAGTTTCAGTATTGCTCCATATATAAGATACACCACCCTCTGCAATAAATCTCGATTCACCGTTTACACAAATCTCTTCATGTCCGGATATCGACACTATTGGCAGATTGTTTACTATCAATGATTTAGAAGCTATACTACTACATCCGTTTACATCCGTTACTGTCAAAATGTAAATACCAGAAGTACTAACCTGAATGGATGAACTGGTAGAAGTATTGTTCCACGCATAATTTACTCCGCCTTCTCCTGTAAATGTTGTATTCTCATTTTTACAAATTTCATTTTCACCTGAGATCAAAGCCAAAGGTAAAGCGTTGACTTTAAGTATTCTTGATGTTTCGGCTTTACATCCATTGATATCCGTGACAGTTACTTCATATTCACCTGCGTTTTCAGCCACGATAGATTTAGTAATTTCTCCTGTATTCCAGATGTAGGATATACCGCCGGATGCCGTAAAAGTTTCCTTCTTTCCTTCACAGATTTCTGACATCCCGTTGATCAAAACTGTTGGTAGAGCATTTACAGTCAAAACTTTTGATGAAGAAGTTGTACATCCATTCATATCAGTCACCGAAACGGAATAATTTCCTCCCGCATTTACTGATACAACTGAGGTAGTCGCTGCATTGCTCCACAAATAACTTACACCGCCAGTTGCTGTCCATTCTGATGATGATCCTACACAAATGGAGCCATTTCCGATGATAGAAGAAGTTGGTAGACTGTTCACTTTAAATGTTTCTGTCGCTGTAGAAGAACATCCTTTTGCATCTGTAACAGTTACCGTATAATTCCCTGAAGTATTAAGAATAATAGAGGGGATATTTGCTCCGTTATTCCATAAGTAACTACTTCCTCCACTAGCATTAAGTGTTCCTGATGCACCTGCACAAACTTCTTTTGTTCCTGTGATCAAGGCTAAAGGCAAGCTATTTACGATTATTGAAACCGATGAATTTCCCTGACATCCTTTTGCATCGGTCCCCGTCACAGTATACAATCCGGCTTGAGTTACTTGCATTTCTGAAGTGACAGACTGATTACTCCAAATATAGGAAATACCACCCGACGCTGTCAATTTGCCGGTCATACCGACACAGATTTCAGTATTGCCTGTAATGGAAACGACAGGCAATGTATTTATTGTCAATATCTCTGATACAATGGAAGTACATCCTTTGGTATCCGTAACCGTAAGAGTATATTGTCCGGCAGTATTGAGTTCAATTTCTGAAGTAGTAGCGTTGTTACTCCAAACATAATTTTGTCCACCCGATCCAATAAAAGTCGCAAAACTACCTTCACAAATTTCTTTCGGCCCAGTAATTACACCAATTGGATTATTATTAACCAACAATGTTTTACTGGTTTCACTCTTACACCCTTTGATATCAGTTGCTGTGACACTATAAGTACCAGCAGTATTTGGGAATATACTTGCACTTGTCTCACCTGTATTCCATACATAAGAATTTCCTCCCGACGCGGTGAAACTACTAGTATTACCGCTGCATATTTCATCAGATCCGATAATCAGAGAAACTGGATTATTATTGACTACTAATGTTTGTAACGCAGAAGAAACACAACCTTTGCTATCAGTGACAGTTACGATATAATTTCCAGCTGTATTTACATTAATGCTTGTCGTTGTTTCGCCGGTATTCCATATATAAGTGTCTCCACCACTTGCAGCAAATGTACTTCCTGACCCAAAACAAATTTCTCCAATTCCAATCACTTCTGCAAAAGGTAATGTATTTACATTTAATATTTTACTTTCTATTGAAGAACAACCTTGTGTATCTGTCACAGTTACAAAATATGTTCCGGCAGTATTTACTTTAATAATGTTACTGGTTTCACCTGTATTCCAAACATAAGAATCTCCACCAATTGCAGTAAAACTACCTTCGTCACTGGAGCAAATCTCCCCTACTCCACTAATTGATCCCTGCGGTAGACTATTTATTTGTAAATTTTTCAATCCTGTAGAAAAACATCCATTGCCATCAGTTACTGTCACGCTATATGTTCCTCCTACATTTACTGTATTATCGGCTGTGGTCGCTCCGTTGCTCCATAAGTAGCTTACACCACCTACCGCCGTGAACATGGCACTTTCGCCCGCACATACTGCATTTGTACCTGTGATCGTTGCCGTCGGTGCATTGTTTACCGCCAGCGTTTTATTACTCACTGAAGTACAGCCATTGGCGTCCGTTACCGTTACACTGTAACTGCCTGTTGTATTCACTATGATTTTATCTGTGGTTGCTGTAGTGTTCCAAACATAACCCGTTCCGCCTGTAGCGGTGAACTCCGTGCTGCTGCCTTCACATATTTCATTTGCTCCTA
>JBBRVQ010000077.1:0-18835 GCA_038246735.1 Chitinophagales bacterium
CTAATATGATAATCAATATATTTCCCTTTAGGGGTAGGGGTGTTCCCATTTAGGGGTTAAGGGGTAAAAACGATTGATTATTAAAAAGTGGGCATTTTCGGACTGGACTCAACATTTGAAACAAAGCAAAATGGACAGAAATTAAAAAATTAAACCATAATTATGCATTAGGATTGGTAGGGTGAAGTCAAAATACAATAAATTAATGCTTTAGATTCCAAAAGCTGCGCACCGCAACGTTTACAGAAAATAAGGTATCCGTTATGGGCGAATTCTGATTTGATGTAGTTTAGCTTCGTAATACCTGCCTGACAACGCTAGGCAGGCAGGGATTTTCTAATGTATATTTACGGTTAAATATATTCGAAATAAAGCATGAAAGGCCGCTGTTTTTAGAAAGCGTAATAGGAATTTTGAAAGATTTTCGTTGCGTTTGTTCTTTCTTTTTTATAATTCAACAAAAATTGAGCTGTTAACCAAATCGCGATGAACGAAGTAATAGATAGCATAAAAATTGATAAAAAAACTATTCATGAACTGGCACATGATATGGCAAAGAGTGCAGAAGCTGTGGATCTTATTTACTGTCCTGATAGTAAACTTGGTTTTTCACGAAAAAAGGGTGGAGAATCGTTTTCCTATTTTGATGGAACTAAAAAAATAAAAGATCATATAGTTATAGATCGAATAAATAAATTAAGAATTCCCCCTGCTTGGGAGAACGTATGGATTTGCAAAACGGCCAATGGTCATCTACAAGCCACTGGATTTGATATATTACGCAGAAAACAATATAGATACCACAGTTTATGGAATCAAATAAGAAAGCAATCTAAGTTTTACCGACTACATGCATTTGGGATATTGATTCCTGTGATCAGAAAACAAATTGAGAAAGATTTATCCTTAAAGGGCTTTCCACAAAAAAAGGTATTAGCAGCTGTAGTAAGTTTATTAGAAAGAACAAATATAAGGGTGGGCAATGCGGTGTATGAAAAATTGTATGGTTCTTTCGGCCTTACCACATTGAGAAACAAGCAAGTTGTTGTTAAAGGAAATCAGCTTCGATTTGTCTTTAAAGGGAAAAAAGGGGTGCAGCACAACATTACGCTTAAAAGTAAAACTTTATCGCGTATTATTAAGGGATGTAAAGAAATTCCTGGTAAAGAGCTTTTTGAATTTTATGATGACGCTGGAAACATTTACCTTATTGATTCAGGTATGGTTAATAATTACATCAGCAACATTACGAGTGGTGAATTTACTGCAAAAGATTTTAGAACATGGGCAGGAACTGTTAGTGCCTTGGCCGTGTTTATCGAACTTGGAAGTTATGAAACATCAAAAGAAATGAATCAAAATATTCACGTAGCTTTTGAAATGGCGGCAAAACAATTGGGCAACAGCCCAACCGTTTGTAAAAATTATTATGTACATCCAATAATAGTGGATCGTTATAAAGAAAATAAATTAGAAAAATATTTAAATGGAATAAAAGTTACTGAAATGCATGACGGAGAAGAGGAATTAATGCCGATAGAAAAAGTATTATTAAAAATTTTAAACCATTCATAATTTAATTTCTTTTGACTATAAATTTGTAGAAAGGGAGTAGAGAGAGAGTAAAAAATATTGTGTAAACTCCCTAAACTCCCAAGCCTAATTTCCCTCTTAAGTACTGAATAAACTTTTGGGTTTGCCCAAACAGTTGTTTTGATTATCAACATTCATTCTTCAAGCACTCAATAATCTTCTTCAAGCACTTAACAACCTTCTTCAGGTACTTAACAACCTTCTTTAAGTGTTCATAAAGCTTCTTTAGGTGATCAACAAGCTACAAGATGTACTTATAGTTCTTAATTGATATTGATCAATTCTACTTTGTTAAGTTTGAAAATCCAACAAAAAGGAGTGTAGCTCTGACTGTTACAGCCCCTAAAAGACTCTGACAGGATTACAAAAATAAATTTGTAATTTTGTAACATGGAAAGTAGTAAAAAGAGTGTGAAGTATAGCACAAAAGAGAAGATGAGCATTCTATCCGAGGCTGAGAAGAATGGTGTAAAGAGTACATTATATAAGTATAATTTGTTTCCAGCGACCTTTTATTATTGGAAGAAGAAGCATAATACGTATGGAGAATCAGGGTTGGGCCACAAAACTCAGGCGGATCAAATAAAGCGATTGAAAGCTTTGGGACTTACGCTACTTTATTAAAATATATACGACATAAATAGTTACAATTATGTATATTTTATTGTCCATTTTCATTATTCATGTGGAAGATATCTATTCAACTTCCACAATTTATTTACTTTGCTTGTAAGCAGTATTTATTGTGATATATTTTGTTTGAAAATTCATTTTACTTAATCAGAGACTTAAAGTATTAGAGTTTTTTGAAAAAACCTTTCAATTTTCTTAAAGATGATCATGGCGGACATTTAAGCTGGTTTTAGTATTATTTTTGTGTATTAATTTGATTTAAATATAAAATTATGTAAAAAATAAATAAATTTGTGTAAAATTTAATCAATTTCTACATGCACGCTGGAAAGTACGTCAAAGTCAATTTTATAAATCAAGAAAAATCTGTTTTTTTTTCAGCGCTCAGAGCAAATATTGATGCTTATTTCGAAAAAAACAAAATAGAGAAGACAGGGGGCAATAAACTGCTTTTTAAAGCAAGTATGATGTTATGTTTATATTTAATACCATTTGGGTTGATATTATCCGGGCATTTTTCAAATATGCAGATGCTGTTTATGACACTATTGATGGGTTTTGGAGTGGCCGGAGTTGGAATGTCTGTAATGCATGATGCCATCCACGGGTCTTTTTCCTCTTCTGCAATGACAAATCGGATTTTTGGCGCATCGCTCTATTTGCTCGGTGGCAATGTATATAATTGGGATATTCAGCACAATAAACTCCATCATACTTATACCAATATTCACGATATAGATGAGGACATAACGGGTAAGTTTATACTGCGCCTGTCAAGTGAAGATAAACTCAAATCTATACACCGATTTCAACATATTTATGCTTTCTTTTTATATAGTTTGATGACTTTTTCTTTTTTATGGAAAGATTTTAAAGAAATAAGACTGTATAACAGAATGTCTGAAACGGGACTCGTAGCTGCATTTCCAAGGAAGGAACTGGTTCTTCTGATTTTAACCAAAATAGGATACATCCTTTTTATAGGTGTACTTCCATTATCCGTCCTTAACATCACCTTCGGTCAATGGTTTCTTGGGTTCCTGGTCATGCACTTTACAGCTGGAATCATACTCAGTACCGTTTTTCAGTTGGCACATGTGGTGGAGGGAGCTGCTCAACCGACCCCTGATGAAAACGGGAATATCGAAAATGCCTGGGCTATTCATCAATTGAATACAACGGCAAATTTTTCAGGACGAAATAAGATTCTCTCTTGGTATATTGGAGGATTGGATTATCAGGTAGAGCATCATTTATTTCCAAAAATCTCACACATACATTATCCTGCGATGTCTTCTATTGTTAAGAAAACTGCGGAAGATTTCGGAATAATGTATAACAATAAATTTTCCTTTCTGAATGGGCTTCGATCGCATATAAAAATGCTTTACAATCTGGGGCACGGCTTAGTATAATTGTGGTAAGATTATTTTAAGTGTTTTTATTCGTGGTTCCAAATATTTATTCTTAACTGATATCTTTTATCACTTACCTTCCACAGTTTTTTGTTTATTTTTGACTCGATGTTTTCTTCTACATTATTTTCGATCATACTGTCAAAAAAATCAAGTCCTGTAATTTTTTCCACTTCATCGATGGTCACCATGTAGTCTTCGAGTCTTTTCTCTGAAAGCTCATTGGGTATAATAAAAGCTATGCCATTTTTTTCAGAAGAATTGTAATCAAGCAATACTTTATAAAAATCTGTGGGTACAGTAATTTTGATTTCCTTTCCTATCTTTTGCGATGCATTTTGGAATATTGGACCTGAAATGATATATAGCATTTCATTTTTATAGGTCCAATCCCTTACATTTTCTTCAAGTTCCTTCCAAATACCATTATTAAAGGCTTTTTTTTGCGGAGATATATTACTCATAAAAAAAGTTTCTCGCATAGCGGCAGTATCAAACGCCATATCTCCTGCCGGTACAAGATGTCCTCTGGTATATCCTGAATTATTATAATCCCGTTGTGTGGCCGACTTTGTTTTTACAGCCGTATCCGTATTAAAAAATTCAAAACGTGCCACATTCGGTTTGTTTAGCATGTCACGATTCATGGTATACGCTACCCATTCTGCCTGTTCATGTTGTTCAGCATAGGATAATGAATAGTGTTTGTGATGTACAATTTCGCCACGAGATGATGGTAGAAATGTTCTTAAAGAGTAATCAAATGTCGCTTCAGTTGTATTTTCTGAAAGGCCCGTAAGTTGTTTTTTAAAATAAGCTAAACCGGCCGTTAATGCTATAACGGCAAATATAAAGAATACCACTAGTTTGAAAGAAGTCTGTAAACCTTTATTTTGACTCGAATGATTTCTCCTGAGTTGCGCCATGCTTGTTTTATTAAGTATCTTTTCTTTTCATTTTAGGAAGATTTCGTACTACCATTTGCACTGTATCCGGTATTTTCTCTTCAAAAAGGATGAGTTTATTCTTTTTCATGTCTTTGAGGATATCTTCATTAAAATGCCTGATGGTAACCAGTTCAAGATCATTGTCAGTTATCATCTTAAATTCTACACCCAATTCTTTCTCAAATTTTATAATTCTATCAGGATTATTATTGACGCATACAGTAAAGCTTATGGCAGTATTCCTCATCATATTTACTTTTAGTCTGTATTTGGCCAATAGTGCAAAAATCATACTGAGGTGATGTTCAGCAACAAATGAAAAATCATTGGTTGAAATATGCAGTAGCGTTTGATCAGGTTCTATAACTATAACAGGTGGATAACTAAGTTCTTTTTCGTCGCTAATTACAGTACCTTCACTGGATGGATCAAGAAACGGACGGACATACAGCGGAATTTGTTTATTTTGGATCGGTTTTATGGTTTTAGGATGTATCACTTTGGCACCATAGTAAGTCATTTCAATGGCCTCTTTATAGGATAACCTGGGCAGCTTAATTACTTCATCAAATACTCTCGGATCGCCTGTCAATACTCCCGGGACATCCTTCCAGATGTGCATACTTTCTGCATCCAGGCAAAATGATAATATGGCTGCGGTGTAGTCGGAACCCTCACGTCCAAGTGTGGTGGAGAAATTTTCGCTGGTGCTTCCTATAAATCCTTGTGTTACCAAATGGTTGATTTTATTTAGTAATGGTTCGATTTTGCTCTTTGCATTGCGCTGGGTTTCATCCCATTGCACTCGAGCATCCCGGTACGTATTGTCAGTAAGTATTACATCTCTTACATCCAGCCATCCACAGTTGATCTTAAGATATTTGAGATAATGTACCAGTATTTTAGAAGAAAGTAACTCTCCAATAGATACTATCTGATCGTATATATAATCGTAGTCTTCATGCGGAGGTTCTTCCAGTACCCATTCGATTTCTACCAGAGTATCATTGAGATCATCCAAAACTTCAGTCGAAACAGGAAAAAGATTTTGAATCAAATTGAAATGATTTGATTTGACTTCATCCAGCAATAATGCTGTTTTACCATCTTGCAAATAATAACTCTTCACCACTTCTTCGAGCGCGTTGGTGGTTTTACCCATAGCTGAGACTACGACTACTATTTTCTGGTCACTGAACTTCTGTAGTATTTTACCGACATTCGCAAATCCTTCAGCATCTTTTACTGAAGCACCTCCAAATTTAAAAACTTTTAATTGCATAACACCCTGAATTACTTATTTATATATTTTTTATTCTTTCCTCAGCTTAATTAAATAAGCACAAAGTTAAAGAGATTTAAAAATTTATTTTACTTTCGTGACCTTTAATGTTATAATTCAAGAGAGTACCGTAGTAATATAATGATCAGTGGAAGTAAATAGATTTTATAGTCAACAAATTTTTATTTTTAGTCAATATAAAATGTTCTTTTATATGCTAAGGATTAGGGTTTGCTAAAATGAATCTATTATTATATTCATTATAAATAAAACCTGAGTTTACAATTTAAATTGTTAGTTAAGGCGGTGATATTCTGAAATGTAATTTTTACTTTAGTGTTTACAGTCCTGGATTACATTTTTTAAACATAAAAAGCCACAATATGGAGAGCAATTTGTCCAATGCTTTATTACTCATGGCTACGGGCATGAGTACTGTATTTTTTATCCTTTTTCTGGTAATTTCCGGAGGTAATCTGCTTATCAAAGCAGTAAACAAAGTAAATCTTCCCGTTCATGAAGTTCCTTTCACTAAGATTAATAGCGAAACCATTTCTCCTGCCAAGGAAGCGGTCATTAAGGCCGCTATTCATATTATTACAAAAGGACAAGGTAAGGTGGATCGAATAGATAAAAAATAGCAATAAATGCAGTAATATTCAATATGAAATGAAGAAGAGAGAAATCAAACTGGCACTCATGTACAGAGACATGTGGCAGTCATCCGGTAAATATATGCCCAGAATGGATCAACTCATACGGGTTGCTGAGCCGATTATAGAAATGGGCTGCTTCAGTAGGGTAGAGACCAATGGGGGAGGATTTGAGCAGATCAATCTTTTATTTGGAGAAAACCCGAATCTTGCAGTTAGGAAATGGACCCAACCATTTAATGACGCGGGTATTCAGACTCAAATGCTCGAAAGAGGATTGAATGGACTTAGGATGAATCCTGTGCCAAAGGATGTTAGAAAGTTGATGTTTAAGGTCAAAAAACTGCAGGGAACGGACATATCCCGTTCTTTTGACGGACTAAACAATCCACAAAATCTGGCCCTTTCTTTTCAATATGCCAGAGAAGGAGGGATGATTGCTCAAGGCGCATTGAGCATGACTGTATCCCCATTGCATACAGTGGAGTATTTTATCACTTTGGCAGATGATTTTATTGCTCTCGGCGCAGATGAAATTTGCCTGAAAGATATGGCTGGTATTGCCAGACCTGTATCCGTTGGAAAAATTGTAAATGGCATCAGAGAGCGTCATCCTGAGGTTATTATACAATATCATGGTCATTCGACACCCGGCTTTTCTGTTGCATCTGCACTCGAGGCTGCCAGAAACGGCGCGGACATCATTGATGTAGGTATGGAACCACTTTCCTGGGGTACAGGACATGCTGATTTGCTTACCATACATGCTATGCTGAAAGATGCTGGATTTACTATGCCTGATATAAATATGAAGGCTTATATGCAGGTAAGAACGCTGACACAGGAATTTATTGATGACTTTCTGGGCTACTATATCAGCCCCAAAAACAGAGAGATGAATTCTTTGCTGATCGGTCCGGGATTGCCAGGTGGTATGATGGGCAGCCTGATGTCCGATCTGGAACAGAATCTTTCCGGCCTTAATACTTGGTTTGAAAAAAACGGAAAATCAAAAATCACCCAGGACGATCTACTGATCAAGTTGTTTGATGAAGTAGAATATGTTTGGCCTAGATTAGGATATCCCCCATTGGTCACACCTTTTAGCCAATATGTTAAGAATGTAGCGCTTATGAATGTCATTCAGATGGAAAAAGGCAAAGAAAGATGGTCAATGCTGGATGAGAACACTTGGAATATGATCCTTGGTCAGCAAGGCCAATTATTGGGAAAGATGGATGATGAAATTATACAGCTTGCAAAAAAGCAAGGCAGATTGTTTTTTACAGGTGATCCGCAGGAGTTATATCCGGATCAGCTTGATCAGTATAGGCAGAAAATGAAAGATAAAGGCTGGGATGAAGGGCAGGACGAGGAAGAATTGCTGGAGTACGCTATGCATCCTGCACAATATGAAGCGTTTAAATCAGGAGAAGCGAAATCAAAATTTGAAGAAGACTTAGCTAAGAAAAAAGCTTCAAAACAGAATGATGTAAGTGGTGCAACCGATCAGATAAATAGTTTACCAACAGTGGTAGATGTAGAGATAGGAAGTGAAAAATATTCTGTGCGCATCAGTTATCCCGGGCAAATGAATAGTACTGCTACTCCGGTTAGTTCCGTACCTTTACCATCAAATCTACCATTTAGTGGTAAGTCACATTTTATACTCTCTCCACTGGAAGGTAAATTTTTTCTTACCAAAGATTCTGGTGAAATGGGGATAAAAGTGGGCGATAAAATCAATAAAGGGGACACTGTGGCATATGTAGAAGCGATGAAAGTGATCAATGCGATCACCTCTGATGTATCAGGTGTAGTCTCTGAAATACTTGTATCAAAGGGGGCCGATGTGGAAGAGGATGAGCAATTGATAAAATTGATATAAAATGGAAACGCTGAATAGAATTTATGAAATGACGGCGTTTAGCGCCATTGGAAATGATCCCTGGTCTTTGTTTATGATTGCCTTGAGTTTGGGGCTTTTATACCTTGGTATAGGCAAAAAATTTGAACCTTTGTTGCTTGTTCCTATAGCATTTGGGGTATTACTGGCTAATTTTCCGGGAGGCAATATGGGCGTCATTCCATCTGATGAAAGTAATGGTATTATGCAAATGACTATCATTGAGATAGCAAAACATTATGGCATCATGAATATGCTGTACTATTTGCTGATCAAAACAGGATTATTACCGCCACTCATTTTTATGGGTGTGGGTGCATTGACTGATTTTGGTCCCATGTTACGCAACCTTAAATTGGCATATTTTGGAGCGGCAGCCCAGATTGGCATATTCACAGTTTTGGTGGCTGCTGTAGGATTGGGATTTACTTTGAAGGAAGCTGCTGCTTTAGGTATAATCGGTGGTGCAGATGGTCCCACGGCCATATATACAGCCATTGTTCTTGCTCCGCACTTGCTTGGACCGATTGCTATTGCTGCATATTCATATATGGCGCTGGTGCCGGTGATCATACCTTTTGTGGCTAAGCTGACCATATCTGAAGCGGAATTCAGGATAAATATGAAAGAGCAGGATAAATTATATCCCCCAGCTGTCCAGATTAAAAATCTTAAATTGCTGAAGATAATATTTCCTGTGGTTTTGTGCATCATTGTCTCTTTGCTAGTACCAACTTCAGTGCCGCTGGTTGGCATGCTCCTTTTTGGCAATCTCGTCAAAGAGATCGGAACAGATACACATAGATTATTTGCGGCTGCCTCTGAGACGATTCTGAATACGGCCACTATTTTTCTTGGGTTGACCGTAGGCGCCACCATGACTTCCGCCACGTTTTTACAATCGCAGACGCTAATGATAATTGTCGGCGGTTTTTTTGCATTTTGCCTTTCTGTAGCTGGTGGTATTTATGCAGTTAAATTACATAATATATTTTCAGATAAGAAAATTAACCCGCTTATAGGAGCCACCGGACTTAGTGCTGTCCCTATGTCATCTCGCGTGGCCAATGATTTGGCCCTAAAGTATGATTCTAACAATCATTTACTTCAGTATGCCATGTCCAGCAATATTTCCGGTGTGATAGGAAGTGCCGTTGCTGCAGGTGTAATGATTTCTTTTTTAGCTTAAAATACGGAGTATGGAAAATATTAAATTAACAAGCATTTCAGTCTTTTGTGGTTCATCGCCAGGTAATAATGATTTGTATTATCAGGATGCGTATAAATTGGGTGGTTATTTGGCTGAAAATAATTTAAAGCTCGTGTACGGCGGAGCTAAGGTAGGTCTTATGGGTGCGGTAGCTGATGGTGCTTTGAGCAAAGGAGGAACGGTAGTGGGTATAATTCCAGATTTTTTGCAGAATAAGGAAATAGCGCACGATGGACTCACAGAACTTATAGTAGTACAATCCATGCACCAAAGAAAAAGCTTGATGGATGAACTATCGGATGGCGCAATAGTCCTGCCAGGTGGTTTTGGGACGATGGATGAGATGTTTGAGCTGCTTACATGGGGGCAACTAGGGCTTCACAAAAAGCCTATTGGCATACTGAATACGGATGGATTTTATGATGATCTAATAACCTGTCTGGACAATATGGTATCAAAAAATCTCTTGAGACAATCAAATAGGGACATGCTTTTGGTAAGTCAGGAGATCAAAACGCTCTTTAGTATGATGGAAACTTATGAAGCACCTATGAAGGCCAAGTGGATGAAGAGAGACGAAGTGTAACTTTGGATTTTCAAGGTCGTTTAGATTATTTAAATTATACGTTGCTCGTAATTCAAATCATTCGTCGTTACTACCATCACTTTTTCTTAAATATCCTGTCCAGCAACTCATGGATCATAGGGTCTGATGGTCCCGGGGCATTTTCTAGCATGATACGTCCTTCGGGGTCGAGAAGTATATTAAAGTGTCCCCGTCTTACAAGACAACAATCTAGCCAAATTAGTTAAAATAAAAGCTACTATATAGTTATCCAGAACCATAATCAGATCTTTCAGTATATTTCTTATCCATCAATTCCAATATTTCAAGGTTCATTTCAGACTCGATCTTAGGTTGTTTTACATCATAAAGAGAACTGCGATTGATACATAATAATTCGCATTGTTTGCTTATAGATAAGTCAGTATTTGATTTATCAACTAGAGCATAACGTTCAGATATTGGCATCATATCAATTTTTTTTAAGAAAATCATTTTCACATTGCAACTTCCCAATGGTGGCATATAACCTCTCCTTTTCTATGGCATCTTCATTCTCAACAACTACTTTAGTGTCAAAAACAAGCTCTGCTTTACCAAGAAATTCTGTCTTCCATGTACTGATTTGTGATCCAGCTACCTTATATTTGGCAGATAATTCTGCTAACGTACTGCGCTCTTTGAGCGCTTCCAATACAACTTTCAATTTGAATTCAGCTGTCAACTTCCTCCTAATTCCCATCTTTTTTGATTTATTTAGTTTGTAAAATTATGAATAAATTTTAATTAAGTCATTGTCTATTTTTTGGGGGACACTATATTTTTATGGCACAATAAACGGGAACTTTTGAAAGCTGAACAGATGCTAAACTTGATGTAACATTAATAATCGTATCTAACGCGTTTAAATTTGCAAACAAGCTTGTCAAATGAATGGGTGCTTACACATTAGTGGAAATTTCCATTTTGGCCCTTTCATAAAAGTCATCGTCGGAAATATTCATCCAATCTGGATACCTGCATTGTTTACCAGTACATTTAAGTCAATGTGATTTTCCGCAACCCAATTATAGCGTTCGATCCGTTCTGCCTCTAGGGATAAATCGCATACTTTAGTAATTACGGAAGGAAATTTGTCTGCTACATCTTTTAATATATCTGCTCGCCTTCCGCAAATAATAATCGTATTATTTTCTTGAATGAATTTTTCCGTAAGTCCTAATCCAATTCCAGTGGCTCCGCCTGTTATTAAGATTTTGTTGTTTGCTAATTTCATTTCTATTTTATTTTATGATGTAAGGTAAAATATTTAAAAAGATTTCTTGAATCATTCGTTCAAAGTTTGTCTCCAAACTAGTACCGATTTCCTATTGTTTGTGTTGGCATAACCTTATTTATTATATCCAAATCAGTTTTGGTTATTTCCACATTAAATGCTCCTAAATTCTCATCAAGGCGTTGATAACTGAGCGTGAATAATTAGCAGTCACCCACCAATAATTACAATATTTGGCTTAAATCACCATACATCAAGCATTTTTAATTCGATTTTTAGTAGCGTCAAGAATCAATGAGCAGTTTTAACCATAAATATGCCTTAGAAAATCCCTGCCTTCCTAGCGTTGTCAGGCAGGCATTACGTAGCTAAACTACTGCAAATCAGCATCCGCCTGCGGCTGATGCTTTATCTTCTGTAACCTTAGCGGTGCCAAGCTTTTCGGACCTGAAGCACTGATTTACCTCGTAGGAAACTTTCCAACGGGGTGAATTGCATTTTAACTTCTCACTACGAATCCTAATGCATAAATACGGTTTAATAAATTAATCAGCACTTTAAGAATTGCAAAACTTATCTGGCTTTAGCAGGATTCATAAAATACCAGGATCGCAGTTGCAAATTTATGACGCTTGGCGTCACTACGACCATCGGGTGTGCCATCATTTACTCAATTTTTACTTTTCTTAAAATATTTTCTTTGTCTGATTTCGATATCATATAAACCCCGCCAAGAAATATAAACAAGAAAAACAAGGTTGTTGGAATTAAAGAATTCCAATCTATTTCTGTAATTTTATCTTTAGATGTTTGTTCAATGGTATTTTTTAATTTTCCTGCCCCAAAACTTAAATTCACCAGGGCATGCAAGAGAATAGGTATTAATATGTTTTCTGTTCTTGTCATGAGTCCACAAAAAAACACTCCAATTGCTAAAGCAAAGAATACTTGTGAAGTAATTCCAATTAAATTTTCTGGTTGACTAAACAAATTCACGTAATGAACTACACCAAACATCAAACTGGAAAGAACTGCACTGATGAGTATTGGTCTTCTTTTATCTAAAAAAGCCTTCATCATGAGCGGAAAAATAGTTCCCCTAAAAACAAGCTCTTCAAGGATACCGACTGCTAAATTCGATAAAAAAAATAAGATAAGCATTTCTGATGGGGTGTTTGCATAAGTATTCCAATTACCTACCAATCCCATCAATACAAAGGTCAACGGTATAAATATTGCTTGAATATTTTTAAACTTTTTCCATGAATTCAATCCAGTGAATGCTATTAGGTTTAGTTTTTTGATTAAAATAGCTGCCGCAAAAACTAAAGTTGTTCTGATTATTATGCTTGAAATTTGTTCCGCATTAAAATCATTAAATATGCCTAAAACTAGAAATTCCCTTAATGGTTTTTCGAGCCATAAAAAGGATAAAAATCCAATAGATACTACTAACGATATTTTTATTTCTTTATTCATATGCTTATTTTTCGCAACATTTGGTATAAGAAGATTAGCCGATTTCAGGTTTCATTCCGGTCAGTTTACATGAAAGTTGAAGCTGACTAAACACTTGGATTCACAGCTATTTCGGCTATTATTCTTAAACATTTTTTTTGGCAGTGGTTATTTTTTAATTTCAATCGTTTTTTTATTTTTAGCACTCTTTATGGCTGCGTCCAAAATTTCCATCACCACCATATTATTTTCTAATGAAGATAAATCAAACTGCTCTAGGGTTAGTTCATTTTTAATGACTGACGCAAATAAAGAAAATGGATCATTGAAAGGGGCTCTCCTTTCCACCAAATTTAAGGTTTTTTCGTTATACCCGTCATAACCTTCAGAAATGCGGATTCGCATGTCGTGGCGATTGTCAGCATAAATCACACCTTTTAGACCATAAATTTCCATGTCCTTTCTACCTATCGGCCAATCCCAAGAGGCTTGTACCATTGCATTGGCATTGCGGTATTTTAAAATTATAGTTGCATCGTCATCTACCTTTGGATTATTTTCAGGTTGTTGTTGTTGTGTTACGGCCGTGACTGTAAGGGGTTTTTCGCCTTTCATTAACCAGGTCATTAAATTGATGCCATAGCAGCCAAAATCGGTAATTGCCCCTCCACCATTTTGAATAGGATCTATCAACCAGTCCAAAAACTCTTTGTTAACACCAATTTTTTTAGGCCCCTTATGTCCGCTTCTTATTACCACTTTTGTTATTGCCCCGATAGCACCCTGATTAACCAATTTGTAGGCTTCATGATTGGTTGGATACCATGTAGTTTCGTAATTGGTAAGCAAATGGATGTTATATTTTTTAGATAGCACTTCCATTTTTTTTGCATGTTTTAAGCTTACAGCCAAAGGTTTTTCAACCATTACATGAATACCCAAAGGGGCTGCCTTTTCTACGACCTCTAGATGTTCAAATATAGTACCGAAGGCTGTGACTGCTTCAGGATGAGTCTCCGAAATCATTTCTTCCATGGTATTAAAAACAATATTCATAGGATATCCGTGCTGTACTGAATATCGTTTTGCTAAATCTCGATTTGGTTCAACAATTCCAACAATTTGAATATCACCTAGATCTTCTCTACCAAGTATCCAATGTACATGAGTATGCGTAAGACCAACGACACCAATTCGAAGGGGTTCTTTCTGCCCATATAAATTAATTGACGCTAGTACAATAGTGCTAAAAGTTAGTATAAATTTATAGGTCATGGATTCAGGTTTTCTGTATTTTATTACCGCCTATCTTAGTTATATGCACTATAGTTCCTTCACCTACCCTTCCATAATCCATTGATCTACAGCTCATATTACACATCTACGAAAATGCTAAAGTATGTTTATAAAATCTGTTTATGTAACGTTTACCATACGTTTTCAAACCTATATCTACTTCATTACACAGACAAATATAAAACGGGTTTTCATTTAAAGTATATTTTCATCCAAATATTCCAGAAAATACACTAAGTAGCCCCACATACCGCTTGTTTAAGGTATAGGCGCAGCCCTCGGCGTTGCTTTTGGAATGGCTTACGGTTATAAATATGGCAACGTTGCGTATAGTGTCGCCTTAGGTATTGCTATTGTTGTCGCTATTGGTGCGGTTTTTGATTTTGGAAATAGGGTATAGATTTAAGGTGATAGAGTAATACACTACAAGTGACTAAATGACTGTTGGGACATACGCGATCTTTACTCTTTGTAGTGTAAAAATGGGTCTTTATAGGTGGCATATAAATCATTTGTTTACGCTCATTAAATACAGAAATATCTATTGGATATATCCCACACCTTTAAAACATTATGCCATTTGTTCTAATATATTGTCTGGTGTAGCTTTAAATTTATGGGGGTCAGATAAAAACGATAGGGAGAAACATATATTTGCTACCATACTACAGTAGTTTCATATTAAATAATTGCTTCAAACTTTTCTTCAAAAAAGTAATATTGCACTAGAAGTCTAAAAAATTCTCTACATTATCTAGTTTAATATGTTAAGTCACACATTCCTGTTAATCCAAATTAGGTAGACCCTATAAAAATAGCCGAAGATAAAACAACCTTCGGCCACGGTTGTGAGATAAACCAAATTTATTACTTTACAAAATAAGCCACAGATAAGCCAAAGGATCTTCCTATTGTAAAACTCTCAGCTATATATGTATTGCCTTTTAGTTCTTGCGTCTTTTTATTTATTGGATTTAGCAAATTCTTAGCTGAGAAAGATACCTGTACATTATCACTTAATTTTTTAGCTAAAGTATAGGTCAAAAGAGGAAAAGGTTCCTCATAAACATCCGGCACAGCCGATAGTGAAATATTGTACAATCTTCTCCCTGACACATTAAAGGAAAGAGCGGAATCCCAACCAAGTTCAGGATCCGTATATGATAATATGGCATTTACAATAAAAGGCGCTTGCCCCTGAAAAGGTCTCTCAGTCTGATTATATTCCTTGTCCACTCCTTTTGAAGCATTCAACTCTGATTCCGGTATCTTATAACTTGACTTAATCAAAGCAAGATTAGATGTTATGTAGAAATTTCTGATGCTTTTTGATATAAAACCCAAATTTTTCCTTACTTCCAATTCTAATCCATAAACATTAGCTTTCTCAATATTTAAGTACCCCAACTCAGGAATGGTAGCTGTTGGTGAAAAAGTTCTGAGTATGGGATTATTAAATTGTTTATAAAATGCACTTACAGCAATAAGTTCGCCTAATTCCGGATATAATTCATATCTAAAATCATAGTTATTGATAAGGGTACGCTTAAGATTTGGATTACCAATATTAAAAAACCCATTTTTAGTATCAAATTGTTCAAAAGGAGCTAATTCTCTAAGATTTGGTCTTGCTAGGGTCTGAGTTGCTGCAAGACGAAGATTAGACTTTTCCGTCAACGCATAGATTATATTGGCCGAATAAAGTAAATCTACAAGATCCAAGGAACTCGAGGCCAAAGTAGTATCTCTACTCTCCACATAAAGTTCAGTAGATTCAGCACGCAAACCTCCTACCACTTTAATTTGTTTTGTTAAATTATATACTGCCATCAGATAAGCTGCACCAATGGTCTGATCACCATCATAAAAATTTTTATTATTGATCTGATTGATGTAGTGATATCCCACCGTATATTGTCTTGTGGCTCCATTTGCATCATAAAGTGTATCTATGATACCCATATTTTGTCTTGAAAAATAACCATCATAATCACCTTGAAATGAGTTGAAGTTTATACTTGATGGTACACCGCCATGTCTGTTATGTTGAAACTGATATTCTGAAAACGTTCGTGACATCTTACTTATCAATCCTCCCAATTTAATAATATTGGAACTACCCTGCTTACCTCCAGTCAAGAATGGAATAGTAATATCTACTTTCCCTTCTGCTGAGTTGTCGCCAAGATCTCTAAAAAAATGAAAAGGAGCCCTAAACTCTGCATCATTGATACCATAAAATGTCTCTCCATCCTCATCATTTTTTACGTATGCAAAATATCTTGAATCAGGTTCTTCTTGTATGGATTTGTTTATCAAACCATTCCATTGAACTTCAATATTTCCCAAATTTGGAAATACATGTCGTCCGCTACTTTGAAAAGATGTATAATTTCTTCGAATAAACTCCATCGAATTGGTTACAAAAACTCCATTAGGAGTTGAAAGCTGTCCTACGAATGACCCTGATTGTTGTCTTCCTATAATATCAGTATCGTTGTTATAGATAGCATTGAAATTGACCGCATGATTCCCTCCGAATTTAAAAGATAAATTAGCTAAGCTACCTACATGGGGTGTCTCTACGCTTTTGGATTCAGTCAATTTTTGATATTCAAAAAGCCCTACGCCATTATTGGTAAATGTGTTAACTATTCCATTATTATAATGGTTAAATTCGTTTGAATAATTAACTCCAAGAGAATAACCAATGGTTACTTTCCCAAGCAATAAGCTGTTCCCCAAAGAAAAATTTAAGCCATGATTGAGAGGGGATGTTTTATTTGTTGGTACAAATACATTACTTAATTCCTGAGAAGATTGATTTAATAGGCTTCTTAAATCATTATAAATAGGATCATTTTTTCTTGCGTTCAGATAAGATGTCTGAGACAATAAATCACGATTTTTTTCATCCAATAAAATCGAAGGTATGGCTCTGCCTCCATCGTCTATACCCAACCAATCAGTCTTGCCAGCATCTGACCCATGACCAAGAAAATTAGTTATACCTGAAGACTGTGTATTATACGAAGCATTCAAACCCAAAAAGACCGTAAATTTGGTTGGGAATGATTTGGTGGTTACATTGATCAAACCACCTGAAAAATTTCCAGGCAAATCTGGCGTGAACGTTTTCAATGTAATAATATTTTCAATCATTTGGGAAGGAATCAGGTCCAAACTTGAACTGTTCCTGTAAGGATCTGTGCTGGGCATAGTCATACCATTCAACTGAGAAATTGAATATCTGTCACCCAAACCCCTCATCACTATAAACTTACCATTTTCTACTACAGCACCGGAAACCTGTTTTACAGCCTCGGCTGCATTTGATACTGCTGTTTTAGATATTTGCTGAGAAGATAAACCATCCTGTATATTAAAAGCCTTTCTTTGCAAGGTCACTAAAGCAGCTTCAGTATTGGTTACTTTTTGAGCAGAGATAACTACCTCCCCAAGCGTCAAACCTTCTTCTTCTAAAAGTATATCTAAAGTGTTTACACTGGTACCAATTACAAAATCGTTGAATTCCTGAGTTTGATAAGAAACATAGCTTATAATTACAGCATAAGTTCCCGGTAAAATTGGCATTAGGTATGTTCCATCAAAATCTGTAGTTGTTCCTACAACCATAGAACCATCCTTATTGATTTGAATGTTGGCCCCGATTAATGGTTCACCCGTTTTTTTGTCGATCACTGTACCTGAAATCTTGGATTCCTTTTGAGCTACTAATAAGCTCGAACACATTACCATAAAAGTAATAATACTTAAATTAATTAATTTTTGAATTTTCATTTTGAAATAAATTTGGTTTTACTAAAAAGCAACAAGCCTATCTCACCAGGCTTGTTGCTTATGAATGATTAAATGTAAATTAAAACTATTCTACGATCAGTTTCTTAGCTATTCTATTGCCAGACTCATTAGTCAATAATATCAGATATAAGCCAGCGGATAATGAACTTACAGAAACCTTTCTATTTTCATTTTTGCCGATTGTCATTTCTATAGACACTTGTTTTCCAGTGATATCAAAAATCTGAGCTTTTATAATAGCATCTGAAGATGATTCTATCACAAATTCGTCACTTACCGGATTTGGATATATTTTTATATTTTCACTCAATGCAATTTCATCCTCTGTACCAACCGCACACGTACGAGGTGATGCCACTAAATGATTATTTCTATCCAATGCTGTCCAATTTCTGATCCAAAGTTCGTCCCATTCAGAACTAAAAGCTCCTTTATAATTTACTAATGTAAAGAATGTATCTCCTACAGGTAAACTTGCACGCTCCGTCACATATGCAGCAGCGTCAGGACAAGCTCTCGGATCTAATAATTCTTGCTGATTTCTGTTTACTGATACTAAATTAGGATTGAAAAGTGACGTTTTATTGGCAACAAGATGGGTGATCAAAGCTGTTGCCGCCGCATCTTCTGCTGTGCCGCTCACTCTGATGATTCCTGTACTTCCCGCATCCATCGTTCCACCCGGTCTGTATAGTACATTGTTCAATATCTTAAGCTCTCCGGACAATAACTTTGCATAAGCATCATTCACGCCTACTGCTTTGTCTTGTACCTCTATC
>JBBRVQ010000078.1:0-17500 GCA_038246735.1 Chitinophagales bacterium
ACAATATCTCCCTAAAGTTCCTTCAAGCGAGACGCATTAAAGGAACACGCGTTGTTTCAATGCGTCCCCGCTTGAAACTCCCTTGCTAAAGTCCCCGCTTGAAACACCCTTGCTAAAGTCCCCGCTTGAAACTCCCTTGCTAAAGTCCCCGCTTGAAACTCCCTTGCTAAAGTCTCCGCCTGAAACAATATCACCCTAAAGTTCCTTCAAGCGAGACGCATTAAAGGAACACGCGTTGTTTCAATGCGTCCCCGCTTGAAACTCCCTTGCTAAAGTCTCCGCTTGAAACTCCCTTGCTAAAGTCCTCGCTTGAAACACCCTTGCTAAAGTCTCCGCTTGAAACACCCTTGCTAAAGTCTCCGCTTGAAACAACCTCGCCGAAGTTCACGTATGAAACGACATATGTATACCCGCTTAAAACAACCTTAACTTAAAACTTTTATATCTTATTTATTCATCATATCTCCAAATAACTTACATTTGATCTGATTTCTTCATTCGTTCACTTTAAAAAATCAAAACATGAAACAACAATTTGCATTTCTCTTTCTCCTTGTCCTGATGACATTTAGTATTCAAGCACAAAATGTAGAAGGTACCGTCACAGATGAAAGTGGCTATGGACTACCCGGCGTAAATGTCACTGAAACAGGCTCTATTACGGGGACTATAACTGATGTAGATGGTAATTACAGTTTGAAAGTATCCGGTTTGAACAGTTCACTGACATTTAGCTACATTGGATATACAACGCTGATCAAGCCAATAAATGGAAATTCAGTCCTGAATGCAACGATGCTGGAAGGATTGCTTTTAGGCGAAGTACAGGTAGTCGGTTCACGAAGTTTCAAACGATCATCCACCAATTCGGCAGTGGCCATAGATATCATTGATCTGTCTGATATTCAGACCAGAAACGGGCAGGTGGAGATAAATCAGATTCTGCAATATGCTGCCCCGTCTTTTAATGCTTCCAAACAATCAGGATCTGACGGTGCTGACCATATTGACCCGGCAACATTAAGAGGTCTCGGTCCGGATCAGACTCTGGTATTAATTAATGGCAAAAGAAGACATCAATCTTCCCTCATCAATGTATTTGGAACAAGAGGACGGGGCAACACAGGTACTGATTTGAACGCTATACCGGTATCTGCCATAAAAAGGATTGAAGTATTGCGAGATGGTGCTTCTGCTCAGTATGGTTCGGATGCCATAGCAGGTGTGATTAATATTGTACTGAATGATCAGACTGAGACATTGAGAGGCAGCATAACCTATGGTACATCCAGTACAGCATCACAAGGAACATTTGCAGCGGGGACTCCCAATGCTGATGGTAAAAACCGTTTGTATGATACAGACAAATCATTTGATGGAAATACGGTGAAGGTTGGTACCAATTATGGCATGAAAGTAGGTGAAGAAGGAGGTTTTATCAATCTGACTTCAGAACTTATTTCAAAAGCCAGGACACTGAGACCGGGAGCAAGCTTCAGACAGGGTTTTGGTGAAGCAGCCATAGATGGTTTCAATTTTTTGGTAAATGCAGCCGTTCCACTGTCCAAAAAAACTGAATTTTATGCATTTGGTGGCAGGAATTACAGAGATACGGACGCATACGCATTTTCAAGAGACAATGAAACGCCTAGAAATGTAATCGACATTTATCCACAAGGATTTACCCCCAGAATTACGTCAGTGATCACGGATGGCTCCATTTCTGCCGGTCTTCGGCATGAAATGGTCAGTGGTTGGAAAGTAGATTTCAACAATACTTTTGGAAAAAATAAATTCCATTATCAGATCAAAAACACCATTAATGCTTCGCTGGAAGAAGCGTCACCTACTGAATTTGATGCCGGAGGACACAGTCTATCACAAAATACTACAGGACTAGACTTTTCCAAATATTACAAAAAAGTAATGAAAGGATTTAATCTTGCTTTTGGTACTGAATACCGCACGGAAAACTTTATCATTTTTGCTGGTGAAACGGGTTCTTATGCTCAATATGATGTAAATGGTGCACCGATTATTAATGCTTCACAAGTGATACCAGTCGATCCAGTGACAGGAGAAGAAAGACCAGGTGGATCTCAGGGTTTTCCGGGCTACAGTCCTGCAAATACGGTAGATAAATTCAGATCAAACCTTTCTTTTTATGTGGACAGCGAGTTAAATTTGTCAGATGCATTTCTATTGAGTGGGGCACTAAGGTACGAAGATTACAGCGACTTTGGCAATATCATCAATTATAAACTGGCTTCCCGATATAAAATATCTGATGCATTTGCTTTGAGAGGGTCAGTATCCTCCGGATTCAGGGCTCCATCTTTGGCTCAAAAATATTACAACCTTAAATTTACTAATTTTGTGGGTGGTACAGCCAGTGAGGTGTTGCTTTCGCCAAACAATAGTCCCGTGACTAGAGGCTTTGGTATTCAGGAACTGACACAGGAAACAGCTCAAAATTTAAGTTTGGGCGTGACTTTTTCAAAAGGAAATTTTACAGCGACCATTGATGCCTACCAGATTAAAATTAATGATAGAATAGTGCTGACCGACTATTTTGATGCTTCACAACTGGGTATAAACGTGGCTTCTGCTCAGTTTTTTGCGAATGGATTGGATACCAAAACAACTGGATTGGATATGGTTTTAAATTATAAACATATCATGGGTGAGAATACCTTACATTTCGGACTGATCGGTAATATCAACAAAATAGACATTCAGAAAATAAACAATGGTGATCTGGACGCAGATGTGTTTTATGGCCCAAGAGAACAATTCTTTTTGAAAGCCTCAGCACCGGAATATAAATTTGGCTTCAATACCCGAATTGTTTCTCCTAAGTTTGAAGCAGGCTTGGCACTTACACAATTCAGCGGAATTACTTTACTTGGCTGGGAAGTATTTGAGTCTGATGCCGATTTTGGTGGAACACCGGGTGCGGCTTTGGAAGCATCAAAAGATGTGTACGACCCTGCTTTGGTGCTGGATTTGAGTGCCCAATATCATTTTACATCAAAATTGAGTTTTACGTTGGGTGCCAATAATCTGCTGAATAAATATCCAACACAACAGGATGCAGATTGGACAGACTCAGGGGGATATTGGGATTCAGTTCAGATGGGATTTTCAGGCATGTACCTATTCGGAAGGGTAGGATTCAGGTTTTAGTAAAAGCTCAAAAGAATAATATAATGTCGCAGTCCTTTACAATATAATGGACTGCGATTTTATTTTCACCCATTTTTATTTTGAAACGCATTCACTCGAGTCAGTGTGTTTTCCCTGATATTAAAGTAGTAAAAGTTGATATCAGCCGGGTGATAGTTTTTAGTACGCAAAAATATACTGCCAAAAAATTTTGGTTTATTGGCCCAAAGTATATTATTACTCACCTGAGCATCTATGTGATGTATATAGATTTTATTAAACTCAAATAGAAGGGTTCCTGTATTGAATGATTTAGGGATATAATTTTCATCACATGCCCATGATATTGGATTGGTTACGCATATATTGGGTTCTGAGATGGCAGCTGGCAATGTATATCCTTTTTTGAAAGTACGCCACGACACAAAACATCCGGTATCACTACTGTCCTGACAGGGAAAAATATCAGTAAATCTATCTTTTCGTATCGGCATACCTATCAGGAAGGCAGCCACCAGTTTTTCTTTCAGCGATTTGCCTGAAAAATATTCTTCAAGAAGCCGTTCTGCATGATTGGTGCCTTGACTATGACCTGCGATAATAATAGGACGTCCATTGTTCTGCACCTTTAAGTAATACTCAAATGCATTTTTTACATCTTCATAAGCCAAGTTAAAAGCTTTTTTGGCTGAAGCTTTATCTTTTGTAAAGTATGCTTGTAGATGGGCTTGTCTATACCGCGGAGCAAAAACCCTGCCTGCATGGTTGAAGGCACTCGCCTGAAACCGAATAGATCCTTCATCCGTTTTTTTGTTCAACTTCTGATCTTCTATTTTTGCATTCCACTTATCTTGACCTTTGTCTCCGGTATACGTCGTGGGATGAATAAAAAATACATCAGCATCCAGGTTGTCATAAGTGACGGTGTCTCCCTCAGGTGTGCGATCTGATTCATCGGCTATATCAGGATGGGCAGCCCAAGATTTTAAGTCAGCGTAATCGACAGACTCCAACTTGTATTCCAGAAAAGTATAATCAGGCTTGTATGTTTTACAAGCAATAAATAGACTCAAAAAAGAGATCAGCAAAATTGATTTTTTCATTGCCCTTATATCATATCTTCAGGTCTCACCCAAGCATCAAATTCTTCTGACGTAAGATAATTCAAATCCAAGGCTGCCTGCTTAAGCGTGGTACCTTCTTTATGGGCTTTTTTAGCAATTTCTGCCGCTTTGTCATATCCTATCTTGGTATTGAGTGCAGTCACCAGCATCAATGAATTATCCAGATTAAATTTTATACGTGCCTCATTCGCTTCTATGCCGACGGCACAATGTTCATTAAAGCTCACACAAGCATCACCGATCAGATTGGCTGACATCAGAAAATTGTAGATCATGACCGGCTTAAAAACATTCAGCTCGAAGTGACCGCTCATGCCACCTATATTTATGGCAACATCATTACCCATCACCTGTGCCATGGCCATGGTAAGTGCTTCTGATTGGGTAGGATTTACCTTTCCGGGCATAATAGAAGAACCAGGTTCGTTTTCCGGAATGTTGATTTCACCGATACCACATCGGGGACCGGAAGCCAGCATTCTTATATCATTTCCGATCTTCATCAGGGATACAGCGACGGTTTTCAGTGCGCCATGTGCTTCTACAATAGCATCATGGGCAGCAAGTCCTTCAAATTTATTTGTACCTGTGATAAATGGAAGACCACTGATTTCTGCAATTTTTTTTGCTACCAGCACGTCATAACCCTTTGGCGTATTCAACCCTGTACCTACGGCTGTACCACCAAGTGCCAGTTCTGACAGGTGATCAAAGCTGTTTTTTATGGCCTTAATACCATGGTTGAGTTGTGCCACATATCCAGAAAGTTCCTGTCCAAGGGTCAGTGGTGTCGCATCCATAAAGTGGGTTCGGCCTATTTTGACTACATGCATGAATTTTTCAGATTTCCCCTTTAAGGTATCTCTGAGAATCTCCAGTCCGGGAATGGTTACGTCTACCAAAACCTTGTATGCTGCTATATGCATCGCAGTTGGAAAAGTATCATTGGATGACTGTGATTTATTGACGTCATCATTGGGGTGAAGGATTTTTTTAGCATCATCCAGCGAACCACCGTTGACAACATGCCCTCTGTTGGCAATCACTTCATTTAGGTTCATATTCGATTGAGTACCAGATCCTGTTTGCCACACTACCAATGGAAACTGGTCATCCAATTTGTTTTCCATGATTTCATGACAAACTGACTCTATAAGGACTTTTTTATCTTCTGAAAGGACACCCAGATCGTGATTTGTCCGAGCAGCCGCCATTTTTAGTACAGCAAAAGCATGGATGATTTCTTTTGGCATACGATGTCCACCGATTTTGAAATTGTCGGAAGATCTTTGTGTTTGGGCACCCCAATATTTATCAGCGGGGACATCAATGTAGCCCATACTATCTTTTTCTTTTCTGAATTGGTTCATAATTTTATATATTATTATTCAAACAAGTTTTTTATACAATTTAGAATTTAAATCAGAATGAATTGATAATCTGAACAAATTCTGCTCCATTCAGCGAAGCACCGCCTACCAAACCACCATCCACATCAGCTTGACTGAAAAGTTCCTTTGCATTATTGCCTTTTACGGATCCGCCATATAAAATGCTGGTACTGTCCCCCACTCTTTTACCATATTTTTGCTGAAGCATGGATCTGATGGCTGCATGCATTTCCTGAGCTTGTGCGGGTGAAGCAGTTTCTCCTGTTCCTATGGCCCATATAGGTTCATATGCAATGACTATATTTTTCATTTCCTTTGCATCAAGCTGAAATAATGATTCTATCAGCTGATTTTTTACGTGTGACACATGATTGCCGGCTTTCCTGATGTCTAGTGCTTCTCCACAGCAAAATATCACTTTTAGTCCAGCATCGAGTGCAGCCCTGAGCTTGGATGCAAGGAGTGCGTTGTCTTCGTGATTATATTCTCTTCTTTCTGAATGGCCAATAATGACATAAGGCACCTTCATGGCAGCAAGCATGGTTGGTGATATTTCACCGGTATATGCGCCTGATGTTTTATGGTGACAATTTTGTGCTGCCAGCAATACTTTTGAACTTGCTTTGATTTTCTTCTGCAATGGATAAATATGGGTAAAGGGTACACCTAATATGGTAATAACATCTTTACTTCTGTCGGCGCCGTCTACCAGCTGTGCGAGATGAATGCCTTCTTCAATAGTGGTATTCATTTTCCAGTTGCCTGCTGCTATGTTTCTTCTTGTCATGATTTTATTTTATTAAAACCACAAAAGTAAAATAATATTATTAACAGCAGCCACCACCCTCATAAAAGAAAGTGGATTCGGACATAAAATTATCGCCACATTTGGTTTAAAGGATAAATTTAAGGGTAAAATTAGCAGAAAAATCATTTAGTATTTGCTTTGCCTAAAATTTTGGTAAATGAATAAAAAAATTGTGTTAGCAGGTATACTTAATTTCAGAATGTACTATGATAAGGTTCATGATCTGTATAAAAATTCAATACTTGTCATAATTGTGCTTACCGATAAATTTGGTGTAGAGAATTTTTTAAGTAAACTTGCATCGAATATCTATTTTGTCGCAGGTAGGACTTCATAAAGTAATTATAAGGCATCCGTTTAAATTTATAAGCCTATTATCAGTAAAAAGCGTAATTTTGCGGTCTGATTTCGCAAAAGATAGAAGATGATGACATGTAAAACTGGTTTTAGAGTTATATTTTTGTTGTGTATTATAACATTTTTGTCTTGTTCCAATGATTTTGAACTTACCGAAGGCGCTGTAGATACACCGATAGTGTATGGTATGATTTCAGTCGGGGATACCGCTACATACATTCGAGTAGAAAGAGCTTTTGTAGATGAAAATACTTCTGCTTTGGTACTTTCTAAAGATCCTGCGCAGTTGTATTATAATGATATAACGGTTAAAATCAGACATATAAAAACTTCCAAAGATTACACATTACAAAGAGTGGATGGTAATCTGGAAGGATATCGAAGGGATGCAGGTGCATTTGCCGATGCCCCGAATTATTTATACAAGATCAAAAAAAGTGAACTTAATTTTGTTGGTAAAGATCAATATAAGCTCATTGTGTCCAGAAATGATGGATCTGTACTGACTGATGCAACCACTACAGCGCTTACTCCATATGCCAATGAAGACATAACCAATCCAGGGCCTACAGCATTATTGTCATTTGTGAATAATCTGGATTATAAATTGAGGTGGTTCGGCGATGCGGCCGCTGTTATACATGATGTTAAGTTTATTTTTTATTTTAAAGAAGAAAAGGCTGGCCAGATCACTGACAAAGCGGTAACGTGGACTGTAATAAAAAATCATGATAAAAACGAATACACATTCAAGGGGAGAGCTTTTTATGAGTTTATGCAGGGAGCTTTGGAAAAAAACCCAACCATAAAAAGATATTTTCAAAACGCTTCCCTCGAATTAGTGTCAGGAGCAAAAGAAATAAAAGACTACATTAGTATTGGTCAGGCTAATCTGGGTATTACATCCAGTGGGGAGATACCGGTGTATACTAATTTAAGTAATGATGGTCAGGGAATATTCTCTTCAAAAACAGAATTTTTACGCTCAGACATTGGATTAGCAAATGTTACCCTCGATTCACTAAGGAATGGAGTAATCACAAAAAGTCTGAATTTTCAATAGTAATCTGACGATCTGTCATATTAATTTGCCTTTTTTTCTGATTTGTTTACACTTTTGGCAGTAACTTTTTAAGTTATAGGTACAATTCTGCATTGGCACACAGATTGCCATAATATCTGTGTTTTCAAAGAATTAATTACTTAAAAAATTAAATTAAAAAACCATACAATGGGTAAAATAATAGGTATAGACTTAGGAACGACCAACTCTTGTGTAGCTGTAATGGAAGGTAATGAACCTGTAGTAATCGCCAACGAGGAAGGTAAAAGAACCACACCGTCAATTGTCGCTTTTCTGGATAACGGTGAAAGAAAAATAGGGGACCCTGCCAAAAGACAAGCAATAACAAATCCAAAACGTACCATAGCATCTATCAAAAGATTTATGGGCAACAGATTTAGTGAAGTAGGTCCTGAAGCAGGAAGAGTGGCGTACAAATCGGTAAAAGGAGATAATGATACCATTCGTGTGGATATCGACGGAAGATTATATACTCCGCAGGAAATTTCAGCTATGGTTCTTCAAAAAATGAAGAAGACAGCGGAAGACTTTTTAGGTCAGGAAGTGACAGATGCTGTGATCACCGTACCGGCTTACTTTAATGACTCTCAGCGTCAGGCTACAAAGGAAGCAGGAGAGATAGCAGGTTTGAAAGTACAGCGTATTATCAACGAGCCTACAGCAGCAGCACTTGCTTATGGTCTGGATAAAAAGCATTTGGATAGCACCATTGCCGTGTTTGACCTGGGTGGTGGTACATTTGATATTTCTATCTTGGAATTGGGTGATGGCGTATTCGAAGTAAAATCTACCAATGGAGATACTCACTTAGGAGGTGATGACTTTGATCAGGTGATCATTGACTGGTTGGCTGACGAGTTTAAGGTACAGGAAAATGTTGACCTAAGAAAGGATCCAATGTCTCTCCAAAGAATCAAAGATGCCGCTGAAAAAGCAAAAATAGAATTGTCATCCTCCACAGAAACCGAGATTAATCTTCCATATGTCACCGCGGTTGATGGTATACCAAAGCACCTGGTAATGAAGTTGTCCAGAGCAAAATTTGAGCAACTGGCAGATAGTCTCATAAAAAGGACTTTAAAACCTTGTGAAGATGCACTGAAAGATGCTGGATTAAGCAAAAGCAAAATCGACGAGGTGATTCTTGTTGGTGGTTCAACCAGAATGCCGGCTATCCTTCAAGCGGTGGAAGATTTCTTTGGTAAGAAACCAAACAGAAGTGTAAATCCGGATGAAGTAGTAGCACTCGGAGCAGCAATACAAGGTGGTGTATTAAGCGGAGATGTGAAGGATGTATTATTACTTGATGTGACGCCGCTATCATTGGGTATAGAGACGATGGGAAATGTATTTGATGTAGTCATTGAGTCCAACAGTACCATTCCTACCAAAAAAACCAAAACATACTCAACAGCTGCGGACAATCAGCCAAGTGTAGAAATTCATATTCTGCAAGGTGAAAGACCAATGGCTAGAGACAATAGGAGTGTGGGAAGATTTATTTTGGATGGCATACCACCTGCTCAAAGAGGAGTGCCTCAGGTAGAAGTGACTTTTGATATGGATGCAAACGGAATTCTGAAAGTTTCTGCAAAAGACAAAGGTACGGGCAAAGAACAAAATATCAGAATTGAGGCATCAACAGGGTTGTCACAAGAAGAGATTGCAAAAATGAAAGCCGAAGCTGCTGCCAATGCGGATACAGACAAACAAGCCAAAGAAAAAGCAGAAAAACTAAACATGGCAGATAGTCTTATTTTCCAGACTGAAAAACAAATGAAGGAAATAGGGGACAAAATACCTGCTGACAAAAAAACAGCCATCGAAAGTGCTTTGACAGAATTGAAAGAAGCACACAAAATACAAGATATTGCAGCCATTGATAAAGCTTCGGAAATGATGAATAATGCTTGGCAGGCAGCATCACAGGATATCTATCAGGCCCAGCAAAATGCAGGTGGACAGGAAGAAGGAGCACAAGATTCTGGAGCTGGTAACAATAGTAATGATGCCGGAACCACTGAAGATGTGACTGATGTCGAATTTGAAGAAGTAAGTGATAAAAAATAAGCTTTTAGAATAAGTGTTGTTAAACACACACAGTAATAAATTGGTAGAGCCGAAAAGCAATATTGTTTTTCGGCTTTTTTTTCTAATTTTTTCTCAGTACACCGTAGAAGGGGCCATTTCTATTTGATTATGTTCAAAAATTTGTTTTATTGCAAATCATAAAAAATATAATCATACAAATACTTTACACTAATCCCTGTTGAGTTTGGAAAGTAATCTGAGGAATTCAATATATAACCACACCAGTGTGACCATCAGGCTAAGTCCACAAAACCATTCCATATATTTTGGAGAATTTGATTCAACAGCTTTATCAAAATTATCAAAATCCAACAATAAATTCATGGATGCCACAGCGATAATGAGCAGACTGATTCCTATCCCCATCATCCCCCCTTCATGCAAATAAGGCATATTCCAGCCAAACATGCTTCCAACCAAACTGATAAGATAAACAAAAAATATGGCACCTGTAGCCATCATTACGCCTGCTCTAAATTTTTCAGTAACTTTTATCAGGCCTGATTTGTATAAAATCAACATGGAAATCAATGTGCCGAAAGTTAGACTTACCGCTTGTAATATGATTCCATCCATTAATCCTGCATAGTAAGCAGATATTGTACCGAGAGCAAGTCCCTCAAATCCGGCATAAACAGGAGCCGAGATTGCGGATGTATGTGGTTTGAAACTGGCTACAAGCACAGCTATTAATCCACCAATGCAACCGGTGATCAATAAAAAAGTAGAAGGCATCAAGTAACTTGCAACACTCGTCACCATTAAAATGGCAAAAAGTATAATCGTTTTGTTGATAGCTCCTGAAATTGACATAGCTTCTTCACCACTCAGTTTGTAGCTTTCAGACAACGACTGTATTTTGTTTTCGTTTAAGATTGGGTTTCTTGATTCGAAAAATGATTTTGACATAAATTTTAAAATTTTTCAGGTGATATATGATTTAAAACTAATGCAAAGTAATATTAATTTTATTAGAAAAAATCTTAGAGTTTAAATTAATTTCTGATAAAAATAGAAAAATACCAGGATTAGCTGTGAAATTAAAATAATAGGAATGCCTTTTCTGAAAGTCCATTTCGAAGTTTTATGATAAATGGGACGTTGTGTCCCCATATATATTCCGACACTTCCTCCAAAGAATGCTAATAAAAACAGATTTTTTTCAGCCATTCGCCGATTTGAACCTTTAGCTGCTTGTTTATCTTTCCACATCAGATAATAGGAAAGTAGATTTATGATTACGATATAATATAATATGGTCATTGATTTTTTATGGTAAAAATAGTGTAATTTTTAAAAGACTTATCAAAAATATTTGTAATTATTTAGGTCATTACCCCAGAGGGATAAAAAATTTGTAACGATGAGTTTACCACGTGGGATATCTAGCCAACGGGGTGAATCCGTCGTACTAGGGCAAAAAAACTTAACGACTAGTGGTTGACCTAAATAATTACACTTATTTTTGATTTTACCCTATCTTAATGAAATTCTATTGTTATTTTCCATAAGTTAATGATTTGCTAAAGTTCTGTAAAAGAAATATCATCTTCAAAAGTATAGATTTGTCGGAGAAAAATAAAAAAATTTACTAGCTTGTATTTTTTTTTGTAAATAATTGGAATTTGTGGTGATTTCTTTTATATTTGTAGAATTTGTTAAAATGTAATTTTCTTACTATATGCCGGTAGGTGTCGCCATCAATGATGAAGAGATAAAGCAGGTTCGGGCTAAGTTTGATGTATTGCTCAAATTAATGGAGCACAGCTTGCAACATGAAGATAAGGCTGATCTTGAAAAAGCTTTTGATTTGGCAGTTGACGCTCACAAATTTCAGAGACGTAAATCAGGAGAGCCATACATCTTTCATCCCATAGAAGTAGCCCGCATTTGTTTTGAGGAAATAGGTCTTGGACCTACAGCTGTTATCTGTGCTCTTTTACATGACGTAGTTGAAGATACTCCAGTAACCTTAATGGACATTACCAAACAATTTGGACCCAAGGTCTCCGTTATTGTCGATGGGCTGACAAAACTGGATGGTACGTACAATCTTGAGAATGTAGAAAGCCCGCAAGCTGAAAACTTTAAAAAGGTACTAAGTACGCTTGTTGTGGATGTAAGGGTTGTTTTGATAAAAATGGCTGACAGACTGCATAACCTGAGGACTATCAGCGCACAAGCTAAACACAAACAGCTTAAAATTGCAGCGGAAACAGAATATATTTATACACCGTTGGCGCACAGATTAGGTCTTTACAACATCAAGACTGAATTTCAAGACATCTGCCTGAAAATTACAGATCCGGAGATGTTTGACGAAATAAGTCATAAGCTCAGCGACTCAGACCAGGCAAGAAATGAATATATTGAACAGTTTATTCAGCCACTTAAAAAGGAACTTCAACAGTTGGGGGCATCATTCAGGGTATTGGGCAGATGTAAGGCCATCTCTTCTATTTATAATAAAATCAGACATACTAAGGTCACATTTGAAGAGATATTTGACATTTTTGCCGTGAGAATAATCATAGATGTACCAACAGAGAAGGAAAAAAGTTTTTGCTGGCAGATTTATTCGATTATAACAGATGTCTACAAACCCATTCCGGAAAGATTAAAGGATTGGATAACAACGCCCAAAGGGAATGGTTATGAGTCTCTTCATACCACAGTCATAGGACCAAAGGGGAAATATGTGGAGGTTCAGATTAGGACAGAGCGTATGGACGAAATAGCAGAAAAAGGTTTTGCCGCTCACTGGAAATACAAAGGCATAAAAAAGCAGGAAAACGTTTATGACAATTGGTTGGACAATATTCGGGAGATACTGGATACCAAGCACACCAATGCCATGGAGTTTATTAATGACTTCAAAACCAACCTCTTCAGTGAAGAAGTGTATGTTTTCACACCAAAAGGAGATATGCGAATTGTTCCAAAAGGTGCGACTGCATTGGATTTCGCATTTGAAATACATACTGATGTAGGATATCATGCTGCGGCAATAAAAGTGAACAATAAGCTGGTTCCGATGGGCTATAAGCTCAACAATGGCGATCAGGTGCATGTTATGACCAATAAAAATCAGAAGCCAAATGAAGATTGGTTAAAAATGGTGGTCACCGGCAAGGCAAGATCAAAGATCAGATCGGCAATGAAAGAAGAACGTAGGAAAATTGGCGAATATGGAAAGGAAGCTCTCGAACGAAAACTGAAAAACCTAAAAATTGATTTTGAAGATAATGTAGATGTTATCTCAAAACAACTAGGCTTTCGAAGTCGGATTGATCTTTATTATGCATTGTCGCAGGATGAAGCAAAAATATCTGACATAAAAAACTACACCATTGAAAGTGGCAAAATTGTATTTAAAAAAGAAGAAGAAGAGGTTGATACAAAATCGGCCCCGATCGTTGAAGAGCTAAAAAAGATACAAAGACCTGCCAAAGCGAATCGTTCAAACATTCTAGTCAATGGAGAGCCTGCGGATATGTATCAGTTTTCTCTCGCCACATGCTGCAATCCGGTTCATGGAGATGAAATATTTGCGTATCTTACTTCAAATCAAGGACTTAAAATTCACAGAACTTCCTGTAGCAATGCTACACATCTGCTGGCCAACTATGGCTACAGAGTATTGAAAGCGGATTGGGAAGATAATGTCAATTCTAATTTTGTCGTTGAACTCCTTGTGACAGGGGTAGATTCAGGACCAGGCGTTATCCAAACACTGACCAATGAACTTTCCAATAGACTTGGAATAAACATTAAATCATTTAGTATTGAAGGTAAAGAGGGTTTTTTCGAAGGACGGATTGGCATTGTTGTTTTAAACAAAGACCAGCTTAATCTCGTTGTACAATCACTGGAAAAACTCGAAGGCATTTCCTCCGTTGTGAGAACAGATAGAACATTCAAATCATAATTTGTATATGACAAGTGCACCCGATAAGCTGGAGCAGATAGTTGCAGAAGTAAAAACTATTTTTTCTACACATTTAGAGAAGTTTTCATTGAGGAAAACACCTGAACGGTATGCTATCCTGGAAGAAATATACAGACGTACAGATCATTTTGATGCTGAAGCACTCTATATTCACATGAAAAACCAGAATTATAGAGTAAGTAGAGCTACAGTATATAATACATTGGAGTTGCTAGTCAGTTGTGACTTAATCACAAAACATCAGTTTGGTAAAAATCTCGCCCAATATGAAAAATCATACGGCTTTAAACAACATGACCACCTGATTTGCCTCAATTGCGGAGAAGTGTTGGAGTTTTGCGATCCACGCATTCAGCAGATTAAATCCATGATGGGAGAAATTCTGGGTTTTGAAGTTACCCATCATTCTCTGAATTTATATGGCAAGTGTAAAAATGAAGTTTGCGAACATAAGAAAAGATAGGCTTTTGCAAAATTTATGATCCAGTTTATAATGGAATGTAACAGAAAATTAAAAGTCAAATTTACCACTATTTATTTTTAATATTCTTTCTTTTTCCATGTAGTCCGGCATAATACTCCCAACTATATTCCAGAATCTGTCAGAATGATTCATTTCGACCAAATGGGCCAGTTCATGGATGACCACATAATCTATGACTTCATCAGGTGCAAAAAATAGACGGACTGAAAAATTTAAGTTTTTACCCGTAGAACAGCTACCCCAATTGGATTTATTGTATTTTAGTCGCACATTACTGATGTTCTTTTGAAAGTACAGGTCATTAAAATACTTTACTTTTCTGTTGATCTCAGGTAGAAAATATTTTTGAGTAAACTTTATCAATAAACTTTTAAGTAGTTTTTGCCTGTCGTAATTTTCTTTATCGGGAATTATTATGCACAATACACCTTCTTTTTGAAGTTTGATAAAACCACTTTCACGAGTAGCTTCACTTATTTCAAGGAGAAACCCTTGACCACCAATAGTAAATATATCGCCATCTTCATATTTTTTCAACCCAAGATATCTGTCAAGCACCTGTGGTTTGGAGGATTTGAGTTGTTTTAGCCAATTTTTAGCCCATTCAACATGCTTTTCCACATTGGTTTTCAAAAATAAAGCTTTAGGTACACGCAATATTACATGCGTACCACCCAAAGCTACTCTAGCTCCATTTCTTTTTTCTTCGATGATTCGGAGCGGTATTTTACTTCCGTCAATATCTATATAATATGTCAAAGTTTAAAGCAAAATATTAGATGATTTCAAATATTTGAATTGGTATATTAATTTGATTTGTTATCCATTTACATTCTCGAACTCTTTCATTACACTCACCAATATATCAATACCTTCTATGGACATCGCATTATATATAGAAGCGCGGAATCCTCCTACAGATCTGTGGCCTTCAAGACCTACACAACTTGCATCTTTGCATTTTGCTAAAAAATCTTTTTCCAGCTCTATATTATGTAATAGGAAACAAATATTCATATTGGATCGGTCTTCCTGTGCTGTAGGCGTGTAGAATAAACTGTTTCTTTCAATTTCATTATATAAAGCATCTGCTTTAGCTTCATTCTTTTTTTGAATTCCGGCTACACCACCATTCTTTTTTATCCATCTGAGTGTAAGCATAGATACATAAACCGGAAATACAGGTGGTGTGTTATACATTGATCCCGCCTCTATGTGATTTTCATAATTTAGCATTGCGGGTATTTTCCTGTTTACTTTACCCAAAGCTGATTTTCGTACTACTACAAGAGTTGTTCCAGCTGGTCCCATATTTTTTTGAGCCCCGGCGTAAATCAGGTCAAATGCATTAATATCAATTTCCCTGCTGAATATATCAGAGGACATATCACAAACGATAGGAACACTTGTTTCTGGAAAGGATTTATACTGAGTTCCAAATATCGTATTATTGCTGGTTAAATGTAGATATCTATAAGAAGGATCTATGGGATATCCTTTTGGAATAAAAGAGTAGTTGGCATCTTTTGAAGAGGCAAGTACGTCCACTTGTCCATACAATTTAGCATCTTTGATGGCTTTTGAAGCCCATGTACCAGTATCCACATATGCTGCTTTCATTGATTCATCCAGGAGATTCATTGGAGCCATAAAAAATTGTGAGCTGGCGCCACCGGATAGAAATAAAACTTCATGATCATCATTGATATGGAGCAATTCCTTTACTAAGGCAACCGCTTCGTCCATAACGGAAATAAAATCTTTGGTTCTGTGTGATATCTCCAGAAGCGAAAATCCCATTCCATTAAAGTCAAGAACAGCATTTGCTGCCTCTTCTATTACTTCTCTCGGCAATATAGCCGGACCTGCATAAAAATTGTATTTCATTATTTATATTTTAGATTCTTTTTAAAAACATAGCAAAGGTCATAAAATTACAGCATACCTTCTTTTATTTTGTGGACAAATTTTTCAATTTAACGACAACCATTACTCTCATAAGTCTTTTACAAGGTTTCCTGGATTTAGCGTCAGTATTATTTGGTAAGTCTTAATGTACCCCTAGACCTGATGAATCGTAATTATAGTATTCTAATAAATTGAAAAGAGTCACATCTTCATATCTAACAGTTCAAATAGTGATTTGATATCGTAAATTATATTTTTACAATAAAATGAATATTAAAAGTCTTACTATTTTACATATAAAGTTTTGATTTATTTGTATACAATTAATAATATATGAATTATACATATTATATTAAATATGTATAATATTTGTAGAAAAATATATAAAAATATTTGTTTATCTGATATCGTATATATTACCTTTGCGACCCCTTAATGAAGGGAATGAGAACATTGATCAACAAATTGGGAATTAGGTAGAGTGATAGAGAGAGAGAGAGATAGAGAGATAGATAGAGGGGATAAGAAATTAGAGGAATATTGGTATGTGGTATGATTAATAATTTCGGGATGTGTGGAAAAAGTAATTTTTTTTAATAAAAAGTTTGTGGGTTGAGAAAAGGTTATGTATCTTTGCGGCCCTTTAAGTTTTCGATGATATAGATTGTTGAAAATTGGTTGAAATAATGAATTTGAGATTTGGGATTTATATTGAAAAGATATAGGTTTTAGGATTTTAGATTTTGGGATGAGAATAAACAAAGAAGTTCATTGACACGATTGGAGAGTAGTATTAAATTAGGAATTTAGGTAAAGAGGAGATGAGACCTTTTAAAAACATATTAATAGAGCGATTTCTTTAAATAAGAGAGAGAGCCGATAAGGATTATACTATGGAGAGTTTGATCCTGGCTCAGGATGAACGCTAGCGGGAGGCCTAATACATGCAAGTTGAGCGGTAGAGATCCTTCGGGATTTTGAGAGCGGCGCACGGGTGAGTAACGCGTACATGACCTACCTTTAAGATCGGGATAGCCCTGGGAAACTGGGATTAATACCGGATGTGATAATAGATATAAGGATTTATTATTAAAGTTACGGCGCTTAGAGATGGATGTGCGTCTGATTAGCTAGTTGGT
>JBBRVQ010000079.1:0-18568 GCA_038246735.1 Chitinophagales bacterium
AGGCGGAATACCTACGAATGGAAGTGGAGTGCCATTAGAAAATCCGAATACAGGCAGTCCGTACATACCGGGACAGGTGACGGATGACAGTGATAGTGGTGTGCAGTTGGAGAGTACAAATCCGGGTGAGCCGGGCGATACAGGTGGACCTGACGACCCTACACCGGTACAAATACCAAGTATAGATATCGTTAAGTCTATAATCAGTGTGAATGATGCGGTAAGTCAGATACCTGGAAATAAAGATGTTAGGTTTAGATTTACGATACAAAACACAGGAAATATTGATCTTAGCAATATAGATCTGATTGATCCTATAATGACAGAATTATTACCAGTGTGGGTAGGAATTACCAATAACCCTGTGCTGATATTCAGTAATGCAACGGCTACACCGGTGTTGAATGGTTCATTCAATGGCAATAGCCAGTCAAATATGTTTACAGGCACATCAGGGTTACTTGAGCCAGGACAGTCGGTCACTGTAGAATTGACAGTGCAGATTAATCCGAATGCATCACATCCGAACTACCCTTCCCTGACAAATCAGGCTACATCAAATGGAGACGCAACGTTGTATAATGGCAGTGTAGTCACCGTAACAGATGTATCAGATGATGGCATCGATCCGCAAGGGACGAATCCTGAATATCCGGGAGATATGGGAACTCCAAATGATCCAACGCCACTGATTGCACCAGCCATTTCATTGGTTAAGAATGTAGTTGATTATCAGAATCCATTAAGCGGAATATCCGGGCATTATGACGTAATAATAAATCTTGGGTTAAAAAACGTTGGTAATGTACATCTTAGCAATATTCGACTCATGGATACCATAGAGCTGAATAAATATGTTGGAGTGTACTATGCAGGATTAGCACCTGGTACACAGCCGGTGATAATAAGTTCAAATGCAACCACCAATCCGGTGATCAATGCAGGTTTTAACGGAAGGATAAGTAATCCTGGCATCTTCAATGGTACCACAGGACTCTTGGCTCCGGGCCAGGAGATGGTGGTACAGATCAGAATAGAAATTGACGCCACCTCACCAATGATTCCGGATTCCCTATGGAACCGAGCTACCGCGTATGGAAATGCCACCCGAAACACGGGAGTCGATTATGTTGACCCTGCAACTAATAGTCCGATTACAACAAGCGATAACTCAGATGCAGGAACGGAACATGAAAGCACGAATCCAAATCAGCCGGAAGACGATGGAACTGCACAAGACAATACTTTGATTGAAGTATTAGGCCAAATAGGAGATTTTGTATGGAAAGATTTGGATGGAGATGGCATACAGGATGCCGGAGAACCAGGAGTTGGAGGAGTAGTTGTAGGTTTATATGATTGCAGCAACACTCTGATCAGATCTGTCACTACAAACTCAAATGGTAAATATGTCTTTGACAATGTATTGAGAGGTTTCTACAAACTAAGGTTTGATATCAGTGGCTTACCGCCGGGTTGTGCATTCACAACAAAAAATGTTGGTAGTGATATAGCTTTAGATTCGGATGCTAATTTGGCAGGATGGACGGATTGCTTCTTCATAAATCCAGGCCAAAGAGATACCACCAGAGATGCAGGATTACTAATACTTTCGGCAATCGGAGACTTTGTGTGGCATGATCTGAACGGTGATGGACAACAAAATTTCGGCGAACCGGGAATACCTGGCATTCAGGTGAATCTATGGCATGGCACTGGAGCATATGCAGCCACGACATATACGGATGCGAGTGGAAAATACCTGTTTGATTTTCTTTACCCTGGCAGTTATTATCTTGACTTCATCAGTCCTTCAGGGTATGAAAGAACATTTTCCAACAGAGGAAATGACGCCACAGATAGCGATGTAGATGGAAGCAATGGACCAGGGACGACAGCTACTACAGTACTTACACCGGGCGAGAGAGATATGACATGGGATGCAGGCTTCTACAAGTGCGTGCCTATAGGAGATTTGGTTTGGTACGATATCAATAAGAATGATGTTTGGAATACCAATGAAAACGGAATCAACGGTTTGAAAGTAAATCTATGGAGGAATCATTTTGGTACCTGGGCCATCTGGGAGTTTAAATACACAGGACATAAACCAGGCACACCATCGGATGATGGTTATTTCAACTTCTGTGCTCCACCGGGCGAATATTACATCGAAGTCATTTTGCCGCCACTGGGACTTGTAAGAGCAAGACCAAATATAGGAACAAATGAGGAATTTGATAGCGACATCAATTCAAATAACAGATCAGATGTGTTCACAATACTTTCGGGTCAGACAAAAACTGATTTAGGTGCAGGATATTATCCGATGGCTACAGTAGGAAATCTGGTCTGGAGAGACGATAATCTGAATGGTGTGCAGGATGCCAATGAGCCAAAAGTAGAAGGAGTAAAAGTCGAAGCGGTGGAAGTATCTACCGGCAAAGTAGTTGGTTTTGATTACACAGATGTGACTGGAGAATACATGCTGGATTATCTGGAGAAACAACAGTATTACCTTAAATTTACACCACCTGCGGGTTTTGGAGCAACAATAGCGAGAGCAGCAGCTGACAACATGGATAGTGATGTGGATCACAGCTTCGGTCCGAATACCACCCGATCATTCTCTATGGAGCCTTCCATGGTAAATGATAATATAGACATGGGTCTAGCGTTTGGAGTGCTTCCGGTAGATTGGCTGGATGTTAACGCAAAAAGAGTCAATAATACCCATTTGATAACTTGGAGTACAGCCAGAGAAGTGAACGTGAGCCATTACATAGTGGAGAGAAGAGTTGATACTGAAAAGGAATTTGTAGCGATACCGGGCAAAGTCAATGCCAATGGCAACACAAACTTGATCAGCCATTACAAACTAACAGATACTGAAGTAGGAAGTCCGGGAACATATGTATATCGAGTAAAACAAGTAGACTTCGACGGTCAGTTTACATACAGCAGATGGGTAAAATTGAGTCATAGTGGAGAACAGTCCATAGATATGTATCCAAACCCTGCCAGAAATGAGACGAATATACAAGTGGTATTATCGAATGATTCCGAGGTTAAAATAGAATTGCTGGATGCGGCATCAAAACTGATAAAACTAGTCAAAGCCACATCAGTTCAAGCAGCAGGTGATGAAATCTATCATTTAAATCTTGAAGACGTTGCAGCTGGAGTTTACAACGTAATAATCACCATAGATGGTGTCACTTCTCAAAGGAAATTGATAAGAATACAATGATGATCTTTTAGAGATATCTAGTATTTAAAAATAAAACGGTTGGCACCTTAAGCAGGGCCGACCGTTTTTTGTTTTATGCGTTATCAATATTTCTTGTATTGTGTTGGAATGTAAAATCTGCTTATTTTTTACTACCTTAGCAGCCCGTAATAAATATTAGTATCAAGTGAAAATTTATCCTTTTAGCGCTTCTTACCCTAATGCAGAATTAATCTCATCAGCAGATGCCTTTTTTGGTGCAGTGAGTAAAGAATATATCCAATATAAAAATGCCGGGTTTTTTATCAAACGAAAGAAAAAAGCGCTATTTATATACAGGATTACAGGTAAACAAACTTTTACAGGCATCATTGCAGGAAATGATATTTCGGATCTTGAAGATAATAAAATATTAGGTCACGAACACACCATAACTGAAAAAGAGCAAAACATGCTTAGCCTTATGTTGCTGCGCAAAGCAATGATTAAGCCTGTACTGTTGGCATATGTTTCAAGTATAGAAATTGATAATTTTATAGGTAGTTTTATCAGTAATTCATTACCTGAATATACTATTGAGCTTACCAATCCAACTGAACGCCATATTTTCTGGGCAGTAGATAAAGATGAAGATATCCATATGATAAAAAGCTTATTTAAAGAACATATACCAAAAGCGTACATTGCAGATGGCCATCACAGGTCTTCTGTCACAGCAAGATTAGTCAAAAAAAAGTATCTTCATGACCATGATAATGATATTCATCCCGGATTATTATGTGCATTTTTCCCGTTTTCTGATCTGACCATATATGATTTCAACAGGGTAGTGCAACTCCCTGATCATATGAGTACCACGAGATTTATGGCGCACCTTTCCATATATTTTGATATATCGCCTGCTTTTATTCCAAGTAAACCTGTTACAAAACACCAGCTTACTTTGTACATTAATCAGGAGTGGTATATCCTGAACTGGAAAGAATCTGTCATTGGAATTTATAATGATAAGTCTAAGGTATTGGATGTGGACTTATTTAATGACTATGTCTTAAAAAATATTCTGGATATCTCTGATATAAAATCTGCAACAGAAATCAAATATGTCGAGGGTGTCTCAGGTTTGGAAGGCTTGATGGGAGCAGCAAAATATCCTTCAAGTGTCGCTTTTTGTTTATTTGCAGTGACTAAAGAAGAACTTATAAGCATATCAGACGCCGGCGGAGTTCTGCCCCCCAAAAGTACCTGGTTTGAACCCAGAATGAAAAATGCTATGATCATTAAAGAATTTTGAAGTATTAATACATTCTATAATTGGAAATACATATGATACAAAAGTTCAGTGCTGAATACATTTTTACCGAAGACGGTAAGCTTACCGCGGGGAAAGTTATAGTGACAAACGGATCTGGTGATATACTTAGTGTTGACAATACTATAGATCATGACGGGAGTTCAGTGCACTTTTTTAACGGATTGATTATACCCGGATTTGTTAATTCACATTGTCACCTGGAATTGTCACACATGAAAGGAAAAGTAGATACTGGCACAGGATTACTTCCATTTCTTAAAAATGTTGTTACTTTCAGAGATATTAATAAGGATGTTATTGATCAGGCTATAAAGGATGCCGATGAAGAAATGTATCTTAATGGAATAGTGGCAGTGGGTGATATTTCCAATAAAATTGATACATCGCATGTGAAATCAGGAAGTAGAATGGATTATTATACTTTTGTTGAAATGTTTGATTTTTTACAGCCTTCCATGACCGACAGCACTATTCAACAATATAAGAATGTTATGCAAGGTCAAAGCAATGTGCGATTTAACAAAAAAAGTTATGTGCCTCATGCTCCATATACAGTCAGTCCGGATCTTTTTAAATTTATCAATGAAAACAATACATCTGATCAAACCATAAGTATTCATAATCAGGAAACGCTTGCTGAGAATGAACTTTTTGAAAAAGGAACTGGTGGCTTTGTTGATTTTTACAAAGGGTTTGGCTTATCTCTGGACCATTTTAAACATTCAGGAAAATCATCTATACATTATACCTTAGCTAACCTTCAACCTGAATTTAAAACTATTTTCGTACACAATACTATGACAACCACAGATGATATACATTCAGCAATTTCATGGAATCAGCAAAGTTTTTGGGCTACCTGCCCTAATGCCAATCTTTACATTGAAAACAAATTGCCAGATTATAAAATATTTACTGGGACAAAAGCGAAAGTGACAATAGGAACGGATAGCCTTACCTCCAACTGGCAGTTATCAATTTGGGAAGAAATCAGGACGATCAGAAAATATCAGTCATACTTGCCTTTGGAAACATTGTTGACCTGGGCGACCATCAATGGTGCTGAAGCTCTGGGATATGAAGATCGACTGGGAAGTATCACAATAGGTAAAAGACCGGGATTGGTTCTTGTTGAAGGTCAGGATGCATTAAGTCATAACAACAGAATCAGCCGGTTAATTTGATGGTATTGGAGTTATTAAAACTATTTTTACTCTTAATGATTGGTTTTTATTCGGCAAGTAGTCCAATTGATGATCAAAATTAGAACAATATTTCTTAGATTAACTAAACTGTGCTATTTTATTTATTGGTTTTTCTCTGTTTTCATTACTTTTGCAAATCATTTTAGATAAAAACAATTGATAATGGCAAATAGGATAAGAGTAAAAGACATTTTTTCAGCAAAAACTGATCAAAAATATACGGTTATGGGTTGGGTGCGTACATTCAGAAACAACCAATTTATAGCATTAAATGACGGATCTTGTCTGGCCAATTTGCAGGTTGTCATAGATTTCGAAAATGCAGATCCTGACCTGATCAAACGCATCACTACTGGAGCAGGAATAAGTATACATGGTACACTCATCACCTCTCAGGGAAAAGGTCAGAGTGTAGAGTTGACTGCTGAAAATATTGAGATTCTTGGAGACTGTGACCCAGACACCTACCCTATCCAACTAAAGAACAGACCTAGCCTGGAATACCTTCGTGAAATAGCTCACTTAAGGTTCAGAACCAATGCTTTTAGTGCCATTTTCAGAGTGAGGCACGTGTTATCTTATGGTATTCACAAGTTTTTTAATGATCGACATTTTGTCAATATCCACAGTCCTATCATCACAGGAAGTGATGCGGAAGGTGCAGGAGAGATGTTTCAGGTCACGACGCTTGATATTAACAATCCGCCAAAAAACGAAGACGGAACCATTAATTTTAAAGAAGACTTCTTCGGCAAAGCGACCAACCTTACCGTTTCAGGTCAGTTGGAAGCAGAATTGGCAGCATTGGCACTGAGCAATGTGTATACTTTTGGCCCAACATTCCGTGCCGAAAATTCCAATACTACCCGCCACCTTGCTGAGTTCTGGATGATAGAGCCCGAAGTAGCCTTTAATGACCTCAATGACAACATGGATTTGGCAGAAGATATGCTCAAATATTTGATACAATATGTATTGGATCATTGTGCAGAAGATCTGGCCTTCCTGGAGCAGAGACTCCTGGAAGATGAAAAGCAAAAACCACAGACTGAGCGTTCGGAAATGTCTTTAATAGAAAAATTGAAATTCTGTCTTGAGCAGCCTTTTGAGCGATTGACATATACAGAAGCCATTGAAATACTTAGGAACTCAACACCAAATAAAAAAGGGAAATTTCAATATCCCATCGATAAATGGGGAGCTGATCTTCAGTCAGAGCACGAAAGATATCTGGTAGAAAAGCACTTCAAAAAACCAGTCATCCTAACCAATTACCCTAAGGAAATAAAGGCTTTCTATATGCGTATGGATGATGATGATAAAACGGTGAGAGCGATGGATGTACTTTTTCCAGGTATAGGTGAGATCATTGGTGGCTCTCAGCGTGAAGAGCGGTATGATAAACTGCTGAAGCGCATGGAAGAAATGCACATACCTGCTGAAGATATGTCCTGGTTTCTGGATACAAGAAGATTCGGTACCGTACCACATGCTGGATTTGGATTGGGATTTGAGCGACTTGTGCTTTTTGTGACTGGTATGACCAATATCAGAGACGTTATTCCTTTCCCAAGATTCCCGGGCAATGCAGAGTTCTAAATTAACTGGTATTTCTTCATTTTTTAAAAATATTTCAAAATATTTCTTTGAGCTTATAGTAGTTATATTTGGGGTATATCTGGGATTTATGGCCAATAATTACTCCGAAGATCTGAAACAAAGGGAATACATCAATACTACCATCAAGGAAATGTATGTCAGCCTCGATCAGGATATAGATGATGCTATTTTGAATAAAAAAGGTCATGAAACAGGTTTGAATAGCGTAAAGTATTTTGGCAAGATTTTCAGGGGTGAAGAAGTAAAAAAAGATTCTTTTGATCGACATCTAATAAACCTGACCAGAAGTTATGTAAGTATCCAAAATACTGCATCCTTTGAAACACTCAAGTCCAAAGGGTTGAACCTGATTACCAATGATACGCTGAGATCTCAAATTATAAAGCTCTATGATTTTCAGTTTGATGTGCTTCAGAAAATAGAAGAGACTTATGCAGAGTCACAATTATTTACAAATTTCTACCCTGATCTGATGGAGATACTTGACCAGTCTTTATATTTTGATAACGCCGGCCGTTTAGAAAAAATTGCTGCTCCCCTTGACATCACCAATGCAGAAAAAAGCAGATTGGTATTGATGTTAAAAAGACTTACATACACCAGAAACTTCAATATATCTGTGTATGATGAGGTCATCGGAGATATGAAAGATCTGAGAATCAGTTTGGTAAATGAATATCCGTTTCTCAAATAACAATGATATCCGCCCGTCCTTATATCAAGTCAGTTTTTTTTCAGGAAGAAGCAACCAAAAATAAACGTGGGTATCCTTATGATATTCCGGCTATCCGCCAGTGCGAAGACATAAAATTTCACGCAGATGTAACTTTTTTTATCGGCGAGAATGGAAGTGGTAAATCCACGCTCCTAGAAGCTATCGCTGTAGCTTATGGTTTTAATCCTGAAGGCGGTACGAAATCTGCACAGTTTGAAGTGCATAATACGCACTCCGATCTGTATAAGGAAATCAAACTTTCCAAGAGCTACAAGACACCGGGTGATGCATACTTTCTCAGAGCGGAGAGTTTTTATAACGTGGCTACCAAAGCAGAAGAGTTTGGCGTATTAAAGTCCTACGGTGGCAAATCTCTCCACGAACAATCACATGGCGAGGCCTTTCTCGCTACCTTGATGCACAAGCTTACCGGCAATGGATTGTATCTTCTCGACGAACCCGAAGCTGCCTTGTCTCCGGCACGTCAGTTGACAGCCATCAGCCTGATTCATCAGTTGGTGCAACAAGATTCTCAGTTTATAATTGCCACCCACTCACCCATCATTATGGCCTATCCCAATGCTAAGATTTATGAATTCAGTGCTGAGGGCGTCAAAGAAGTCAGGTATGATGAGACAGAACATTATCAGATCACGAGGTCATTTTTGGATAATCCTGAGGTAAGTCTAAAGCTGCTGATGGAGAATGAGGAGGAAGAGTGATGTAATAGATTTAATTTGGATATAAGTCATTCTAAATATGTCAATTTAGTTGATATTCTGATATTACATCTCAAACACCACAGGTGGATTGACCAAACGATATCTCACGTCGAGTACGCTGGCATTGATGAATAAGGTATCTTGTAAGGTGGATTGACCATAAGCTTCGTGGATGTGGCCACAGATGTGAACTTTAGGTTTTATGATATTTATAGCATCCTTTAATACTTCACAGCCTACTTGCCTACCATTTACAGTCATATCCAATACGCCATGTATAGGACCATGCGTGATGAGTATATCGGTTTCGTAAGGTATCCGATCCCAATGCTTTTTTATATCAGCTCCCCGATGTCTGTTAAATGCCCAATCAAAAAACCATGGAGTAATAGGCGATCCCCAAATATTTATACCATCTATAGTAATCCCTGAGTCATTCAGATATATGACTCCCTCAGGTATAATGGATTTAATTCTTTCTGCATTAGCCCGCTCAAAAAAGAAATCGTGATTTCCGGCTATGAATATTTTGTATTTGAAATGCTGCTTACTAAACCAATGTAGAAACTCCTTTACTTCACTCTCGCTACCGCGACTCGAGACATCACCTGCGTGGATAAGTACATCTCCAGGAGGCAACGAAAGCTGATCGTGGTATCCATGTGTATCGGAGATAGCTATAATTTTCAAGTGTTTTGCAAATATTCTTTTACTATATTTAATTCAAACCATGTCTGGCATTCATCCAAACTTGACTCGCCTGATGCCACTTTGATGGTAAAATCGTATAGAATTACTTTTGGGGTATTTTTATTAATTCTATACCCATTTAAGTCTAAGAATAGAATTGCAGCCTCAAGACCAGTCCTTTTATTGCCATCACTAAAAATATGATTGGCAATAATATTGTACACATACAAATCTACTTTATCACTCAAATTAGGGTAAAGCGGCATACCAAACATCACAGAACTTACTACTTCTATTAAATATACTAATGCTCCAATATACTGACCGCCATGTCTGGCAACTGTTTTTCTATTGATCAATATCAATTCTTCCGTGGTAAGATATCTAATCACGCCAATTTTCTGAATACTTCATCGTATTCTTCAAAATGTTTATCAATTAATGATTCGATATATTGCATATCGTCAAAATCTTCATTTTTTTTAACCTTAGATTCTACCAATTCTAATAAAAATTGATGCGTAATAATCTCACTTTCGATCAAATCATGAATGAGATGTTTAATTTCATTTTTACTCAGAGTCTTAACATCAATTACACTTGCCATGATATAAAATATTTAATTACCTAAAACGATTTTAATTAAGTTTTGGTTCCAATCCAATTTGAGAATAAATTTTTTGGGGGACACTATAGTCAGCTGATTAAAGCAGATCAAAGTGCATCAATTTTTTAAACCTGCCCAATCTCTCATCGATCTCAGGCATAGATAGTATCTGCAACTTGTTCAGACTGAAATCTTCGACACAAAATGATGCCATCGCAGATCCGACTATAATGGCGCGTTTCATATTTTCCATGCCGATATCATCTGTTTTGGCAAGATAACCCATGAGTCCACCGGCAAAGGTATCACCAGCTCCAGTAGGGTCAAAAACCTGAGCCAATGGCAATGCAGGTGCGAAAAATATATCATCATCAGAAAAAAGCAAGGCTCCGTGTTCTCCTTTTTTGATCACCAAGTACTTTGGTCCCATTTCATGGATGACCCTAGCGGCATTGACTAGTGAATGTTCTCCTGATAATTGTCTTGCTTCTTCATCATTGATGGTCAGAAGATCTACCCTGGCTATTACTTCTTTTAGCTCGTCCATGGCAATATCCATCCAGAAATTCATGGTATCGAGAGCTATTAGTTTTTGACTTCCGTCCAATTGGTCCAAGACACTTTTCTGAATGGCTGGTGTAAGATTGCCGAGCATCACATATTTGCTGGACTTGGCAGATTCAGGCAGGATAGGATCAAAATCAGCCAATACATTGAGATCAGTAACCAATGTATCTCTGTTGTTCATATTGTTGTGATATCGACCTGCCCAAAAGAATGATTTTCCACCTTCTACGATTTTTAGTCCATCCATATTGACACCCCGATCCTTGAGTCGCTGCAACTCATAATCAGGAAAATCGTCTCCAACTATAGAAACAAGATGAATATTATTGGTAAAATAAGATGCTGACCAGCTGATGTATGTGCAGGCTCCGCCGATGACCATTTCTGCTTTGCCATAAGGTGTTTCTATCGTATCAAAAGCTACGGTTCCCACAGTAAGAAGACTCATAAATATTTATTATTTGAAGGAGCAAAGGTAGGATTTAAGCCCTAATTATCTTAGAAACATGGTAATTATTGAATAATATTGTTTCATTTTATAGCAATTTTTGGAATTTGGTTTCTAAAGCACTACTTATTTCACCTTTTTACCAAATATAGTGTTCATGAGTCGATGGGAGAAAACTCCTGTTTCTTTGTAAATCTTATGTTGAAAACTTAATTCTAATCCGAATAAACACACCAGTCCAAAAATAAAAAGAAAGCTTCTCAGGATCAAAAAAGGTTCAAGCCAAAGGTCGAAAAAGGGTTCTATTAGAAATATTCTTGCCACAGTAATACTTATAACAAGCAGAAAAGATGCACTAGCCATTGCTTTTATGGACAACGAAATATCATTGGTTTGTTTCCGCTTGCATATACCATACAAACCTATATAAAGTGGATTGGTGCTGTCCATTCTTATCAATTGTTTTAAAATATCTTCCGCATTTTGGAATTTCCTCAACTGAAATAAGCAAGCCGCTTTTCTGAAAAGTAATTCATTAAATATGTTTTGATTTTTAAAGTCATAAATATTTTCAACTATAATAGTTTCTAGGACAATATCAATTTTGGATAAAAATCTTTCATATCTGCCGACTTCAAAAAGGCACAAGAGATAGTCTATGTCAATTTCTATACGCTCATCAAAATATAGCGATGAAATAGCTTTTGGATTTTCTTCATAAAACCGTACTTTGTCTCTATATGCAGATGCATCAAGTCCGAAGTAATTGAGGTATATATTTCTTGCATCAAAATTCATGGAGAAATAATGCTTATTTTTTAAATTTGTTCAATGGGTATATAACAATTTTACTTGGACTCGCATCAGATTCTATAGATGCGATCTGAATGTTACACAAATATACACCATCCTCTACCATATTGTCAATATAAACCAGCTCCGTTATGGTCTTTTTTTTATTTGGGAAGTGCGGCCACTCCCAGTATGCCTTATGTGACAAAAGCAGCCCACCGTCTTCTTCCCTGTCCACTGACGGCAGGTCTGTAATAAGGTGAATGATGTTTCTACTATTAAGATAATGAATGGCATCTTCTGAAAAATAGGGGGGATTGGTACCGGAGTAGTCTTTGGTTAACTTCTCTTTACCATTGGGCAGAGTTCGTACTATGACTGCAGGAGTACTCCCTTTGTTGTTTAGAATATTTTTTAAAACGGGGGCAGTGATAATACTATCCTGACCATTTGATTTCTCAGGATCTACAGTCACCAATTGAGCCAAAAAATGAAATTCTGTCAGACATTGATTAATGGTAAATGGTTCAGCAGTAATATGCCCCACACATTCGGTATGTGTTCCATTTCCATGTGGATTGATAATAATATTTCTGAAGTTTACCGAGCTACCTGCAGAGACTTCTCCTATGAAATCTCCTAATACTAATGGCTCGATTTTGAAATTTGGCGCGTAAAAACATTTAGGGCCTGATGCGTCAGATATAAGAGGAATGGAAATGTCTAGACCTTTTGATAAGTTTGCCGAATATAAACGCGTATTATGTTTAAATTTGATGATCACTATGAAATAAAAATTAATGATGTATAAATCGTAGATGTATAAAATTGTTGCTTTTAATACAATTTTAAGACTGGATTTGACAATATAAAAATAATACCATATCTTTGAAATAAAATTAACATAAAACCAATGAAATACCGCATACCGCATATCGCATACCGCATATCGCATACCGCATACCGTATATTAGTCATTTTATTAATTATTTTATTTGATTCGAATGTGTATGCTCAAAATTGCCAGTTTTCAAACCCTATACCGCTCTCTGGTTCAAGTTGTTTTTCACAAGGAGGCAGCGTCAGAGATATCTTTTTGAGTTCTAGCTGTACGGCTGTGGGTGGAAGCAATATCTCCGGAAACTCATTCGGGTTGACTGTTGAGGGCATGACCATAACTTTTGATGGAAATTTAATTATTGATCAACATATTACGTTTAAGCGGTGTACTTTGTTATTTACAGCAAACTACGGAATTGCAATTCATGATCACCATCTTAATAATTCATCACCTTTATTTGTTCAAAAAACAACAGCCATATTTGAAGAATGTTTAATTAAGGGTTGTGATAGTTATACATGGAAGGGTATTTCTGCACATCCAGGAAGTCAAGCAAATAATAATGGTCCTATACTATAATATTAGTTACTGCTCAATTTTGAATGCAGAAACAGGAATAAAAATAAATACGGGCAGCCAGTATCAGGGAACATATAATTTGAATAATGTTAAATTTGAAAATAATAATATTGGAATTAATTGTTTTGATGGTTCTGCACCAAGGGATTTACGAATAAGTAACTGTTATTTTAATCAATGTGAATATGGTTTATATTTTAAAAATGTTCGAAAAAAACCAGCAACATCAGTCGCCGTCTCCTTGACAAGTCCAAACACGTTTTCAGATTGCGGCACCGCAATTTATGCAAAAGATATTGAGGGATTAAAAGTTTTTAGCCAAAAAATAGAAAGCTGTTATTATGGAATTAAGGTTTGGGATTTAAAATCTGTGGGTACGGCAGCCAATCTGGATATTCAAAATAATACCATTAAAGTCATACAATGTGGTATATGTGTAGATGGCGCAGAAGAAAACTCATATTTTACCATTTTTAAAAATACATTAAATGGATATTATAATGGAAGAAGTAGTGGTATTGATCTAAAAAATGCAAGACTTGTCAAAATGAGCATACAATCTAATCCTTTAATTCAGGAGTTTGGATACGGCTTAAGAATGAATAATATTTCACACAATAGTCTTACTATAAGGTTTAATTCAAATATAGACTACAATAGCCATGGGATTTTTTATGTTGACAACCGAAATACTGGGAAAACAGGGATCATTGCTAATAATACATTTAAGAACAAATCAGATTTGTTATTTAGTAGACCCGACAGAATTGATTTTACCAAAAATAATTTTAATGCAAATTTGGATATAAAAAATTCAAAGGCATTAAAATTTCAGGAAAACATATTTACAAATAGCACTGCTTCCAATAATCAAAACAGCTTAATAATGGTATCAAATGGCTCTGCTACTACATTCTGCTGTAATACTATTAGTGGGACAGGTATAGGATTGTATCTGTATGGCACAAATCCTGAGACAAAGTTATACAATACTACATTTGAAGACAACAAAATGGTTTTGGAAGAAAGTATGATAGGGGAAAATTCGCATACTGGTAATAGATGGAAGGGTAATACTACAGGTCAACTTATTGGCGGATCTCCCGAGGATAACCGTTTTAGAATCAATCTATCTGAAGGAAGTAGCACTTTGGGATCAATGATGCCTCAAATAATTATCCCAGCAAATGTTGCTGATAGGTGGTTTCCACCACAACAAGGTTCTTCAAACTTATGTATTCCAAATTGTGGTTTATCATTCAGTCCACCATTTGACCCAAGTTCTTTAACGCCTGCACCTGATTCTATTCCTGATTTAGGTAGTTGCTATCCAGCAGGATTGGACAGAGACGGCGATGGCGTATGTGACCTTATCGACCCTGACCCAGATGACGCTTGCAATCCTAACATGCAAGATTTGGATGGCGATGGTGTATGTGACCTTATAGACCCAGATCCAACGGATAGCTGTAACCCATTAATGAGAGACACTGATCGCGATGGCATATGTGATACATCAGATCCAGACCCATTTGACCCATGTGTTCCCAATGGAATTGATTCTGATGGTGATGGGATTTGCGACAATATTGACCCAGAACCCTATATTTCCAACCCATATACTGGACCACCAAACAATACTTGTGGATGGCATACAGATTCTAACAATGATCCTTTACTTTCCATTGGATATCAGCCACTAGGATTGACTTATAAAATTGCTGATTTGGAAGCAATTGCAACCAGAACATATACTGCTCATGAGTATAGCCGTCTAAACTATGTAGAGTCAATGACTTTTTTGTTTGAAGTATTGCATACTTCTCCATACTATCTTAGGATGAGCACTATTTTGAAAGACAAATATACTGAGTTATGTAATTCTTCAATTTCAACTTATTACAAAGTGAGTATTGGAATTCAAAATATGGACAAACCTTCCAATGCTCTATGGAATAACTTGATAAAAAAAGAACATTATATCAATAGACTTAAAAATGTGGCCGCCCATCTCACCGATTTAAACCCAATAGATTCAATACATTTAATAAACGTCGATGCTATTTATGAAATAAAGAAAAACGAAATTAGGTCTATTCGTGATTCGTTTATTACCGTTAGACAATCAAAAGCAACATCTTTAGCAGCAGAGATAAATAATTTACCTACAGATTTTACAATGTATACTGTTCTTAAAGAGTTTTATCTTATTTATTCTAAAACAGAACTTAGCAAGTATTCTATTTCAGCTTCAGACATTTATACATTAAGGCATATAGCCAATTTATGTCCATTGGTGTATGGTGAAGCGGTATATCGAGCACAGTCGTATCTAGTAAGCAAGGAGTTGAATGATTTTGATGATTTTCAAATCAATTGTCAAAGTACTTCAGTTAGAAACAAAAGCAATACTCCAATTGTGACAGAATTATTTCAAATAGAAGCTAGCCCAAATCCAACATCAGGAGTTTTACAAATTCAATCAACTCACCCTATCCAGAAAGTTGTAATAAGAAATATGCAAGGTAAAGTCATGGAGTTGAAATCTTTTGCCCAAGAAACAAAATTTGAGCTAGATTTGAGTCGTTTGATTCCTTCAGTTTATATTGTAGAAGTGGAGTCAATAAATGGGGAAAGGGCCTTTAGAAAGATAATAAGAGTTCAATGAGATTATTAATGGGATTATTTGTTTTGCTTTCTTCAATCCTCATTGGTCAAAAGAACGATAACATATGGATAACTGGCTATAGTTCGGCAAATGGAGTCTTTGATGGTTACCAGTGGGGCACAATGATCGCTGACTTTAATGAGGACCCGGTACAGTTTAGATATGATAGTCAAATCACCATGGACATGTCAGGAACAGATGCATCTATATGTGATGATGAAGGTCGATTATTGATGTATTCCAATGGTATGTTTGTGCATAATGGAATGCATCAAGTAGTACCTGGTTTGGATACGATATCTTACAGTACTTATTGGGAAATATTTAATGCAAAAAACTACTTCCCTGATGGATCAGATTGGAAAGATGGTTTACCTATTGAGCAATTTGTGATAATGCTGCCTAACCCAGGTTCAAAAAATTATTTTATTTTTCATTTATTGCGAAAAAAATTACCAAATGATAACTTTTATAGGAATGTAGGTATTTTGACTACCTTAGTTTCTTTTGATAATTCAGATCACGGAAAAGTAATTTATAAAGATAGTTTAATTTTCTCCGGGTTATATAATGGAGGGTTTAATGCAGTAAAACATGGAAATGGAAGAGATTGGTGGATAGTAATTAAAGATGAATATTCTGCTGCGATTAATATTTATTTATTTGATCCCACAGGAATAAAGTTATTTAAAAAGTTCAATGAACCAGATCGACTCATAAAAAATCACTCTTACCCTGTGAGTTATTTTTCTCCTAATGGTGAACATTATGTATCAGTTGATAATATGGGAATTAATTTCGATAGATTGCGAATATCAATTTACAATTTTGATAGATGTCATGGGAATATGTTTAAGAAGGAAACTAAATTATTGTTAAACTCTTTGATAATTTATGGATCAATATCATTCTCTCCAGATGGTCATTATCTCTATGCTACAGATGGGTTGCAAATGTTTCAGTATGATATGACAGCTGATGAAATATTAGAATCAGAGCAGATCATAGCAGAGTATGACGGTAGCATATTTAGGTACAATGAATGGGATTTTGGTAGAGATTTGATTTTCAGTTACATGGTGACTGGTCCTGATGGTAAGATATACAGCCTTACTCCTGGTGGTACTCGATCACTTCATACGATAGAATATCCAGAAGAAGAAGGGACCTATGCTACAGTTTTACAAAATAGCATAAAGCTTCCTACACAAAATTTTAATTCACTGCCCAATTTTCCGCACTTTAGATTAGGTCCATGGGATGGAAGTCCATGTGATACACTCGGTCTTGATAATATACCTGTGGCAAAATTCAGATATGAGCAAGATACCTTGGATCACTTACGCATTAGATTTACGGATTTGAGTTATTTTGAACCCAATGAATGGTCTTGGGATTTCGGAGATAACACAAGTTTTGCTGGCAGAAAGCCGTATTGGCATCGTTTTCCTGGCCCGGGTGTGTACAATGTATGTTTGAGTGTTGTCAATAATAATGGGAATCATACTTATTGTAAAAACCTTACTATAGGTAGTCCTGTATACACAGATGATACAAAAAGTACAATAAAACTGACGGTATTTCCAAATCCTGTAGAGAACGACCTTTTAGTGACGCTTTCTGATTTTGTCCCGGTACATGGCAGTATTGTATTTTATGATATAATGGGCAGACAGATTCTACGGCATCGCATATATTATGGCTTAAACAATATTGATTTGATGACTTTGTCACAGGGGACATATTTTTATACTTTTTTCGATATTGGTGTACCGCTTAGTTCGGGAAAGATTTTGAAAATGTAATTTAATGTTAATTTACAGCATTTTATTTGTCTCAATGATTTCCTACATTTAGACCCGAATCAATTCCTCTTATCCAAGCCCCAAAGCAACTTTTCGCTGATAGTTTTCATAAAAGTTTGCCCTTTGAGCTGTACAAAATTAATAAAAAAATTACCTTTATTTATTTCTATACGATGCGCAGATGTGATGGTTTCATATCGGGAGTCCAGTGTACACATAAAACTGTCTGTCCTTCCTTCAACTTTTAAAGTTATACTTAGCGTATCGGGGATGACTATTGGTCGTACATTAAGATTGTGTGGAGCCACTGGAGTAATCACGATATTTTGGGAGTCAGGAAAGATTATTGGGCCTCCACAACTCAATGAATATCCGGTCGAGCCGGTCGGAGTACTGATGATAATTCCGTCAGCCCAGTAAGAATTTAACAAGACATTGTCTATATAGGTATGTATTGTTATCATCGATGAAGTGTCTCGCTTGTTTAACGTAAAATCATTTAGCGCAAATGGAAACTGATCAAAAAGAGGTAGATTACATTTTAAACCCAGCAATGATCTGGATACTATATTGAATTCATTATTTACAAGTTGTTTTACTGCTTTTTTGATGATTTTTTTTTCTACACTAGCCAAAAAACCAAGCCTACCTAAATTTATTCCTAATACGGGAATTCCACTATCTTTAAGCAGCGTGATGGCTTGGAGGATTGTTCCGTCTCCACCTAGTGTGATCATGATGTCAGGACGATGAGCGATGAGATCG
>JBBRVQ010000080.1:0-18473 GCA_038246735.1 Chitinophagales bacterium
AGTTGTTGAGTTGTTGAGTTGCTAAGTTGTTGAGTTGCTAATTTGCTAAGTTGTTGAGTTGTTGAGTTGTTGAGTTGTTGAGTTGTTGAGTTGCTGAGTTGCTAAGTTGTTGAGTTGTTGAGTTGTTGAGTTTTTTAGTTGTTGAGTTGCTAAGTTGTTGAGTTGTTGAGTTGTTGAGTTGTTGAGTTGGTAAGTTGTTGAGTTGTTGAGTTGTTGAGTTGTTGAGTTAATTTTATAATTTGAAAATTTGAAAATTGGGTTATTATGGTGATTATTTTTCGTCAACATATAATTAGGCATGCACATCAAATCATACGTCGCTCAGATTGTTCGGTTGTTCAGATCGTTTGTAACTCAATTTAACTCATCCAGTTTACGCCTGCTTCCGCATTCCATTTGATGGTGCTTTTTTTAAGTTTTGTCCAGAATTCAATCGAACTCTTTCCTGTGATGTCACCCACGCCAAATTTACTTTCATTCCATCCGCCAAAACTAAATGGCTCTCTTGGCACAGGCACACCGACATTTACCCCGATCATGCCGGCACTCGCGCGGTCCATGATGTATCTTGCCATACTGCCATTTTGGGTAAACACACTGGCTGCATTTCCGTATGGATTTGCATTTTCTATTGCTAAAGCTTCATCTACCGTTTTTGTTCGCATAATGGATATCACGGGGCCGAATATTTCTTCTTTGGCAACACTCATATCAGGCGTGACAAAATCGATGACTGTAGGCCCTACATACGTTCCTTTTTCTTTGCCCGACACCTTAGTACTCCGACCATCCACCAAAATTTTTGCACCGTCTCTTTCAGCATCCGTTATATATTGCTCTATTCGCTCCTGAGATGCTTTATTAATCACCGCTCCCAGATTTACTCCCGGTACGATTTTTCTTGCTTCATCACATATTTTGGCTACGATATGGTCTATATTTCCTACGCCTATCATCGCTGAAGCTGCCATACATCGCTGACCTGCGCAACCAGACATTGATGCTGCTACATTTTGTGCAGTCATATCAGATATGGCATCCGGCAGTACCATCAGGTGATTTTTTGCGCCACCGAGTGCCAGACATCTTTTATAATGGTGAGTAGCGCGTTGATATACTATTTTTGCTACTTTGGTAGAACCTACAAATGAAACTGCCTCAATTTTTGGATGGTCACAGATCGCTTCCACAATCTCTACATCACCATGCACAATATTGAAAACACCATCCGGCAATCCGGCTTCTTTTAATATCTCAGCCAGACGGCCACAACTTAACGGCACCTTTTCAGAGGGTTTCATGATCATACAATTTCCGAGAGCAAGTGCATTTGGAATGGTCCAGTTGGGCACCATGGACGGGAAATTGAAGGGTACTATGGATGCCACTACACCCAAAGGAATATGCTCTGTTCTGCATTCAACTCCTCTACTTACTTCCAGTATTTCTCCGGTGATCAGTTGGGGCAGAGATGTTGCAAATTCAGTCAATTCGATGCATTTTTCTATCTCTGCTACGGATTCACTATAGGTTTTTCCGTTTTCTTCGCTACATAAATCGGCCAGTTCTTTAAGATGTTTTTCAAGCAGATATTTGTATCTAAAGAAAACCTGAACCCGTTCTTTTATGGGAGTTTTACTCCAGGAAGGAAAAGCCGCCTGTGCTGCCATTACAGCCTTATCCAAATCAGCAGCAGATGACATTGGGACGGTGGACAGGAGATTTCCATCCAATGGAGAAATGACATCCATTGTTTTTGAAGTGGAAGCATCCATCCACTTACCATTAATATAATTTTGAATAACCGGGTATTTCATTTATTTTATTTTTGTAGAAAATATATGCGAGATAATATTGATTGACTTGATTTAAATATTTCGAATAAAAATAATAATAATTTTTCAATATACAACTTTTATACCGATTATTTATTGCACGAATACAAAGACGAACCGTTTTGTGTATTTGATGAAAGTTGTAAAAGAGATCCGAATTTAATTTGTACGAATTAAATTGCTTGAAGATAAAGATACTAAAATAAATTATCTTTCGCATAAAAATTAAACGTCAACGGACAAATTTTAAAATGGTTTTGAAATATTAGTAAGCTAACAGCATATTTTAATTACCATTCTTTTTTCCTTAAAATACCATACACCGGCAATACCAAATAGTAAACTACCAGAAGAATATCCAATAATGGAAACCATCTATTTAAGTCAGATCCCTCCAGTTTTTTAAAAATGTGGTTTTGTAAGATCATCTGAAAACTCCATTTCAACAGAGTTACAATTAGTAAAGCCTGCCATGATACCCAACCAAAACTTATTGACAATAAGATGGTGATATAAAAACCGATTTGACTCAATGCAAATACTCCCAATAATAGTTTGTGTAAAGTGGAATACCGACTAGATGTGGAAATATGTCTGCTTTTCTGATTTAAAAATTCAAATAATGTTGTTTTGGTATTTGAATACATAAACGATGTATCATTCAGACAAATCGTTACATTGTCTTCTTTTGAACCATCGGATATCAGTAAGTCATCATCACCTGATGCCAAATGTTGGTGCCTTTCAAATCCATGCACTCTTTCAAACAATGATTTTCGATACATTAGATTCCTTCCTACTCCCATATAAGTCATACCTGAGATAGCGTACGAAAAGTATTGCATGGCTGTAAAAACGGTTTCAAACCTTGAAAATCGGTTCAGCCAATCCTTTCTTCTATTCATTGGTCCATACCCAAGCACTATGTCAACACCTTCTTTTTCTACCATTTTTTTGACCATAGATGACACCCATTCAGCGCTCGCTGGTACACAATCAGCATCTGTAAATAGTAATATTTCATTTTTTGCTACTTGTATGGCTTCAGTTAAAGCTGCTTTTTTCCCAGGCTTATTAATTCTTGCCTTCAATAATCTGAGTCGACGATCATCTATTAACTTTAGTGAATTAGGGCCATTATCTGTACTGAAATCATCAATGACTATGACTTCGAAATTACCATAATCCTGCCCGAGAATAGCTTGTATTGTTTTGTGAATTTGCTCACCGGCGTTTTTATAACAAATGATAATGGTTATATCAGGATTGTTGATGGCCCTTTCATTATTAAGTTCTATTATGTGTTTAAATGACAAATAAAACCAAACCCAATAGATAAAGATAATGCCAGTTAATAACCATAAAACTAAAAGAATTGGACTCATCCCGTAAAGATAAAAAGCTTTATCAATTTATCAGTTCTTAATCGCTCTGACTCCAGAAATCAGCACTTTAACAGATTATTTGTCGAATGAAAAAAATGATTTGTCAAAAAAGAATAAAGTCAGGTTATCATTCTTTTTGGCTGAATAAAAATGATTCTCTCAAATTAATACAAATGTATTCCGTACGGAGTTCAATAACCAGCGGCCTGTCCATCCTTCCTGCTCTCGCTCGCGCCGTAATAGACCTTATTTTTTTCATCCCACATAATCGCCTGATAGCCACCATATCCTCCAATATTATAGCTCACTTTGTGCCCCATCATGACCAGTTTTCTGATGGTTTCATAATCAAATCCGGACTCAAGATAAAGATCACCTCCATTGGTCATTTTTTCACCTGTAGGCTCAGAACTGCCTTCATGCTGTATTCTTGGGGCATCGCCTGCTTCTTGGAGCTGCATTCCAAAATCAATCAAATTTACGACAATCTGAGCATGTCCCTGTGGTTGCATTGCCCCGCCCATTACACCAAAACTAACCCAAGGTTTGCCATCTTTGGTAATAAAACATGGAATGATGGTATGAAATGGTCTTTTGCCAGGTTGATACTCATTATTGTGGCCTGGCTCAAGTGAAAATAACTCACCACGATCCTGCAATACAAATCCAAGCCCAGTCGGCGTCATGCCCGAACCCATACCTCTGTAATTGCTCTGAATCAAAGATATCATATTTCCTTCTTTGTCTGCTACCGTAAGATAAATCGTTTCCTGTGCTTTAAGATCTCCCGGGTCATAACTTCTTGCAGCTCTGTTGAGATTGATAAGTTTATTTCTTTCTATGGCATATTCTTTTGAAATCAATGTTTTGACCGGTACTTTTACAAAATCCATATCGGCGTAATACTTTGCCCGATCTTCGAAGGCCAGTTTTTTTGATTCTGTAAAAACGTGTATATATTCTGAAGATCCAAAACCCATTTTTGAAATGTCATATTGCTCCAAAATATTTAGAATTTGTAATGCTGCAATTCCTTGACCATTTGGTGGTAATTCCCACACATCATATCCGCGGTAGTTGGTCGAAACAGGATCTACCCATTCGCTGGTATGCATGGCGAGATCTTCATATGAAAGAAATCCACCTTGCTTTTTCATATATTCTCCTATGGTTTTGGCGATGTCACCTTTATAAAAAGCATCTCGTCCACCCTTAGCTATCTTACGGTAAGTATTTGCCAGATATGGATTTCTAAATATTTCTCCTTTTACAGGTGTACGACCGTTTGGCATATACACTTCAGAAAATCCTTCAAATTTTGATAAGCTCCTTGCACTTGCCGCAAGGTAATAAGCGATAAGTTCTGTCACGGGAAACCCATCTTCTGCATATTTGATGGCTGGTTGTAGCAAGTCACCAAATGGCAATCGCCCAAATTTTTTATGCAACTGATCCCAGCCATCGACAGTTCCAGGCACAGAAACTGGCAATGGACCGGTAGGTGGAAACCTTTTTACTCCCTGCATAAATAATTCCTCCTTGGTGAGAATCATTGGAGAACGTCCGCTTGCATTCAGGCCGTGGAGTTTTTGAGTCTTGGCATCCCATACTATAGCAAAAAGATCACCTCCTATGCCATTTCCAGTGGGTTCCATCAATCCAAGACAAGCATTGGCCGCTATGGCAGCATCTATGGCTGAACCGCCTTTTTTAAGTATGTCCAAAGCTACCTGCGTAGCCAGCGGATGAGATGTGGCTGCCATACCATACTGAGAAATGACTTCAGACCGTGTGGCAAAAGTTCTACCCGTAATGCGGTCCTGTGCAATAGTTAGCGAAGGAAGTAAGATACATATACTAATGATTGCACTTAATTTATACATTAAACACATATGACAATTTTTTATTTTAATTTCAGTTAAACTCACTTTAATGTTTACTCTACTTATTCAGTTTGTTTTATTAAAACAATGGCTTGTAAGCTGGTTACAGATATTTTATCCTTAATATTTTCACCGGATGCGGTTTCAACGATTATTTTTATTTTTTTTGTGCCTAAATTGTTTTCTACGACATTACTTCCATCGGGATGATTGGACATAGCGAAGATTTCATTATTAACATCCAGTTGTCCTATTTCTTTAGAATCAATATACAGGGTTAATTGTCCATTTTCATTTATGGTAATATAATCCATGGTTTCATATATTTCATCATTATATTTAATTGGAATTATTTTTTCATACCCACTAATATCAATAGATGTTTTTGGAGAAAAATAAACGTTCCACACTTTTTGGTCTACAATAGACGTATATCTGTCCAACCTGAATATTTCCTGTAGCTGATAAGCTTTTATTGAATCTGCAGCTTGCTTTATCAGATTATTTTTATCATATTCTTTTAGAAAACCAAGTGCATTTCTAGATTCCAAAAAATATAACTTATTGGATATGAAACCATTGGTATCTGAATAGGTCATAGAAGTATCCACCTGAATTACCCCATTAGATATGATCCCACATGCTTTAAGGTCAGTGATCAATTTTTTTTGTTGATTGATAATAGGGACATTACAAATGGAAAACGAACCACCCATAAATGTAACCAATGAAAGTAATATTAATAACACAGGTAAAATCCTTTTATCTTTTATTTTTGATACAATCATATAGATGGTGGTTAACGCTATAAAGATTGCAACTGCTCCACTCAAGTAGTATTCTTCTTTTATTCCATAAACAGAAATATTTTTATACAAGGATAAAAAAAGCAGAATCACGGGCAATATCGAAAATGGAAAAAATAATTTTCTAAATTTTGACATCAATGTATTATCTGCGGCATTATCATAATATCCTGAAAACAACCATGAAGATACACCTACTACAAAGTACCATAAGACCATCACATACGTCCAGTCCACCATCGGTTTGTCTGTCATCGATACCCTTAACACATAAGCATACAGGATCAGTCCATATATGATACAAATTGGTATAAAAACATAGGAAGTTAATATTTTAAATATAGATTTTTGTACGGGAACTTCCTCAGCATAAAAATCATCAGGTACCTCAGATAAAAAGAATGTGGTCTGTAATAATCCTGTAACAAGTATAAAAAGCTTAAAATATATGATACCGTCAAGTTTTATATCAAATAAGTTATCCAGCGCCAAAATAGCCAGACTCAGGGCCGTATAAAATATAATACTGTATAATGCCGATTGCATCCACGATATAAATATATGTATATTGTAGGCAGTAAAAACTGCATTATTTCTTGTTTTAAAAAATGGTAAGATCGAGATTAAAAAATGAAGTATCATACTCAATCCAATGGTAAAATACCAAAAACAAGAGATTTTTTCATCAAAGTTTGAGGGAATCATAAAATAATAGACTCCAAGTGCAGTTATAATTACACCCACTCCTATCCAGTAAATACTCCGTGAAAGTTTGTAAGCTTCTTTTATCAGGGACCAGTTGAGCATGGCGAGAAAACCAATAAAACCGCAAATTGGCCACCTGATTATATCACCGTTTGTATTCGTATCAATCAACCAAATCAATGTGAATGTCGTAATTACTGCAAAAAAAATAACCACAGGAAACCGCTTTATGATTTCAATAAACCTACCTGACAAATTTAGTTGGTTGAAAAATGACATATCATTAATATATTTAAGGATAAAATTAAATCTTTTTTTGTAAATAAACTAATAAGTTAGCTCTTGGGGAACTATCATAGTTGGAAATTTTGTTTTAGTTTCAAAATAACATTTATATGAATACCGATAATTTTGTTACCATCCGTACATATCATGATCATATCGTAGGCGAATTGATGATTTCTGTATTACATAATGCAGGAATCCGCGTATTTAGATTTGAAGAAATGCATAGCATGTTACCTACTGAAAATGTAGAAATCAAAGTGCATGAATCCGATGTCAACGCAGCTTTAGAGATCGTCGAAGCGCAAGAGAATATTTAATATTTGATGAATTACAATGTTCGGTAAACGGAAAATATTCCGAATCTAATGTTATTGGGCTAAACTATATTTAACCCAAGGGTTATTTTCTATTGGCTAAATTGAAAAATAAATTTGCTATGTTTTAACTTCCCTGTGCAAAATATTCAAAAAAAAAAATTTGAGAAATATATTTAGGTAACAATCGTCCAAATTCTTATTGGCTCAAATTTATGTTTTAACAAAATTCTGAGATGCCTTCTCCATCCAAAAATTTTAGAATTTATTATTTTATTCATCAGAAACTTTCACAGTTTTCTAATAAAGTCCAATCTGATCTAATTTGAGTGACATAAAATGTACAATTATTGTTCTTTTTAACTGTCAAAAAGGATAAAACTGTTAGCAATTACTCGTTTCGTTTTCCGAAAATTTATTCATTTTTGCCACTTTTTAAAAAATCTAGATGGCGACGACCAGCTTTGGTTGCACAATGCTTCGAAAAAGATGTGGACTGGAACTGATTCCTGCTGAATCGTCCATATGAAGCATGGGATGCCAAGTATTTTTTTTGGAATATCGAATGTTTTGGCCTTACTTATCTTGAATGCCAGGTCAGTGGATGAGCCATCGGAAAGGTACCGTACATTGATTCAGCGGTCTGAAGCATCCACGCAGTGTCGTAGCCAATGGAGGCTTCTATAGGTGGAAAAACGGACGTAGCAATTGAGATACTACAACAGCTGTTTTTGATTATGGTCCTACGGATGATAAAACATCGGGTTTTCAGGTGCCATTTGGCTAGCGAATGCACAATGGGGATGAAAATCCTTCTGAAATTTATTATTCCAATGGTGGCGAATTAAATCTAATCACAAATACTGTATCAGCCAAAGGCGGACTCGATGAAAATCACGCAAAAGCCATGAACGTGAAACCCAATCTTTTAATGGAGATGAAGTTGGTTAATAAATCTGATAAAGTAATTGCCTCAGCCAATACAGGAGCAGATATTCTGACGAGCAATCATATGCGCAATTTCATGGAATGTATGCTTAATCGTAAGCAGACCAATGCGCCAGTTGATGTAGGATATTTTCAATCCATAGCGACCATCATGACCAATGAAGCCGTACAGACAGGTTCAAAAGTGACATTTGACGAAAAGACTCAGGAAGAAATGGCAGATGGTAAGGTTTGGTATTTGTAGTATTATAGTTTATCTTACCACCACTTCATCCACAAAAAGCCAGGCTTTGTGACCCGAACCTTGCGCTCCTTCCGGTATCTTGCCAAAATTAGTGATGTCAAATTTCAAATATCTGGTTTTGATTTTATCCAATGCTATGCTGACGGTGCTTATTTTATTTCCTGAAGTAATGTTTTTCCTGATTTGAACGGATTTAAATGTCTTCCCATCCTCTGACGTGTAAATTTCTACCTTTTGAGGCAGATAGATCCACTGACCTTCTCCTTTAAAAAATCTGAATTGTATTTCATTGGCCACTATTTCTTTATCAAAATCAAGTTCGCCGGTACAATTTTTACCATTAAAACCCAACCATTCCGTGCCACCATATTTCATTTCGCTTCCCATTACGCCATTCACAATACTGCTTGGACCATTACCAGGATATTTTGGACTTGGTGGCGACTCAAGGGTTAAGCGAGCATTCGTAGCTTTGTGCAAATCAAAAACAATAGATTTTGACTGGCCAGTTTTATCATCTTTGAATGCAGCAAAAGTGTACTTATCAGATACAGTAATGGATATTTTATCTTTTGTGGTGACTGAATTTTCATTTTTATCTGAAGTATAAACGATGCTTGTACCTTCTGGCAATTCAAAGCTTACCGACACACCTTTTCCTTCACCCGCAGATATTTTAGGTTTCAATTCATACAAGTGGTTTGCGATATTGACACCATTCTTTTTCCACCAATCATTATGGGTTTCATATCTTGGTATAAATGTAGCATAGTTTTTTTCTTTGCTCCATAGCGCTTCTGACATCGCTATACCTCTAGCAAATGCCATGTATTCAACATTTTTAAATTTGTGTATGTATTCTGACCATACATTGGCTTGTCCACCTAAGATGTATTTTCTCTTACTTGCTTCTAATTCGTCAGGTATAGGCTCCCAATGGTAAACTTTTTCTACACTTGTGTATCCGCCTATGGCAATAGGTTCGTCAACTCCTTCAGACTGATAATGATCAAAATAACAGTGAGTCCCCGGAGTCATGATGACATCGTGATTTTGTCGTGCGGCAGCCAATCCACCTTCAATTCCACGCCATGACATGACAGTAGCGTTAGGTGCTAATCCACCTTCCAAAATTTCGTCCCAACCAATGATTTGTTTGCCTTTAGTATTGATGTATTTTTCCATACGTGTGATGAAGTAGCTTTGAAGTTCATGTTCATCTTTCAGCTTGTTTTTTTTGATGAATTCCTGACAGAAAGCACTTCGTTTCCAGGCATCTTTTGGGCATTCATCACCGCCTATGTGTATATATTTGCCTGGAAAAAGTGTGATCACTTCATCGATAACATCTTCGAGAAACACAAATGTCCCTTCCGTCGGACAAAATACATCTTCAAATATGCCCCATTTTGTGGCTACCTCATATTTTTCGTCTTCACAACCTAGCTCCGGATATGCGGCCAGTGCAGCTTGAGCATGACCTGGCATTTCGATTTCAGGTATAACATTTATATTGCGGGCTGCAGCATAAGAGACTATTTCTTTGACATCTTCCTGTGTATAAAAACCGCCATATTTTGTTTTGTCAAACTGATGTGGTTGATCGCTATAATGACCTATCAAAGTTTCATCGCGGTAAGCGGCTATTTCCTGAAGTTTTGGATATTTTTTTATTTCTATTCGCCATCCCTGATCGTCTGTAAGGTGCCAGTGAAAGTTATTGAATTTATAATACGCCATGTAGTCCAGATATTTTTTAACATCATCTTTTGAAAAAAAATGTCTCGCTACATCCAGATGCAAACCTCTGTATCTGAATTTTGGTGAATCTTTGATGTCAATTATAGGAAGTTTACCCTTATTAAACCGAACTACCTGCTCTAGGCTGGTTAATGCATATTGAATACCAGCTTTATCTGCAGCCGAAATAATTATTTTATCATCATAAATATGAAGTTCATATGATTCAGGCGCCATACTTGATGCCACATTTATTTCAAGATTTCTACCTGAAGCTACTGATATTTTATGCACAGGCAAATGCTTACTCATATTTTCAAAAAGTACTTCTGTATAGGCTGTATATAAAATAGAATCATACGCAAAAGTAATATTATCCAGCTTACTTAATTCTTCTGTATATACTATTATTGCAGGTGCCGGAATAATAAATGCGTCGGGTTTTTTTTGCCCAATGAGTTCGCAACCCAAAAACATCAACAAACACCAATGGATGTTTAACACAATAAAATTAGAATATTTTAACATCATCTTTAAAAGATTATAGCTCAAACATAAGAAAAATATTTCAGGTCTTAAAAATACTTCCCCAAAAATAATGAATAGATAAATTTCTGCCATATGTATATACACACTTACTTAGAAAAATCCTTGATACAGATTTTAGTCATAAGTTTTGAGATTCATATCAGGTGTGCTGAATACAATTATTGCAAATAATCTCTGTAACTATCGCACTCTTTAAGTATCATTTTTTCATATTTGCCACCACTAAATTTGTTCTTTAACAATTTAAAAAAGGACATAAATTTGGAATTTAATACTACCATTTGATCCTGATGATACGCGTCTTGTTTTTCATAGTCCTTTGGTTGGTTTTTATAATATTCCGCCCAAAAACTGTTTCTTTCAGCCATGGCGCCAAGATAGGATATTCTAGCTCCCAAGTTTTTATCAGTACAGTGTTTTGATGCATTTTCAAAACAAGCTATGGCAGATAAATTTGAATAATAATTTTGGTTATCTGCTTCATTGGGCTTTAAGTAATATTCGTCTTGTCCCCACCTATAATATTCCATTTCAGCAGAACTCCATGCACTTTTGGACAAAATCCAAGCTTTGCCATGATATGAAATATTTATCATCGCTTCTCCCAGTTTAAACCAGGCTTCAATATCATCCGGATTAGTTTCCGTCGCTTTTTTATACTTTACCATATTTTCTATATAAGCTATATAATCAGTAATTTTTTCGTATTTCCAGCTTTTTAAATATAGCTCAGGTCCTTGGTTAAAATGTATCTGGTCAAGTAATGTCTTCATAAACTCCCGTTCAATTTTTCTATATACTTCCAGCGCCTCTTCAAATCTGTGGTCAAGCATTAGTCTTCGTCCATAAGCAAGATATATTTCATTATTTGAAATATTGGCTAAATGGATAAGCATGGTATCAAGTGGGTATTGATCTTTTTTCTCGATGAAGCTTACCACATGGCTTAATAGTTTAGTAGTGAGTGTATCGAAAAACATCTGTCTTTCATATCCACCGATGATATAATATACACCATCTTCTTCATAAGTGCCTGCTATTTTAGACAAACTCTGTGCAAAAAAAACTCTGGCAGAGTCATCTGTTACCTTTGCAACGTCAGTGTTTGTTTTTTTTCCACAACCACTAAAAAAAGATGATGGTTTGTTTTCGAAAACTGCCTTTGTTTTGTTTTTAAAATAATCAGCCAAAGTATTGCTGATCAATTTCATGGCTGACATATCTCTGATTTTCTCCATCCTTTTAAAACCCTCAATATCATTGTAAATTTTTGCAAAAGATATGTTGTCATAAGGAGTTCTGGGTTGAAGTTCAAACACAATATTTAATAGTTTTTTCTGTTTCTCCACATACGGATTGGAAGGGCCTTCTTTCACTTCCTGCAAATATTTTTTACCTTTCTCCACATCTTCACTTAAAAAATACATGTAAGCAGCAGCAAGTTTCCAGAAGTCAGGACTGTCTACCTTCTTATCATTAATAACTTTGTTAAAAAATGTCAGCAATTCTGGAATGTTTGTTTTTTTGAGTGCATCGAGACTTGGACTATATTCATCATCTGCCAATTTTATATTATAAAACAGTTCTTCGTTTTTATTGATTTCTCTGGTCGCAATGTGCTGAAGCATAACATGATCAGGTTTATTTTCATAGATTTTCTCCATCATTCCCAGACCATCACCATTAGGAAGTATAGCAGCCAAAGCATACACATTGGCCTTTTCGTCATCATTTTTACAATGATCCAATATTGCCGCTGTAAATGGAATATGATAAACCAATGCACTATGTCCTGCTTCTGCTCTTTTAGTTGCAGATTGATTAAATATCTTGCTGAATTCATAAAATGACCGGGAATGATCACCAATGTGGTAAAAAGCTCCTGCATATTTACACCATGACCAATCTGAAATAAAGGTAGCAGGCTTAAATGCAACACCATACTTTTCATAGTAAAAAATGGTCTGCTTATGATCTCCTATGGAAGATGTTGTTTTGAGCAACAAATAAATATATCTCTCCTTTACAAATGCGTCCTTACAATTATTAATGTTTTGTTCCAGATTGGGATATAAGGTTTTTATAAAGGCCGTATCTTTAAGTAAAGGGCCATCCCATTGGTTTTCTCCGTAATGATTGAGAATAACTTTGTCAGTAGCTATTAATGCCTCCACATATTTACCGGCTACTTTAAATCCTTTTTGCCCCAATGTAGTCTGAAGTTGCTTGCTATTACCCATTAAACCATCAAAAAATATCTTTCTTGGGATCTTATTTACCGTGTAACTAACCCAACTGTCAATATTTATACTATCATTCGCATCACTTGTATCGTCAGCATAGGATGGGGCGCCATATGGATAGTAATTGGTAAAAAAGAATCGTTCAGTTGATGTTGGTCTTTTGCTGGTCTCAGGATAAAAACCACTATAAAGCTCGTAATAAAAATAATCCGCACAAGATAATGATACCAATATGGCAAATAGCAATACAAACTTACTTTGCATAAAAAATGGATTTGATGTCTTCAATGGATTTATTTTTTAAATGACTGGAATTGATGTCGAATAATATTAAAGTAAAAGTATCTCTTTTTAATTGGTTTTGTATGGCTTTGTACACATTTTTTACTTCTTCCAAATTAGTTTGTTCCATACGCACCATATCTTCCTTTCTGATAAATATATTATGCATAAATGTATCTTTTATGCACTTGTATTTATTTTTATCAAAATGTTTGAAATATGCGGGTGATAGCGTTGGGTCGAAAATATTTTTATCCCGCCATACTCCCATATATTGTCCGGCCCGAAATAATACATTTTGGTTATATATTGGAAATGCCAGGTCAAGATGAAGAGGATAGTCGGCCAGGTTATCCGTATATTGCTTAACAATATCCGCATCAAAAATAGAATTAGCCGTATTTATTTCGTTGATGGATGCTATGTTATATACCATCAACACACCTTTGTCTACGGGAGGAATGCCTGTCCTGTTGCTAAACTTCACCTGATGCAGTCTAATGGTGACAGATAAAATTTTTGACTTACCCAGTAATTTTTCTACTTCAAATAATAATTTGAAATAGTTATTCCTGCTTTTTTCTGACCAATCACAGTCCAATTGTATTTCCTCATAATCAGGCTGATTATTTCCATGCATAGATTCAACTTTTGATAAAATACTTTTGGCCAACGTGGGTATTTCCACTTCCGCCGTGTTTAACATTGTCCTATTGGTTATAAATACTACAGGTACCATTTTGCAACTTGGCATCTCAATAAAACTAATGGGTGCTTTAGGAATTGGTCTTTTAGTCTTTTCATCCCAATCCACATCAAAATACCGGATATATAACTTATTAATTTTAAGCGAATCTACCATGGTTTGTTCTTCCTGATTTAATGAATAAACCGTTTTCCAATAATAAAATGCTCTTTCAATATTCTTATTATCAGGCCCATTCTGACATTGTATACAAATCAAAACCAGACAAACAAAAAAGCAAATTTTATTGCCCATGTTAAAACAAATTGACATACCCAAAGTGAATCTTCATTTTACTAAAGTCTAAAGGATTGTTTAGGTTTTTCCCAGCCGCAAAAGACAGATTAAATATTCCCGCGGGTGTTCCGAAATTTAAACCCATCCCTACGCCAAAAACCGGATCATTTTTCTCAATACCGTCAACAACCACATGCGTAATACCTGCATCAATAAAAGGAAGACTGAGATAAGAGTTTTGGTCAAAAAGAATCCTGAATTCCAGCGTTGCAAAAGCATACATATCCGTAAAAATACTTTCTTCATCAAAACCACGCAACAATTTATTGCCTCCTATCCTCATCAGTTCATTGGGTCTGAGTTGTTGCTGATTATACCGAATACCTGCCGTAGCTCCCGTTTTTATAGTTGCCCAGTTTTTGACGGGTAAATAATAAGCGGCGGAAAAATCAAGTTCTGCCTGCAAAGTTTTTAACTGCAAAGTGTCATAGCTATTTTCAAAGCCCTCCAAGTCTACAATCTGTCTGTTGGGAATAATCTTTTTTGTTCCAGCGACAATATTTATATCTGCCGAATACCCTTTGGAAGGATTGAATCTATAATCCAGTTTTCTCAGGTTTAATCCTACGCCAAATCCCGAGTAAGAAATATCAAGATTTGATGGTAATTTTGATGAAGACATTATACTTGAAATATCAACATCCAACAATGTTGACGACCGGTAACTTCCGTACAACTTTATATTATTAAACCCACCAAAAAGATATTGTAGTCCACCATCAAAATACAAATCAAGATTTTGATTTCCATTTTTAAACAACCTAAAGTCAATATGACTGCCTATGGGAAGACCAAAAATATAAGGTATAGTAGACTTCAGTAATAATTCCAAATTTTCAGGCTTAAGTCTTTTGAACTGAAAAAAAGAGTATTCCCCCTGATTAAATGTATTATTTAATTCCGCTGTAAAATCACCAGTTATATTCCACTTCCTAACGCCATCTTTAACCTGTGGCAGAACGCCTATTAAAAAATCAAAACGACTGGCAGGTCTTGGATCCAAAGTAAGAATCAATGATGCTTTATCATTTAGAAATCTGATGAATGGATCTAATCGCTGCTGGACATATTGCAAATCATTTAGTCTGGATCGTGCACTGATGATTTTGTCATGGGAATATCTATCGCCAGTATAAATATCAAGTAGTCTTTTCATAAATATATTTCCCAACACTAGTTTTCCTTCAGAAATAATGGTGTCAAAAGTGATAAGATTGCCCTTTTCAACTTTTAATGCAGCATTAAGCTTACCGTCCGATATATGTATAGAATCGTATTTTGCCATGGCAAATGGGTAGCCCTGATTGATCTGGTGTGCCACAATAGTGCTAAGAAATGTATAAAGCTTGGTAGAATCTATCTCTGATCCAAGCATTTTGCTACGTTTCAACCCACTGGCTTCAAGTATTGATTTCTGTTCAGTAGACAGTTTTAAATTACCCATTGTCATCCGCTCTCCCTGATAAATAAACGCAAGGCAAGAGTCCTTTTGGCAGTGGAGTGAATCCAGATTAGCGTGGATAAAACCTTTTGATAGCAATTTTATCAAATGATCATTTAGGTACTGACGAACCTTTAATGAATCGGACTTTAAAATTATATCATCATCTAATAGTTTTCTGTCGTGCTTTGTCAGATGTATGATCTTTAGGCTCACTTGTTTTTGTCCAATTAACCAGAATGATTGTAGGGTCAACATCAATAATAAGTATACCTTTGTACAACGTAAGAGATGTTTGTACATTTCAAATCTGTTCCGTGGGATACTAATTATATAAAATATCTGCTGCAAAAAGTGGTTTGTTTATCACTTAAATTAACGAAAATACAAAATGTCTGGTATATATATACATATTCCTTTTTGCAAGCAAGCTTGTTTTTACTGTAATTTTCATTTTTCAACTTCATTAAGATTAAAAAATGAAATGATTGCAGCAATATGTAAGGAAATCACATTAAGAGACGATTATCTCAATAACAAATATCTTACTTCCATTTACTTCGGAGGAGGTAGTCCCAGTTTACTCGAAGAGTTAGACTTAGAAAAAATTTTTAGTACTTTGTCTCGTCACTTTATTTGGGACAATAAGACAGAAATTACTTTAGAAGCCAATCCCGATGATATTGATACTAAAAAACTCCATATTTTTAAAAAATGGGGAATCAACAGACTGAGTATAGGTATTCAGTCTTTTTTTGATATTGATCTGAAGTGGATGAACAGGGCACACGACGCGATAGATGCTTCAAAATGTATACAATTAAGTCAGGACTCAGGATTTGAAAATATTACCATAGACCTTATTTATGGTAGCCCAACAACAACTACAGAAATGTGGCATGAGAACATTCAGAAAACGTTGAATTTCAAAATTCCACACATATCTTCATATTGTCTAACCGTAGAAGAAAAAACTGCTTTACATCACCAGATAAAGACAAAAAAAATAGTTTCCCCTGATCCGGAACTTGCAACAGAACAATTCAACATTCTTATTGATGGACTCACCTCATACGGCTATGACCATTATGAAATTTCAAACTTCGGACTTCCCGGCAAACATGCAGTTCACAATACAAATTATTGGAAAGGAGCAAATTATTTAGGGATAGGTCCATCCGCACACTCATTTAATGGAACAACAAGATCTTGGAATATTGCCAATAATAAAAAATATATTGACAATATCCATATAGAAATATTACCTCACGAAACTGAAACTTTATCTTTCTCATCAAAGTACAATGAATATATCATGACCGGGCTAAGGACAATGTGGGGAGTAAATTACCAAAAAATAAAAAAAATTGGTGCAGAGTATTCGACCTATTTTATTTCAATGATTCAGGATGACATCCAAAAAGGTCATGTGATTCACAATAATGGAAACTATACACTATCCAAAGAAGGTAAACATTTTGCAGATCGTATTGCTATGAACCTATTTTATGTAGATTGACCATCGGTTGTTACTGACAATTCGTCCCAATATTCAACTGCTCTACGGGTATGCGGTATACAAATAGATCCTCCAACAAGGTTTGCCACAGAAAATAGTTCATATATTTCTTCAGTAGTTACCCCCAAATCGTAACAAGTGCCAAGATGATATTTTATACAATCATCACATCTAAGCACCATTGAAGCGACTAATCCTAGTAGTTCCTTAGTTTTTTCCGATAACGCACCATCCTGATAAGCCTGATTATCCAGACTAAAAAATCTTTTAAGTACTTTATTGTCTTGAGCTAGAATACGATCATTCATTTTGCTCCTATATTCATTAAATTCGCCTACTTGTGACATATTAGATATTAAAATTACTGCTTGGTATAAGGTGTATTTTTACTTTTATTCACACTTTGTCGTTGGTATTGGTGGTTCTCCAAAATGAGATGATCATTCTTACTGGCATAAGCCCAATCGTCACCAGAGCACTCACACAAAAAAATATAAACTGATACTTTATAAATTTTCCAAAATTATAATCACTCATATCTGTAGAGCCGCTAAAAAAACTGATCGTGCCTTCTTCGTCAATAAAACGTTGAAAGTTATAAAGACTATCTATATGATACATAAATAAAGGAATCGGTAAAAATATCAGTAGGAATCGGAGCCATTTCAGGCGTGCATACGGAGTATAGGACAATAAGAATATTAATCTTGAAAAGGTTAGAAAAAATGTAATAGATATAATATTAGGTATATAAAATCTATAATTTGTTCCTGACTTCATATATATAGGTATGATAATCAAAGCACAAAACACTAGTACAAACAACCAAGAAAGTATTTCAAAATTCCATTTTTTCTGCATCACTCGGTATTATTTCCTAACACAAAGGTAAGGTTTTTCAATCATCTATATTTTTTTATATCGACAAGAATTACTTTATCAAAATAAATTTTCCGATATTATACACAAAATTAATTCAACAATAAATAAATTTTTCGGAAACGAATATATTTAGAATATAAATAAACAAAAATGGGGTAAAGTGTATGCTATTTTAATCATAAGTAGAGTAGTGTATCCTATAAAAGGCGAAAGCCTTGTTGCAATTACAACAAGGCTTCCATAAAAAAGGCGGCGACCTACTCTCCCACTTTCGCAGTACCATCGGCGCTGAAGGGCTTAACTTCTCTGTTCGGAATGGGAAGAGGTGGAACCCCCTCGCTATAACCACCTAGCTCTTTATACCATA
>JBBRVQ010000081.1:0-18465 GCA_038246735.1 Chitinophagales bacterium
AACAGGATAGTTCCATTCTCATTGGCAGCCAGCAAAGTGGTAGTTTTCAAGGTTTGTTTATAAATAATTTGTCTTTAGGCAGAGGTTTGTTTAAGCCACTATTTGATACAATAAATTTACCAATCACATACACTTTTACCAATAGTTTTGGTTGTACAGATTCTGAAACAAGGGCAGTTCTTAAAGTAAATCCAAAACCGGACCTTTTGCTCACAGGATTATTATCAGCATATTGCGAGAAGGATGCAGCAACAGAATTGGTCATCAATCAAGGTATTGGACCAAATTCAAAATATTCGATTTTTAGGGATGGTCAATTAGCGAATAGTGCGACAGGAATCAAATATGTATTTAACCCTATTACACCTGGAAAATACCGTATTGTAAACTATTATGTAGATCAAAACCAATGTTTTTCTGAGATCACAAATTCAACAATAGTAAATCCATTACCTAAAATAGATCTAGATACTGAGGCTATAATAAAGCCTGGAGATTTATTAACGGTCGGGAATAACGTACAAAATGAACTTGAAGTAGCGTATTTATGGAGTAACGGAGACACAAAATCTTATACAACTATAGATCAGTCGGGGCTATATATACTCGTTGCCAAAAACAATCTAACCTCATGTTTTAAGTCAGATACTATTGAGATTAAATATGATAAAAATATCAAAGAAGATCTATTTAATATTAAATTATATCCAAACCCTACAGCCAATCAATTATTTATTGAGTTGAGTTCTCCAAAGAGTGATATCAAATTATTTAAATTAAATGGTAGCATAGTTCCAATCAATGGAAACACTAGTTTTTCAACTGATATATTTGGAAAGTTAATTATTGATATAGTATTTCTAGAACCTGGTTATTATTGTTTAAAAATCCCTGATATTGGTGACTTTTTTATTTTGAAAATTTAGCTATAGTTCGCACAGGAATGAAATTGAGAAATAGTAAAAACAGATATGAAATGGCTTTTGGTGTAGGATATCAAAAATTAATAGGCCCTCAAACATTTTTGAATCATGTTAGAACAGAAACTCCGAAAATGCCTACAACTTCAGTATTTGCAGCATTCGGGTATCAAAATAATTTAATAAAGTTAGAATATGAAAATATTGATTTAGATTTTCTGGGCCCAAACAAATCATTTAATGTGGTTTATAGTATAGGTATTTAAAACCCACCAAAAAAAAATGAAAATATCAATAGATAATATTTTCAAAATAGGGCTATCAATCCTTTTATTCATTTGCTTATTTGATATGCCTTATGGTTATTATCAGTTAGTGAGGTATCTGGCAATGATGCTATTTTTGTACTTTGCTTTCAAAGAATATCAGGAAAATAATCAAACCATTGCATATGTCTATTTTGGTCTTGCTGTGCTTTTTCAGCCTTTTTTTAAGATTGCCTTAGGCAGGGAGATTTGGAGTGTTATAGATGTTGTAGTTGGTATTGGGCTTTTATTTACAATATTTAGAGATAAATCAAAATCCACTTAAAGAGAATAAAGACTCAATAAAAATCAACATATATGCCCTACATCATGATAGACATTGAATCAGACGGACCCATCCCGGGAGATTACTCGATGATCTCCATTGGTGCAGTGGTTGTCGACGAAAAGCTGGATAAGACTTTTTATATGGCATCTTTTATGACGATCTTTTAGTTCCAAAATCAGGTGGTACAGGTCATACGATGGAAGTATGCATCCAATGTCAAGTACCTTATGTGGATCAAAAGGTTTGGATGGATTGGATAGGAGAGTGATGATCTATTTTTTTGTATGTTTGCAAAATGAATATAAGTCACCTTTATTCTTTTCTCTTGGTTCAAATACTTTTGGTGCAGATTCTGAATATTGGTTTAAGAATTTCTGATCAGGACGTATAAAAACCTTATCGTTCAGTATCCAGTATTTGGTTTTTTCATCAGGGATATCCACAAAAGGTGCATTTCGTCTAATGGTATTGATGTTGGATTTGCAAGGTATCAGGTGATGGCCCGCCCACCCGCTTTCGCGGTTCCTTCTCTTAAAGCACTGTCATGCTTTATTCTGATTGAAAATCAGAAAACGATCAGTCCCACCTAGTGCCGGAAGTGAAGCTGCTCCCATTGATCTTGGGAATAGATGTTCTGTTTGAATGCCATATTTGGCTGTCCAGGCTAAAATGTTGGTACCAGTCGGAACGGGTATTTTGTGTCCGGAATAAAAACACTCTATGGAATCTTTCTGAAGGAATACTTCTGTGTAGAGTTTTGTTCTTGCTTGGTCGTAAGGTAGGACGGTTTTGGGCGTGTAGTATTTCTTCAGTTCAATAAGAAGGGAATCTCCTTTTAGGCCTGGGAAGATGATTTCTTGGGAGGATGAGGATTGGTATAAGGTAAAGATTAAGCTGGTGATTAAGATTTGGAGTTTGTTATTCATACTTTAATGTGAAATGTTGTTTAAGATTTGCTTTTTAAATTTGGCATCGGCTCGAGCCGCCCGGGCTTTGACTTTTTTGGCCGTCAAAAAAGTCAACAAAAAACCTCGTAGCCCGAAAAACTCGCTTTGGCAAAGTGCTTTGGTATAACTTTCTACAACTTAGGTTCTTCGAGCTTTCCTTATTTTAAGCTTTCGCTCCAAGGCACCGACTCACGCGGCAATTAAAATAAGGGTATTTGTGAAGCTCAAACAGTTCCGTGCTACAGAAATCGCATTTACGTTTTAAAAAAAGCAGCTTCAGCGAGCGCTGAAGCTGCTACTCTTCCCAATTCAGCTTTCCGAATCGAGACCCACATTACGTGGGAAAGACGAAGTAAACCAACTAGTGTAATATGCTTCTGCACAAAAAAAGACCCATAAAAAGATCTTATGTTATTTTCGTTTGTCAGGAGAATCACTTGTATATTCTATCCAATTGCACATCTCTTTCAATCTGCTCCTTACCCGGTCTACGTAATATTTTTCAATCTGATCTGCCGTGAGATTGGATGTGAAATGAGTTACAACTTTGCTATTTTGACACAGGTTGTAGTGCATCAAAATAACCTGAGCCATTACGTTAGTTTGAGTACCAAAATGTTTGACTTCATTTTCGATTCCGAGATCTCCAAAACAATACGATTGATTGATGGTATGCTGGTCATATCGGTCCACATAATTGCGGCCATAATACATCAAGACATTGGAAACGTCTGCCATATACTTTAGAGAAAGTTGTTGGCATGACTTTATTTTGTACCGTTCGTTCAAGTCTAATAACCTCCTGAATAATTTCATCATTACGGTCTTACCTACCCCTGTTTTACCGGAAAGGAATAGCCCTTTTCGGACATAGAGAGAAAAGTACTTACAGGGTTGCGGATCTCCAGTATAGTAACCAAATATTTGCATGAGTACTCTTTTGTCTTTCTGGTAAAGTTTAAATTTTTCGCCATAAATGATTTGGCCATTTACTTCTAAAAATCTAGTGAATATATCGTAATCAAAGGGGGGACTGAGTAATCTGATTCAGGATCAACCTGTACTCCCGGAGGACGGAGACCGACACGTCCAGATTTTGAATTCTGATGGTTTGCATAATAATTGCTATTATTTGATGATGAAATACGATTATCGATATGAAAGTGGTACTTGGGGTCGGAGAGTGGGTCGTAGGAGGAAGTTTCATTTTGCTTAATTTCAGCTTCCAGATTAAAAGCAAAGCAACAAACTGAAATTTCCAAAAATTTGGTAAATGCAAAAGAACCTTTTATCCTTCAGTATCTGAAAGACAATATCGAAGCTAACTTTAAAACTAAACATTCAGCAGGGCAGTATGCGGAACTTCTCAATATATCTCCCAAGGCTTTGGCGAAAATTACAAAAGGCCACTTTAATAGAATGCTGGCAGATCTGATTTCAGAGCGTATTATCATAGAAGCAAAACGGGAATTGTACTTGACCAATAAAGCTTTAAAAGAAATTGCCTTTGAGTTGGGTTATGAAGACGAACATTATTTCAGCAGATTTTTTAAGAATAACGCTGATGTTTCTCCCCAAATGTATAGATATACTGTTGGCTTTGCAATGGCAATGTGATAGATATAAATCATTTTTTTATAGAATTACATGTTCAAATACAGATAGTATAGACCTAGTTTTGTTTATGTCAATCTTATTTATCTTTTTAGAATAGATTGTAGAGGAATACATTACATTAATTTTCAATATAGCAATAATGTGATATTTCTGTGATACTCCTGTGATATTTGATACCCATATTTGTATACACAACTGAATAGCATTTATTTTTTCAACCATTAAAATATGATCTTATGAGGCAATTATTTTTAATTTTCGTAGCTATAACATTTTTAAGTTCTTGTATAGGTACAGATCTGGTAGATGAGATAGAAGTCCCCACACAAGTACTGATTTCAACCAATACCTCATCTATAAAAGTGGGTGATCAAGTACAGTTTAGTGCCATTTACACCAATAAATATGGTATGACAGAAAACAAACCTATTGTTTGGTCAACAACAACACCTGAAATTATTGATGTATCATCATCAGGACTTGTAAAGGCGCTGAAAAACGGCAATGCCACACTAAAAGCTACCTCAGTAAATGCAGTTTCAACCCGTGCCTTTACGGTATCATCAGACAATAAGCCAGATACATTATCGGCAACAAGATCAGGCACTTTCAAGTCTGCAGGAGCTGGATCTTATACAGTATCAGGTGATGTCATTGTCACTACATCAGGCGGTAAAAGTAAGATTACTGTTAAAGATAACTTTAAAGCAAGTATCGGCCCGAGCCTGTTTTTAATGCTTACAAATCATACCAATGGCAGTTATATGGTGGTGAGCAATAATCCTGCGATCAATGGTACGAGTGCACAAATTTCATTGACACGACTTACAAATTTCCAAGGAACCATGTCATGGGATATACCTGTAGGAGTGGATGTAAATAATTATAAATATGCACTCTTATATTGTACCTTGGGGCCAGTATTTGGGTATGCTGAATTGAAATAGTGATATTAAAAATACTAAGATTCTTAAAACAACATAAAATGAAGCAATTATTATTCCTGCTTTTTTCTATAGGTTATGTACTGAATTTATCGTCCCAAGCTTGGACAAAACCCAAAGGGGAAGGTTTTTACAAATTTGATTATACCATGATACAGACCAATAAAGTGTATGACCCGGGTGGAAAGGTAGTTCCATTCAGAACCTTGGGTAACCATACGCTCAGTTTGTACGGAGAAAGAGGGATCACAGATAAGTTTACAATACAGGCTTATATTCCATTTTTTGTAAGAAATGTCCTCAATGCAACGAAGGGTGCTCAGACAGGCACTCTTTTGGAGCCCGGTATTGAAGAGAATAATATTGGCGATATTGATATAGCATTTAGATACGCGTTGCCTTTTGGGACGTTGCCTGTAAGTGCTACTATATTGCTAGGACTACCCACTGGAAATAGTACTCAAAACTCAGGATTATTTACAGGTGATGGCGAATTCAACCAAATGCTAAAATTGAGTACTGGTATCGGTGCCACAAAATGGTGGACACAATTTGGATTGGGATATAATAATCGGACCAAAGGATTTTCTGATGAAATGCGATACGATGCGGAATTTGGATATAAAATGTTGAATCAAAAATTATTAACCATATTAAAAATTTCAGGAATTGAAAGTTTGTCTAATGGAACCGAAGGTGCATCTTCGACGGGTCTTTTCTCCAATAATGTAGAGTTTATATCTCCTGGTATCGAATTTTTGTATTTTATCAAGCCGAAATTAGGGCTTTCATTCAGGGCTGCCGGAGCTGTAAAAGGCCAAAATGTGTTGGCGGCTCCTTCATTTTCTTTTGGAGTTTTCGCACAATAGCGTTTTTTAATTTACATCTGGCCTTTTGTGATACTTTTGTGATAATTGGATCATAGTTTTGTATTATTAATCACTTTTTAAAATTATTTTTATGAAAATTCAAAATGTATTTTTGTCAGTTTTATTTCTAGGTTCTGTTATGTTTTTCTCATCATGCGGGAAAGAAGAAGTAGAAGTTATTGTTGATCCGACGTTGCCGCAAGGGACGTTTACACTTGCCAAAACTGGAAGTATCGTTGAAGAAAATGGAACAAAATCCAAAGGAACAGTTACTTTAGGAACGGATTCCAAAGGAACTCAATTTGTTAGGTTTGGGCCAGACTTTGAGACGAAACTATCTTCAGGAACCGTAACTGTTTATTTAAGTACAAGCTCAGTATTTAAGGCAAATGCAGGCGCAGGTAATCCAGATTTGCGACTCATCGGTCAAATAACCAAAAACGGCGAAAAATATTTCTTATTGGATCCAAAAGCTGACGGTAAATTTACCCACATTATTTTATGGTGTGCAACGGCAGCTATTCCTTTTGGAAATGCAAAATTAATGTAATTTTACAATTTCGATTGTCCGTAAAATGCCGGTAGGTATAGATTCATGTCTACCGGTAATTTTTAATAATTATAATAATTTTATGAAAATTTATTCAGCCATTGTCATTTTGATTATTTTTTGTTCTGGTTTGTATGCTCAAGGAGGTTGGACCAGAGAAAAAGGACAGTATTTTGTCAAAACAGATATCTCTCATCTATCTTCTGACTCATATTATAATCCTTTAGGAACAAACCTGAAGACTACTGTTTTTTCTCAAACATCTGTCAATTTTTATGGAGAATATGGACTTAAAGATCGCTTGACATTGATAACTAGTATGCCCCTTTTACGCCGAAACGCATTCGAAACATCCGAACCAGTTTACGGAATCGGTGATCTTAAATTGGAACTAAAATATCGGCTATTAAAGTCATTTCCGCTTGCTATCAGTGTAGCACCAGAGATACCCACAGGTAGAAGTAATGCATTTGCATCCAACAAAAGTGACCCCACTGACAAAATTAATCTGCCAACCGGTGATGGTGAGTTTAATGTTTGGACTACTTTGGCTGCATCGGGCTCAGTTGGTAAAGTGTATAGCAGTATTTATGGCTCATATAATTATAGGACAAAATATAAGGGATTATCCTTTGTAGATTTGTACCAGATAGGATTTGAAGTGGGCGTAAATCCTATGAAAGACTTATGGTTCAATACTAAAGTGAGGGCTCAGTTTTCTACAGGCGAGAGCAAACATCCCGATCTGGGTTTTGTACGGGGAGATGGTACTACCTATACATTGATTAGTGCAGAAGCATTCTATAAGTTTTCATCCAAATGGGGACTCTCGGCAACCTATCTTACTGGTGGGAATTTTATTGCACCATTTAAGAATATTTATATTGCCCCATATTTTTCTATAGGATTGACATATGAAAACTAATATTCAATCAAGCTCGTATACCTTGGTTTAAAATCGATTATCGTTCGAATATGCGCTTAGTTAACGAATGATAGAATATATACTATTTCTAACCAAATTCTTTAAATAATAAATTAAAATAAATGAAACATTTAATCATATTTTTTTTCATAGGTCTAACATTCTTCGCGCAATCCTGCAGTAAAGACGTTAGTGGCATTGAAATATCTGAAGACTCAATTACACAAGACCCATCAAATACTTCGATACTCACGAAAATTTTTGAAGGCACGTTTACTGGACAAAATGGTTATCCTGCATCTGGAAACGTTATTTTAGGTAAGAATAAAGAAGAAATTCATTATATTAGTCTTAAGGACAATTTTGCAACAAGTTTTGCTACTGGATCAGTGACCATGTATCTGTCCAAAGAATCCAAATTAAAACTTTCAGATGGAAACACATATATCAAATTGGGTGTTATCAATAAAAATGGTAAACATGACTTCAAGCTGGATAAAGCACCGGATGGAATGTTTAAATATGTCATTGTTTGGTGTGCTCCAGCAGCGATTCAATTTGGTAATTCAGAGCTTAAATAATTTTTTTTTACAAAAATATATGTAGTATGAAACAGTATAAGCTACTCACAATTTCAATTTTGTGTTTATTCAATCTAAGTATTTTATATTCACAATCCGCAACTAAGAAAGTAGTTGTCGAGCATTTTACAAACACCCGTTGCAGCGTGTGCGCCAGCCGCAACCCCGGTTTCTACAATGCATTGGACCAAAAACAAAATGTTCTTCATATTGCTTATCATCCTAGCTCTCCATACAGTAATTGTCTATTTAGCACACAAAATAAGATAGAAAACGATGCACGTACCAAATATTATGATCTTTTTGGAGGTACACCCACTTTTACTATAAATGGTGTAGAAAGAAGTTCATCAGCAGTACAATCAAGTTCTGTTTATGCGCCATTTGAAAATCAAACATCTCCCATCAGTGTTGATATTGGGATCAGTCCATCTGGTAGTGATTCCATAGGCGTTTTTGTAGAAATTAAAGCAGTAGCCGCCCATTCATTAGGGAATTTATTACTTTACATTCCTATGATAGAAGATACTGTTTTCTATAATGCGCCTAATGGGGAAAAACAACATTACGATGTATTTAGAAAATCATTTACCGGGCCAAATTCAATAAGCTTTATTGCGCCTGTTTTTGGTGGCAGTTCTTATATTTATACTTCAAAAGTAGCTAAAAATCAATTGTGGAATCTCAAAAGATTATCTGCTATCACAATTATATCTGGGCCTGACAAAACGGTGATTCAGTCTGAACAATCAGATTTATATAGTGATGTGGTATCTTCTGTCAGCAATGAAAATATAAAAAGTGATTTACAACTAACTTTGTTTCCAAATCCAACGTTAGGTAGCTTGAACGTAAGTGTTGATATGTCATTGATCGGAAAATCATATTCTATTTATAATCTTCAAGGTAGTATATTAAAAACAGATGTTATTTACCTTAAAGAAACGGATATCGATGTATCATATTTACCGACAGGCCATTATATTTTAAATGTAAGCAATGGTGTTAATTTTGTTTCTAAATTCTTTACTAAAACATATTAAAATGAGGTGGTTTATTTCTATCTTTTTTCTTTTTGTTTTCCATTCATCGGAAGCCCAACCAGACTATAAATCCTGGGATTCATTTCTAAAAAAATATGTGTCAGCTTCTGGTGATGTAGATTATAAAACCATAAAAGCTAATAAAAAAGCATTGGATAGCATAATCAAGTCTTTTTCAGCCGTTTCAGTTTCGACTACTTGGAGCAAGGATGATCAACTAGCTTTCTGGATCAATGCTTATAATGTTTTTACGATACAGTTGATTGTAGATAATTATCCGCTCAAAAGTATTCAGAATCTTGATGGTGGTAAACCGTGGGATGTCAAAAGGATAACGATAGGTGGAAAAAAGTATTCTCTAAATAATATCGAAAATGATATCATCAGGCCACAATTCAAAGATGCAAGAATACACTTTGCGGTCAATTGTGGTGCGAAATCTTGTCCTCCGCTACTGAACGGCGCATTTTTTGCCAAAACCTTAGATACTCAATTGGAAGCTGTCACAAAAAAGTTTATCCATAATACAAAATATCAAAAGATCACAACTTCAAAATTGTCGCTTTCAAAGATTTTTGATTGGTATGCTGTGGATTTTGGAGATATACCTACCTTCATAAGTAAATATAGTGCAACTAAAATAAACAAAAATGCAGTTGTTGTTTTTAAAGAATATGATTGGGCATTAAACGAGAAAAAATAAAATAAGTTAGAATCATGATAAGATTTATTTCAATTACTTGCTTACTAATAGCATTCAGCGCTTGTGCACAGCAGAACAAAAAAGTAGCCAGCACGTCTTCCATAAAAATGGAAAGTGACGATACCATTTTAGACACCACTTGGACAGAAAGGGTAGTAAAATCAGACGCTGAATGGAAAAAGTCACTTACCACAAAGCAGTATTATATTCTAAGGGAACATGGTACAGAACGTCCTTTCAGCAGTGCGTTGTATGAAGTCAAAGAAGAAGGTACCTATATTTGTGCAGGTTGCAAAAACCCACTATTTTCATCCAATGCCAAGTTTGATTCAGGAACAGGTTGGCCTAGCTATTTTCAACCTTACTCCAAAAAAAGTCTCAATGTAGCAGCGGACAATAGTTTGGGCATGGAGAGAAATGCTTTGACTTGCCAAAGATGTGACGGCCATTTAGGACATGTATTTAATGATGGTCCTGAGCCAACGGGATTGAGGTATTGCATAGACGGGGACGGAATGCTTTTTGTTCCAAAGAAGGCGCGGGTAACAACTGTTGTAGCTACTTTTGCTGGTGGTTGCTTTTGGTGTACGGAAACTATATTTGAAAGTATCAAAGGCGTATCCGAAGTCATTTCCGGTTACTCCGGTGGTAAAGAAACTGACCCTACTTATGAATCAGTGGGCGGAGGCAGGACAAGTCATGCAGAGGCCTTTCAGGTATATTATGATCCAAATGTTATTTCTTATAAAGATTTAGTTAGGGTATTTTTTGCTTCTATTGATGCCACGATCGTAAATGGTCAAGGACCAGATAGAGGTGAGCAGTATCGGACGATAGCCTTTTATTCTAATGATGAAGAAAAAGCCATCATTGAAGCTAAAATAGCGGAAATAGCAAAAGAATATTCTAAACCTATTGCCACTCAAGTGGTAAAATATGACAAGTTTTATGAAGCTGAAGAATATCACCAAGATTTCGTAAAACGGAATCCCAATCAGGGTTATGTGAGGGCAGAAAGTATCCCTAGGAGGGAAAGGACATTGGCTAAAGTCAAGGATTTAGTAAAGTAATGAAACTAATTCGTTACATTAATTGTTACTTATTCGTTACATATCATAAATTGGAAAAGTCTTAATTTCAGAAGAATGTTTGAATTTCATACATTCGAATGATATGAAAGTAGGTAAAAAGTTTCAATATTTACTTCAAATTCTGATAGATCAACAAGTAGTTCATTCAGAATTTGTTAAAAAATTAGTAGGCACTCCGTTTTATGAGTTAAGAATCAAGTTAAATCAGGAATTCCGAATAATGCTTTTTACCTATGACCATGAAAATTTTGCGGAAAGTATAAGTGTTTTATTGTTAAATGGTTTTATTAAAAAGTCTACTAAAGATTATCCTAAAGCAATAGAAATAGCTAAGACCTTAATGTTAAAATATAAAAGTAAAGAACAATGAATAAGTTAATAGATGCTTCCATTTACTTGGATAATAAAATTGGTAAAGAGGGAACTCCTGAAAGAGATGGATTTAAGGAAGAAGCGTATGCATATTATTTTGGTGAAGTCCTGAAAAAAAGGCGCAAAGAGCTTAAATTAAGTCAGGAAGAATTGGCGATGAAAGTCGGTAAGCAAAGACCTTATATTTCAAGAATAGAAAATGGCGAAGACATTAGAATTTCCAATCTTGTACAAATAGCACACGCCTTAGGTTTAAGTTTTGAATTGAAAGTGGTATAAATAAATAATTCATAACTAAAGAGATTCTTCTAATACATTTATAATAATTCTAGAATGCACATCATCATCATAGGTAATGGTATTGCGGGTTCGACAGCCGCCAGATATATCAGAAAAAACAGCGATCACGAAATTACGATGATCTCTAGCGAAACAGACTATCCGTTTTCGCGTACTGCGCTGATGTATATCTATATGGGCCACATGAAGTTTGAGCATACGAAGTTGTATGAAGATTGGTTTTGGAGCAAAAATCGAATTAATACTGTGAAGGCTTGGGTGAAACATATAGATACTGCTGAGAAGTTGATCATGCTTCAAAACGGTGATAAGTTGCACTACGACAAACTGATCATAGCCACAGGTTCCAAGTCTAATAAATTTGGTTGGCCTGGCCAGGATTTGAATGGTGTGCAGGGATTGTATCATTTTCAAGATCTAGAGCGTATGGAAGCTGCTTCAAAACTGGGCATCAAAAAGGCAGTTATTGTCGGTGGCGGATTGATAGGAATTGAGATGGCGGAGATGTTTCATAGCAGACATATTCCAGTGACATTCTTAGTACGGGAGTCTAGTTTCTGGAATATAGTATTGCCGCCAGAAGAATCTCAGATGGTCAATAATCATATTTACGCTCATGGCATTGATCTGAGATTGAATGAAGAATTGCTTGAAATCAAAGGTAAGGACGGTAGCGTATCATCTATGATTTGTAAAAATTCAAGTGAAGAGATCGACTGTCAGTTTGTTGGTCTTACGGTAGGAGTAAGCCCAAATATTGATTTTGTGAAGCCATCAGGAATTGCTATAAATAGAGGTATCTTAGTCGACGAATACCTCGAAACATCAGCAGAAGATGTATATGCTCTAGGTGACTGCGTAGAGATTTCTACTCCAAATCCGGGCAGAAGACCTATAGAAGCCGTATGGTACACGGGAAGGATGATGGGTAAAACATTGGCCCAGACCATTTGTGATAATCCGACAAAATATACTCCAGGTGTATGGTTCAATTCTGCCAAGTTTTTTGATATCGAATACCAAGTGTATGGAGACATTCCAGCAGTAACACCAGAGAATATCACTTCTTTATATTGGCAACATCCATCAGAAAATAAAGCCATCCGTATCAATTATGAAACATCGAATGGGGATGTCACAGGATTCAATCTCATGGGCATCAGATACAGACATGCGGTGTGTGAGAAGTGGATTGCCGACAAAACAAATATAGAAACAGTCCTAGAACACCTTTCATTGGCCAATTTTGATCCCGAGTTTTTTGATCAATATGAAGGTGAATTTGTGAAATTGTATAATCAAAAAAGTGGTAAGTCGTTGACCTTGAAGGGTAAAAGAAAGTTGAGTTTAGTGGAGAAGTTTTTGTTTGGGTGATGCGATCATATAATTTTCTTTTATGTAAAAGGTGAGATCTGAAACTTAAAAAATAAAATAATTGTTACCTTAGCTAACTTAGCTAACTTTAAATATTTAATAATGGAAATAGTAAATATGCATAATGCTAAAAGCAGATTATCTGAATTAGTAAAAAAAGTAATCTCAGGCGAAAAAATTATCATAAGCAAAAATAATGAACCTATAGTGGAAATCATTCCTTACAAAAAAAATGTAATAGAAAGAAGGCCGGGTGCATTAAAAGGTAAAATCTGGTCAAGTGAAGATTGCTGGGATGCAGATGAAGAAATAATTGAGGCAGTTGATTCATCTGAAATATTCCCAGAATGAAAATATTAATGGACACACATATATTAATATGGTTTTTGGAAGATAGCAAAAGATTAAGAAGTCAGTATATTGATTTGCTTGTTAATCCAATAAATATAATATATTTCAGTTCGATATCGATAGCCGAAATGGCCATAAAAGCATCTAAGAATAAATTAAGATATCCAGATGATATGGTTGATTTATGTATCAAACAGGGTTTTCAAGAGTTGTCGTTTACAAGCAAACACAGTATATTATTAAAAGATTTGCCGTTAATACACAATGACCCATTCGATAGAATGTTGATCGTACAAGCTCAAGGAGAAAATATTTTGATGATGTCAGAAGATAAGATATTTTTCCAATACGATGTACAATTAATCAAATGAAATTTTTTGCAATCAAATTTACTTTAAGAATAGGCTAAATTATTAAGATTACAAACCAATATATATCAAATTTAAATTTTGAACCTTTATGAATAAACGTACGTTAATAAGTACTAAAATAAGTCATCATGGAAGTAATCAATTATTCAATTTTAAGAAACAACCTTAAGGAAGTTCTAGATAAGGTATCAGAAGACCAAGAAGTATATGTAATCAATCGTGGTAGTACTAATGCTGTTATTATTTCATTAGAAGAGTACAATAGTTGGCAGGAGACTTTATACTTATTATCCACGGAAGCCAATCGAAAAAGTCTTGAAGCTGCCATTGATAGAGACAAAAAGGGTGAGTATATTATTCAAGATTTAATCGAAGAATGAAAAGAATTTTGAGTTGGGATGGCGATGGTTGGAGTGATTATTTATATTGGCAACTTAACGATGAAGCAATGTTAAAAAGATTAAATAAACTCATTACAGAAATCCTTCGAGACCCATTTAGTGGTATTGGGAAAACAGAATATCTCAAAGAAAATCTGACAGGCTTGGCATCTAAACGGATTAATGATAAGCATAGATTGGTATATAAAGTTTATGATGACAGAGTTTTGATCATAAAATGCAGATTTCACTATTGAATAATTAATAAAAGTAATCAAGAATGCAACCATACAAATCCATTTCCATCGCAGCGCACCACCATTCCGATGGTATGAGTATTACTCAGAAGGCGGCACTATCATTCGTTTCTGTAGGTTTTCTACTCCAGTTGATTTATTGGTTGAGTTTTAAGACTGAAGATGCTAGTCTATGGCTTTGGTCATCTATCGGATTGGTTACAGTAGGATCGTTAGGGTACACTTACGAACAATACAAGGGAACATTACCTGGGATAAAAAATAACCATAATTATTCCACATCGCTAACATCTCGGGGTGCTTTAGCTTGGATGTTGGGTATTTTCTTGACGGGATTTTATGTTTTACTTTATTGGTACCCACATCTGCTAGGACAAGGAAGCGAAGGCGCTGCCAATACTGGATTGGTAGGACTTTTTGACCCATTTAGTATGATGCTCAAAGGAAAACCTGCGAGTCAATGGTTTGTATATGGATCCATCTACACACTGACGATTTTATTATTAGGAATCAAATTTATATACAAGTATAGACACAGCCGGTATCAGGTATACAGAACGATTTCTATCATGTTCTTTCAGACAGCGATCGCATTTATACTTCCTGAGATCATGCAAAGCCTAAACAAACCATACTACGATTTCAAAAATATCTGGCCACTCAATTATTACTTCTTTTTCGACTGGAATATAGATGCGATGTTGGCTGCAGGTACTTTTGGTTATTTCATGATTTTTTGGGGCATCATTTCATTTTTAGTTATCACACCAGTATTGACCTATTTCTATGGAAAAAGATGGTATTGCTCATGGGTATGCGGATGTGGCGGATTGGCAGAAACAGCTGGAGATCCTTTCCGTCATCTGTCAGACAAGTCTCTCAAAGCCTGGAAGATCGAGCGTTGGCTAATCCACAGCATATTGGTCTTTGTCACCCTTATGACTATCGCCGTATTGGTTGCCAGATTTACGGGGATACGAAATATATTCTTGATTGATAGTGGCACGCTAAGCAGTTGGTACGGATTTTTTATTGGTGCAACTTTTTCTGGCGTAGTTGGTGTCGGTTTTTACCCATTGATGGGTAGCCGAGTTTGGTGCAGATTTGGGTGTCCGATGGCAGCTTATCTGGGCATCATCCAGCGTATGAAGGTTAAGTTTACAGTACTTAAAAAGGAGCACATCATCGCTTCCAAATTTCGTATCACCACCAATGGCAGCCAATGTATCTCCTGCGGCAATTGTTCCACCTACTGCGAGATGGGCATTGATGTCAAAGCTTATGCACAGCGACAAGAAGACATCGTGCGTGCATCATGTGTAGGATGTGGCATATGTAGTGCAGTATGTCCGAGAGGGGTATTGAGATTGGAGAATTTGTGATTTTAAATGTTATAATAACCTCTAGAGCTAATATTCTTATATCATTGATTTCTTAAGTTTTACTGATTGAAGGTGTTGGGAATCAAAAGATTTTAAAGTTATACGTTAAATAATAAAGTTTCTCGCGATGATGCTCTTCCGCTATAAATGCATGATATCCAATTGCATTATGCTTACAATGATTATTGGCATGTAGTGTTCTGTCTGGTTTGCCATACTTACTGTGAATTATACAAATAATCCCTAGATAAATGTAACGTGTTCCGGCTCAAAAGCCCATATCTTTGTTCTGTGAAAACGTATTCGCAAGTAAACATAATGATCATGAACACTACAGAATTAAAAGGAACCTGGGAAGAGCAAAAAGGGAAACTTAAACAAAAATTTGCTACGCTTACAGATGACGATCTACTTTTTACAGAAGGTAAAAAAGACGAAATGATGGGAAAGTTGCAAATCAAACTCGGTAAAACTAAGGAAGAGATGCACAAAATTATTTCTACGCTTTAACCTGAAGTGAACTATAGAAAATCCATTAAAATAACAGGCATTATTTTTCTTCAAAAGTTAAGTGATGCCTGTTTTTAAAACCAAAAAATCTTATGAACAGTTTTTTTAAAACAATCATCGCCGGAGCAGGCGCAGCAAAATGGGGAACCGGCTGTATTGGATCAGTTCTTGTGTTTATAATAATCTATATGCTATTGGGACATTGTTGAAACATTCCCCCCATGGTCAACATGATTTTAAGCACTTAAAAATATGAAAAGCCCTTTATCAAAAGTTACTAATATGTTCATCATTATTCTTTGCAGTTGCCTTGTGGCAAGTTGTGGCATATTTAAAAAAAAGACTGTTGATGAAAATATCGTTGAAAATTTTGATGAATTCTACAACAGGTTTCACAAAGATGAATCCTTTCAACTGACGAGATTAAAATTTCCTTTAGGCGGAGCTATGGTAGATGAATCCGGTCGTAAAAAGTGGACAAAAAAAAACTGGGGTTTAATGAAAGTAGAAATTTATGATGTAGACACAAAATTATATAAAACAGAATACAAGAAAGGTAAAAATACTTTTTATCAAAAATTCTGGCTCGAAAACTCTGGATTTAGTTCTGAATACAGATTCGAACTCATTAATAATAAGTGGTATCTTGTGTATGCTCTGGATGTGAGTTTGTAGGTTTTTGTTACATAAATAGCCTTAATTCTTTGTAATTCATTTATGCCACACGAAGTTTTATGCGATCGAAAGTTTTAATTATAATTATTTTTTCTGCTATTTGTAATATTTTGGTCGGACACCTAGATTCTGTTTGGCTATGTAGACCAAAGTTTCCCTTTCTTACAAGACAACATTCTAGCTAAATTAGTTAAGGCACTAAAACAATACACTTCTGCCATTAGAATTGTTAGTAGAAATCCGAAAAAGGTAAACGATAGTAATAGCTTATTTTCGGCCGACCTTTCTGTAAAAAGTCAGGCAAGCAAAGCATTTGAAGATAGCGAAATATGCTATTTGACCTTAGGTTACGACTATAATACCAAAATATAGAAAGAAAAGTGGGCTGCCTTAATTAAAAATGTGGTGGAAGCTTGCATAAAATACAAAACAAATCTGGTTTTTTTCGATAATATTTATGCCATAGGGCGCGATAACGTAAAACATATCACAGAACTTTCGCCAATAAGCCCCAGTAGTAAAAAGGGAGAAGTAAGTGCATTTGTTGACCAGCACATTCTTGAAAATGTTGAGAAAGGAAAACTTGAAGCCATCATTGCAAGATCACCAGACTTTTTTGGACCAGGTAAAAAAGAGACCAGCTTAGTGTTGAATTTGGTGTAATGTAATCATGTTAAAGGTAAAACAGCACAATGGTTTTGTAATGCTGATGTAATTCATACGATGGGCTATACCCCTGATCTTGCAAAAAATACTCCTATTCTTGGTAACACATCGGACGGATATAATCATTTTTGGAATCTTCCCCTTGATATGAATGCTATTACTGGAAGAGAATGGGTTAAAGTATTCGCTACAAAAATGAAAACATCCGATTAGGTAATGGTATTGCCAATATGGGGTCTTAAATTATTAGGAATATTTATTCCAATAATGAGAGAAATGCCCGAAATGATGTATCAGTTTGATAGAACTTATAATTGCGATTTTTCAAAATTTTTAACCCGCTTTAAATTTAATCCTACAAGTAATTTCGATGCTGTTAAGTTCACAGTTGAATCATTGCGAAAGAATGTCAGCCTTTAACAACTAAGATTTTCAAAGTACTACCATCTACATTGTTCCCATCACTACTTGTTTTGTTTTGCGTGAAGCAATGATTGGTATATCGCAGACACCGAAATATAAACCAGTCTGCAAAACACGGTTGAACCTGCAGACACTTTAGTAGTTTCATCACCTGAGATATTCTTATACTTCACTCTTTTAGATCGTTCAGCCATGGTAGCCCGGCCTAAAGTTGAGTACACTAGGTTAGATTTTTATACGTTTGCAAATATGATTCTTACGTAGTGAAAACAAAATTTTATTTGTATATTGCTAGATATATTATTTCTTTAAGCTGCTTTATATTTTTTTTTGGAAATATATGTTGCAGTTTTACTTCAGTAATGCTCGCAGTTTCATGGGTACACTCGACTTTCAAATTGGAGTAATTTGTTGACGATCCTGATGATGTCGGGACAAGTTATGCCTTACATAGTTTTGAATGTGCTGGTACTACATCCAAGTACAGAAAGTTTTTTTTCAAATCGATCTTTGAATACTTAAAAAACTATAACTTTGAGTCGCACTAGAGCTCTGTCAAGATAAAAAGTTAAATTATAATGGCAGTTATTTTTTTCAAGATCAAGGCAAAAAGCACAGGC
>JBBRVQ010000082.1:0-18398 GCA_038246735.1 Chitinophagales bacterium
CATTAAATCTGATGACTTCAGGTGGCGTATCTTACCAATGGTCAGGTCCAAATGGCTACACTAGCAATCTCCAAAATCCTATCATCAATAATGCTACCATTCAAAATACAGGTGCGTACACAGTGACGGTAACAGCAGCCGGTGGATGTACAGGGACGTCGTCAGTTTCTGTCATCGTCAATCCCACGCTGACAATATCTAGCACTTCCAATTCACCGATATGTACTGGCAATCCATTAAATCTGATGTCTTCAGGTGGCGTATCTTACCAATGGTCAGGTCCAAATGGCTACACTAGCAATCTCCAAAACCCTATCATCAATAATGCTACCATTCAAAATACAGGTGCGTACACAGTGACGGTAACAGCAGCCGGTGGATGTACAGGGACGTCGTCAGTTTCTGTCATCGTCAATCCTATTCCCACTATGACCAGTACTTCCAATAGCCCGGTTTGTACCGGAAACCCAATAAACCTCATGGCATCCGGAGGTAATGCTTATCAGTGGTCAGGCCCAAATGGGTTTACAAGTAATCTCCAAAATCCTGTCATCAATAATGCGGCCAATCAAAATGGTGGAACGTACACAGTGACAGTAACAGCAGCAGGTGGTTGTACAGGGACGCAAACAACAAACATGGTGATCCGACCAAACCCAATGGCTATTATATCTTCCAATAGCCCAGTATGCAATGGAGGCAACATCACTTTCCAATTGTCAGGTGGTGTAAGCTATTTGTGGCAAGGTCCTGATAATTTTACTTCCATTGCTCAAAATCCTTCTATAAGTAATGCAAATCCTGCCAATAATGGTACATATACCGTACTAGTAACAGGACAAAACGGTTGTACTACTTCTGCGTCAACAATAGTAATTGTGACGGACCAATTGAATGTCACAGTATCATCCAATAGTCCAATATGTGAAGGTGACACGTTACGCCTGATGGCCAATGGGGGCATCAATTTTGTATGGAATGGACCAAATGGATTTACATCATCATTACAAAACCCAACCATTTCTTTAACAAATGATAGCTCAAATGGTAATTATGTACTTACGGTCAATGATGTGTCAGGTTGTACCGGTACGAGACAAGTCATCGTCGAAGTGAAACAAAAACCATTGGCTATCATCACCGGTGATCAGGAAATTTGCCAAGGTGAAGAAGTCTCACTACAGACGCCGACATCAGGCACTTTATTATGGAGTACCAATGCTATCACCTCATCTATCACAGTAAGACCTATCTTAAATACAACATATACACTCATCGCAGACATGAATGGTTGTAAGGATTCCACTTCATATTTAGTCACTGTTTCACCAAAACCCATCCTAAATATTAACGTTACAAATGCTACGGTCTCATCGGGTGAGTCCATCCAATTGATGGCGACAGGAGCTAAAGTTTACACATGGACACAGGGCACAGGATTGTCTTGCACGGATTGTTTCGATCCTGTTGCCAAACCTGTAGAAACCACCATTTATTGTGTCAATGGTATCTTGAATGGTTGTTCAGCTGATACTTGTATCAACATTACCGTTATAGAAGATTGTTTCTTAATTTTTCCTAATATTTTTTCTCCAAATGATGATAATAATAATGATACTTGGTGCAGTTTAAAAAGAACATGTATCGTGATGCAACAACTACAGATCTATGATCGATGGGGCAATCAATTATACAACCAAAGCGGCGAAGAAGTATGTTGGGATGGAAAGATAGGAGGTATCGCTTGCCAAAATAATGTGTATACTTTTCTCCTTCAAATGGTTAAATCAGATGGGAAAATAGAAAATCGATCAGGTAGTATCGCTTTAGTGAAGTAAAACATATCTAAGGTCATTTTATATAAAATATGAATATAATGCTGCATTATTTTTTTACTTCACTTTATAGCCGGGCATTTGAAATTTTTTGCTGTCATTTTACATTCAACAATGACATTTTTTATCAAATAAGTCAAAGGTGCAAAATCCTGGTAGAATAAATCATAGGTTTCACAATTTCATTGTTTTGAGAATCAGAAGGGACAAATTGCCATGGTGTCACTTGATCATCCCAGGCAAAATCACCATCCTGAAGATACTTTTTGCGAAACTCATTGGGTGTATATTTGCGGTATTTTTTAAAAAGACGATTGAAATTGGCCAGATTGTTAAAACCGGACATATATCCTATTTCACTGATGGTTTTGTCAGACTCCAGGATGAGTTTGCAGGCTTTACCCAGACGCAGATCGATCAGGAAATCACTGAAACTTCGGAAAGATTGTTTTTGGAAAAAGCGACTGAAAGCATTTTCTGTCATTTGGACCTGCTCTGAGACATCACTCAGTTTAAAATTAGGATCGGAGTAATGTTGCAGGATATAAGCATAGGCAATTTGGATACGATGATTGTTGGCCTTTGGACCAGGTGATTCGAATTCCAATAGCGTAAGGTATCGTCTGTCCTGACCTTTGGAAAGTACATCCAGCAATTTTAAAAATGAAATGGTATTTTCAAAACCTTTATTTTCTGTCATTTCGATCATGATTCTTCGAGCTGCATCAAAGGTCTTACCCGTAAATTGTATGCCACGCATGGACTCTTTAAGCAGGTTGCGGATGCCGTAAAAACTATCCTTCATCATCATATTAGTAGAAAACTGTTTTGAATCAAATTGTATCGTGATCACGCGGTATGGTTTGTTTTTGTTCAGCATCTCATCGTCTCCATACCACTTATGATATAGATATGGTCCAAGAATGACCAAATCATTTTCTTGATATATTTCTGTTGAGTCGCCAACTATCCGCTTTCCTGACATACCGATCACAAGATTGATTTCTACTTCAGGATGGTTATGGATAGGGTAGTCAAATCCGTTATTGGACGAATCCAAAACTACACAAATATCATTGTCTTTGAGCGGTGTGTTTTCTCGAAATACATTCATGATGAATAATTTTATATTAAGTTACAAAAAGCAAATAGAATGAAGTATTGTGAAATAAATTTGCGTTGACAATAAATGGTTTTTCTATTAATTCATAAAAGTATTGAATATTGTCATAATAGTATCATTTCTCCGATATTAAATGATATAAATTTGCTGCATGAGAATAATATTTTAATAATAGATGATGATAGAATTTAATATTTTTAGTAATACCCATTATCGTAGTATCATTAGTTGTTTATTCGTGTCCTCATTGCTTTTAATTTCAGGGGTAGTGATGGCTCAATCTACCATAATAAAAGGAATGGTGAAAGAGACGGATGGTAAACCTATGATCGGTGTATCTATTGCCGAAAAAAATACTGATAATGGTACCATCACAGATATCGACGGAAGCTACTCCTTAAAGGTCAATTCCACAGCATCAGTTTTAGTGTTTAATTATTTAGGTTATGCCGTTCAGGTAGTGACTGTGGGAAACAAATTGGTAATAGATATAGTCATGGAACAGGATTCAAAAATTCTCGAAGACATTATTGTTACCGGCTATAGAAGAGAGACAAGATCTGACGTTTCTACCGCTATATCATCCATCAAATCGAGAGATGTTGAAAAATTGGTTGTTTCCGGCGTAGAGCAGGCACTACAGGGACAAGCACCCGGCATTTCTGTCACTCAAGTGACCGGTTCTCCTGGCGATGATATGGCGGTGAGGATCAGAGGTGCAGGTACATTGGGCAATAACAATCCTTTATTCATCATAGATGGGATACCTACGTCAGGCAACATCAATATGTTTTCAGTCAATGATATCCAATCTATTGAAGTGCTGAAAGACGGCGCATCTGCAGCCATCTATGGATCAAGAGCTTCCAATGGTGTGGTACTCATCACCACCAAAAGAGGTAAATCAGGAAAACCGATTTTTTCAGTCAATATTTCCAATGGTCTTCAAACTCCGATCAAACTCCCTGAATTGCTTAATGCCCGTGATTATCTCACCATAAGAAATGAAGCCATTACCAATGCCAATACATTAAGAAATCCGGCCAATCAATTGTCGACCTATAATCCTGCTATTTTGGACACCTTACCCGACGTCAGATGGCTGGATCAAGTTTTTTCCAATGCGCCGATCAGGCAATACTCAATATCTGCCATGACGGGAAATGAGACAAGCAACCTTTATGTCTCCGGCGATTATCAGGATCAGGATGGCATTTTTCGTGGACAGAGTTTTAAAAAGTATCAGGTCAGAATCAATGGTGAAACCGGCAATAAATGGTTTAGAATAGGCAATAATCTGTCGTTTGGTCATACATCCAGAAAAGTGATAGGCTCATCGGGTGATGGTTTTGGCCCTGGTAACGAATTGAGTGCTGTTCGATTTGCATTGATAGCAGCTCCCGTTTTTTCAGGCAAAAATAAAGATGGTTCGGATATAAATGTAACATCTTTGCTCGGAGATCCTTTATTATATGGTGATGGAAATGCCAATCCATTGGTGCTCATAGATCAGACAGATTGGCATATAGACCGCAGTCGTATTTTTGGAAACGTATTTGCTGAGATAAATCTTTTGGAAGGACTCAAAGTACGGACTACACTAGGTGGCGATTTTAGTTTTGAAAAAGAAAAATTATTTAAAGAATTTTTGTCTGCCGCGATTTATAATCCAACATCACTGAATGAAGGTAGAATATTTAATCAAACCTTAACCTGGAACTCCACTGCAAATTACGAAAAAAAGGTCGGGAAGCATAAGGCGTCTATGCTCATAGGCACTGAGGCAATACAAAATCACATCGACTATCTGGGCGCTTCTGCCAATAATTTCAGGAGAACTGATCCGCTTTTCAGATATTTGAGTACTTCTGTGGCCGAAGACATTAAAAACCTTGGTGTTTCAGGTATCGCTACGGAATGGGGTTTGGTATCATATTTCGGACTTGCGTCTTATAATTATGATAATAAATATTTGCTTAGTGGTGCACTCAGAAAAGATGGTTCGTCCAGATTCGGGAAAGACAACAGGTGGGGCGTATTTCCATCCATTTCAGCAGCATGGTTGGTGTCCAATGAAGGCTTCCTAAAAGACAATGCTCATATATCTGAATTAAAGATCAGGGCCAGTTGGGGTAAACTAGGCAATCAGGAAATTGGTGTGTATCCTTACAGTTCGCTGGTCAGTATCGGTGAGCGGGTGTATGCTTTTGGAGACAAGATTGTCACTGGAGCTACCATTCTTGAAACAGGCAATAGTGGTATCCGGTGGGAATCCAGTACGCAGTCCAATATAGGCTTTGACTTGGGCCTTTGGAATGATAAGCTCACTTTTGCTGCTGATTTTTATCGCAAAAAATCTGAAGATGTTTTAGTGAGAGTGCCTATACCTCAGTCTGGCGGCTCACAAAGAGCTCCTTTTGTCAATGCAGCATCTATTGTCAATAATGGGATGGAATTTGCCCTTTCTTACCGATCATCAGGAAAAGATTTCAGTTATTTTATCAGCCCCAATATTTCGATTGTAAAAAATGAAGTGGCTTCTATAGCAGGAAGTGAACCAATATTGGGTGGGTTTGGCCTATCTGATGGCCCATTGACCAAAACTGAACCTGGCAGACCTATCGGATCCTTTTTCCTTTGGGACATGGAAGGTATTTTTCAGTCCATGGAAGAAATAGAAGCCAGCCCATTCCAAACCAAAGATACCCGTCCCGGTGATGTCAAGTTCAGGGATATCAACAATGATAATATTATAGATGACAAGGATAGAGCGCATTTAGGTAATCCATTTCCTGATTTTACTTATGGGATGCAATGTGGTGTCAACTGGAAAGATTTTGACTTTTCAGTGATGTTTCAAGGGGTACAAGGCAATGATGTTTATTTCTTATTTGGAAATTTTGCTTACGAAACCCAATCGAGAGGATTCAATTCTTACGCAGACATTCTGAACAGATGGACACCTGAAAATACCAATACCAATATACCTAAAGTAAGTCTGGATGACAGAAATGGAAATAGACGACCATCCACCAGATTTCTGTATGATGGATCCTATATGAGAGTGCGAAATATATCTTTGGGGTATAATCTTAAAAAGGTACTGGGTGTAGAACAGATCACTTCGTGCAGGGTATTTTTAACAGTTCAAAATGCCTTTACTTTTACCAAATATCCGGGCTTAGATCCTGAGATTCAGGCCAATGCCAATGATACCCGAGGGCTTGGACTATCATCTGATTTGGCTGTTGGTATTGACTGGGGCACAGTACCTGCTCCACGTACTTTTGTGGCTGGTGTAAAAGTAGAATTTTAGTATTTGATGTAAATAAATATTGGTTTGTAAGGCCAATCCTGATATAAAGGGTCACCATGTGTGGCAGATTTTTTCTAAAATGAATCATTATGAAACACACATTAAAAATTATATTTTTTGTTTCGATTTTCCAACTGATAGCTTGTGAAGGTATTCTTGATAAAGAGCCCATTGCCATTCTGGATGCAGGGTCTTTTTTTCAAAATGAAGCGGATGCAGTGCAGGCAGTAAATGCTGCCTATAGCCCGTTGCTTTTTAATAACGGAAACAACAACTTTTACTGGGCATTTGCGGAAGTGACAGGTGATGCAGCCATTCCGGGTGGCGATGGTTCCAGACCAGGCATCGTTGAGATGGAATCATTTACCTACACACCCAGAACAGAAGAACTCAATGATTTTTGGAAACTCCAGTACAAAGGGGTCACTCAATGCAATCTGGTATTGGATAATCTCGAAAAAATAAGCTTCAATGAGTTAACAAAAAACAGAATAATGGGTGAAGCCTTATTCCTTAGATCTTATTATTATTTTTTATTGACACAGGTATTTGGAGATGTACCGATGTATCTTAAAGTGACACCGCCTGATCAGTTGAAAATTGCAAAAAGTACCAAAGATGTTATTTACGCCCAGATATTAAAAGATTGTGAAAAAGCAGCTACCTTATTACCGATTAATCATACAGCAGACAATATAGGAAGGGCTACTAAAGGTGCTGCATTGGCATTGGCTGCCAAGACCAGTTTGTATCAAAAGGATTATAACAAAGTTATCACATACGTATCAGAAATTAAAGCCTTAAATGTATATAAACTTATCAGTGATTACAGGCAAAATTTCCAAAAATTGACCCAAAATAATAGCGAGTCGGTCTGGGAAATACAGCACACTAATCTGGAACTCGGAGTAGGCAATTTTCTCAATCAGTGGTGGGCATCCAGAAAGTTTTTGGGCTATGGATTTGCAGAAGTTACGCCATCTTATGTTCAGTCATTTGAAACCAATGATCCAAGATTAAAATTTACAGTTGCGATGAATAATGATCCGTATTTTGGATTGATATATAAAAATTCATTTTCCAGTACTACCTTTTCACCCCGCAAATTTTTACAAGCGGATGCTGAGCTAACCCAGAAAGCAGATGGTGATATCAATTATCCGGCCATCAGATTTGCTGAAGTATTGTTGTGGGAGGCTGAAGCGTACACAGAATTAGGTAGAATGCAAGAAGCATTGGTGCCTTTAGAAATAGTGAGAGCCAGAGCAAGAGCACAATCTACCAATCCCGCTGCATTGCCAGCCATCGTGTCTACAGATCAAAATGTGGTGAGACAAGCCGTTAGAAATGAACGTAAGGTAGAATTAGGTTTTGAATTACATCGTTTTTTTGATTTGGTCAGATGGGGTATAGCTGGAGACCTTTTACCAGGTTTTCAAAAAGGCAAACATGAAGTATTTCCATTGCCACAAACCGAAATAGATTTAAATCCTTCACTCATCCAAAACGCAGGCTATTAATGGGTAAATCATTCAAACTTATATTGCTTCTTCTTTGTCTGATTTTAGCCAAATGGATAGCTGCGCAGCAAAGTCAAATAAATATACCACGTATAGCATCTATGCCCGACCAACCTGCTCCATACAATATGAGAGACTGGAAAAGTGTAGCCATGAAATATGATTCATTCATCTATGACAAGGATAAAAGTGGCCAATATTTACCTTTAGTGACATATACTGCCAATGGGATCAATTATCCGAATCAAAAACAGATCAGACTTCACACCTATGTGGGTACAAAATCGACTCAAAATTCTGAAGGGATCAATGTGTTGCCATCTTTGGTAGGTGCTGCATTGTCAGGGCAGGATATCAGAAATATGTATGGTCTGGACAGACTGGTAATGGCACAGGATTTCTTCAATAAAGCCAATGGTGAAAACTTATATCTGAACAATAGTTCGGCAGGCAGTGGTGGCGATTGGTGGTACGATGTGATGCCCAATGTATATTTTTATCAGTTGTATGATCTTTTTCCCGAATTTAATTCGGAAGCTACCTATCAGTTTACAACCGTTGCGGATAAATTCCTGACAGCTACCCAAAAAATGGGTGGTAAAGCTACTCCCTGGTCTCCGGCAAGCATGAATTACAGAGCCTGGAATTTTAAAACCATGGAAGGCAATGCCAATGGTGTGAAAGAACCGGAAGCAGCAGGTACATTTGGCTGGTTGCTTTATCATGCTTACAAAAAAACAAATAATCCTGCATATCTGAAAGGAGCAGAATGGTCCATGGAATTCCTAAATAACCTGAATACGAATCCATCTTACGAACTTCAACTTCCTTACGGTGTATTGGCGGCAGCCAAAATGAATGCGGAAATAGGAACAAATTATAACATCGAAAAGATGGTCAATTGGTGCTTTAATCGTGGCCCACTCAGAGGATGGGGAACTATAGTAGGAAAATGGGGTAGCATGGACGTATCTGGGTTGGTAGGCGAAGCCAATGATGGCGGCAATGATTATGCTTTCCTGATGAATGGTATGCAACAAGCGGCAGCATTGGTACCAATGGTAAGGTATGATAAAAGATTTGCTAAATCTATTGCAAAATGGATGATCAATCTCAGTAATGCTTCCAGATTATTTTACCCGGGATTTTTGCCTGCAGCTCAGCAGGATGGCGAAGTTTGGTCACAAGTTTATGATCCTAATGCTGTCATAGCACATGAAGCCATGAAACAAAAAGTGGGGAATCTGTCACCTTATGCAACAGGTGATGCCTTAGGTGGAGGATGGGCTTCCACCAATTTAGCAATATATGGTAGCTCTTCTGTAGGCTATCTCGGAGCTATTGTCAGCAAAACCAACGTGGACAAGATCCTGAAACTAGATTTGAACGCTACAGATTTTTACTCAGATGCATCTTATCCTTCCTATGTGTATTACAATTCGTACGATACACCCAAAGCAGTTTTGCTGGATGTAGGAATTGGTCAGCATGATATGTACGATGCGATATCTGAAAAGATGATGTCAGAAAACAAAACCGGACAAGTCAGCATCATCATTCCTGCTAAAGAAGCAGTGATGGTGGTAGTCACGCCGGCAGGTGGCGAAATCAAGTATGATAAAAATAAAATGCTAGTAGATGGTGTAGTGGTGGATTATAATCAAACCCAAATGTCTTATACCTATCAACCAAGAATCAAAGCACTGGAAGCCCAAAATTATCTGGTAGAAAAAGGCAAAATAACTACTGTTTTTTGTACGTCAGTTGATTTAGATTCTGATTCATTAAAATATATTTGGTCACCAAGCAATGGATCTATTAGTGGTGATAAAGAAGATGTCATTTGGACCGCGCCAAACACAACGGGAAAAATGGATATCAAAGTGATCGTGAAAGATAATGATGGAAATGCTGATAGTATGACTATTACAATAGAAGTTGTAGATATCATTAATAAGGCACCGATTATAAACAGTCTTACGGCAGATAGCCGATATATCAATACGGATGGAACGGTCTCTATTTATTGTAATGCAGCGGATGAAAATGGTGATTTGATTGCTTATAGCTGGTCATCTACCAATGGAAGCATCACTGGAACAGGAAATACCATCACGTGGAAAGCCCCGGATATTGAGGGCATTTATACCATTAATGTGACCGTGGACGATGGTAAAGGACTAACTAACAAAGGTCAAATATTAATTTTGGTTAAAAATTTTGATGATGAAGGAAAGTTGATCGCATGGTATCCCTGCAATGGCAATGCGAACGACAAAAGTGGAAACGATCAACATGGAACAACCAAAGGCGCCATTCTAACAGCTGATTTTGATGGAAAACCTTTAAGTTCTTATTATTTTAATGGCGGGGCTCAACACATTGAAGTAAAGAATACGCCAATGCTCAATTTTCAGGATGGCATCACGCTCAGTCTTTGGTGTAAACCCAATCTTGCAGCCGATAAAGAAACTTTTTTATTATCACACGGTAGCTGGCAAAATAGATGGAAATTATCAATAACGCCATCGGGCAATCTTAGATGGACCATCAATACCTTAAATAGCATTGTTGACTTGGATACTGATTTTATCTTGAAAACAGACAGTATATATCACATCGTGGCAACCTATGATGGAGAGACGATGATGTTATTTGTTAATGATCAAATAAATACATTTAAAACACAAACAGGTAAAATCCGATCCACTTCTTTACCATTATTGATAGGTCAGATGTTGCCTACCGATGCCAATTATAATTTTAAAGGTATCATAGATGAAATCAGGATATATGATTACGCACTTAATCCGGTAGAAGTAGAGAAATTGTATCAGCAAAGCATTACCACAAAAGTTAATAATACCAGCCTTGCAGATGCAATAAAAATCTACCCAAATCCTACTAATCACACTTTGTTTTTCGATATTTCCACACTGAAAGAAGAGATGGTTTTTATGACCATTTCAAATATGATGGGTGTCCAGATGAGAGAAATAGAAATGAGAAATAAAATAAAATCCAGTATAGATGTCAGTGGATTGTCTGCAGGTAACTACATCATTCAGGTCAGAAATCTCAGGAAAGACATCATTCAAAGTATTCAATTTATTAAATCATAGTTTTTATTAATTCATTAAATCACAGAATATGAAACATCTTGTACATTATTTGTTGCTGTTTTTTGCAAGTATACTTGGCTTGCATGCTCAAACACCAGTGGCATCTTACACTTTTTCGGGCCACGCCAAGGATGGCTCAACCTTCAATAACCATGGTTCTGTCAATGGTGCAAACCTGGTGGCGGACCGATTTGGTTTTGCCAATAGTGCTTTTTCATTTGATGGCAAACAAGGCGCAGTGACTGTACCTAACGCAGCTCAATTGCAATCTGCTTCAACGACCATCAGTTTTTGGGTCAATGTAAGAACGTTGCCTGCTCAGGGTGAAGCATATATCTTATCCCATGGTGGCTGGCAGGAAAGGTGGAAAATTTCTTTACCAGCCCATGGTAAACCGGTGTTTACTACACATGCTGCTTCTTGTTGTAATGACATGGATTCTGGTGGCGGAAACGAACTAAAAGTCAATGAATGGAGACATGTAGTGATGACTCACGACGGTACTTCAGATAAAATATACATGAACGGTATTTTAGTCAACGAAAAAGCATATTCAGGGGCTTTAAATACCACAAGCCATCCTTTCGGAATCGGTTACGATCCTATAGATAAGGCCAACTATTTTGATGGTTCGCTGGATGATGTTATGTTATTTGATCAAGCTTTGACAGCTACTCAAATTGCAAGTATATATGCTTCACAATCTGTGGCTCCGGTTACTCCTGCTGGTTTAGTAGCGGCTTATCATTTTGACAAATTTGGTACTGACGGCTCTGATTTTAGCAATAATGCAAAAGCGATTAATGCATCTTATACAACGGACAGATTCGGTTATGGCAAAAGTGCAGTATTAATGGATGGTGTTGCTTCAGAAGTCACCGCTGCCAATTCAGCCAATGTAAATTCAGACTACACTACCGTTAGCCTTTGGGTAAAAGTCAACAATCTGCCAGCCAACGGTGAAGTATTTATTTTATCCAATGGAGGATGGCAGGAAAGACTTAAAATTTCTTTGCCTTCACATGGCAAGCCTGTATTTACTACCAATCATTCTGGTGGTATCTCTGACATGGATTCCGGAGATGGCCACGATTTGAAACCCGGACAATGGACCCATTTAGTAGTGGTACATGACGGTGCCAAAAATAAAATATTTTTGAATGGTGTACTGGTTGCTGAAAAAGTAGTGGTGGGTACCTTGAACAATACAACAAAGCCACTAGGGATCGGATACAATGTCATCGATGGTGGTAACTGGTTTGATGGTGTGCTGGATGATGTAGAGATTTACAATTATGCATTCACAAATCAGGCTATTGCGGACTTATATTCACTTCAATCACAATTTCCGGGAGCCGTCAGTGATTTAGTAGCAGATTATTCTCTGAATGGTGATGGTGCCGATGATACACAGTTTGGGAATAATGCTGCTATAGCCTTAGATGCTACTGCTGCTGCCAATAGGCATGGTTGGGCAGGCAATGCATTGCACGGTGCTGCCATTGCTGACAATTCTATTGCTTTACAATCTGACTATACAACAATAAGTTTTTGGGTCAATCCTACATCGCTTCCTGCTTCAGGAGAAGTATATCTGATGTCTAATGGAGGCTGGCAGGAAAGATGGAAGGTCTCTTTACCTTCCCATGGTAAACCCGTTTTTACTACCCACGCTACAGCTTGTTGCAGTGACATGGATTCAGGAGATGGCAATGCTTTGAAAGTTGGTGAATGGACACATGTAGCTATGGTGCATGATGGCACCAATGACCAGATTTTTATCAATGGTGTTTTAGCCAATCAAAAAGCAACTTCCGGAGCTTTAAATAAAACGAAGTTTCCTTTGGGCATCGGTTTTGATCCGATTGACAATGGTAGTTTTTTTGATGGTAGTATAGATGATGTTTTGATTTTTAATAAAGCATTGAGTGCAACGGAAATTGCTGCTTTGTATGATGTTCAAAAAGTCGAACCGTCAGTAAGTTCAGAATTGGTTGCGGATTATACATTCGACAATACCAGAAATGACAATTCAGCCTACAAAAACAATGCTTACGGTAATGCAGTAAGTACCAAAGACAGATTTGGCAAAACAAATAGAGCAATAGTTTTTGATGGTAAATCCACTTTTGTAGAAGCAGCCAATTCTCCTCAACTGGCTTCAGATTTTACATCTATCAGTTTTTGGGCCAAAGTGAATGCTTTGCCTGCGTCCGGTGAAGCATATATGCTTTCTCACGGTGGCTGGCAGGAAAGATGGAAGATTTCTCTACCATCACATGGCAAGCCGGTATTTACTACACATGCTACATCTTGCTGCAATGATATGGATTCAGGAGGCGGAAATGAATTGAAAGTAGGGGAGTGGACACATATGGTGATGACGCATGATGGCACTATGGACAGGATCTATATGAATGGAGCTCAGGTCAACGAAAAATCATACTCTGGTGCGCTCAATAAAACTACACATCCATTTGGTATAGGTTATGACCCTATTGATAAAGGAAATTATTTTGATGGTGCGCTTGACGAAGTACAGATTTACAATCGTGCATTGACAGCTCAGGAAGTTTTGGGACTCTATGTATTACAATCGATTCCTTCTGTTGAGTCTGATGATGAAAGCCCTTGTGCACCATTGGATCTGACTGCAACGGTCAACTTTACCAATATAGACCTTTCATGGTCTCTTGCGACCGATAATGTTGGAGTCACAGGCTACAATGTATATCAGGATGGCTCACTTATAGGTACAGTAGAAGACCTTAATACATACATTTCCAATCTTACACCATTGACTACTTTTGTGTTTGGTGTATCAGCCATAGACGCAGCAGGCAATGAGTCATTGTTCACTACGCTGAGTGTGACTTCAGGTCAGGACGAGACACCTGATACTACTCCGCCAACAAAACCTGGTGATCTTAAAGGCAATGCAGGAGCCAATTCTGTTTTACTTTCATGGAATCCTTCAGTAGATGACAGAAAACTGGAAGGGTATGTAGTATTGGTAGATGGTGTATTTTTTGATTCTCTGGCAGAAAGTGCCGTATCCGTTTTTATAGGTGGTTTGGATACTGAAACAGCCTATACTTTTGAAATCTACGCATTTGACCTTTCCGGTAATGATTCGGAAATTGCAGAAATAACTTTAAGTACTACCAAACCTTTGGATACTGGTGAGGCAGGATTAGTGGCTCATTATCCTTTTGATGGCAATGCCAATGATGCTACTCCATACAACAATCATGGAGTCATCGGTGGTAATCCAGTGTTTGAAGCTTCTACACATCCGTTGGGAGCAGGAAAACAAAACATCAAGTTTGACGGTGACAGAGATTCAGTGTTGGTAGGTAATGCGGTACATTTGATATCAGATTTTACTACAGTAAGTTTTTGGATTCGCGTCGACGGCCAGAATACATCCGTTGCTGAAGCTTATGTGATCGATTTTGGACATTGGGACCAAAGATGGAAAATTTCTTTGCCGCAACACCTTAAGATAGTTTGGACCACCAATGGCAATAATACACAATTTCCTACCTTTATTTCTGATATGGATAGTGGTGATGGCAATGAAATGGTAAAAGGTTTCTGGTGGTTTGTGACCATGGTTCATGATGGTGAAAAAAACATCGTCTATGTCAATGGTGAACCTGTCAACAGCAAGCCAGTACCAACAAAATTGAACAGTACAGCAAGACCTATGTGTTTCGGCAGCAATCCGATAGAAGGTGGTCAATACTTTCAGGGAGCATTGGACAATGTCAAAATATACAACAAAGCATTGACCCCTGCTGAGATAGCAAAATTGTTCAATTCAGGCACAACAGGCATCAAGGATTTTGCTTTGATAGAATATGGAGATGTAAAACTTTCACCAAATCCTGTATCCAATGTGCTGAATATCAGTCATACCTTTAATGCTAAAAATGATGTAAAAATCAGAATTCTGGACAACATGGGCAGACAAATGGATGGGTTATCACCTTCAGCGGGCGATTTGCTTTCAGGTAAGATTACTTTAGACACACAGACGTTTTCAAGTGGTTTATATTTTGTCAACTTCATCGTGGATGGACAGAATATAGGTTCTGTAAAATTCAGTAAAATCTGATGAATAGGAAAGTGTTTAATTTATCCCAGCTTTTCTTGCAGTAAATTTTTATTGCTTTTTCTGGGTTTAAGATAGTTAATGTTTTTTTTGTGAGGAGAATGGAATCTGTGACTCAGTTTCATTCTCCCTCACTTTCAAGGTGGATCATATGAATTACACCTTGGATTGGTTTTTTTTTGACCATCATCAGACAAAATTAACAGACATCATGGGCATCAGATTTCCTGAAAATCCGATCATTTTAACCAGTGACATAAAGCCAAGTATGGCTGGAATGAAAGTGGAATGTGTATTAAATCCAGGCGCCTTTAGTTTTCAGAATAAAACCTGGTTACTGTTGAGGGTAGCAGAAAGACCACAACAGGAAGATGGTTTTGTATCTTTTCCTATTCTGGACGAAAATGGCAATGTCGAAATTTTAAAATATGCAACGGATGATCCGGATCTGGATATGTCGGATGCTCGAATGGTCACCTATAGAGGCAAAATGTATTTATCCACTATGTCACATCTCAGGCTGGTATGTAGTGATGATGGTATAAAATTTTATGAACCTGAAGGTTTTCCTACCAAGATTTTTGGTAAAGGTGCTTTGGAAACCTACGGTATAGAAGACTGTCGAGTGACTTTTATTGAAGACCAATATGTTTTGACATTTACTGAAGTGTCTGAATCTGGTGTTGGGGTAGGTATGATTACCACCAAAGATTGGATGAATTTTGATCGGGTTGGCATGATCATACCGCCGCATAATAAGGATTGTGCTGTTTTTGAAGAAAAAATTGGGGGTAAATATTATTGCCTGCACAGACCATCAGGAATCGATCTTGGAGGAAACTTTATATGGCAGGCATCTTCGCCTGATATGATACATTGGGGTCAGCATATGTGTGTGATGAAAACTCGTCCCGGTATGTGGGATTGTGCCAGAATAGGCGCTGGTGCGGCACCTATAAAAACAAAAGATGGCTGGCTGGAGATTTATCACGGAGCGGATTTTAACCACAGATATGCTCTGGGAGCTGTTTTATTTGATTTGAATGATCCATCTATAGTACGTGCTCGGTCAATTGAACCTATCTTACAGCCTGAGGCCGCCTATGAGCTGACCGGTTTTTTCGGAAATGTGGTCTTCACCAATGGACACATTATAGATGGAGATACCCTTTATATATATTATGGTGCATCCGATGAGGTCATTTGTGGTGCAACTTTTTCGATTTCACAAATTTTATCTACCTTGTCAATCCATGCATGATGTTCAGTAAATTAATAAAGGAAATCAGTTTTTTTAACTCGCATCCTAAAGGAATGAGGGTGCTGTTGCTTACCAATCTGATTTATGGCCTGGTTGGTCCCATTATAGAATTATTTATCGGAGCGTATATCATGCGTAATTCTTCGGATATCAGTCTGGTAGTTATATTTCAGCTGGCAGTTTATACCGGTATTCCACTTACTTTTATGATCAATGGCTTTTTGCTCAACAGGATTAAAATTGCTTGGCTATACTCATTCGGCATGTTGCTGAGTGGAATATCCATGTTTGCGATGATGATGCTTCAGCAGTTGGATACTATGGGTGTATTTTTGGCAGGTCTTATTATGGGATTGTCTTATGGCTTTTTCTGGTCCAATCGCGATTTTCTAGCTCTTAATACTACCAAAGACGGCACAAGAAATTATTATTATGGTATTGAAACTTTTTTTTATACTATAACTGGCATTGTAGTTCCCCTTGCTGCAGGAGCTTTCATAGGTGCAACAGATAGAAACGGTTGGTTTGGCGGCTATGTTAATACGGCTTACTATATCCTTACTGCCATTGTTTTTGTCATGTCTATGTTTGCTTCGGTATTAGTACATCGCGGTGAATTTCAAAATCCTAAACGTGCCCCTTTTCTCTTCATTAAATTTGACAGAATATGGAATAAAATGCTGGGATTAGCATCACTCAAAGGGTTGGCACAAGGATATATCGTGACCGCACCCACCATGCTGATCCTTAGTCTAGTAGGTAATGAAGGCTCCCTCGGGTTAATTCAGGGCATTGCAGCTGCAGTATCCGCTATTTTGTTGTACGTACTCGGCAGGATTACTGGTCCAAAGCACCGATTACTGATTTATGGTATAGGGTGTTTGCTATTTGTGGCAGGTGCGCTTTTCAATGCTGCACTGTATTCGGCATTCGGAGTGATACTTTTTATGATGTGTTTGCTTTTTGCCAGACCATTGCTGGATATTGCATATTTCCCGATACAGTTGAAGGTCATAGACTATGTGGCTGAGAAGGAAAAAAGAAATGAATTTTCTTACATTTTTAACCATGAATTGGGTTTGTATTTGGGCAGATTGTTTGGTTGCGGATTATTTATTGTTTTAGCAAGGTATGTCAGTGAGTATGCGGCTTTACGGTATGCACTATTGGTCATTGCGGTATTACACGCCTTGGGTTGGTTTATGGCCAGATCTATATTGAGAGAAAAGGAAATGGTGTACGATACAGTGTAGTAGTGGAGTAACTTAAATCGTTATTTTGCATTAGGATTCGTAATGAGAAGTTAAAATGCAATAAATCAGTGCTGCAAATATGATCCTATCACCCTGCTTAATTATTTTTATATTTTAGAAGGTGTAGCGTTTCCTAAAAAAATATTTAGAAACATTAAATAAACATAAATGAAAGTTTTCAATATTGGTATCATCGGATATGGGGGATTTGGAAAATTTCTGTTTAACGCATGGAATCAACTCGATAATGTTAAAGTTACAGCAATAGCTGATACTAACGCTGCTTCAATGACAGGTACCGACTCCATCAAATTTTTTGTTGACTGGAGGGAAATGATCCTGTCTGATAATATTGATCTGGTAGCCATAGTGACTGAACCTTCTACCCATAAAGCGATCGCTGAAGCATGTATGCAAGCCGGAAAACATGTTTTGATAGAGAAGCCATTGGCGATAAGCACATCAGATGCTGCAGACATTATCAAAACGAGAAATCAGACAGGCGTAGTGGCAGCCATAGATTTTATCATGCGATTTAATCCTCTTTTACAGGCAATTCAATCATTAACTCAGGAAGGGATATTCGGAAAATTGAGAAGAGTGGATGTCGAAAACTACGCCCAGGATGAACTATTGCCTCCTGAACATTGGTTTTGGCATCAGGATAGGTCTGGAGGGATACTTATTGAGCATGCCGTACATTTTATAGATTTGATTCATTTCTTAGCCCCTTCAAAACACGTGCGCGTTAATGGATTAAAGCACAACCGTAATGAATGGCAGGAAGATCAGATCATGGCAAATGTTTTGTATGAAAGTGGTTTAATCGCCACACATTACCATTCTTTTGC
>JBBRVQ010000083.1:0-17417 GCA_038246735.1 Chitinophagales bacterium
TTATTAAAGCAGTGGAACTTGGTGTGACGACATTAGAATTGGATGTTGTAGTGAGTAAAGATAAGAAACTCATTGTCTCCCATGAAGCCTTTTTTAATCATGAAATAACCACACTTCCTGACAATCAACCCATAACAGAAGTCAATCAAAAAGACTTTAATATTTTTCAAATGACATATGAAGAAATCAGCAAATATGATGTCGGCTTGAAAAAACATCCGAAATTCCCTTTACAAAACAAAATAAAAGCATACAAGCCTACGCTTTCCATGGTAGTAGATACTGTAGAGCATTATATTAAAGTTAATAATCTACCCGCTGTCAGATATAATATAGAGATAAAACACGATAAAAGTCTGGACAACTTGTATAATCCAAGTAGTGATGTATTTACTACTCTGGTGTATGAAGAAGTTAAGCGACTTGGCATTGCTAAAAAGTGTAACATCCAGTCTTTTGATCCCGAATGTCTGAATATTCTTCACAAAATTGACAGCACTGTAGAGATAGCTTTATTGGTTGGGAACAATGATTCATACACTCAAAACCTTGAAAAACTTACCTTCAAGCCGGATTGCTACAGTCCTCATTACACACTTGTAAATGATCAACTTCTGGATTATTGTAGAAAAAACAAAATTAAACTGATCCCGTGGACTGTCAATGAAGAAGCTGATATCATCCGTTTGATACATCTAGGAGTAGGTGGTATCATCTCGGACTATCCCGATAAAGTCATAGAACTAAACGAAGGATTACAACATAAAAGCGGTAAAGAGTAATGCCACTGGTAGAGAGTAATTCTTATAACCCACCGATATGGTTGCGAAATAGTCATATTAATACAATCTATCCGTACTACTTTAGAAAAAAAAATCATCTTCCATATAAAAGAGAAAGATTTTATACGCCCGATGATGATTTTTTTGATGTGGACTGGCTTATATCTGGAAATAAAAAGAGACTTTGTATTTTATTGCATGGGTTGGAAGGATCGAGTGGATCACAATATATATGGGGAAATGCAAAAACACTTTCAAATCATGAATTTAATATTGCTGCCATCAATTTCAGGTCCTGCAGTGGTGAAATAAACAGACAACCGACCATGTATCACAGTGGTTTTACCAGAGATCTTCATTACTTTATACAAACGATTGAATCAAAGTTTGATGAAATATTTATTTGTGGATTCAGCTTAGGTGGCAATGTTGTCATGAAATATGCCGGTGATGGTGTCTATTCCCTATCATCCAAAATAAAAGCAGTAGCAGGTGTTTCTGTGCCTTGCGATCTCAGAGCCGGAAGTATAAAAATAATGGAAGCAAAAAATCATTTTTATGAAAAAAAATTTCTTGTAACCTTACTCGATAAAGTGAAAATAAAACATCAGCTTCATCCGGATATCATTGATATCAGGTGGTTGAATAAGGTTAAAACTTTATGGGATTTTGACGATCGGTTTACTTCTTCCCTTCACGGATTCGCTAACGCAGAAGATTATTACCAAAAGTGTAACAGCAAACAGTTTCTTGTACAGATCAAAAAACCAACATTAATTATAAACGCCAAGGATGACACTTTTTTGGCCGAATCATCTTTTCCATATGATGAAGCTATTGCAAATGATAATTTATTTTTGATGACACCAAAATATGGTGGTCACGTTGGATTTACTACCTTTGGCGTTGATTCGTATTGGAATGAAACAAACGTATTAAATTTTTTCATGCAATATAGTTTGATTTAAGTAAGTTGAATATAATTTTGTAGCTTTATGGAGCTTTGTTATTATTTTTCCGGATTTTGTATCATACCGACGAGAAATACTTTTACATAGGCCATGCTTGTCATGTTTTTATTTGCAACAAAATAATTCTTTTGATATTAAAAAGTCCATTATAAAACAAAATTTTTAGTTTAAGATCAATGTCAAGAAACCGAATTAAAATACAACCACAAAAACTAATGTATTCTTTAATCTTAATCAGACTATTGAATTGAAAAAAACCATTTTTAACAAAATTTTACTGTTAACCATCTGCCTATTCAGTTTTAAAGTTTATTCGCAGATATCAGGCACCATAACGGATGTAAAAGGGGTCCCTTTACCTTATGCGACGGTATATTTAGAGGGTACATCTATTGGCACAATAAGCAATGAAGAAGGCAAATATATATTGGAATTGACTCGGAAAGATGATTATAATATTGCTTACCAATATGTAGGCTACAAAAAAGAAATTTTCAATATATTTTACACAGGGACAGCTATTCTAAAAGACATCGTGCTTCGGATAGACGATAATATATTAAGTGAACTGACTATATCAGCTGATCGGGAAGATCCGGCATATGAAATAATCAGAAAAGCCATAAAAAAAAGGAGTTATTATAAAAATCAGGTAAAAAAATATGAAGCTGATTTATATGTGAAAGGAGTTGCGAAAATAACCGATGCCCCAAAAAAAATTTTAGGAGAAGATATCGGAGATATGGATGGAATCTTGGACACATCTCGACAAGGTATAGTTTACCTATCTGAATCCAAATCCAAATTTTATTTTCAGTATCCTGATCAAACAAAAGAAGTCATGGTTTCTTCCATAAAATCAGGTGACAATAGTCTTTTTACGGCCAATCAGTTCTCCTGGGCATCATTCGACATCTACACTGAATACCTTAATTTCAGCAGATCGATTGTGTCGCCAATAGCTGACAATGCATTAGCACATTATAATTTCAGGCTTGACCAGGTCACCATAGATCAGAATGGATATACCATTAACAAAATAAAAATCATCCCAAAATCCAATTCATCCCCATTGCTCAATGGTTATATATATATTACAGATGAATTTTGGAATGTGTACAGTACAGACATATCATTGTATGGGGCTGCCCTAAAAAACACTTTTCTGGACACCATAAATATAAAACAAGTATATGTACCTGTATTAAAACCGGATGTCTGGAGATTGTTTAGTCAGGTAACTTCATTTAAAGCTGGGTTGTTCGGATTTAAAATGGCCGGCAATTTTTCGTATATATTTTCTGATTATCATCTGAATATAGATGTATCATCGCATTTTAAGACCAATGAAACATTTAGAGTAGAACAAAGTGCTTTAAAAAAAGACTCCTTATTCTGGAAAGAAATTAGACCTATACCTCTGACTGAAGAAGAGCAAAAAGATTATATAAAAAAAGATTCTCTTCAAAAATTGTGGAATACGAAAACCTATATGGACTCTATGGACAGGGTAAATAACAAATTCTCTTTACTAAAATTATTGACCGGTTACACCTATGAAAAATCCTTTAAAAAAACTACTATTTCATTTCCAAGCCCATTGTCCACGATACGTTTTAATGCTGTAGAAGGATTTAAAATCAGCATTAATTCTATTTGGGAAAAAAAAGATTCTACTTTTAGGAAATGGACGATTCATCCTGTAATAGAATATGGTTTTGCAGATAAAATTTTAAAACCACGCATATCTGCTGGATACAAATTTGACAATTATAATCAGGGAATTATTTCATTTAAAGCTGGAAGACAGAATCAACAATACGATACTAGAGAGCCCATCACTGAAAGAAATAATACATGGAATTCCTTATGGAACAAAATCAATAATATTCGTCTTTTTCAAAATGATTTTGTAACGTTGGGTTATAGTAAAGAAATATATAATGGCTTATATATCAATCTATCTACATCTTACACTTTCAGAAAGCCTGTATTTGTCAATACCCAGTATAGTCTAAGGAGAAAAGATATTCTCTATGATGAAAATATACCTAGAGTAGATCTGGATTCAAAGGTTTATCAGGAAAACAGCTATTGGAAAAATAATCTTTCCATATTGATATGCCCTGCTCAGAAGTTCAGCAGTTACCCCTATGTTAAAATCAGAGATGTCTCAAACTGGCCAAATATCACTATAGATTATGAGTCAGGAATCCCAACCTCTACCAATGCTTCTTTATTCCACAAATTAAAGTTTAAAATAAAAGACAATTATGTAAATGCCAGATTGATCGGATATTTCAGTTATAATGTAGAAGCTAATACTTTCATTGAAAGTGTGCCATCCTATTTTGGAGATTTCCTCCACCCGGTGGGCAATCAGTTGCAGACGCCTATTGGGGCTGACTTCAGTAATTTTAACCTGCTGCCATATTATGAATTCAGTACGGATAAGTATTATGTTCAGTTCAACTTCAGGCACCATTTTAACGGATTTATTTTTGATAAAATTCCGCTTATCAATAAAACCAGTTTAAAGATGGTAGTGGGCTGCTCAGGGCTGTATGAACATTATAAGGGCCAATATGCGGAACCCTTCGTGGGTATTGAAAATTTCAGAATTGGTCCTATCCAATTGTTTGATGTAGACTATACATGGTCATTTGACCGAAATGGATATCGAGATCAGGGTATTACAATCAGATTGACACAACTTCTAAATAATTGAGCGTTTACCTACTCTTCATCGGCACTGGTTCTTGCCACATATAAAATTATCATACCTCCAAATAAAAAAATTAATTGGATGATCAGGGTAATTACCCCATGGTTATATAAAAAATTCAGAAAAGTAAATTTTAACCCAACAAGAGCTAAAATGACAGAGAGAATCCCTATAGCAAACATAATAAATCCTACTATGGTCCAAATGGGTTTGTTCATTTTTAAATTTTTAATGCTACAAATTAACAGTCTATTAATCAAAAAGCCAGCAAATTTGTTTAAATTTACATAATAAATCACCTTCCACCCTTAAGAGATGTCTGAAAAAGGTTCTGAATATCATAAAAGTCCCTTGTCAAAACATATAAATGATATAATAAAAATCATAGAATGTCCGCGCGATGCCATGCAAGGTATCCATGAGTTTATATCTACAGATTTGAAAGTTGAATACATCAACCAATTACTCAAGGTGGGATATGATACCATTGACTTTGGTAGTTTTGTGTCGCCTAAAGCTATCCCCCAGATGAGAGATACCGCAGAAGTATTATCAAAACTTGATCTAACAAATACCCATTCAAAATTACTGGCCATCATTGCCAACTCCAGAGGAGCTGAAGATGCGGTGCAATTTGAAGAAATTACTTATCTGGGATATCCATTTTCTATATCAGAAACTTTTCAACTCAGAAACACCAATGCAACCATAGAAGAATCATTGATCCGAGTAGAAGAGATACAAAATTTAGCTTCAAAAAACAATAAAAAGACGGTTATTTATATCTCTATGGGGTTTGGAAATCCATATGGAGATATGTGGAGTGTTGAGATTTGTCAACGATGGGTAGATAGACTGGCTGACATGGATGTAAAGATCATTGCGCTTTCTGATACCATCGGAATTGCTACACCTGAAAGCATTTCATATCTGTTCAAATACCTGATTCCACCCTATCCTGATGTAGAGTTTGGGGCACATCTTCATACGCAGCCTCAACATTGGTTCCCTAAAATCGATGCAGCTTTTAAAAGTGGTTGCAGGAGATTTGATGTTGCCATAAAAGGATATGGAGGCTGCCCCATGGCCAAGGATGATCTGACAGGCAATATGGCTACAGAAAATTTACTACAATATTTTGATGATCAGAACATTGATTTGTCACTTAACAAAATTGAATTTAGAGAAGCAATGAATGTAGCTTTAAAAGTTTTTAATTGATGACTGGACTTTCAGGTTTTTGTTGAATAATGTTCTTAGAGAAACCAAATCATTTTTTTAGTTTTGTACTTTGATACCTTAAATCAGCAAATAATGATAAAAGAAAACAGTATTTCCTTTCAGTTTTTGGCTGAGCCTACAGATGTTAACTTCGGAGGAAATGTGCATGGTGGAGCGGTTATGAAATGGATTGATCAAGTATCATTTGCTTGCGCAACAAACTGGTCAGGTACTTATTGCGTAACCATTTATGTAGGCGGTATACGATTTCATCAGCCCATTAAAATTGGGGATCTTGTCAAACTGGATGCCAGAGTTATTTACACAGGGAAAACTAGTATGCATATAATGGTGGATGTCATGCGCAAAAATATAAGAAGTCAAAATAAGTTTGCAAAAACTACCCATTGTATTATTGTATTTGTTGCAGTGAATGAAGAAGGTTTACCTATAGAAATTCCTGTTTGGAAACCTACTACTCCGTATGAAATTAAACTGGAATCTTATGCTAAAAAACTAATGGATATGAGAAAAGACATAGAACAAGAAATGTCTCTGTTTACAGACGTTTAATTGATGTTTTCCCAACAAAAATTTATTTTGCCATAACTTCTTTTGAGCATAAACCAAAAATACCATCATGTGATATTTTTGATTACCATTGTATTTAAGTTCAAAAAAAAAGATGAACTTTCGTCCAGCTTTTTTTTAACATTATTTACAACGATCACAGACGTTACTTTTGTCTCTTTGAAAGGGGTCGAGTCCGGCGACCCGACCCTCTAACTATGAAAAAAACTACTGTCTCTTGTTGCAAATATTACTCGCGATTGACAACCCAAATCTCAGACGTTAATTTTAATTCTTTGAAAGGGGCCGAGTCCGGCGACCCGACCCTCTAACTATGAAAAAAACTACTGTCTCATTAGATAACAATCTTTATTTTACATTTGACACAAATCACAGACGTTAATACTTTTTTTGAAAGGGGTCGAGTCCGGCGACCCGACCCTCTAACTATGAAAAAAACTACTGTCTCCTTGTGTCAAAATGATTTTATTTTATAGGGATATCTTTATATCTCTCATTTTAAAAACATAAACTTTAAGATAAAGTTCTAAGACGTTAATTTTCTTTTCTTTTGAAAGGGGCCGAGTCCGGCGACCCGACCCTCTAACTATGAAAAAAACTACTGTCTCCTTTTAACTAAAGTCTATAATATCTTACACCATCCTTTGATGGATCTTTTTCGTTAATTAATAAAAAAATGTTTGAATAGAATTACATTTCTAACGCAAAAATAAAGTATTTTATTAAATTACAAACAATTCTTATTAATTTTTTTTTAATAATTTATGGCAACAGTAAGATCAAACTCGTCATATATGGTTTTGTCCCCTAAATTATCAAAGAATGAACCAGAACCATACCTTATGTCATAGTCTGATCTATCCAATTTTATGGAAGCACTTCCCACACCAGCATTAAGCGTTGCATTAAATTTTATCTCTTTTGTGGTATTTTTAATGGTTAAATTCGCTGTAATTTTATACTCACCAGCAATTCCTCTTGATGTTACTTTTATGAATTTTAAAGAAGAAGTGGCATAAGTGTTCACTCCAAAAAAATCATCAGATTTTAAATGTCCTTCCAATTTCCCTTTTCCGCCACCCTTAAGATCTGTAACATCGATTGAACTCATATCTACTAACAATTCTCCACCGATAAGCAGGTCTCCATCAAACTTTAAAGAGCCTGATTTAAATTTAATGTTGCCTTCATGCGTTCCGGTAACTTTAGATGCTTTCCAAACAATATTGGATGTGGCAACATTAATTGATTTTGTGATAGGCTCAACACCGGTAGCAAAACCAAACGCTGCTATTAAAAGAAAACTAAAAGAGAAAAAATAAGATTTCATGTTTAAAATTTAATTAGTTAATTAATATTTGTTGCAACAAATATAATGTGAATAAGTTTAACAAGCCTTCGTATTCCTAAAACTTTAAATAAAATTTAACTAAATTTAATCTGGACAACCTTACTCAAGAAAATGTTGCTCAATAAAATTATAGATTAAATCTTTATCAACAGGATTAAATGTAGTCCAGTTTCCATACTTCCGAAACCACGTCATTTGCCGTTTTGCATACCTACGGCTGTTTTGTTTGATTAATTCCATCGCTTGGTTCATATCTATTTTACCATCAAAATAGTCAAACAGTTCCTGATATCCTACCGTCTCCAATGCTTGTTTTCCTTTATGTTGAAATAGATTTTTCGCTTCTTTTACCAGTCCTTCTGCTATCATATTATCCACTCTTTTATTTATGCGGTCATACAGTAGTTCTCTGGGCAGATTCAACAATATAGGTATATGCAAATATGGATTGAGATTTACTCGTCTTTGGTTTAAAAAAGATGTAAAAGTATTGTCCGTAAGCATAATAACCGATAATGCTCTCATGAGTCGCCGCGGATTACTGATATCTACTTTTTCAAAATATTCAGGATCTTTTGATCTCAATTCATTTTGCAATGAAATGATTCCGCCTACCTGAAAAACGTGATCATAATGATCGACCACCTGCTGTGGGATATCTGGAAACTCATCCAATCCATCCATAATAGCCTTTAGGTATAAACCAGTCCCGCCAGTAACGATAGCAATATCATTGTTTTTGAAGTATGATAGTAAAGCATCCGAGATTTCAGCATAATATTGACCTACGCTATATTTTTGAAAAATACTTATATGATCAATAAAATGATGTTTAACCATCTCCATTTCTGTTTTTTCAGGTTTGGCAGTGCCGATGTTCATTTCCTTAAATACCTGTCTGCTATCTGCAGAAAAAATTTCGGCATGATATCTTTTCGCCACATCAATAGCAAGACTTGTTTTGCCTACTGCTGTTGGGCCTGCAATAATGATCAGAAATTTATTTAATGGGGAAGTTGTATTTGGCATTCAGCTTTTATTAGCTTTACACCGCAAAAATATATAAACCCTGACATGTTTTATAGTTTTCTTAAAGTACTTGTAAGATTTACCCTCAAGATATTCTTTAGAAAGATTTTCATCACTGGAATTGAACACATAAAAAGTGATACGCCTCAGCTTATTGCCAGTAATCACCCAAATGGATTTCTTGAACCTCTGCTAATGGCTTGTTTTTTTCCAAAACCATTGCATTTTCTGGTGCGCGGCGATGTTTTTGACAACCCCATACTCAGACCGATGCTAAAATCTACCCATCAGATTCCTATTTTCAGATTCAGAGACGGATTCTCAAAACTGCGGGAAAATAGCCAGAAAATGGATGAAAGTATTCAGGTTTTATTGGATAAAAAGAATCTGTTGATATTTGCCGAAGGAGGTACCGAAAGTATTAAAAAATTAAGACCCCTTCAAAAAGGTATTTCGAGAATTGCATTTCAGACGATGGAAAAAGATCCAGATCTAGATCTTGAAATATTACCAGTAGGCATAAATTTTACATTTCCTGCCATGTTTAATGAAGAAGTTATGCTAAACATTGGGAATCCTTTGAAAGTGAGTGATTATCTGAACCGTTTCAATCAGGACAATAAATCAGGACATGAAAGTCTTTTGAACGATCTTTTTTTAGCCATGAAAAAAAGTATTATTCATATAGAAGATCAAAAAAGATTAAAAATATTTGAAAAGCTGGTAATCCTCTTAAGATCCCAAAAGACATACTCATATTTGCCGGTCTACCTGAATGAAGGTGCACCGCTCGTTTCTGAAAAAAATCTCGCTGAAAGTATTGACGCACTATCAGACGGTAAGCTTCTGGAAGTAAGAGCAGAAATCAGGGTGCTTGAGTCTGAAATGAAAAACGAAAAAGTCTCTTTGGAAGACCTCAGGAAAATTCCATATAATTTTACCAGAATTATTATTTTGACTGCAGGATTTTTACCAGCTTTGTTGGGTGCGGTTTTGCATTTACTGCCATTGGGAGTGGCCTTTTATTTTACCAAAACCAATGTAAACCAAAAAGAATTTAAAGCATCCATTTTGATGGTGCTAAGTATGGTTTTATATGTATTGATGTATATAATTTATATTATTACCATAGCTATTACTGCCATTCCTTTTTTCTGGCTGCCCATTTGTATAGCGACAGGCCTTTGGTTGCGCTTCTATTATCAAATATGGATAAATACGACTTTTGTCTCTATCACATTATTGGATAAATTCAAAAATCATGGATATCAGGTGTTAAAAAGTTTGTAAATATTTAATTGATGACGTGTATAAATATCCGTTTAATTTTATGTAAATCAAAACAAAAGGAATGAAACATCTTATATATTTTATCTTTTTTGAGTATGATTTTTTGTAAAAATACGGATGAGTACAGCGAAATATACACATCAAAAACCAATTGGGTAAACATCGAACGAAATCTTTCTTCACTCGTTATCACAGCCAAACCCGGCGACCCCATGCATCTATAGTTGTGCATCGCATGAAATCATCTGAACCGGGAGTGATGATGCCTGAACTAGGAAGGCGCACGGTACACGATGAAGGAATTGAGTTGGTTTCTGAGTGGATTCGATCAGTGGAAAAACTTTAACTTATAGCAAAAATAGAATGATTTGAAATATTACAAAGAAATACTCATTATCGAAGCCATAGCATTCACTGGCCTTTGGATAATCAATGAATATATAGCAACACTGCTTACTTTTATTGCCGTACCCATATTCGGAGGCATATTAATTATTTCATTAATTGCAGAAAAGATAGAAAGGTCAAGAATACCACGGGAATATTTTTTTATGATGGCAGGATTGACGATTATACCCATACTTATATTCCTTGGAATTTTTATATTTAACGGAGGTACCAGTTTTGATTGGGGATGGTAATATACATAAAAATATGTAATTTTAAATGACAAAGAACTAATTTTTCTTCTATTTTATACTAAATCATCAAAAACATATATATTTAAAATTGCTTAGAAATGCAGGTATTATTATGAGAAAATCTTCTAAAATATTGAATTTTTTGCCACTTTATGTAGCAATTTTATCACTTGAAGTTAATACAACAAAATTGCTGCTCAGGTTTGTAATGTAGATCGATGTATCGATGTCATCCTAACCAAAGGACCTACATTCACAGACCCTAATTGTGGTGCTTTTCAAACCAATCCATACTCAAGGTTGCATGATTGATGCTAATCCCGAAAATGGAGTAACCCAATGTGGTGCAGTTGAATACCCTACTGTGTGGTTTAAAGTTGCGGTAGATAATGGAGCCGTTCAATTGGGTACAGCTGTACATGTCAGTGGTAGCTGGCATCCCGTTTGGGCTATTTATTCAGGTAGTTGTGATAGCCAGCCAGTGGAATGAATCCAGAAGTACCATGCAGTAATAGTGACCAAAATGCTAATGTTCACACTGTAGGAGTTCTGCAAAATATTAATATATAATATATTGCCGTGAGTGGTGCAGGAGTCATCGATAATCCCAACTTTACGCTGACAGTCTGGACCACTGCCAATTGTGTATCGTGTATTGGTGAAGACGGATGTGATCCTGATGCCACTTGGACTGTTCAGTCAAGAAGTAGTGACAGACATATGGATGATCCTAAATTCTGTCCAGATGAAGAAGTAACTATTTGTGTCAATTTTTTTATGATGCATCAATTTGTAATTTGTAATTCGTAATTCGTAATTCGTAATTCGTAATTCTACTTAATTATTTTTTTATAAAATAAATTTTTCCATAATGCTGTCGCTTGCCGGAAATAATCACCCAAAAGAAAATAAGATAGATCGGTCTCAGGAATGGTCTTTTTTCGTTTCTAGCATCGGTATCAGGATAAATAAAAAATAAATATCCATGTTAAGATTCAGTATATAAATTGTACTAACAAGTCCTTAGACCAACTATTCTCGCATATTTATATCTGTAAGACATTAATTACCCTTTTTTGGGTAGGGTATAAAATACAATTGGTTTACAGTGACCAGAGATGTATTCAGTGACATATCTTCTCACCTCAAAGGTTAATTTAAGAGCTTCGGTAGAAAAAATATTTTTACTCATTACTTGTGGTTTCTGCACATTTACACATCAAGTATCTGAACTCACTCACTTTATAAGTCAGTGTTTTACTTCAAATACTCACTTTTTATGGCACTCCATACCGGCAATTTTTTGTAGTGCCATTTATGGAGTAAGACCCCATTTTTCCATAGGATCACACCGGGATTGGATCGCATAATTGTTTTCAGGAGTTTTTCGTCGGCAGTAAGATACTCTACATCCAATCCTGTTTCTTGTGCGAGCAATTTTGCTTTCTCCTCATCTATACCGCTGATCACCACTGACATGCTCACTTTATCTTTTGCCGCAGCCTCTTTGAGTGGTTTGATGACATTTACAAAAATGGCAATAAAGTCTTTATCCCAGATAATATCATAATACTCTTCTTCCTTCTGCTGTACTTCCTTAAATGACTTGACAATGTTAAAACTATCTTTAAAGCCAGCAATGGCCAAGGTATCTATATTAAAAATAGAATCCGCCACCATTCTTTTGCTAGATATGGCTTTATACTCAGCCTTAAATACAGGTACCATCAGGTGAGCTTCAGGATTGGTCAGATAAAAGTCTGTTTTTTCATTACCATCAAAATCAGTAATATCGAAATGACTTATTTTTGTCTCTTTAATCGCCGGTTCTGTTTTGATCTGTTCGACCGTTTCATATTCATCGGTCAGTGCTGAGAGATTTTTTAAATATTCTTCATAACTGAATTCTTTTAACTCGCCCGTATTTTTATTTTTCATTTTCATAGCGATCACTTTTACCGCATTGGACGCTTCGTTTTCTGATTTTTTGATTTCTGCTATATTGGCCCCATTTCTGAATGGTCTGAAATCCACATGTGGTTCGTTCCAGTAAAAATTGTAAACACAATACAAAACCAGAAAAAGAGTAGACACTACCAAGGTAACGTTCCTCGATTTGGAAGAAAATAACTGATGCATATCTTTCCATCTGAACAGAAAATAAATAGATGGGATCAAAAGAAACAAATCTTTATAAAATGAAATTCTGGGATCGAGCTTGATGAAATCACCAAAACAACCACAGTCCGTTACCCGCATATTGGTAGCTTTGTACTCACCCCATGCAGAAAAGGAAAAGAAATTCTGATCCATGGGAACATAACCTGTCATAAAGGTAAACCCGGTGAGGAAGGTAAAAAAAACCACCAACAAAAAGAATAACCACGATGTCAGTTTTGGTCTGTCACCAATGATCAGCATAATACCCAATATGATCTCAAAAATAATCATAAATATAGCAAATGCTGTAGAATATTCCGAAAGAAGAGGAAATAATGGAGCAATAAAACCTATGGATGTTTCTGCGAATGTAGCCTGAAATTCTGCAAAGTAATCTTCCATCTTAAAGGCTGTACCCAACGGATCCACGGCTTTGACCCATCCTGAAAATAAAAATAAAATCCCTGTAAAATTCTGCAGGTAAGTCATCAACCAGGATTTCTGGACTTTATAAACTAGTGTCATAATTAATGTCACTGCCAAAGCCGCCAATCCAATATAAAACAACAAAGTAAATATGGTCATCTTCCGGAATATTTGAATAAAATGTAATAATACACCTATATAATGAAGGAACAAAAGTAATTGTTTTGAAATGGTATAACAAATAATGATAAATGAATATTTGTAAAGAATAAGTTAATCAATCAATAATGATAAAATATGCATTCAATCACCCATTGAAGAAAGAAAAAAAAGTGGATGGCCATAAAATAATTACTATTTCTGACAAATTATTAGAAAAGTTCTGCCTTAAGAAAAGCGCCAAAATGCATCGGAGAAGCGGCTTCATAATATCGCTGTGCAGCTGCATTGGTTCTAAAATTTGAGTACTTCATCAGATTAAATATATTGTTGCCCTGAACACCAATGGACAAGGTTTTGGATAGTTTTGAGCCTGAAGTGAGCACCATATTCAATTCGCCATAGGACTTGGCTTCTGCCAGATTAGCATCATCGAGCCACATGTTGCTGTTATATGCTGACAAAACTTGAATATTTACTACATTCTTTAGATTTAGAGTAAGGTTGATATTAAATTTATGGATAGGAATCAATGGTTGTCGATTGCCCGAAAAATCTCGATTTGCTGTTAAAAAAGTAGTGTATTTGTAATTGCTATAAGCATAATTGACATCAGCCTGTATCCACGATGCAGGTTTCCACTTTGCTGCTATTTCTATACCTGACCTTGATCCCGCTGCAGCATTCCTGTAATAGGTGCGTCCGGGAGTAGAAGCCAGTTCGTACCCTTGTATCTGATCTGAAATAGAAATAAAAAAAATTGCCCCTGAAAATTCGCATTGTTGTGATGGGCTTATTTTCAGACCAAGTTCTGATTGTAAAGACGACTCCGGATTCAAGTCAGTATTAAATCCTGTGGTACCATCAGGATTGTTGGTTAGCTCATTCAGTGCAGGCATCTCAAAAGATGTGGAAATATTAGCATAAACTATTGCTAACTTGCTGAAATGATAACCAATACCCATCGCACCGTTCAGTCGGTTATATTTTTTCTGCCCATCCAGAGCGCCATCAGACAAAAAGTGGTCGATAAGCCGATAATAATTATAATCAAATCTGATCAACTGATGAAATGAAAATCTTGAAAGATTCAATTGCCATTGTTGATACAAGGCCAAATTTACGACACTTTCATTCTGATCCGCGGTAGTGCTTCCTTTACTCCCACTGAGGTTTCTGTATAGCTTACGTCGGTCATCCTGATATTCTGCAGATTGCCCCAAAGTGAAAATGCTGTTTTTAAATCCGCGGTATTCAAAGGCATTATTAAACCCCAAAAAATCCCTGTTGAGATCTACCCATCCACCGGCTTCAAAAGGGAGCCTACCGGTAAATACCCTTTTGCGGTAAAACATTGTGGTGATCCAAGTAACATTTTCTGTAGGTGTGTAAATGGATTTGATGGCAGAAAGCATACCACCGACTAATTCTCCGGCTTTGAACAAAACATTTCTAGCGTTGGCCTGATATTTATCATTCAGAAATTCACCTTCAGTCAGTGCGCCAGGGTCATTACCTTCTGGTGAATAATACAAACTATTGATGAAGTTCAGTTGCCATTGATTATTTACTGCCCATCTAGTTTTGTTGTACAATGTATTATTCTGTGCCTCTGCGTAGGCTCTTTTACTTTTAAAGGAGTGATGATGAATGGAAAGTACATTTTCCACTTTCCCTTTTGATAGGCCATATTTAAGTCCCGCATCAAATGAGCCAAGGCTGTTGACACGGGTATTTATAGTGAGTCCTTTTTTGAAAGCTGTACTTTTCATGGAGATGGCGCCACCACTTGCATTGCCCAATCTTGCAGCCAGGCCGGATCGGACCACATCCAATTCCTGAATATCATAAATACTCAGTTCGTCCAGCTGTGAAGTACCGTCCGGCGATGTCAAGGGTATTCCATCCTGAAAAATACGGATGCCTCTGATGCCAAAAGCCGATCTGCTGCCATATCCTCTGATCGCGATGCGCACATCCTGAGCAAAATTTTCACCATTAAAACTTTGGATACCCGGTAGTCTGTCCATTAAGTTTCTTACACTATTTTGATAGGTATCTCCATTGGACACTGTATCTTTCCGGTAAGTCCATGGCAAATATTTTACAGGTCTCATATCAGAAAGTATTATTTCATCCAACGAGCTTGTGATCAATGAGTCTGTGGATTGCCCGTTGGACACTATAGGTATAAAAATAAGAAAAAGTATCCATTTGATCATAAGTAATAAAATATGTGTCAAAAATATAAAAATTTAGTAACTTCATAATGAAAGAATTTTCGATTAAATACCATCCAACCCTTTTGCCAAAGAAACCTTACCTTTGCCCTCACTTAAAATCAAAACAGATTCTGTTCCATTTATGAAACAAAAAATCGAGATTCTCGCTCCTGCCAAAAATCTAATCCAAGGTATCGCAGCCATCAATGCTGGTGCTGACGCTGTCTATATCGGTGCACCTTTGTTTGGCGCACGTACGAATGCGACCAATTCACTAGAAGATATCGCTGAGATGGTACGATATGCCCATCTATTTAAAGCGCAGGTTTTTGTCGTGATCAATACCATATTATATGACGAAGAGTTGGCGATGTGCAAAAAACTGATCTACCAACTTTATGATATCGGTGTGGATGCACTCATCATTCAAGATATGGCAATTCTTGAGATGGATCTACCACCTATCATCCTTCACGCTAGCACGCAAGCCAATAATCGAGATCCCAAACATGTCAAGTTTCTCAAAGATGCTGGTATAAAACGTGTTGTATTGGCTCGTGAACTCAATCTCGACCAAGTCAGAGAAATCCATGAGGCAACGGATGTACAATTGGAATTTTTTGTGTCGGGTGCACTTTGTGTGTCTTTCAGTGGCAATTGCTATATGAGTGTTGCCAATGGTGAGCGAAGTGCCAATCGTGGATCTTGTGCCCAAAACTGTCGTCTCCCATATGAACTTACCGATGGAACAGGCAAAACACTGATCCAAACTGCCCACCTATTATCCATCAAAGATCTCGACCTTAGCGATCAATTACCAAGTCTTATAGCATCCGGGATATGTTCATTCAAGATAGAAGGCCGACTCAAGGATATCGTTTATGTCAAAAATAATACTTCTTATTTGAGAAAAAGACTAGATGATTTCCTAGAAAACAATACAGATAAGTACCAGAAAGCATCATCCGGGCGGACCTTTTATAATTTCGAACCTAAGATGGACCGAAGTTTTAACCGTGGATATACCGATTATTTTGTCAACAAAAGAAAAGAAAAAATCGGCAGTTGGGATACACCGAAATCTCAGGGTCAGTACATCGGTAAGGTCATAGCAGCCAAAGCCAATGGCTACATCATAGAAAATAGTGAGATACTTAACAATGCTGACGGGCTATATTTTGTCAATGCGCAAGGAGAAGCTGATGGTGCACAAGTCAATATCATCGTCAACGGTGTTGTCGTCCTGAATAACATGAAGTCGATCGATGTTGGTACTTTGGTGTATAGAAATTCAGATGCAGAATTTATCAAAATGGTAGAGCAGGAAAAAAGTGCCATTCGAAAAATAGGTGTTCATTTACAGTTTACAGAAACATCGGAAGGTTTCCGATTGCTCGCTACGGATGAAGATGGTCACCAAAGTGAAATGACAATGGTGAGTGAAAAAACACTGGCCAACAGTACGGAATCAGTGATCCCAAATATCACAAAAAACCTGGCCAAAACAGGAAATACGGTATTTATCGTGGATGATAGTCAGGTAGACTTTACTGCAAATTGGTTTCTACCCATATCAAAAGTCAATGAAATACGTAGAGAAGTTTTAGAGCAGTTGGTAGAAATTCGTATCGCTCAATACCATCGAGAAGCGTTTCAAATCACCAAAACAGATCATCCCTACCCTGTCGATAAGCTAGATTTCACCTTCAATGTTTCTAATCAATTGGCTAGAAATTTTTATAAACGTCACGGAGTCACAGATATTGAAAAAGCCTTCGAACTCCAATGGGATCCTGGTAAGTCGCGCGTCATGGTCACCAAATATTGTGTGAAATACGAACTAGGCAAA
>JBBRVQ010000084.1:0-17406 GCA_038246735.1 Chitinophagales bacterium
AGGAACCGCTGCCAGATCTGCTACCATCACTGTTTCAGGTGGTACAATTTCACAAACTTATATACTTACACAAAGCGGAAACACGCCGATTTTAACCCTGAGTACTAACACAGCAACGGCTTCATCCACTGCGGGAAGTAATTCAGTAGGTGTTACCTCAAATATAAGTTGGACATCGATTTCTAACGCAGCTTGGTGTACTGTTTCTCCTGCAATTGGTACCAATAATGGCAATCTTACAGTAAATTATTCTGCAAATACAGGAACCGCTGCCAGATCTGCTACCGTCACTGTTTCTGGCGGTGGTCTTATAAGTACTTACGTTCTTACACAAAGTGGCACTCAAATTCCAACTTGTACCGATGGAATTCAAAATGGTCAGGAAACAGGCGTGGACTGCGGTGGACCAAATTGTCCTGCTTGTCCTCCAAACACTGAAGTACAAACTACTGCCCTTGCCGGGCATTATTTTGAAACGGGATGGGATGGTTGGACTGATGGAGGAGTAGACTGCGCAAGAGTCAATACTAGCAGTTCGCCTGAAGGATCTTTTTCGATTCAACTGAGAGACAATGATGGTGAATTTTCTTCCATGACATCACCTGTTTATAATGTAAGTCAGTTTGATTCTGTAACCATTGAATTTAGGTTCAGAGCCACAAGTTTTGAAACCAATGAAGATTTCTGGCTGATGTATTATAATGGCTCTACTTGGAACACCATAAGTTCCTTTACTTTTCCAGTTAATTTTGCAAACAATCAAACCTATACCAGAAAAGTCAAAATAGATGGTCCGCTTTCAGCTACAAGTAGATTCAGATTTCAAGCTGATGCAAGCGATAATACAGATGTGGTATATATAGATGCTGTAATCATAAAAGGCTATAATACAAATTCCTCATCAACTTGTACAGATGGTATAAAAAACGGCCAGGAAACAGACGTGGATTGCGGTGGGCCAACTTGTCCAGTATGTCCACCATCTTGCACAGACGGAATCAAAAATGGTCAGGAGACTGGTGTGGACTGCGGTGGGCCAACTTGTCCTGCATGTCTTCCATCATGCACAGACGGAGTCAAAAATGGTCAGGAGACTGGCGTGGACTGCGGTGGGTCAACTTGTCCTGCATGTCTTCCATCATGTACTGACGGGATTCAAAATGGGCAAGAGACAGGTGTAGATTGTGGTGGACCAACTTGTCCAGTGTGTCCTTCTTCATGCACCGATGGCATTCAAAATGGCCAAGAGACAGGTGTGGATTGTGGTGGATCAAATTGTCCTGCATGTAATACTGGAAGCAGTATTTCTACCTTATCGGGGCACTATTTCGAAACAGGATGGGATGGATGGATCGATGGTGGAAGTGATTGTTACAGATATGATGGTGTTTTATCTCCCGAAGGTGCCTATTCTATCAGACTAAGAGACAATTCAGCAGAACAATCAGCTATGTCATCCCCCAATTATAACCTTACTGCATATAATACAGTTCAGATAGAATTTAAGTTCAGAGCCAATGGAATGGAAGCCGGAGAAGACTTCTGGTTGTTGTACTTTAATGGTTCTACATGGACTAATATTGGAACATTTGTAAGCGGTACCGGTTTTTTCAACAACCAGTTAAATACAGCAACAGTAACCATAACAGGTTCCTTCAGCAGTGCTTCCAAATTCAGATTCCAATGTGATGCTTCGGAAAATGACGATGAAATATATATTGATGCAGTAGTGATCCGTGCAGGTACGGGAAGCGGTAGTTTTGAAAATCCGATTGTCATCACTTCTGAAGATAATAGGGTAGAAAAAGAAAATTTGGTGTCAGGAGTTCAGATATTTCCAAATCCTGCCAGTAATATGATCAATGTCCAATCAGATGAAGATGTAAGACGAGTAAATATTTATAATATCTCTGGTCAATTGGTGTTGACAAAGTCATCTGAGAACATTGAATCTCTGGACATTTCGGAACTCAATGCAGGGCTTTACATTGTTAGAGTTGAAACAGAAGAAAATGTCTATACAGAAAGATTAATAAAGAATTAAGATCCAATATTTGAGTTTAAAAAGGCTTTCTTCATTGTCCGGAGGAAGCCTTTTTCTTTTGATGCATGAAAATTGACTACTGCAATAAAATAATCTGATCAAATAATCAACTTTACCTTAATTTTAAATATTTCTTAGCCATAAACCAAATAACACTATGTCAGTAAAATTAAAATACTATTTAAAAACTTTGTCCATATTTGGACTTTTATAAGCCATTTTGGGGAGTATGTTTGATTATTTTATATTTGATGAAATAACCAGCATAAAAGGATTCATAGTCAAAGGATTTTTTTCCGGACTTTTTATGTCCTCGTTTTTAGTTTCTATGCATCTTCATAAATTGAATCAAATGGGAATTACTGATATAACTACAGAAGTATTAAATCCAAAACAATCAAAATTTATCCCATCGTTATTTTCAATGAATGAGGTAATCAATTTACTAAAACATTCTGATTATAATCTTACTGGTAACATTATTACCGATAAAAATGAAACAGAAATTATCCTAAAAATTTCATTTAAAAGTAATGGAGAAAAAATAACTATTCTACCCGGCGTGAAAAATAATATCAAAGGATTTAATATTCAAAGTAAGCCGATATTTCCACTCACATATGGAGATATGGGTAGAGGGATAATACATATCTTAAGACTGGAAAAACTATTGCAGAAAGGTTTGCTGTGCGAATAACTTCAAGAGTACTCTAATTAGTTTTTAAATTTATAATTCCAAAATATTTGAATATGTTTCAAAAAGTATATTCAGTATTTGAAAAAAAACTATTCATGAAAATCTCTTTTTCATAAAATTGTATCATTTTTGTACACTTAAATCATAGACATGCTTAAAGTCATCTGCCGTCTGATATTAAAAATATGGGGATTTCGTGTGACAGGACCAAACCCTGAGTTGATTCCCAAAAAAGTATATGCCGTTTATCCGCATACTTCCAATTGGGATTTTCCTTTGGGTATTATGTTAAAATTTGCCATGCCCATCGCGGTAAATTATGTAGGAAAGGATTCTCTTTTCAAATGGCCATATGGTTGGTTTTTCAGATGGCTGGGAGGGATTCCGGTGGATCGTAAAAAAAGCACCAATTTTGTGGATAATATGGTTAGACTATATGGTCAGTATGATAAATTGGCCTTTGCCCTTGCACCTGAAGGAACACGCAAACGAGTACAAAAATTCAAATCCGGCTTTTATTATATAGCACATAAAGCTCAGGTACCTATTATACTGGTAAAATTTGATTTTGAAAAAAAAGAAGTCGACTTTAGTGAACCATTTTATACTAACGGAGTTTATGCAGACGATATGAAATTTATCATCAGCCATTTCAAAGGCACAAAAGGAGTAAATCCAGATTTGGCCTGTCAGTGGGAAGATGAAGTTGTTAATTTTTGAAACTAAAATAGATGTCAGTAAAACAAGTTTGGGTGATAAGTGGATTTTTATTAGGTGCATGGTTATTGATGTCAAATTCCGGCGGTGTGCCTCAGGCAGTAACAAAAGCTCCCGGAGAAGCAAATCATAATTCCTGCGCCACATGTCATGATGTGAAAGGAAATTTTGAGCCATCCATATCTCTGGATGTGATGAAATCAGACTCGACCCTAGTTAACACTTACAATCCCGGAGAAACTTACATCGTTAGAGTTCGGGTCTCTGCGACCAATAGTCCCAAAGCTTATGGTTTTCAGATGTCTTCACTCGATTCTCTGACCAATAATGATATGGGAGTGTGGTCTGGATTTGGTGAAAAAGTCAAACAACAAACTTTATTTGTACAGCAAAAACAACGAAAATATATAGTACAATCCACCCCAAAAACGGATGGAATTTTTACTGCCAATTGGAAGGCACCTATTTCAGATATCGGGAAAGTAAAATTCTATTTTGCTGGACTTGCCATCAATCTAAATGGCAATACAAATGGGGACAATAATGTATTTGGTCAGCTTACGATCAATAGTCCTTCCACTTCTTCCTATAATGATACTGAATGGGCTTCTAATATAATGGTTTACCCAAACCCGGCCCAGAATTATGTTACTATTTCAGATGTATCAGTAACATCAGTCACTCTGATCGATTTATCTGGTTCTTATACCTATGATATGCATATTTTTGAAAAAACATTGGATATAAGTAACTTAGCAAATGGGCTATATGTAGCAATTTTAAAAGATAAATCAGGCAATATTTTGAAGGTCCAAAAAGTAATTAAACATTAAACCCGATTTATCTTTTTACGGTATTGCACGATGAAATCCAAGTTCTGACCATGTTTAACAGTTGATCTGATCCTATTGGTTTTAAAATATACGCATAAGTACCCAAAGTAAGTGCTCCTATTCTGACCCTTTTTCCGGTCAAGGACATGTTGAAAATAAAAGGTTTTACTGTCAAATATGATCCCAATAATTCATACGGTACTTTTTAACCTTCAATATGATAAAATAAAATATTATAAGTCTTTTGCTCTTTGCAGGTATGGATGTTGCTACAGCCGTGCGGATATAGTTTGACCTAAAAAAGAAAAGTTGATTTGGTCATTTGCTTTTACCTCCCATACCAATAATCCATCACAACATCTCCCGCGAACAGTTTCGCAACTTTGTTCATTAATTATTTGGACTGTTGGTTTCAATACCAGGACTGTAGATGATTGCGGAGGTTCATTAAAAGCTGTCGTGCCTTTCACATTTTTTGCCACTATTTTTTTTTAGAATTCAGGTCGTATAGATGGTAAGAATTACTACCAAGATCAATTTCGTCTTTCTTGTTTTTCGCATAAGGATTGTATTAAAGGAAGGTCTCATGACTTTTTTGACTGGAATCAAAAGCACTTCTTTTTTATTTCTACTCACAGGTAAGGCTGCACTATTGGTCAACACTACTTCACCGCCATTACCTTTGATGTATTTTTTCTAGGTGTTTTAAATGGATGACGTAGCTTTTGTGCATCCTCATGAAGCTGTCATTAAGAATCATCTCATCTACTTGGCTTAATGTTTTTGATAATAAAAAAAATCTATTATTTTTCAAAATGATCACTTTTGCAACCCGTTTTAGCGTTTCATTGGCTATTTTCAGGAAAGTTTACTTATTGCCTTCTAATAAATACCATGGAAGGTAAAGTAGAAAAGTAGAAAGTCAAAACTATACACTTTCCACTTTCAAACTTTCCACTTTAGCGGTCTCCTGTGAATGCTTACTTTGTAATATGTCCATCAATTCTGCATGACTGCTATGGTTTTATAAAAAACTGAACACAAGCATAAAATTTTAAAAACCGCCGCCATTTTTTATAATAATATTTTAGTACCTCAATATATTTAAAAGCGCTTCTTTTTTATTTCTACTTACGGGCAACGTTGTGCCATTGGTTAGTACTACTTCACCGCCATCACCTTTCATATATTTTTCTAGGTGTTTTAAATGGATGATGTAACTTTTGTGGATCCTCATGAAGCTGTCATCAAGAATCATCTCTTCTACTTGGCTTAATGTTTTTGATATGACAATCTTCTTCAAATTTTTTAAATGAAAAATAGAATAAGCACCACTGGCTTCGACATATAAAATATCTTCGTAGTCGAGCAACATAATGCCATCATTATTACTTATGGTCAATTTGTTGTGTAGTTTTGACCGGGTGATCGTATCATTATCTTTTAGAGATGAGGAGTTTTTAATTTTTTGAATCGTGGTGATCAGTTCGTCTTTGTCGATGGGTTTTAAAAGATAATCGGCTACATTCAGTTTTATAGCATTGATGGCATATTTGTCAAAGGCCGTGGTAAATACTATATGTTTTACCACATCGCCGATTCTGGCGGCCAATTCTAGTCCGGACATTTCTGGCATCTTTATATCAGAAAATACAAGTTCAGGTTTTAGCCTAATTATTTCAGGAATGCTTACCACTGCATCTGTATATGACCCAACTATTTTAATGTCATTTTTACAATATTCTTCAAGTTGCCATTTTAAAGTATCTATACAATGTTGTTCGTCATCTACAATTATACAATGGATCATGATGATTGATTTTTATGATGAAGATTGATAGATACTAAAGTGCCAAGAGCATTATTTTGGTCGTCCGTTTTATCTATGATTTCTATACTGTTATTGGCATTCATGTATTGCAATCTCTGAGCGGTCAGTGCCATGCCTTGACTTTGATGTTCATTGATGGTCAATTTATTTTTTGAAGATTTCAATCGACCGATACCATTGTCATCGATTTGTATAGTTAAGATATCATCTGCTTTATTAAAAACTTTAATGGTCACGTGTTTTTCCTTTTTTGAAGGCATCAAGCCATGCCATATTGCATTTTCCACAAAGGGCTGAATGAGCATAGGCGGTATCATGATATTTTCTGTTATGATATTTTTATCAATATCGATGGTGAAGTCAAAATTGTTGTTCATCCGCAATGATTCTATGTGGAGGTAAAGTTTTACGGTTTCCAACTCTTCATGCAGGGATATATTTTCTTCTTTAGAATGGTCGAGAATGAGTCTGATCAATTTTGAAAACTTACTGATATAATCACTGGTTTTATGTATATCGTTTTTGATGACATAACTATTGATAGAGTTCAGCGTATTGAATATAAAGTGAGGATTCATCCTGGATTGTAGATTGGATAATTTTAGTTCAGTCAATTTGTTTTTTATTTCTTCCATATCTCTTTGTTGTTTTTCTATCTCTAATTCCTTATTTAGGGCATCAGATTTCAATATTTCTAAGGCTAAAATTTCCTTTCTCTTTTTCCTTTCATACATCATGATGATGGTGGAAAGCAAACATGCCATCAATAGGATAAACCACCATCTGTAGTAAAATGGAGCTTTAATAATTAGATGTATAGTCTTCGTTGCGCTCACTCTGTTGCTAAATGGTGTGGTAGCTTTGATGTGTATTTTATAGTCTCCGGGAGATAAATTTTTATATTCTATTTCACCTTTGTTTTTTAGTATTTCCCATTTATCATTTATGCCATCTATTTTGATGTAGTAATTTGTATTTTGTATATCATGTAAATGAAGTGTACTAAATGAAAGGTAGATGTTGTTTTTTGTATAAGGCAGATAGATGGGAGCATTTTCATTTTGCCCTAATTCAGGCACCATTAATTGATCATTTACCAAAAACTTCGTGATATATATCGAGTCTATTCCCTTAGCTTCAATTTCAGGGGATTTGAATACAGTAAAACCATTGTTGTGGCTAAAGATGATATCAGAATACTTTGTTAAGAATGTTGGTTTATCCCCTCTTATAAAATTATCTTCATAATCATGTCCGATTCTCTGACATTGAAGCGTAGTGACGTTCAAATTATAAACGCCATTATAAAAAGTATTGATTAGTACATTATTCTCTTCTTGCATGGCTAATGATGCACATTGGAGACCATTTAATCCGTTTTTCATGTCAATAATGTCATAACAAAATGTTTTTTTATCCAGGATGATTACACCATAAGTTGTCGCAAGCAATAGGATAGAATCACTCCGTGAGACTATATCATATACTGAAAAAACCAGTGGGCTATTTTTTCCTAATGAAAAGTTTTTTATTGACTTTCCCGCTCGTTTGTCAAATAAAACCAAACCTGATTTTTCTGTAGCGAGCCATAAAAAATTTTGTCCTTCTTGATGTATATCGTGTACAGCTTCACCTTCAATGCTTTGCGGGTAGGCTATATTTTCATAATGGGTAAAGGTTAATTTGTTAGGGTTCATTTTTGTCATGCCATACCCGGGATGAGCCAGCCAGGCGGTGGTATCGTTTTCTACAAAAGCCATATTCGTATATCTCGGCTGGTATTTTGAATCGCTTATTCTGATTATCTTTTTGCTCACAATGTTGTAACTGAATAACAATTTATTCTGGTCGGTGAAGTATAAGATTTGACCATCGGCACTGAAAATGGACCATATCAAACTGCTCACTATATCAGGTAGTGCTATTGAGATGGGATTAGATAGTTTTTCATCAAATGAGACTATGCCTGCACCATAATAGCTGACATACATTCTGCCATCATTCATGCGCACAAAGCCGCTAGGTGTGGCTCCTTGTAGTGTCTTTGGTGTTTTTGAATTATTCTCACTGGATGATAATTGTGATGTCTCAACTGTCACGGTGCTTTGGCTGTAAGGATTAAATGACCATAAGTTTTGTCCAAACATCCAAAAAGTACCTTGTTTATCTTCATACAAATTGCCAAAACTACCCATCATTATATCATCTGACAAACCATAACTTTTGGTTTTATCATTGTATAATATTTCGAGGTTATCGGTTGTTTTGCTGTATTTAGCTATTCCTAAAAATTCTCCTGGGGTAACCCATATTTCGCCTTTTTTATCTTTTGTAATTTGTGCAATAAACGTATTGGGTGACTTGATATTTTTGCTGTTCGCATAAGGGATGGTATATTCAGTTTTACGATTTGTGGTGGGATTGTACTTGAGAACTTTTGCTTTTTTATGTATAAACCAAAAGTTGCCCGTATTATCTTTCAAAATGGTAATTAAATCCTTCGCATCTACATCAAAGATATCTTCTGCCTTTTTATTTTGCTCTTTGTATGTCCAAGCAAAAGTTTCGGTATTCAGTCGGAAGATGCCAATAGGTCGTATGATGGCCCATACATTATTTTCCATATCTATAGAAGCACTTCCAATAATATGATTTCCCATATCAAAAGGACTTGATACTATTTTAATAGCCTTATCAGTATCCATATCAAGGTATCCAATCGCTTTTTCGAGATTAAAAATGAGCCTTCCGTTTTTACCATTAAAAACCTGAATTATTTTGAAGTCATTCCTTATAAATTCATCAGTATTAAATAAATATTCTCTGGTAAAGATTTCTTTACTTCTGTCAAAAGAGTAGATATCAAAAAAGTTATCGACAATAAAAAGTCGCTGATGCTCATCCTCGAAAATATGTGTGATGGCAAGGTTTATATTTGGGATATTATACGCAATGAAACGATGACCGTCAAAACGCTGGAGTTGATTTCCACCCAACCATAACATACCATCTTTACTTTGGTAGATACAATTTATTTGTTTGTTGTTCAGCCCTTCATTCAGCCCATATCTTTTGAAATGCAACTGAGAGAGCGGTATGATTTGTGAAGCCAAATCTCCCATACACCATATGCAGACCATAAAAGATACTAAAAGCTTAAAGCCATTCATGGAGCATTTTTAAATTTAAAAGTAAATCTAATGTATCTTTTTATAAAGTGGCGTGATTTATTGATGAATCGAGAAGATTAGTTCCCCGCCGGGCAATCGATGGGTACTGAATTCAAAATTCCATTGTCATAATATATTTTCACACAAGTATTTGCATCCACCCTGAGTATAATTCCTGCATTCAATTTATCAATGAAAATATTGCCATCTTTGATATGTAATTTTTGGGTCGGGTTATTGATGCCAATACCCACATTGTTGATCGTAGCTTCATCTACGTCACAAGCATCCCCCATGCCGTCACCATCTATATCTGTTTGGAGTGGATTGGCTATTGTGGGACAATTGTCAACGGAAGCATCTATGCCATCATTATCCGGGTCTATACATTGCATTTGGATAGTGAGTATTGTGTAATCAAGAGGATCAACTCCACACAGTGCATTTGTGTTGATGTGTGTTTCGATATCACCCATGCTGCTATTATAAATAATATTAAATGGAGTAATACCAGACGCTATATAACTCTTGTCTGAAGCTCTCCTTAAAGTGAAGAAGTCAGTAGGAATCGACGATGTAAATGTAGTAGAATTGCCATCGATATGACCTGTTGTAATACCGTAAACTGATGCAAATGTGGAATCCGCTACTATAGTTGTGCCGCATTTTATAGCAACAGGTTCTTCTGGATATAAGGATATATTTTGGCAACGGCAAACGCCGGATACAGTAACATCCCTTCCATTAAAACTTATATTGCAAGAGGCATCACTTAACAGATGGATGGCAACATCGCCATAGTTTTGAGAATAATCAAATGTCAATGGAGACTGTCCTGATATGATATAAGTATTATCTGAAGCTTTCCTCAGTGTAAAATAATCACTCGGTACAGTTGAAGTATAGGTATAACTTCCTCCTATTTGATATCCACCAGAAATTTTATTTTGTCCAGCAAAGATATTATAGCTTTGTGGGGTTGCACAATCTACATTTACATTACCTACTGCGACATATAATGCTTGACAAGAGCAGTCCGCGAAAACAGAGGTGGTTCTAGGTGATATATTTATTGCACAGTATTGATTTACATTGATATGCATTTCTATATCGGTGCCAATTTGATTATATAAATAGTTTAGTGGTGTTTGCCCTTGCGCTACTACATTTTGGTCACTTGCATTTCTGAGTGTAATGTAATCTGTTGCGACGGAAGAACGAAAAGTATACATTTTACCATTTACATAACCTGAAGTTACGTTATAATCTCCGGCATACTGGTCATCAGCAATTATATTATTGCTACAATTTATGCTTATTATACTTGATGGCCATATAAATGAATTCTCACAATCACACTTTTGTGATATAGTTATGGTTCTAGCAATTGGCCTTGTGACACAGTTTACATTTTTGTTGATATGTACTTCTATATTTCCATAACTTGCCGGATAGATAAATATTAATGGTGACGGACCAGATAAGAAAAAACTATTGTCAAACGCTTTTCTAAGGGTAATAAAATCTGTGGTATTGGATGATTCTATTTTTATTTGTTTATTGTCTAAATATCCTGTCGTGACAAAATAATCTCCAGCCACTATATCTGTTTCTATAGTATTTACTCCACAATTTACTACTTTCAAACCTGATGGATAATTGTTTGTATTGTCACATCCGCAAGGTTTTAGCACGGTTATTGTTCTGGGAGAATTTTGTGTGCCACAGCTTGAGTTGGTATTGACATGAATTTCAATATTTCCATAACTACTCAAATAAGGTAGGTTTAAAGGAGTATTGCCGTGTATTATGACTGTATTATCTGATGCTTTTCTTACGGTAATGTAATCCGTATTTACAGAAGATGATATTGTATGAATCTCATTGTCGAGATAACCAGTTGTTACACTATATTCATTTGTAAATTGTTCTGATGTAACCACATTAATACCACATTGCAGTGAAACTGTACTAAACGGCCATTGATCTTGATTATCACACTGCCCCATCACCTGTAAAGGCGAAAAGAAAAATGTTGACAATAATAAAGCAAAACTATAAAAAAGGTGATTTCGATTTGATGAGCTTGACATGATATTTATTGTATTTGTTCCTGTAAAGCTATCGTAGATATTTTTTACATTGGATGAAAGTTATTCTGTCCCTTAGTTTTAGGCATGAAATACAGGGATGAATTGACGAACCACATGTTTGGAAATTGTTGTACTCGGTATCCCTTTCCGTGGGTTATATTAAAATGAGTGTGTTATTCAACTTTATGCATGTCTTATGCATGATAGGAAGCATCAGTCTATCATTCAATGATCAATTCTTTTATTGGTCTTGATTGGCCATCATTCCTGATTTAGCCGATGTGATATCTGCAAGATTTTCTTATCAAACACAGCGTTTTTTTGTAGGCACTAATTAGTGTTTGCTTCAAGCAAATCAAAAGTTGTGTACACTGATAAGCTCAGCGTCCTCGCTAAACTTACATTAGTATTTGCATCAAGCAAATCAAAAGATATATATGAAAATAGTCAAAAATACCATAACTTTGTACTTCAAATGATTTAACCATGGAAACCATCATCATAGAATCCTCAGACAGTATCACCACACAGAAGATCAAGGATTTTCTAAAAGAACTGAAAGTGTCTTACAAAACTAAAGCCAAAAAAGAAAAGGATAAACCTTACGATCCTGCTTTTGTCAAAAAAATATTGGAGCGGGCCGAGCGTGCTAAACATGGAAATACTATAAAAATAGATCCAAAAGACTTATGGGGAAGTTTAGGATTGAAATAGATAAAAATGCTAAAAATGATTTTGATAAAATCTATAAATCAGGAGATAAGTCTACCATCAAAAAGGTATAAAATATCATCTTAGAACTAGAAGAACATCCTTACACGGGTGCTGGACAACCAGAGCAACTAAAACATCACCTTTCGGGCTTCTGGAGTCGTCGTATCAACAAAAAAGACAGACTTATCTATCAAGTTATCGAAGGACCAGATAAGTATGTGGTTATCATTTCTGCCTTGGGTCATTATTGAATTTATATTTTCGATCAGCTTAGCATACTTGCTAAGCTAGTATTAATATTTGCATCTTTCAAATCACTTTACACTGATAAACTTAGCTTCCTCGCTAAGCTTGTATTTGTGTTTGCTCCACACAAATCAAAAGTTGTGTATGGAAATAGTCAAAAATACCATAACTTTATACTTCAAATGTTTTAACCATGGAAACCATCATCATAGAATCCTCAGACAGAATCACCACACAGCAGATCACGGATTTTCAAAAAGAACTGAAAGTGTCTTACAAAACTAAAGCCAAAAAAGAAAAGGATAAACCTTACGATCCCGCTTTTGTAAAGATGGTACTAGATGCTAGTCAAGAAAAAGGAGGCAAAACTATTGATCCAAAAAATTTATGGCAAAGTATCAAATCATAGTCAAACCCAAAGCTGTAAACCTTATAGGTTTTGAAAACCTATAAGGTTTGTTAAGGGATCATCGCATCACACGGTAAATTTTCAGCTTTTGAAGATGCAATGACATCAACTTTTCCATATAACTTCCCATCCTAAATGGCACTTGATGCCCAAGTGCCTGTATCTACATACGCTGCCTTCATCGTTTCATCCAATAGATTCATTGGCACCATAAAAAACTGGGAGCTCGCACCACCTGACAAAAACAATACTTCGTGATCATCACCGATATGCATCAATTCTTTAACCAGTGCGACAGCTTCATCCATCACTGCTATGAATTCTTTAGTCCTGTGTGATATTTCTATCAAGGAAAAACCCATACCATTAAAATCCAACACAGCTTTAGCCGCTTCTTCTATGACTTCACGCGGCAGTATAGCTGGCCCCGCATAAAATTGTACTTCATTATTGCTATTTCTATGATACCACAAAGGTCATAAAACTTAAACAACATTTCTGTTAATATTCAGCAAAACTAATTTAATCCACAAAATATTTTGGAAACTTTAATATTTCTACTCCTTCTTTAGATATGTAGGTATTTATTATGGGAAAAACTTTACATGAAAATCGTAATTTTTAAACCACTTATTTTACATAAATATAATCCACTACAACACATCCGGTATTCAACTTATCATTCCTTTTTGATAAGGTATGATCTGAAGGAATCAACAAAATTAATGACGATGTTCGATCAGGAACTGAAAAACTTGTCATTCCTTTGATATTTTTAGCTGCTATTTATTTTAGAATTCACTTAGTAGCTGTTGAATCATACAATATAAAAAGAATAGGTACTTGTAATTTTTAAAACATATTTTTAATTAGCATTTTTTATACTGTTTGACAAAGCCAAAAACGAATAAAAAATTACCTGAACGAGTGTGCTATTAAATCACGTGCAAATTTCACCTTTACTCTTCATACACTTGTGCAAAACTACATTACATACCCATAAAGGCTAACAAGATGGCATGTAAGTACTTCTAAATCGTATTAAAAATGTTTAGACGCCAAATAAATTAACGGTTGAATCATCAAATAGCTATCTGCAACATTAGACTACTATGTCTCCCAAAACCCAAAGTCTCATAGTAACGTACACCATATACCAAAGAAGCAGATAGCCCTTCGTACAATTTTATATTTATAACACCATATATCCCAAATACAGAATTTGTCAATCCATTACTTTGAACAGGACTATATCGATCGTTGACAATCGGATAACTTATATTGGTTAACTTGGCACTTAACGCACCATAAAAGTCTAAAAATTTATATCTATGCACTTACATCCTAGTTAATATACCTATACTCCACAATTTAGGTGGTTTAATACTATCAGTGGAATTACCGAAACTTGTACCACCTTCAACAAAAACATAAAGGCTATCGTACACTCTGAAACCTATACTAGGATAAAGCTCGACATTAAAAGCTTGTTCATCCACGCCAGCGCTATAAAATCCTGCACTTGATAGTCCTATATATATTTGTTGCCATATTGAACATGGACACTAATCGAGAAAATAAGGAAACTAGACATTAAAATAGATATTTATACATTCATATGGTTTAGATTTAAGTATAATTGGTATAGACTTATAAAACTACTACCCAAGATTAATTTTTACAAGTCTAGCTGCAAATCAATTACGAATAAAAGCAAATTACTCTAAACTTGAATATCTAGCCAAACAAAATTTCTAAGTTTAACACATTTTTAATAAATATGGAATGGATTTTTCATTTTGATTAATTCCTCAGTGATTTTTGTATCTTCCTTTCAAACTATTTAAAATGAGGATACCCTAAAATCTTAATTAGTTTACCTCCCATACCAATAATCCACTACCACGTCTCCAGCATAAAGTTTTCCATCTTTGTTGTTCATTTTTTGGTCAGAAGGAATCAATACTAAGACGACAGATGACTGTGATGGAATACTAAAATCAGTTTTTCCAGTTGCATTTTTAGCTACGATCTTCTTGGTATTCATATCATAAAGATGGTAGTTTTTATTACCCAAATCAATATTTACCTTTTTGTTTTGGTCATAAGGATTATAATAAAGGAAGGTCTCATGACTTTTCTGACTGGCAAAAAAATCAGCTTTTGTACAATTTATTTGCAGGATTTCAGGTACATTGGTACTATCTATGATCCCACCAAAAAATCCTACGTGACCACTTCCATACACGGAAAACATGGTTTCTTTGGGCATATTGGGATACCACAACGGTCCATCTCCTTGGGCAAATGGCGTGATACCTTCAAACTCAGGATAGATGGATTCCTTGATGACTCCTTCATAAGCGATGACATCTCTAGTGATGGCTTTGTGTTCAGGTATGGCTTGTAGTGAATCCGGCATTTCGTAAGGATAGCAAAATCTAGCTGCATTGGACGCATTGAGTGCCCATTTACCAATGGCATTACTATATCGCTGATCATATCTCACAATAACGGAAAGTGGCAACATAAGGTCAAATGTATTCATCAAGAAACCATAACCACCATTATGTACCGTGCTACCTCCAAGTCCGCTGACGTCATAGCCTCCCCAATTATCTACAAGTACGCCCCACCCTTCTCTTCCTACCGCATCTCCATCAAAGGTCCAATTCAAATATTTGCTGATATCATACTCAGTACCTAGTTCGGCGTTCATTCTCGCTCCGATGTGGGCTGCAATAGGCATCATAGCTTCGTAATATCTGTTTTCTTTTTGATTGTACAAGACATTGAGTGCGTTTTTAGCAGCTTTCAGGTACTTTTTATCACCAAATTTTTGGTAAGCACTATACAAAATAAAGGCGTATCCACCTGCCACATCTTCTTGTGTCGGTATATGATTGACGTGGCCTTTCATTTCCTTAAAATCAAAATAAGAATAGCTGTAGCTGTCTCCCATTATAGAGTCAGATTTATAAAACTGTTCGGCTATTTGAAATAAAATATCATCAAAATCTTCCTCATCTCCATACTTATCTGCCACAGCGTAAAAGAGTACATTATTGTGAATCTCATACCAGAAATCATTGCCATATCCACCGCCTATATGCGCACCCTTATTGGTAAAATTCTGAATGACCTTCCAACCATTGTCTTTGGCAAAATAATTGCGCAACATGCGTACAAAATTCTTTCCTTTCTGATCACTTTTGTCGATACCTACCATCGTAGCTCCCAAGACAGCACCAAGCGCGCCAAGTGCTTCGTGGTTTTCACCATTATTGACGGCTGCACCCATTCTGATGTCTCCAAGCGCAGTATAAATACCAAAGGTAGTATCAGGAAAATTTCTTTTCATACCATCCAGCCATACAAATGGCAGATTTTTACCTTTCAGACCGAAATCAAAAATATAATCATCAAAATCAATGGCCGTTTTTTTCCAATCACGGTATTTGTATGGTTTTGGGTGAAACGGCATTTTATCTACCCTTGGTATATTGTGCTGCGACACCGGATTGCCTGATGGTATAAACTTTGATGAGGCACAGGAAGATAAAAATGAAATCATGACCAATAAAAAAATGTATCGTTGCATATCAAATAAGTAAAAGATTAAGAATTATTTCTGGCTGAAATAGTTGCCAATTCAGCGATTTCCAGACTACTAAGTCCTGACTCAAGACTGGCCTGTAAAATATGTGAAGGGTCTGAAATTTTATGAAGAACATCCAATAAAGATGATTTGACACAATTGACATATACTTCCTGTTTTGATTGACCTAATCTCAATCTTCCAGTGACTATTTCGTTGGTCTCATACATGACGCCGCCAGACCGTACAAAATGTTTAACTTTTGAAGTACCAATTTCGGAAGTACCCCAACCTGCTGGCCTTGATTCATCAGTTGCACCTTCAATAGGCTCAATAGAGAAACATTCAAAAAGCGGACTTGATAGGAGTGTTTCTTTGGTCTTTTCATTAACAAGTAACTTGACTTCGGCGGTAAGCGGAATCCAGCCATGAAGGTGTATATCAGCAAGGTCATATGATAGTTTTATATCTGTAGTTTCGAAAAAACCGGGGCGTGCAAAAGAATGGTAATGTGTGGCGATTAAACCACTTTCATACAAAACATTTGCCATGATCTGATCTTCCTGCCATTCATTACGGTTGTGCTTTAATCCATTAACGCGCACGTGTTTTGACGGGGCTAAAAAATGAATCAAATCTATAAAATGTACGGCATGCTCAATAAGTATCCCTCCAGACCTATCGTGATGCCAAAACCAATGTTCAGAAGGCAATAGTTCATCCTGGGCGTAGTTTTCGACATCTACTCTTCTCAATTTTCCAAATACCCCTTCATAGGTTAATGACTGAATTGCCTGTAAAAGAGGATTAAAGCGCATGATAAAATCTATGGCTGCCACTACGCCTGTCTGATTTCTTGTTTTGATAATGTCTACAGCATCTGATGTGCTTATCGCCAATGGCTTCTCTATCAAAACATGTTTTCCGGCTTGCATGCATGCTTCAGCGATCGCTTTATGGGTAGAAGGTTCAGTCACTATGGCTACCAGATCAATATTATCAGACAGGATCATTTCCCTCCAGTCAACAAAAAATTTGATGGAGTCGGTACCTG
>JBBRVQ010000085.1:0-17340 GCA_038246735.1 Chitinophagales bacterium
CAATCTATAACTTAACACGGGTACCAGACCCAATTGTTTTTGCAAAAGTACTGTTTTCAGCAATGGGTCGTAATATCTGAAGCCATCATTTTCTCGATTGAGTACATTTTGTATGTCGAGTGACCAACGGTGGGTCTTTTTACTATTTGATTTACGACTTGTATATACTATTCGGAAATCTACTCTGGCATAAGGCCTCAATCTGTTAACAAACGCTGATGAATAATCATAAACATCAGATATGTTTGATGACAAATACTGTTCCCGTTGCCCACCTCTAAGATGTGACGAAACAGAGCTAGTGATTGATCTGTTTTTTTTTCCTCCGGAGTAGTTTTTAGTATAAGAAACCATACCTCCTGTTGTAAACCCAAAATCATAACGCCCATTGTAAAAAACGGTTCTATTTTCAGGCAATGAATACTGACTTCTAAAAATGCTGCCATTGATCTGGATAGTCCATCGATCACTGAAATTTGAATTCCAATCCGCACTCGCACCAAATACTCTTGCAGCAGATGTTTGTACTATATTCAAAAATTCCGCTCCTGATATAAAATCATAACCGCCTGAAGACCCATTGAATATATTCAGGACATTCAGCGTATCAGTAGCCAAGACAAAATTTGAAATATTATTAAAATGATGGTAAAATATTTGTGTATTCCATTTAGTTTTGCCTTTTAACAACTCGTAAGTCAATTGTAAATGATGCCCCATAATTCTGCTGTTTGGCGTCACCTCAGTCATTACAAACGGACTGGAATAATTATCAAATCCTGCATATCTATAATCCAACACCAATTTTGATTTTTCGCTATTCAGGTACCTGACTGAAACAGATGGCTCAGGATCAAGTCTTTTTGTTCTGGTATCATAATAAAGTCCACTACCAAAATCGAATTCAACCGGCCATTTGTTCATTCTCACCTGAGCAAATTTCATATATGAATATGCAGAAAAATAATTTTCCTGATTGACTTTAATAGTTTTTCGGAAGTATTGATTGAAATGATAATTTATTCTTAACCCAATAGACATTTGCAAATCTTCATACTCAGCATTGCTAAATGAAGTATGACTGGAAATGAGACCTTGATTTGTACTATTTTGAGACTGGATATTAATTCCAGTATCAGCTGACCAAAAAGGATCCGTAGTTTCGCTTCTGCTATTGTCAAGAAAAGAAGCTATAAACGTACTATGAAAACGATCTTCAAATTTTTCTGCAATCCGTGTAAAATCCAAACCTAAGATACCTATGTTATTTTTGAACTGAATATTTTGTATATCTTTTGCTTTTCTAATGGTATCAGTCGTACTGATTGCATTATGAATATTTTTACTTGTCCCGTACGTGCCGAAAAACTTTAAGCTTTGTCTATCATCTTTGATAATATCGCCGTACATACTCATGTCCTGATATCCTATTTTTTCTCATTACCAAAGTTGACACCTAAATTATCCAGCAAACCAACAAAACTATATCGATATGCCCCGTAATAATTCTTATTTCCTCGCTGAACTCCCAGACCAGCTTCCAACCCAATCAGATTTAAATCTACAAAAGATTTTATTTTAGGTGCCATCTTCATATTGGAAATACCCGACATAATATTGCTATATGATATATCAGCCGGACTAGCCTCAAAATGGTAATAGTCCAGAATTGAACCACTCAAGGCATTCACACCACCTGCATTACCTGTAGCCAAGTCATTGGCTGTACCTGCGTTGGATAAGTGATTGGGATTGACGATGTCTGCGCCGAAAAGTTGCCAACGAGCTGATTCGGGTGGCATACCTCTGAATATGATGGCATTAGCTCCGTCATTGGGTGTAGAGAATCCCGGATATTTTATGAGGATACGAGCTGGATCTTGAAAGGAAGCCGGCATGACTTTATATTGGTTTTGGGTCATGGTGAGGTCACCATTTTTGTAGGGTTTTTCGGTGATGGTGATATCAGGTATAAGCATTGGAACAATTCTATCTAATGTCTTTATAATAAAATCACTTGAGTCACTTTTCACTTGGCACGAACCAAAATAAACCCAACAAACAGTAAAAATTACAGCTAAATAAAATTTTATTTTTAAATACATTTACGGGATTAAATTTACTTGATAAATGACTGACATGGATAGTACGATAGCAATTCCAAAACTCAACAGCGTACCTAGTAGTATGTATTCCGTAAGCTTTCAATCTTTAGACTCTTTGAGATCACCAAATCGGAAAACAGATTTTGCCGCTAGCAAAAATCCACCAGCTTCCCATCGATTGGCTATGATGAAAATGAAAACAAATGACCTTTCTAGTATGCCAATATATTTTCCAGCATTGAGCAGCGAATCATCATCTGCTTCACCAATGAGTGCTGACCAAGGTAAAAGAAATTTTTGCATAATGATAGACATAAGTAGTGTCAAGACTACGTAACCCTTAAAAAATATGATATTTCTATTATTTAAAATTTGCTCGATGTCAATAGAAATGTATCCTGCAAAGTATATATTGGCCAATAAGATAATAGTTATAATATGCAACAATTGGTCAACGAAAAACCAATTTCTTTTAGTTTTCACATTTTGGAATACTAGTTTTAGTAGGTCTATAACAAAGTGAACGAAAGCTAACGGAATGGCTATTTTCCAAGCATTCCAATCCCATAAAAATAGCCAAACCAATATACCATGAATGGCAGAATGAATATACAGACAAATGCTTTTGTGCTTTTTCTGTTCCTTATCTTCTACCCATTTTGATGGTCGCAAATAGAAATCGCCTACAAAATGAGCCAAAATCATTTTTGTAATCAATAGTGTCATTTTATGGCATTTATTTTTTTGACAAACATATTATTCAAATCCATCAGAACATCAAAATTCGCTCTTTTTAGTCTTTGGGAGATAGCGGCTTGTGTCATACCCACCATCTTCGCAATTTCCTCTTGAGAGATAGATTTGTTTTCCAATATTAATGATACAATTTCAGCGGACGCAACACTCCACTTATCCATAAAACCAGTTAGTACAAGCTTAATATAAAGATTCAGCTCCTGATCTAATTCATTGTTCCCAGTGTTTACTAATAGGGTACTTTTATTTTTCCTTAACTCTTCAAATGTGCGCCCTGACCTTACGAAAGCTGTACCATTTGACTCAAGAATATTCTTATTTGAAACAATCTCATCGCCCAATCCAATACTTAATCTTACATCGAGATCTTTAAATTGTCTCATCTTGGCTTTAATCTGTATAGATGTGATGAAAGCTTCATCAATGTTTCTAACTCGTAATTGAAATTCATCACCTCTATAAATAGCCCAATCTGCTGATGATTTACCAAGTGTATTAAAATATTTCTTTAAGACTGAAAGCCATTTCTTGGTATCTATTTTTTCAGAATTTATGACATCTCCAGTAATAACTGCTACCATAATATAAATAATTTGAGCACAAATATAAGCTATTTTGCTTATATTACAATTTATAAGCTATTTTGCTAATATTTCAATTTATTAGCTTATTCGCTAATATATAAATAATAACTATACATCAAATCCCCAAAATCTTTCTCAAAAAACCTTCGTCCACCTCTGTGCCGGCAAAATCATCAAACGCTTTTTCTGTGACTTCTATGATATGGCTTTGGATAAATGGCGCTCCTTCTCTCGCTCCTTGTGCAGCGGATTTGATACAACATTCCCACTCCATCACTGCCCAACCATCATATCCGTATTGTGACAACTTACTGAAGATACCTTTGAAGTCTACCTGTCCGTCGCCCGGAGATCTGAATCGCCCTGCCCTATCCTTCCAGTCTGCATAGCCACCATATACGCCACATTTGCCCGTAGGGTTAAACTCAGCATCTTTCACATGGAAAGCCTTGATGCGCTCATGGTAGAAATCTATATATTGGAGATAATCAAGCTGTTGCAATACAAAATGACTTGGATCAAAAAGAAGACATGCCCTACTATGATTATTGACTTTCTCTAGAAATCTTTCATAACTCAATCCATCATGAAGATCTTCACCTGGATGCACTTCATAACAAACATCCACACCACATTCATCAAAATGATTCAATATAGGCAACCATCTGTCCGCCAACTCCTGAAATCCAAGATCAACTAGTCCCGGTGGACGTTGCGGCCATGGATTCATGGTATGCCAAAGTAAGGCACCTGAAAAAGTTGCATGAGACTTTAGTCCCAATCTTCGACTTGCTTTACCTGCATTTCTGACTTGCTTTTTTGCCCATTCAGTCCGTTCTTTGGGTTTGCCTTTCAATTCGTCAGGAGCAAAATTATCAAACATGAGATCATAAGCTGGATGCACAGCCACCAACTGACCTTGCAAATGTGTACTGAGTTCAGTGATTTCCAGCCCATAACTATTGATTTTGCCTTTAAGTTCGTCACAATAGGTCTGACTTTCTGCAGCAAGATCAAGATCAATCAATCTTTTTTCCCATGTAGGAATCTGAATGCCTTTGTAGCCGAGTGATGCTACCCACTCACAGATTGCTTCCAGTGAATTATAAGGTGGCTTGTCACCCATAAACTGTGCGAGAAATATACCAGGTCCTTTTATTGTTTTCATATGATTGAGATTAAGATTAAGGTTGAGATTGAGATTGAGATTAAGATTTAGGTTTAAAATTTATTGAGATTGAAATAAGAATTGAAAATGACTTTGCAAATACAACTCCGCAAATCCAGCAAATCCGCAAATTAACATATTGATTAATAATGAGAATGAGATTAAGGTTTAAATTAAGATTAGAAGTCCTATAAAAAACCGAGACGGTTTTACTAATTTTAGCTTAACGATGATGCTAAGTTTATCGATTTATAATTTAAACAATATACTTTAAACATGACACTTTGAACACTACATCTTAAGCCACTTCTGTTCACTTTTGCCAGATTCTATAACTTTATAGATGAACTCCATGCCTCTCACACCATCATCGATATTCGGGAAATCCGTATAAACAAGATCTACATCCGTTCCATCTAATCGAGCCTGAATACATTTTGCCACGTTCCTATAAATATTGGCAAATGCTTCTAGATATCCTTCTGGGTGACCGGCAGGGATTCGAGAATGCGCCATTGCTTCTGGATATAACCCGTGACTACCCGTTCTATATACTTCCACGGGTTTGTCTGCCCATCTGACAGTCAATGTATTAGGCTCCATCTGTGACCATTCGAAGCCACCTTTTTCTCCATATACACGAATGCGGAGATTATTTTCTTCACCTGCAGATATCTGCGATGCATATAGAATACCTCGTGCACCATTGTCAAATCTCAAAAGGACATTACCATCATCATCCAAAAGACGACCAGGTACCAAAGTACTAATATCTGCGCACAATTCACTGATTTTCAGTCCTGTAATATATTCAGCTAGATTTTCGGCGTGTGTACCGATATCACCCATAGCGCCTGCAATACCAGATTTAGTCGGGTCAGTACGCCAAGATGCTTGTTTGTTTTCTGATGCTTCGAGCAAGGTAGAAAGCCAACCTTGTGGATATTCTACGACAACTTTTCGAATATTGCCAAGATCACCACGTTTGACCATTTGTTTGGCTTGTTTGACCATAGGATATCCTGTATAATTATGCGTAAGCGCAAAAATACGATCTGATTTTTTGACTATTTTCTGGAGTTCGTATGCTTCTTCTAGATTGTAGCTGAGTGGTTTGTCACATATGACGTGAAACCCATTTTCGATGGCCATTTTTGATGGACCAAAATGCACGTGATTGGGTGTGACGATAGAGACAAGATCAATTCTTTCACTTTCTGGCAAAGACTTTTCAGTAAGAATCATCTCTTCATAAGACTTATAAACTCGGGAAGGGTGGATATATAATTCTTCACCTGAACGTCTTGACTTTTCAGCGTCGCTACTGAAAGCACCTGCTATAAGTTCTATCTGACCGTCTAGTGCGGCTGCCATTCTATGCACACCACCTATGAAGGCACCCTGGCCGCCACCGACCATTCCCATTTTTATCTTTCTGCTCATTATAACACTTTTTAATACAAAACAGGGACAAAATAGGAATAAAATCAGAAATCATCAAATCATTTCCTTACAATACATTGAAATAATTATCACCTAATGGCTGTAGCCAAATTATCAGCCAACTGAGTAATTAATGGTTTTTGGCTCAGAGAATGAATCTGCTGTGTCGACCTGATGTCATAAAGGGATTGACCATTAAAAAACTTTTGTAAGTCAATGATAATATCAACATTCGTTTTCTGATTTGCAAAAATCGAAATAGGTTTATCAAGAATAATATTCCTTAAAGCATCATCACCTCCAAGATGCAATGCAAAACTTGTTTCACTGATAGGTTTTCCCTCAAGAGATATTTGTCCTTCTGGTCTGAAAAAAATGTAGCTTTTCCATGCCGACCAATATTCAGCAGAACTACTAAGTATGTTTCCCGAGCTGAAATCTTTGGGTGCCAAAGCATTCGAAGATGAAGGTACACCTACTCCAAATTCTAAAACTGAATAATTTCCTGGTTTTACTCCCTCTATTGTGTATTCAAAGCCATTTGAAGGTAACGGAGCTGTATGTGCAGCTGTTAGGTTTAGATAATCTATGTCTTTGAGATTTATCTTACCCGAAGATGAACTCAGCGTTATATTTGAAATGAAAAATGAAAGACGAGTCATCAAAAACTTATCATTGGTTACCGGATAATTGTACTCTTTAAACATCTCGAATGGTTGATCTCCGTACATGAGTTTAAATCGAAGGTTTATGTCTCCGGATGTCTCCTTATCCATTTTCATACAAGATACTAAACCTACGACCAAAGTCGTCAGAATCATCAGACCAACTGGTTTTGTGAAATTCATACTAAATTATTTTTTTACTTATAACAATTAAAAAATGAAAAGTATTTTACAATTAAGTTAATTTATATAAAAAATATATAGGGGTCTATATAAAATTGTGTCCTTAGATTGAATTTGACCATTCACCAGGGAAAATTCACTTTTTTTGAGAATAAATTTTATGCACCATGACTCACATCAAATCGGGTTTAATCCTTTTTTTAGGATTTGGCCTTTTTCTCTCCTGTTCTAAGGATGAAAATACTATTAAGGGTACTGATTTAGAACTTCAAAATCTAATAAAGAGAGCTTCTCTTACCAGCGACTTATCTTATTTTATATTACCACAATCAGATAATTTTAGTGCTATACCTCAAGACCCCAAAAATCCAATCTCAAAAGAGAAAGTAGCTTTAGGTGGTTTCCTTTTTCATGAAACTGCGCTCGGAGTCGGTGGAAATGAAATTTCAGCAAGAAATACATTTTCATGTGCCTCCTGTCATCACGCAAGTGCTGGCTTTCAATCCGGTACATTTCAGGGAATCGGTGAAGGTGGTTCAGGATTCGGCATAAGAGGAGAACTTAGGATACCAAAAGCTGGCGTTGATGATGTGGATGTACAACCACTTAAATCACCGAGCGTCATGAACGGAGCTTATCAACCCAACCAATTATGGAATGGTCAGTCAGGAGCTACCCACTTAAATAATAACACAAAACCTTTATGGAAAGAAGGAAGTGATCTGGCGATGAATCATCTTGGATATGAAGGATTAGAAACTCAAGCTATTAGTGGCTTGGGAGTGCACAGACTGAAACTGGATGAAAATATCATTAGGTTAAGTGCATATAAAAAATTATTTGATGAAGCTTTTCCTGAAAAAATCAAAGGGGAGCGATATTCAAATGAAACTGCAGGGCTTGCTATAGCCGCTTATCTCAGAACATTATTATCCAATCAAGCACCTTTCCAAAAATATCTGAAAGGAGAAAGTAATGCTTTATCTGAAATAGAAAAATCAGGCGCAAAGATATTTTTTGGGAAGGCCCAATGTACAAGTTGTCATACGGGACCTGCATTAAACAGCATGCAATTTAATGCCATTGGATTGGGTGATCTTGTAGATTGTCCTGAACCTACTTTAAAGACAATACAAAATGATCCGGTAAATCTCGGTCGTGGAGGATTTACTCAAAATCAGGATGAATACTACGCATTTAAAGTACCACAACTTTACAATTTAAAAGATGTACAGTTTTATGGTCATGGCTCAAGCAAGCGATCTATAAAAGACATGATAAGTTATAAAAATTCAGCTATAGCAGAAAATAAAAATGTTCCGGCATCACATTTAGATCCTTTATTTAAACCATTGGGTTTAACCGCCGAAGAAATAGATGCCTTAACTACATTTATCACTAAATCTCTTTATGATCCTAATCTGAGAAGATATGAACCTCAGCAGTTACCCTCTGGATTGTGTTTCCCTAACGCAGATCTACAATCCCGAATTGATATGGACTGCTTCTGAATTCCGAGCAAAAAAAAAGCCTGCAGCTTATACTGCAGGCTATTTTTATTCTTCACCCAAAAAAGGATATTTATAATCAACAGGTGGCACAAAATTTTCTTTAATAGTTCGAGCTGACACCCATCTGAACAGATTCAGAATTGACCCTGCTTTATCATTGGTACCTGAAGCTCTTGCTCCGCCGAATGGTTGCTGTCCCACTACTGCACCTGTTGGTTTGTCATTTATATAGAAATTGCCCGCAGCATTTTTTAATTTATCCACTCCGACTTTGAGCGCATATCTGTCCTGCGCAAATATAGCTCCAGTCAGTGCATAAGGCCCTGTTTTATCAACCAATTCAAGTGTCTCTTCATATTTGTTATCCTCATACACATAAATAGTAAGGACAGGGCCAAATAATTCTTCGCACATGGTCACATAGTACGGATCCTTAACCAGTAAAACTGTAGGTTCAATAAAATAACCATCACTTTTGTCAAATCCGCCACCAGAGATGATTTCTACATTTTCATCCTTTTTTGCAGCAGCAATGAAAGATGAGATTTTGTCAAACGCTTTATGGTCTATCACAGCATTTATAAAATTACGAAAGTCTTCAGGGCTTCCCATTTTGAAATCATTGAGATCATCTTTAAGAAACGCCTTTACATCTTCCCATATAGATTTCGGTATATATGCTCTGGATGCTGCCGAACATTTTTGCCCCTGAAATTCAAATGCTCCTCTTGATAAAGCTACCGCCACTTGCTTAGGGTGTGCAGATGAGTGAGCAATAACAAAATCTTTCCCTCCAGTCTCTCCTACCAACCTTGGATAAGTTTTATATTTTGCAATGTTTTCGCCTATGGTCTTCCATATTCTTTGAAAAACTCCAGTACTACCTGTAAAGTGAATTCCAGCAAAATCAGGATGATTAAATATAACTTCCCCAGCAGTAGGACCATCAACATACACCAGATTGATCACTCCGGGAGGTAAACCAGCTTCTTCATATATTTCCATAATTATCGCTGCAGAATAAATCTGAGTTTCTGCCGGTTTCCATACCACCGTATTACCTAGCATAGCCGGAGCTCCACATAGATTACCCGCTATCGATGTAAAATTAAACGGGGTAAGTGCAAAAATAAATCCTTCCAATGGTCTGTATTCCAACCTGTTCCAGATGCCGCGAACACTTTCTGGTTGCTGAGCATAAATCTCAGTCATATATTGAACATTAAATCTAAAAAAGTCAGCCAACTCGCATACTGCATCAATCTCAGACTGATAGATGTTTTTTGATTGACCAAGCATAGTTGCTGCATTCATTTTTGCTCTGTACGGACCTGCCAGTAAATCGGCTGCTTTCAGAAAAATAGCAGCACGATCCTGCCACGGCATCTCTTCCCAGTTCTTTTTAGCAGCCAGTGCGGCGTCAATAGCTTGGACTACATGATCACTGTTGCCCTGAGAATATGTACCTAAAATGTGACTTATCTCATGAGGTGGATGAATTTCTTTTTTGTGATTTGTAAATACTTTTTTACCCCCTATAAACATTGGAATATCAACAGTCTTACCTTTTAATTCCTTAAGCATAGCCTTAACTTCTTTTCTTTCGATAGATCCCGGGGCATAAGAAAGGACAGTTTCATTCTCAGGTGCAGGTACTTTAAAAAATGCATTTGACATAATAACTATATTTTTGATGAAGGATGTATAATTAATTCTCTGGTAATAATTTCAGGGACAAAAGGGGATACATTTCCTTTTCCTTTTATAATTTCCCTCACTATTGTCGAACTGATGTGAGAAAACTCAGGTTGGCTGATTAGAAAAATTGTTTCTATATCTTTTCCGATGATAGTATTTAATTGACTGATTGTTTTTTCATAGTCAAAATCAGAAGCATTTCGCAAGCCCCTAATCAAATAATGCGCTTTTCTTTCTTCACAAAACCTGACAGTTAGGCCTTCAAAATAAGCCACTTCAACCTTTTTATCATCCTTGAATACTTCACGTAACCAAGACAACCTTTTTTCAAGGGGGAAAAGTGTACTTTTCTGATTATTCACACCTACCGCCACTATAATTTTACAAAATAATGGCACAGCTCTTCTTACCAAATCTATATGGCCCAAGGTGATCGGATCAAAAGATCCAGGGAATACGGCAACATTCATATTTCTATTACATCAATGACGTGCAAAGTAACGACAAATATATTTCTGGTCACAATTAATACATGAAAATCAATGTATTTTGGACAAATAAATCATCAAAAGAAGTGATCTTAAGTACACAATGTTTAAGTTACATAGCTCAAAAATTTAATTTAAATTTCAAAATTATGTCATTGACTTATATAGATTTAAGTGGTTGCTTCAAAAAGAACTGCATAAAATGAAAAAAAAACCCTGAAATAATCAGAGTTTCTTTATCAACAACGGGTAAACATCAAAATTAAATTGAAAAAGACGATCAATCAAGTATTGATGTAATAGCTTGAGCACTAAATCCAATTAATGCTCATCATTCACCATAATCAAAGGGTCAAATGTCTTACAGCAAAGGTAAAGATATTCAGCTTCTGTGATGAATATTTACAGAATTCGGTTTGTAAAAGTCAGAATTCGGTAATTTTCAATGAGTAACGTCTAAGTATTTTAAAAATTCTTCTTTACGCCGTCGAGAAATTTTCAATTTAATATCATCTATCAATGTCACTATATATCCTTCTTTATGGTAAATTCCTTTCATGCATCTGATATTAATAATGAAAGAATTATGAATTCTAAAAAAGCCAAAATTTTTTAGTCGCTCCTCAAACTCTTTAAGATGACGGGTCGAAATGATCTCTCTTTTACTAATCAAAACGATTTTTGAATAATAATTGATGGATTGGATAAACAAGATTTCACTATTAGATATTATTTCAGAACCATCTTCAGTATATACTTTTACAAAGCCTGTATTATTTACACCATTATGAGATGGGCCATTCTCAGAGGAATTACCGGAGTTATTCTTTAGCTTTCTGTATTCAAGTTTTTCTTTAACTTTATTCAGCGCCTCTTTCATCTCCTCCAAATCTACGGGTTTGAGCAGATAATCAACGGCTGAAGTTCTGAAAGCTTTTGCTGCATATTGATTAAAAGCTGTTATAAAGATTACTTCAAAAGGAGGGGAATCAAACATATTGATGAGATCAATGCCAGTACCAACCCCAAGTTCCATATCAAGAAACAAAAGATTCGGATTGGATTGATGAATTAAAGTGAGCGCTTCACCGATTGACTCAGCTTCGCCGACTACATCTACCTCAGGAAAATAATCTTTTAATATTACAGAAAGAGTTTCTCTACTAGGTTTTTCGTCATCAATTATTACCGCATTAAGTTTCATAAAATATTAAATTCATCTTGCAAAAAAAAAGCAAAAACTTGACATTAATTACCACAATATTAACGATAGTATCCATTACACCAAATATATTCAAAGATTAATTTGAAATTATTACTTATCTGATCGTTTCAGCCATTGCCTGAAAATATAATTTTATTAATAACGATGTTTTAGAGATAATATTTTGTTCATATCTATTGACATGAAAAAACCTGTATTTACATAATATTGGGAAAATTGAAATAATCGTTAACTCAATTTCCAGTTTGCTCTCTAGAAAAGAAATGTTTACTCCATTTATATGATAACCTAATGATGTAAAAAATATTTTTCTATATTTACCGTATAAATTGATTACCTATGGGATTATTCCAGAAATCTGTTTTAAGTAAATATCTGAATGCATTACCTGAATCTAATGTAAATCAAGCTTTTAACTCCTACAAAGAATATTTTTATAATCCTGTGATCCAAAAACAAATCAGGAATAGTAAGGAAGAGCAGTTTTCAGAAGGATTTTTAAAAGCGCGGTTTGTAAATATCCTGGGTTATACTATTAACCCTAATCCTAATTTTCATCTGATCTCAGAGCAAAGGAATGTAAGTGATAGTAAGAAAGCTGATCGTGCAATTTTAATCAATGGAGTAATAAAGGCAGTCATGGATTTAAAAGATACCGTTACCATAGATTTGCATAGGGTTCAGCATCAAGCTTTATATTATTTAAGTAGTATCTACAGAAGAAGAAACAGAACAGCTGGTAAATGAATTATATGGATTGACTGATGAAAAGATAAAAGTGGTGGAGAATGGGTAGATGTATATTATGACCAAATGTTTTGCCATCAATTCAGCGAACTTCAAAATAAGGTCTGATCAAATGAATTCACTTAGATAATTCCAAATTTCTTCTAAATTGCGCTTGATATTTGTGGTATTATTTAACACTTAAAATATTTCTAGAATGAAAAATGTAGTTATGATCACAGTTTTTTTATTTTTGTTTGCTTTTAATGCTTATACTCAAAATAAAAGCAAATCAAATGTTCCCGAAAAAGTACTATCCGCCTTTAGTCAAAAATTCCCAAGTGCAAAAAAGGTAAAATGGGAGAAAGAGAACGAATCTGAATGGGAGGCAGAATTTAAAATGGAAAGGAAAGAATATTCTGCAAATTTTGCCTTGGATGGTGAATGGAAGGAGACAGAATATGAAATCAAGAAATCAGCCATTCCTGCTAATATTAAAGCAATTTTGGATCAAAATTTCACAAAATATGAAATCGAAGAAGCAGAAATTTCTGAAACCATTTCTGGTAAGACGTATGAGTTTGAAATTGAAGTAGGAAAAGAAAAAATGGAAGTATCGATCGATGCGCAAGGAAAATTAACCAAGAAAAATGATGATAACAAGGAAAATGATGGTGACCAGGATTAATGAAATTGTTTTATTGTGCCTTTTTTTATCTGTCGGGCTTGCTGCGCAGACTTCAAATGTTACTGTTTCAGGAAAAATCAAAGCAAAGGTTTCAAGTGAAGCCTTAGCTTTTGTAAATGTAGTACTCAAAAGCAGTTTTGATTCGACATTTATTGCGGGTACTATTTCGGACGAATTTGGACTATTTATAATTACAAGTGTTAGTTCTGGTGATTATTACTTAGATGTGAGCTTTATTGGCTATAAAAAATATGCATCTCCAATTTTTGTAGGGGCAAATTCAAAATACATAGACATAGGAAATATTCTACTGGATGAGAAAATAGAACAATTAAGTGAAGTTTTAATCACCGCAAAAAAAGATGCTATATCTAATGCCATGGATAAGAAATCTTACAGTGTGGATGATAATGTGAGTCAAAGTGGTGGCAGCATTCTCCAATCTATGAATAATTTGCCTGGCGTTACAACTCAGGATGGGCAAGTCCAACTACGAGGCAATCAACAAGTGATGATCTTAATAGATGGAAAACAAACGGCAATCACTGGATTTGGCAATCAAAATGGACTAGACAATATCCCCGCATCTGCAGTAGATAAAATAGAAATCATCAATAATCCTACGTCTAAGTACGATGCTAATGGAAATGCCGGTATTATCAACATCATTCTAAAAAAAGAAGCCCAGCAAGGATTCAATGGCAAACTTGGATTGTCCACAGGCCTTGGTGCTCTTTGGGTACGCAAGGAAAACCTACCAGATATACGACCGCAATATCAAACTACGCCTAAAATCAACCCTTCACTCTCATTGAATTATCGGAAAAAGAAAGTCAATCTTTTTCTTCAAGCTGACAATTTGTATACAGAAACACTCAATAGAAATGAATTTGTAACCAGAACATATGACGACGGTACCGTGATCAATCAGCAATTGAAACGAAATAGAAATACAAACTTCTTTACATCAAAGGCAGGTTTGGATTGGTTTGTTGACGATCGAAATACAGTGACGATATCTGGTTTTTACAGCCAAGAAACGATCAAGGATTATGGTGACCAACCATTTTTTAATGGTATCACTAAAGAAAGACTAAGGCTTTGGCAGTTTTTGGAAGATGAAGTGCTGACAGCCGCAATGGCATCTGTTGCATACGAACATAAATTTCAACAGCCTGGACACAAGTTGAACATGGGCTTCAACTATACTTTTGATCGAGAAGATGAAAAGTATTTTTTTACCAATAATCGCCCAAGTTTTACGACCAACGAATCATTCTTTTTGATAGCAGACCAGAAAGTGGCGGATTTTACATTAGACTATACTAAACCGATGAAACATGGAATTTTGGAGGCAGGATTTAAGTTCCGAAGTAGGTCAATTCCTACAGATATGAAATTTAATCCTTCAGCTACTAATTCTGTGCTTGATGTTGGCGCTGATGGGAAAGCCACTTATACAGAAATAATTCCTGCACTTTATGGTAATTATACCTATGAAGTCCAAAAATTGGAAGCGGAAATAGGTTTAAGAATGGAATATGTAAACTTAAAGTATGATGTAGACCCAAATCACAATACCTATCAAAGCGATGGATATAATTATTTGCAGCCTTTTCCGAATGCTCGTATCACTTATAAACTAAACAATAACAATAAGTTATCTGTTTTTTACAACCGAAGAGTAGATCGTCCTGATGAAGTAGATATTCGGATATTCCCAAAATATGATGATGCAGAAATTATTAAAGTAGGAAATCCTGGGTTACAACCACAATTTACCAATAGCGTTGAGATCGGATATAAAAATATTTGGAACAATGGTAATTTTTACGGAGCTGCTTACCGTCGTATTTCTGATGGGACGATTACCAGAATTGCTACTACTGTTGATGATACAAACCTGATTTATAATATTTCACAAAATGCAGGTAAAAGTTTTAACACTGGTTTGGAAATGGTGATTTCACAAGAATTGTCAAATAAAATCGATGTAAATTTAAATGTTAATGGCTACTTTAATCAAATAGATGCTTTTACCGTAAAAAATAAATATCCAATAGAAAATATATTTACTGCAGAAGAGCAAAAAGTTTATTCTGGAAATATTAAGCTAAATACCAATTTCAAATTTGGCAGTATGACAGAAGCTCAGTTAACTGCCATTTATCTAGCTCCAGATATCATTCCACAAGGGAGCATTGGGTATAGATTTTCACTAAATTTTGGTATTAAGAAATCGATTCAAAAAGGGAAAGGTGAGCTGTTTATCAATGCTAATGACATCTTAAATACTATGGTAACAAGAATAGAAGTGAATGGCAATACATTCAGATATACGAGTAACAATTACTACGAAACGCAAGTAATTCGTTTTGGGTATGGTTACAAATTTTAGATCTTCCCATTTAGCTTTGTGTCTCAAAAATTAACACATGATCTTACTGAAATTAAAATAGCTCCTAAAATGATGAACAATTTAATTTACCTTTCCATATCACTTCTCCTTTTTACGAATTTAAATTCTTTTGCTCAATCAGAAATACAAAAAACAGATATTCGCTATAATAAATACCTAGAAATAGGGATTCAACACGGAAATTCTAAAACCAGCAGTACAACTTTATTTAACCAAATAAATGACATTGAAGACCTAGGTTTATATCGGTCTATTTCTCTCAAATATAATTTCGAAACTGTAGGTAAAAAAAAATGGGAAGAAATTTATGGGTATTCAACTTATGGCTTTGGCGTTAATATATTTGATTTTTTTACACCAAAATCTACTGGATACCCTATTTCAGTTTTTGGTTTTTTTAATCCTAATGTCTATAAATATAAAAGATTTAGCTTTAATGGTCTTATTTCTCTAGGTATGTCTTTTAATTGGAAGCATTATGGATTCTTTAATTTGGATAATAATGCTATAAGTTTGGCGAGAACTGTCTACATTGAATTGGGAGCTGCTGTTAATTATGAACTTTCAGACAAATTAATACTTTCTCTGTGTGGATTAGTTGGTCATTTTTCAAATGGGGCGACCAGAAGACCAAATTTGGGCATCAATAATTTAGGTCTTCAATATTCCGTCAAGTATTTGTTAAACCATAAGAAACAACCATTAATTCATCATGCAAAAGAGACATTCACGTCAACCAACAACTTTTTACTCAGCCTACATTTTGGAACACAAAACTTTCAGGTAGATTCATTAAATGATTTAGTGGAAGATAAGTTTAAAGGAATCAATTTTGTAATGTGGGGAATAACTGGGGAATATCAAAGACAAATAACAAATTATTCAAAATTCGGTTTTGGAATTAACATTTTTGATGATGGCTCTGTTGGTGCAACTTACATCGTAGAAGGTAATGAAATTGAAGAGTCAAAAATTTTACCTATTCATCAAAGGTTAAAAATCTCGATATTTCCATCTTATGAATTGGTACTTCACAAATTCGGAATCGTTTTTCAATCAGGATTATATATAATCAAAAACTCACTGGCAAAAGATGTCCCTACTTTTTATCAGAGAATTGGAGCAAGATACAATGTTAATAGAAACTTTTTTTTTGGTGTGAGTTTACGTGCCTATAGTTTTAAGTCTGCTAATTTCATCGAGTATAGTACTGGGTATAAATTTTAATCTATTTAAATGATTAAATTTCAATGTTACTTACGATTTAATCTTTTTAGATATTTCCAATATTTATCAAAGTTTTAATTAATATTTAGTTCAACCTGTTGTCTAATTAGGGTTTGACATTTCTTTTGTATTTGGAAACAATAAACTCCAGTAGTTGGAAGGCTCCAGTAAGTTTTGATTAAGTTGATATTTCTTTTTGACCTTATACTTATTGCTATCCCAATGCAGCTTGTAAATAAAAATACCTGTGTCAGTTATTGTTTGACTTGTCATTCCTGTATAGTACTTGTCCAATTGTGCTGAAAATAATATGTATACTTTATAATCCCCTTCTTCCATTTTTTAAACAATTTGATCCATAAAAAAAAGAGCTAGGATTTTCATCTTAACTCTTTTATTGTCGGGGCGGCAGTGCCTGTCATGCATCGCATGAATTCGAATGCTGCATTGCAGC
>JBBRVQ010000086.1:0-17108 GCA_038246735.1 Chitinophagales bacterium
ATTTATCTCTTACTCAATCCGTAATATTTTGATCACTTCATTGAGATCTTTGGATTTTATTTTGCAATAAAACACACCCAATTTATCTCCCATCTGTTTTTCATTGATGGTAAGGGTGTGTTTGCCGGCAGGTAAATTTTCAGCTGATTTGAAAATGGTACTTCCTTTAGCATCATAGAGTGAGATATTTACCGTAGAGAAATCTTTTACAAATATTTCTATCTGGGTTTCATCCCTGAACGGATTTGGGATATTCTGCAAAACATATGATGATACATCCGCATTGTTTGTTCTGAATGCCAGCACCAAAGCTTTTTCCTCTTCATCCATTCCGATGGCTACACTTTTTGTGATATCAGAATTCAACTTAATAAGCTGACTAAGCATGGCGGGTTTTGTTGATTTCAGTATAAGATTAAACATAGAAGCGTCTTTGGGAAAACTTATGCCATTTATATCGTCGTATGAAAGCGTCAGGTATCTTCTTCCGTCTTTGACTACCTCTGCTATATTGTCACTTTTTATTGGCATACCGACCGCTTCTATGCCTTCATAAGTTACCCCTTCTGACAATTCGAAGGTCCATTGCATACCCAAATCATTGATCAGGTCGTCTGATTTTACAGTTATGGAAACAAGTTGTCCTGCATTGATCCATTCATCTTCCATGTAAATTTCAGCGGTTGTTTTGCTCCTGCCTGAGGCTTTGTTATGGTAATTGTCGGAAGAACTATTATTTACATCACCTATTTTTACGGCTATAAAATCTGAAGCATTCATATTGGATTCAAGATCTTCATAATTTAAATTTTCTATAAATGGCCAAGGAAGTAAAGGATCCTCAAAACTGAATGCTGCATCAACAAACCTCCATGATGTATTTTTGCTGAACTCTGATTGTATACCTAAAATAAGTTTTCTTAGTTCTACCAGATCTGAAGCAGTGATACTTTGAGAATTATTAATATCGGCGGCAATCACTTTGTATGGAGATGTAAGATGTTTTATACCCAATATGTGTCTTTGTATCATCACCAGATCGAGTGTACTTATTCCATCATTGTGATTGGTATTTTTTGCTGGTACGAGTCGATAATTGTTATACATGGCGAGATTATCAAACTGATATTTTCCATCTTTATCCGTCATCAACTCTCCTTCAGTTTCACCACCATCAATGAGTACTTTAGTGTCCGGGATATTTACATTATCTTCATTAAATATGTGCCCTGCAATTTGGATTCTATTGCCATTTCCACATATATTCTGATTGTCCTGCACATCAACATAAGTGACTGCTTTTGATTTATTGCCAGCTAGGTCAGTAACCCACAACTCTACAATTCTTTGACCAATATTGTTACATGTGAATATTCTACCTGTATCATTCGGGTTGGAAGAAAAGGAATATTTCAATTGACCGATCGGTGTGCAATTATCACTACTGAAGTTATTAAAGTCAGATGCCCAAATGCTTGCCATTCCCAATGGAGGTGTTAGATTTATTGCCAAGCCATTTTTAGCAATCGCAGTTGGTGATTTACAATCTCTGATGGTAAACAAGAATGAGCAAGTGCTTACATTTTTGCACCCGTCTTTAGCTTCCCAGGTAAGTCTGTGTATACCTAAATCAAACTGTCCTGAGACCGTAGCGCCCGATCCCGAAATTTCAGCCAACCCACCATTATTATTGATGTCAATTTTGTAAGTCCAGGTGATATTTACCGGCAAACAATCATCTGTTCCTGTGGCATTAAAAGTAACATTAGCAAAACAACTGGTATTTTGGGCACATATAACCGTGTCCCTGCAAACATTTGCATTTATGGTGGGCGGAGTTGCATTTTTAACATAAATATACTGTACGAATGTCCATTTTCCCGGACTCAACGGCACATTTGTTTTGTATTGACACCAATCTATCACACTCCACGTTCTTTTTATATAGCTGCAATGGATTGGGGTTGAGAATGTCTGATCTGAATAAGTAGCGGCGACCATACTGCATTTATCTCCGTTTAATATCGGCGCACCTGTGACTGATGTATCCGGATCGGGGTCGTTGCAGTTATTGTAATCTGCGTTTGCCGAAGGCCAGTTAATGTCGTTTATATCAAATTTGTCTACATCAATGACATGAATGGTTTGCGTGAAGGTGGTTACATTGTTTCCGGCATCTGTAATAATAAAATCTCTTTTGATCAGTCCGGTATTACACATTGTAAGCATATTTCTTACGGTATCTCTTACTGTTGCACCCGGACAATTGTCTGAATATACTCCATCCTGACCAGCCAATCCTGCCGGTGGGTAAAATGGATTACCAGCATCAACAATCACAATATTTTGTCTCGGAGCACCTGATGGGACCATTGTTCCGAATACGCTCAGATTGTTAAGATTTAAAGGATATTCACAACTTACGCTGATGTCCGGCAACGGAATACTCACTACAGGTGACAAATTATCCTGAACGATCACTGATGTCATACACTCCGTAAAGAAACCTCTCTGATCTGCTACTCTGACTACAATACGAATGGTATCATTAATGTCATCACAACAAAACTGAACATAATTTCCTAAATCATCGGGGGTATTTCCACCACAGATATTGCCCATTCTTCGGGCTGAATAGGTGAGTGTTCCTCCGCAATTGTCCGTGGCTGAAGTGACAAATGATGACGCCTGAAGTTCCGGTACATTGCTTAATGAAATCACTCTGGGATCGCGGCATACTATGTCTGGTCCAAGTTTATCTTTGGCCGTGACCGTTATGGAACAACTGGTAGACAATCCTGCACCATCAGTAACTGTAAAAGTGAAAGTGTGATTCTGATTGTGAGATGAAGGAATGATGGTCCCTTGTAACGGAGATTGTGTAATAGTAGTACCAGTACAATTGTCGCTGATCGTTACCAATGCTCTAAAATCAGGAACCGGAAGAGCACAATTGTTATTCAAGTCAGCTTCCCGATTAGCTGGACATGTTATGCCTGGAAGTACGGTATCATTTATAGATATCACCTGAAAGCAGGTATCCATATTTCCAACATTATCTGCTATTTTATAGTATCTGTGAATTGTTTTTTTGTTGGGAAAAATCATGGTTGCGATGGAATCTTTCACAAACATAAAAGAAGATGTATTGAGTAGTGTTTCATCTGAAGCACTTCCGCCCGCTGCCTGAAATAAAACAAATGTGGCATATGGGAATGGAGCAAGACATTGGACTTTTATGGTATCCGGACAAGTGATAACAGGAGGTAAATCATCAATTACAGTTACACTCATACAACAAGTTGCGCTGTTACTTGCCAGATCCGTTGCAGTCCAGCAAACTACAGTGGTACCTAAAGGATAGTTGCCACTAGCATCATCCGTACCGTTAAATGTGTTGGTAACAGATGCTATTCCGCAATTGTCATTGACATTAGGCTGTGCTACATCTACCGGAGTGAGCATCATTCTTTGACCTGTTCTCCGGCCATTGGGATTATTACCTACATTAACATCTGCAGGGCATCCTATGGTAGGAAGCTGCGTGTCAATTTTAATGAGTTGGTTGCAGACAGCCGTGGTGGGCAATGGTGGACAATTATCAGAAACATTCCACACAATAGTAAATAATCCTACCGGAAAAAAACCAAGATTAATGGTTGCTGGTGGCGGTAGAGAAACTGTGACGGGCATACCACCAGGTAAAGTATAGGTCAAAGCCGTAATGTTTCCACATGTGGAGGTGGGTGGAGACACAATCACGGTGGCCATACAATTGGCATTTGCAGCCAAAACCATGGGTGAAGGACAATTAACTGACAATGGACTGAGGTAAACGTTTTTGGGATGGTTCCCCTCTTCTGTTGTTGAATTCTTAAGATGTAATACTCCGGATTCCGGAAACATTACGATCCCTGCACTGACCAAAAAGGCCATGAAAAGGAATGAAATCGGTTTTTGTCTCATAACAAATTGTTTATTCATTAATAAATGGTCACGTTTTTGGGATGGGACCCTGAATAATCAATTCTTACTGCTATTTGTTATAAGACAAAGATTATGCCAAATTTATAGATTATATAAATATTTAATGTGTTTGTTTGATTTTACCCACAATTGTACTATTCTAATTCTGAATCGGATAGTAATCGTTTAATATTTGCAAGTGTATCTGCATTTTCAGGATTTTTGTCTTTCCGCCACCGACTGATCCGTGGAAAACGAACTGAAATGCCTGATTTGTGACGTGGTGAAATTGAAATTCCTTCAAAAGCCAATTCAAATACAAGCTTTGGTTGGACACTACAGACTGGTCCAAAAGTTTCGATGGTATTATTGCGTACAAAGGCGGTAATTTCTTTCATTTCACTATCGCTTAGTCCTGTGTATGCTTTGGCAAAAGGCAAAAGTCGGTCATTATCCCACAGTGCAAAAGTAAAGTCGGAAAATAAATTGGCTCTTCTGCCGTGTCCTCTTTGTGCATAGATCAAAACAGCATCTATTGTAAATGGGTCCATTTTCCATTTCCACATATCGCCGGTTTTTCTCCCTGAGTGGTATATTCCTGATTTTCTTTTGAGCATTAGTCCTTCAGTATGATTTAGCTTGCTTTCGTTTCTTTTATCTTTCAGTTCTCCAATAGATATAAAATTGATCAAAGGGGACAGCTTTAATACTTCTGAGGCAGAAGCTGCATAGATATTTTCGAGAAGAATTCTTCTTTCTTCAAATTGTTTTAATCTTATATCCATACCGTTTATTTCCAGCAAATCGTAAGCGATGAATTTTACCGGGATTTCACTCATGATTTTTTTACCGGGACTTTTTCTTCCGATTCTGGTTTGTAATTTCTGAAAATCCATTGGCTTATCTAATTTCCATGCAATTATTTCACCATCAAGAACAAAATCATCCTGTAAATTGCTCAGACTAAGAAATTCGGGAAATTTATCTGTGATCAACTCTTCACCTCTGGACCACAGGAAAACTTCACCATTTCTTTTTATAAGTTGCCCTCTTATGCCATCCCATTTCCATTCCGCTGCCCAATGTTCAGGGTTAATATCAGAAATACTTTCCTCCGACAAGGCATGGGCAAGATAAAAAGGAAAGGGTTTTGAATGATCAGAAGTAATGCCTGAAAAATTAAAAAGTTCTGACCACGTGGTTTTTAATGGTGTCCAATTGCCAGTCAGATGGTACGCAATTTTAGTTATATCCTGTTGGGTAACCATACTAAGGGCCTTGATAATTATATTTTTTGCAACACCTACTCTAAAGCCACCAGTGACCAATTTATTAAATACCCAAATGGATTGTCTGTCCAATGATTTCCATGCATTGGTTATGAAAATTCTTTTTTGTTCTTCATTTGCATTTTTTAATGCCATAATATCTTCCATCCATTCATATAATTCACGGGAATGACCAGGATCACCAATCGGGAGAATCAAAGATATGGTTTCAGCTAGATCTCCTATGATGTGATAGTTTTGTTCAAACAACCATAAAGGGATACCTGCCTCAGCTGCACACGACATGCGAAGGAGTGTGGTATTAACCGTTCTAGGAGGTCTTTTGCCTATAAACAAAGCGATGGTCCATAGCCTGTTTTTTTCATTACTTTCTTCATTCAGATATTGAGCGATCAAATCAGTTTTCGCTGACGTGGATGTAGTTTGGTCAATATCAATAAGCAATGATGAAAACCTTTTCATAGTATAACTGGATTTTCTTGTTGAAGATCAGTCTCTTCGTCCCCTGTAAACTCTGTTTTTACCACTCCGGCGTCATATCCCTGCTCTGTAAGCCATTTAGCAAAAATATCTGAATAACCATGGGTGACAAATACTCTTTCTGCGCCTGTATTTTTGATAGCTGAATTCAGACCATCCCAATCAGCATGATCGGAAAGTACAAAGCCCCTTTCAGCATTGCGTCTTCTTCGTATTCCCCTTACCGCCATCCATCCAGATACAAAGGCTTCTTCGTATTGTCCAAATTTTTTTGTCCATGCAGATCCAATGGCTGATGGAGGTGCTAATATCATTGATCCCTTATATAAGTCTGCCTTCAAATGGTTTTCTACTTTCAATCCCGGAATTATTGGAAATCCTTGTTTACGCAATACTTCATGGGTATTCTCAATGGCGCCATGTGAATAAATATTGCCTATGGAAGTTTCTAGGTTTTGAATTATTCTCTGCGCTTTGCCCAATGAATATGCCGCTATAATACTTACCTTTCCTTCATTTGCATTTCTCTTCCACCATGCATTGATTTCATCAAACACCATTTGCTGCGGTTGCCACCTGAAAGATGGTAGACCAAAAGTTGATTCTGTAATAAAAGTATGGCATTTAACTGATTCAAAGGGAGATGATATGCCGTCGTTTTCGAGTTTATAGTCGCCGCTTACTACCCATATTTCTCCTTTATATTCCAGTCTGATTTGCGCAGATCCAATGATATGACCTGCGGGATGGAATGAAACGGAAACACCATTTATGAGTAAATTTTCTCCATAATTTAAGCCAAGAATGTTGATAAACGAACCTAAGCGGTGTTTAAGAACGGGTATGCTTTCTTTTGTGGCAATATATTGAGTATGTCCTGTTCTGGCATGGTCCGAATGAGCGTGAGTAATGAGTGCTTTTTTTACCGGACGCCATGGATCAATAAAACAGTCAGCCTGCGGACAGTAAATACCTTTTTCAGTAAACTCCAGTAATGGCATGGTTCAGATTTGTCAGTTAGATCATAAACGGAATAAATCCTTTAGGGTTGTTAACTTATATATCCAATTTTGAATACATGGTTTACATTTTTATCTTTGCGTCATGTTTGGATGGTTTAAAAATATCTTCAACCGTAAAAAAATAATATCCGATCCCATGAAATACCTGATCGTAGGCCTTGGCAATATAGGTTCTGAATATGAGCATACCCGTCACAATATTGGTTTTGATGTGGTGAATTATCTTGCCAAGGAGGCTGGAGTTTCTTTTAGTCAAAATACGCATGGTGATCTGACAGAGATAAAACATAAAGGCCGCACTTTGATTTTGTTAAAACCTTCCACTTATATGAATTTGAGTGGAAAAGCAGTAAAGTATTGGATGGAGAAACACAAAATTCAACCTGAAAATTTATTGGTAATTGTTGATGATCTACACCTGGACATCGGAAAGATGAGACTTAGAGACAAAGGCAGCGATGGAGGTCACAATGGATTGAAAGATATACAAGATAAATTTGGTCACAATAACTATGTCCGCCTGCGTATGGGTGTAGGTAAGGACTTTCATCCGGGACAGCAGGTCAATTATGTATTGGGCAAATGGAAAAAAGAAGAAAAAGAAGCCGTTGAAATCATGATAGAAAAAGCAGGAGCCGCTGTTAAAAACTTTTCTACTATAGGCTTAAAACTTACCATGGATGGATTGAATCGTTGAAGGCAAAACAAAGTCGGAAGTGGGTTGTTAGGTTTTAAATATATATCATGAATTGGAATGAAAAAAATAACGAACTAGTTGCTGAATTGAAATTCAAAGATTTTATAGAAGCATTTGCTTTTATGACAGAAGTCGCAATGATTGCTGAAAAAATGAACCACCATCCTACTTGGTCCAATGCATACGATAAGGTAGAGATACGTCTCAGCACACATGACGCAGGAAATACGGTAACTGAAAAGGATCGAAAACTGGCTGAAAGCATTTCTAAAGCAGGTCAAAAGTATCTGTAATACTTATTCTATCCTGATACCTTCTTTCCTTAGTCTATGGACCAACTCCATACCAAAAGCTTCTACAGGGGTTAACACTCCATATACAATGGTATGATCTTTTATTTTATCCAGTAATGTAAAAGCTGACTGCGAAAACATTTTAGCCGTTTCATTATAACCTGGATCTCCTCCGGAAATCACTGAACTTGCCGAAGCTGTTGTGGAAGTACCTACACAAATAGCTTCAAATTTTGTATTGGCTCTTCTGGTTTCATCAGGTCCTGTACCCGGCGTAAATTTTTTGTACAAACGGTCTCTGAAACTCTTAAACCTGACTAAAAACATGGCTAATACAATAGGAACAACGGTTTTTAAAACTTTCCCAAAAGATGACCTTACAAAAAACTGACCGTAAGAGACCGCTTCACCATAATCCCCCGGCAATCTATAGGCACTTCTCTTTACAATGTGTGGATCTACAACCGGCATCGGAATAGCCCACCCATTGATATCTTTGCTGAAATGTACTTTAAGGGATATTTTTGGAGCATCAGGATGTCGGCGAATTCTCGTTTTAACGGACTCTTTTTTGACTTCCATATGTAAAGCCTGAACTGCCGTTGTCAATGTTCCACCTGAAAAAGTGGCATTTGTCCTGATATAGCCCTTTAGTGCTTTCGGTTCATGTAACGGAAGTTTTTTGGCCGTCAGCCACGCAGCAAAATCCGCCGGAATACTGTCAAACCCGCAACAATTTACGATACAGGTCTTTTGGTCTGATGCAGCCTGAAAATGGTTATTATATAGGTCTGCAACAAACGATGGCTCTCCTGTGATATCAAGATAATGTGTACCTGATTCAATACATGCTTTGACAACATCTTTTCCATACACATTAAACGGTCCTACGGTGTTCATAAGTATTTTCGTTTGAGATACCATGTTTCTTAAAGATAATCCATCATTAATATCTGCTGTGATGATGGATGGTTTATTTGCTGATAGTGTGTTACTTACTGCGATCAGTTTTTCTTCGTCTCTACCGGCTATAGCCCATGTTATATTTTCAGTATTTGCATGACTACTAAGATACTTCGCTACTAGTTTTCCAGTAAAACCTGTAGCGCCAAATAGGATTATATCAAATTTTCTGCTCATTTAACGTCTTTAAATTATTGAGAATTTAAATAAAATTTATTTCTTTGAATTAATATCCATACAAAACTCCATACTAATTTCCTTACCTTCTGTATTGATTACTTTTTGACCTGAATTACTTTTTCCGTACCACTTAAAACAAATGGAGTCCTTACCATTATCCAGCACTTCTACCACGCCATATTGACCGGGTTCCTTGCTGTATCCGTGGGAGTAAGGTCCCCCTTTATAAGATCCGTATCTATCTAGTGCTGCTGCGTGGAAAACCCTGACAGGTGCTCCACCATTTTCAGCATAATCACTATTGGTTCCATCATCCATGGCTACCATGTGAGCATCACCACTAAGAATAAAAACCATTATTTTATGCTCTTTTATAAAATTTGCAATTCGCTGTCTTTCTTCAGGATAGCCTCCCCAATTGTCACTTTCCTTGCATTTGTAGTTTGGTCCTCCCGGTGCATTCACCCAGGAGTAACTGGATACCCATGCTACTATTTTCCCTTCATTTTTTGCTTTCAGCATAGATTCCAAAAACCAGGTCAAGTGTGCCTCAGAGCCAAAGTTTGTACCAGATTTTAATCGTTCACATTCATTATATACTGGACGTACCTTCTGTGACCTGATGTCGGTCAGGATAAACAAAACTCTCCCTGCACTGAAAGATTGGCTGATTGGACCTGTTTTGTCAAAAAAAGCAAACGGATAATGAGGAATGTGTGTATAATATGCTGCTACAGATTCATTTCTGCAAGGATTGGAACCGTCAGCGTTATTGGGGCCAAAATCATGGTCATCCCACATATACACAAAAGGTGTATTTCTGTATAATGACGATTGATTTGGGGATGCAAAAGTTTTTTTATACGCGTCGTTAAATCTCGGAGTGCAATTGGAATCAATGTTCTCATAATGTAAATCTCCACCTTGAAGAAAAAACAAATGATTTTCCTCTTTTATTTTCAAAAATATATCACTGTTGGATCCTGTCTCCATACAACTGCCAAAAGCAAATGTATATGAGAATGGTATATCATTAAATGTCGTAAAATTTCCACCCAGCATGGACGAAATTCCTTCCGGGAAAATCTGATAGGTGTATTTTGTGTTCGGTTTGAGTCCGGTAAAATTTTCTTTTATAATGAAATCTTGAATATCCGAGATTATCAAAGACTTAGTCTTTACCAACAATCCCGTCTGACTTTCGATCAGATTTATTTTACATTTTCCCTGCTTGTCTGCTTTTATAGTTATTGTAGCCCTGTCATCCGCTACATTACCACACAGGACATACTCTATGGTTTGATTGTTGGCGGAGACTATTTTTTTCTGCGCGTTACAAGAGAATAAAATAGAAATAAAAAACACTAAACAATATCTGAGTATATATGCCATGATGGTAAAAAATTAGTTGTTGGCATAAAATTACTCCAATGCAACTAATATTGATCCATGAATAATAAAAAATTTAAATAGTGCCATTAACCATCACTTGGTATCGTCTACAATTCCGACCATCATCTTTTCAGTTTCTGACACTTTTGCGGTGATTAGTGTTACTGAATGTATGCCGCTATTCAGTTTTTTAGTTCTGATTCGTTTTCTATAATGTCCTTTGTTTAGATACTCATGGTTTGCTATAGTATGAGTACGACCATTGTTTTCCAAAATCTTCAAAATAGTTTGTCCCGGTTCACTCAGTACAAAATGTATATCAACCATATCAGAATCAGGGACCGGTACTATCATGAGTATTTTATTTTCAGTAGGAGTAGTATTAATGCGGGCTGAAGTGATCGGATGTGTTTCTGACACGACTGAATTAGTTGCGCATGTATCAATAGATGCTATAAATACTGAATTCGGCATTGTTTCAAATCCCACATCAAGTATGACTGATTTTCCACCAACAAACCCAACCGTACTTTGCTGGTCAACGGTACTTACTGCGGATACATGTTCAATAGCTGAATAAACATCGGTAAATAATGTCACATTACCCAGAGTAAGATTCATATCTTCACATTCATTAATTAATAAATTTTGTCCAGCGCACAAACAATTATTGTTATAAACATCATTTATGGTCTGTGGATTTTTATCATCACATAAGGTACCTTCAGCAGGACAAAAGATCGCTTTAAATACTACCTTACCCAAACCACGGCAGGTAGTGGTATCATCCAAAGAAGATATAAGTACATATTTTGCAAAAATACCGGTAAGATCGGGACCGGTAAATCCTCCATAACCTACCTCCCCGGTAGCAAGCGGCCAGTTGTATTGATCCAGATGTGTCCATGTATTACCGTCCGTTGAATAATCAATTGATACAGCCTGAAACCCTTTATTTGTTTGATTCTGCACATTGTAATTCCAGATGTGGCTGCTGATGAGTTGATGTCTTTCTCCTAAATCATATTTTATCCAATGACTTCTGTTTAGTGCAGGATTTGGATTATTGCTGACGTTGCAGGAGAGCCAGTTATTGGCTGGCTTATTGGACAACTGATCGGTTACACTACATTTTTCATACGGTTCATAACTGGCCAAAGGACTGTCACAATCAGGTCCTGAACAAGGAGTACCTTCACATTGACAATTGGCATTATATTGATCATTATTGGTAAATGGATTTCCATCATCGCATAGAGTACCTTGAGGAATACAGGCAATGTCACACCCGTAGTCGTAAAAATAGAAAGATGGGATTCGCTTCCAAACTCCAGCTCCTGTAAATGGCGTTTGCCAGAATGCAGCAAAATGTTCACTGCCTGTTCCTTCTTTATGATTGAGCTCGATATAATAAAACCGGCCCGTCTCCATGTAAATATTAGAGGTAGATTGATAAATGTACTTATTGTGTTCAGTAGTATTTGTCCATCCACTGACCAGAACCTGATGCGCCTGTTTGTTTTCAGGAGATTCGTCACTGCTGATGAAGAGTATGGTCATGTCATCTCCGGTTACATTAAATTTATAGTTACCGGTAACTGGCACTGTAATATAGCCCTGAACCAGATTGCCCGAATTACTGAGTTGAGATTCTGATTTTACCCCAAAAACCGGCAAAACTGAACTCGTAGTCGGCACGCCGGGATAATTAGGTGCCAGATAAAGTTCGTTGATAGTACTGCCGATAATATTGTCATATCTGAACCGCTCCATAAAATTCCGCACTCCTACACAAGTATTGGATGTTACTAGTTTACCGATACAATGGCAATGTCCATCTTCCATATCGTTGGATGTATTGATATTACCATCATTACACACTGTTCCTCTATTCGGACAAGCGGCTGTTTTACAACCCACATCATTAATATAAGCAGCGGTTATTATATTCCAGTTTGTATTTGATATGAAACTGTTTTTCCAGAAAAGTTTGCAATGATCACTGCCGGTACTTTCTACATATCTGATTTCAAAGTAGTAATAAATACCACTTTGCAAAAGCAATTTAGGAGATGTTTGCTCCGGAAATTTTGTATTTTCGTATTCATTGGTAAAATCATTGGCATATGCTCTAAGTGTAAGCTGGGAAGGAGATGCTGATGTACTCAGATAAAACTGACACTTTGAGTTGCCGGTAATATTGAATGTTACACTATCTGTGACAGGAACATGAATAAACCCTGAAATTTTTGCTCCGAAATAATTATCATAGTTGATTGGCGCATTCAGACTATAAATAGTTTGAGTGACATCAGGTCGAGATGGATAAAACTCCAATGCCGACAATTCTGAAAATTGATCTGCAAATAAGCCACGCCAGACTTCCCACTTAACTTTACCCGGTTCGCCGATACATATCTGAGCCTGTATGGATAAAGGAGCAAAAAACATGAAGATTGTATAAATTATATTTCTCATTTTTGACTACTTCCAGGGTTAAGAAAACATGCCAATCGGCATATAATTATTTGGTAATGTTGCAGGACAAGAAGGTGAATAGAAATTGCAAAGATTTGGCAATACATAATCCAGGTCATTGGGTGAGACACCATACCAAAGTGCCAGTTCTGCATAAAACTCATCCACCGATGTTGTAGGCAGCATCCTACCTCTTGAGCTTAGATTAAAATTATTGTTGACCAATGATAAGGAAGGATAATTGCCATAAACCTGTGAGCCGGTGATAGGTCCGCCCATAACCATCTGATTGCCGCCCCATGCATGATCAGAGCCGTTTCCATTGGATGTAAGTGTACGGGCAAAATCTGATATAGTAAACGAAACCACTTTATCATGCATCCCGATTTCCTTCATAGCATCATTAAATTCAGCCATAGCATTGCTAAGTACGGGCAACATATTTGCCTGATTGGTAAGCACATTGTCATGATGATCCCAGCCACCATAGGTTACATAGTATATCTGTCTGCTGGCACCCAAAAAAGACCGGACACTGATAAGTTCTGCAATTTTCTTGAGATCTTGGGATAAACCTGCAGTGGAAAAAGCGGTATTGAGTGGAACTACATTTTCTAGTGCTATTCGGAATTTCTCTATACTATCCACTGATTGTCTGGTAAGTGTGCCAATCGTCTGCTGAAATACATTGGCATACTGTTGCTCCACCATATTATTGATAGCATTGTTTTTCAGAGCCGTTTTATAGCCCGCATCACTCCACCAAGATGGGAATGGAGTGAAACCTATATTGGCTGAAGTTGTGCTTCTACTGATAGAATATTCATTGTACATATTACCCGCCTGAAATCTGTTTTTACCACTTAGTGAAATATTTAACGATATTTCCGGTATGGTGTTCATGTCATGTAGGATATCAGCAATCCTGCCTGCCACTCCTACTGCGGATCTGCTTTGAGGTACAGATGTCTGCCACTGCATGATCTGGTCCGAGTGGGAGTATAATCCCAAAGGAATTTTTTTCAGACCTGAATCATAAGCTGCTTTGTTGGCAATCGGCTCAATAAGTGTACCTATGTTTGCCAGAAATGAAAGATCACCTGAATTGAACATATCTCTAACCTTGTTCATTCCTGCATGAACTGCATATGTTTTACCTCCATCGCTATAGCTAAGAGGTAGTAACTGTGCAGGATTGGCAGTATTGCTAAGTGCCAGAGACCCTCTGGTAGCTACATAACTATTATATTCACTGGTTTCTGTCGGCACCAGCATATTGTGTGTATCACAACCACCAGCCAGCAATATACAGACCATCGCTTTATAATCTCCGGTATTTGCAAGAATGTGCGGACGGGCAGCCAGTGTATTGATGGCTCCTAGATTAAGGACTGATGACAAAAAAGCCATAGAACCTACTGCGGAACAACTTGCTTCTCCCAAAAACTGACGTCTGCTTATATTTCTTTTTGACATAATTATCGGTTTATTAAATATTCAGGAGAAGACATCAAAAGATATATGGCCAGCTTGGTGCGATCCTGTTTTTCGGTTACTGTAGTATTGGGAAACTCCTTTAGCACATTGTTTATGGTATTTAATGATGTATCAGAGACACGACCCTGCGCCAGCAATAAATTTAGTCTATCCATGAGAATATGCAGTTTGTCATTATCGGTAAAGCTATTTTCACCAGATACGTCGATTACAGAAATTTCATCGGCATAATTGGCATCTGCTTCATTGGTAAAAAGGTCATATTCATCAGCAATATCTCCGCTGATCACCCATCGATAAAGTCCGTTAATAAATCCTGCTATGGTTTGTGCATCGGTAATCTGAAACTCAGGAGCTACTAATCCTGCTTCTTCCACAGCACCAATGGGCTGGTAATCCTGCTGAAAAAAGTTAAATACGCTTGGTGATGTCAATGGTCTTTGACCGGTGTATTGATATATATAACTCATATCATTGCGATAATTGCCACTCAATGTGGAAGCATTGAATGCTTTATTGATCTGAACGTATCTAATGAATGGCTCCCGAAGCATACCAAATTCAACATTTTCGCCTGAATCGCAACTTTTAGCTTCAGGATCCAGTAAAATGGCTTTTACGACAGCAGCTAGATCACCACGGACACCTTGCCCGTTATTGATAAATACATTGGCAACTCTATTTATAAATGCCGGACTTGGGTTGGATGTTACCAGTCTTTGGATGAGAAAACGACATACAAAAGGAGGCGTATTTTGATGGTTAAATAGATTGTCCAGAGCATCGTTGATATCTGCTATGCCATCTACCGGGTTTCTATTGGGTACTACAAAACCATTCAACAGATTTTTTACGCCCGGTTCATGCCAAGTATTCCACATGACCATATCAGCAATATAACTGGTATCATTGAGTGCGCCTCTGTTCCATAGTGTTCTGTCTGCCCAAGTAAGGCCGGTAAATATCTTTGAGAACTCTATAATATCTTCGTTATCATATGAGGGAACCGGCAAACCATTGTTGTCAAGCATGATACTTCCATCATTATTTAACATGACTGTTCCTATGGTGAACAACTGCATTAGTTCTCGCGAATAGTTTTCGTCCGGAAATTGATTAAGAGCAAGGTTGGCCTTTGGATTATTAAGATAGGTGAGATAAATACCCATAGATGGATTGTAAGTCACATCTCTCATCAGATTGCGATAATTGCCAAAAGAGTGGTTTAATAATTTGTCATAATAGACACCCATAGCATAAGCGTTATTATTGAAAGCAGAGTTTTCTGAAATGACGAGCATCTCACTCAGTGCCAGCGCTACTCTTTGTCTCAGATCATCGGGTGAAGTCATGAGGTACTGCCACCAGGCATAATCCCATAATCTGTTTCCGGCACCTGCAGTTGGCGTATTGGTGGAATCTTTGACCATTTTATGGTACTGCCGAATCTTGCTTTCGAGCGTAAATGATCTGGGGATACCTAGTTGGTTTTCTATCCACGCTTCAATACCTGTCTCAGTGACTGAATTGATATCTGTATAACTATATCCCAAAGTAGCCTGTGACAGAAATCTGGAAGCTGCATTGTCATTGGGGAGGAATCCATCCTGATTCATTGTATTTTCAGGATTGCCTGGGCCGACATTACTACTAGCAGAAACGGTAATCCCTGAGTAACCTCCATACCCTAGAATCAACGTATCTGGTTGAGCGGTTAGATAAATACATTGCCAAAAAGCAATGACGACAATAAAGGTTATTTTAGTCGCCATGGCTTACTTTTTATCAGATGATTTCCCCGTTTTCAGTTGGTTTACTTCTTCTTTCAGTGCTTTATTTTCAGCTTCTATACGTATCATATGCTGCCAGAGCCACTCTATCTGTTGCAAAAGTCTTGCGTCCATTTCTTTAAGTTCGTACCCTTCTTTTACCAGTTGAACAGCAGAAGGCATTTCCACCAGATGTTGATTTTGTTCTATAGATTCAGCCACTTTTTGCATAGATGGTGTGCTTGTAAAGGCATCATCCGACCATTCAGCAGTAGTCTTAAGGGATACTTTAACTCTTTCGGTCAGTATACCATTCTGAACATAAAGATTATAGCTGCCGGGAGTGCTGATCTGTGTGGTATCGCCGATGACAACCTTACCGGATGATTTGAGTACCATGATAGCTTGTGCATCGCTTTGGAAGCCAATAAATAAGAAAAGAAAAGAAAAAATTGGGGACTTCATTATTATACAATTTTTGAACCACAAACATAAGAATAAAATTTAATATATAAATAAGTGTATTCCATGATTTTTAAAATATATTTGCAAGGGTTTTAACGGATATATTACCTTTATTTAAATTATTTCAGCACATTAAGATTATAAAATGAATTTTAATGCGCATAAATTTATTTTAAATTTACATTAAAAAACCATTCATCATGGCATATGACGAGATGCTGGCACAAAGGATCAGAGAAGTCTTTTTCAAGTTAAACGTTCCGTTCCTTGAAAAAAAAATGTTCAGTGGTGTCTGCTTTCTAGTGGATAATAAAATGTGTTGCGGTACTCATATCGATAGAAGTACTCAAGAAAGTCTTCTGTTGTCCAGAATCAGCGAGGCTGAAGCCATAAAAGCGATCGAATTGCCATTTGTACTTCCCATGAATTTTACAGGAAAACCAATGAGAGGATATATTTATGTTTGTGAATAAGGGATCGAATCACTAAAGGGCCTGAATTTCTGGATTCAACTTTGTCTGAATTTTAATCCAAGCGCAAAAAAAAGTAGAAAGTAGAATTTTTGATTAAAACTCAGCTTTACACTCTACTGTTAATATTTCTCTGCTTACAGGGTG
>JBBRVQ010000087.1:0-17073 GCA_038246735.1 Chitinophagales bacterium
TAAACACATTTATATGGAAGAGTAACTTTATTTTATCCAACATAAATCATATTTATAAATGAGCTATAACGATTTTATTTTGTATTACTTAAAAATTTACCACTTTGAATTTATTTTGTGTTTAATGTAAATGTTAATGAATGGTAAATAAATGTTTTAGCAATATTAACCCAATATTTTTGAAATTATCTACTTAGTACATCATTTTTATGCACATATATTAATTTGACGTAGTATTGATGTAGTCTATTTTATATGATATTCAAGTATTGATTATAAATTTGGCCTACATTTAATAATCTTTTAAAGTCACATGATGAAGAATAAATTATTTTGGTTTGTATTAATAATTTTTATATTCGTTAACAAATCCATTGCTCAAACAAATAAAGTGAGCCTTGTCACCACCGATGCTGGTACAGTACTCAAAGTGAATGATAAGAGTACAATGATCAATGGAATGAATTGGGATTACTTCCCGATAGGAACCAATTATTCCTACAGCCTTTGGGATCAAGCCGATCCAATAATTAAGGCAGCCCTAGATGATGAAATGGCACTGCTTTCAAATATGGGAGTAAACTCTATCAGGGTATATACTGGAATTCCTAAAAAGTGGATTAGCTACATTTATGAAAAATATGGAATTTACACGATGCTCAATCACGCATTCGGACGTTACGGTCTCAATATTGAAGGAGTGTGGTATGCCAACACTGATTATTCTGATCCACGAGTGAAAAAGTTATTGCTAGCCGAAGTTAAAAAAGTAGCAGAAGATTATAAAGATACGCCTGGACTTCTACTTTATTTATTAGGTAACGAAAATAACTATGGCCTTTTTTGGGAAGGTGCTGAAACGGAAGACATCCCCATGCAGGACCGAAAATCGACACAAAAGGCATTACCCATGTATAAACTTATCAACGAAGGTGCCAAAATTATAAAGAAAACTGATCAAGACCATCCTGTAGCCTTATGCAATGGTGACCTACTTTTTTTGGATATAATAGCCAAGGAATGTAAAGATGTGGATATTTTTGGAACCAATGTTTACAGAGGAATTTCATTTGGTGATCTTTTCGAAAGAGTAAAGAAAGAATATGGTAAACCTGTACTCTTTACAGAATTTGGTGCTGATGCCTTTAACGTAATTGCCGGAGATGAAGATCAGCGGTCACAAGCGATGTTTGCACTTGGCAATTGGCAGGAAATCTACGAAAATGCAGCTGGATTGGGCAAAGCAGGAAATTCAATAGGTGGATACACCTTTCAATTTAGTGATGGGTGGTGGAAGTTTGGGCAAACCAAAAATCTGGATCTCCATGATAGTAACGCTTCATGGTCCAATGGTGGTTATTTCTCAGATTATACCCAAGGTGAAAATAATATGAACGAAGAATGGTTTGGAATTTGTGCTAAAGGGCCAACCAATGGACAAGGTTTATACAAATTATATCCTCGAGCCGCTTATTACGCTTTAAAGGAAGCACATAAATTCTTCCCATACCAGACAAACATAAGTGCAGTTGATGCTAAAAATCATTTTGCATCCATTAATCTGGCCGACGCTGAACTAAAAGCACGTGGAGATAATGCCGCACTAAACAGTACTAAATCCAGTAAAATCAGTTTGAGTAGATTCGGGGCTGAATTTAATACCTATAACACAGGAGGCAGTCTGATCACCACACCAAAGGATCCTACTCCTGGAAACAATCTATTTCCAAATCAGCAGGGATTTGACCATATGCAATCATTTTATGTAGGCGTAGAAGCACAGCCTACCCCGAATATGAGAGCCAATGTGGAATTTAACGTATTGGGAAATGTAGCTCAAAATCCGATCGATCAGATTTTTTATGAAAATAGAGGTAGACCCGTCTTAATTACCGCTAATAATGGTGCTGTAACTGTACAGGACAATAATCGTTTTCAGGTGTATAGCGCATCCTACGCTTGGGATCATAAGCTTTTCAATTTAAACGGTTTCTATAGGACAGGGCATTACCATTGGGGTTATGAAGGCGATTTTTTCGGGTTATACCCTGAAGCCAATTATGGCCCCAACATAGATATATACAACGGAATAGCTCCTTTTGGATTTGAAGTGGAAGGAAAGAAAAAACTATCTGGATTGAAGGCAGCTTTTGGTCCACAGTTGTGGTGGGGAGCCAATCCTGCTGTATTATTGAAATATAGCAAAGAAGTGGCAAAATTTAAAATGACTGGAGTTTTTCACGAAGATCTTGAGCAATTGGGCCTGACAGAAAGTTCATTTGCGATACCGCAACCTAAAACTCGTAGACTTACACTTCATGCTGCAAGAAAATTTGGTAAATTTGGAGTAGATATCGGGGGTATTTGGGCTGGGCAACCATTAAATGGCAGAGCGTTTCAATTGGTACGAGAAGAAGCAGGTGTATCAAATGTGTATCAGGATAAAATCAATACCAATGATAACTGGGGTGGAAAAATTAAATTGACCCTTCAAAGTGGAAAATTCAACTGGTATGCTCAATCTGCTGTACAAGGCCTGGTAGCTCAGGGAGGAGCGGATCTAACACAGACATTTACAGGATGGAGGCTCAAAGATAGTGGTAGTGGTAATCAATATAACTTCTTAAGTGGATTTGCTTACAGAATAGGAAATTTTGAAATAGCGCCAAATTTCCTTTACCAGAAACCTATAGAAGGTCCTATGGCTGCAGGTTTAGCTGCTCCTGCCAGGCCAAGAAACATCATTTCTGATCCATTTGTAGTCAGAGCAAATAGAGAAACAGTAGCAGGAGAATTATTGTTGACCTACGACCCTACGCCTGGTACATGGATGTATGATTGGGATAACGATCGAACAGAAGACTCAAAATTTGCTTTAAGTGCTGGCATAGTGTATAGACATTTGCCCACCACCATGGATGCGGCTATTGGTATCTTTCCGGATGGTAGGACAACGTTTGCTTTTCCGGGCGCGCCGCCAGCCCAAGATCTTTGGGAGGTGCATACAAGAATTGTGTCTAAAGTCAACAAAAACTTTGGTATCATAGCCAATGTCTATGCCGGTGATGCTCAGGCAAATGGAAGTGATGTAAGATTGATCAGAAGATATGGCGCAGATATCAGGTCACTGTACAAAAAAATGAGATTCCATAGCTTCCTCAAGTTCAATGATTGGGGACCATTTGATTATCATAGAGATTTTAACCTTACTTTTCCTATGCAATGGATGCTTGATATCTCTACTACAACTGGTAAGCCAGACTGGTTTGCGCTGCCCGGTACTCGTATAGGTATCATGACCACTTACAGAAGGCTGGATCAGTATTCACCACGATACAATCCAACACAAATTATTGATGCATTTGGTGCCTTAGTGCCTAACCCGACTGCCATTGGATTTCCTGATGGAAGAGAATGGGAAATAAGAACATATATTCATATTAATATTTCTAAATAATTTAGTCATGCAAAATAAAAATAATTTTAAGTCAATCTCCTTTGGTACTTTAGTACTTGTCTTGTTTATGTATGCCTGTGAAAGAGATGTGGAAGGTCTTTCAGCACCTGAATTTTCAAGCAATCCAAGTGTATTTACAGATGATTTCATAGGCTTGGGAAGTGATTTTTATTTCCCTTATTCAGGATCTAAATTTACTTCATTTTCAGTGGATAGAAGAGAAGGTTACAATAGCAATGCATCCATCAGAATTGATGTGCCAAACAGTGACGACTTTAACGGTACTTATGCTGGAGGTATTTTCAGAATTGACGGACCTGGACGCAATTTAACAGAGTACAATGCCCTTACCTTTTGGGTAAAAGCATCTCAAGGAGTAACAATAGGTGAATTCGGTTTTGGTGAAGATTTTTATCCGAATAAATATATAACAACTCGACCTAATGTATCCGTCGGAACCAGCTGGTCTAAAGTTATCATACCCATACCGGATGCTTCAAAACTTATACAAGAACGCGGTGTGTTTAGATATGCAGCGGGCACGCAAGGAACTGGTGGAAGTGGGTACATTTTGTGGATAGACGAAATTAAATTTGAAAAATTAGGTACCATTGCACACCCAAAAGGCACCATAGCTTTTGGTAATAACGTTACCGAAACTTCATTTATTGGAGTAAATACTGATATAGAAGGCTTAAAATTTGTAGTTAATATGCCCAACGCAGTTAATCTCCAGGTCAATGCGTCACCCTATTATTTTAACTTTAAATCATCTGACCCGGCAGTAGCCACAGTAGCCGAAAACGGTATTATAACTACTGTTGGTTCAGGAACTAGTGTAATAACAGCAAGCTTAGGGAGTATCGAAACTACTGGTTCTATCACTATAAAATCTTTAGGTAATTTCTCACCGGCTCCTATTCCAACTCTTCCTCCTCAAAAGGTAATTTCTATATTCAGTGATACATACTCAAATGTTCCTGTAAACTATTATAATGGTTATTGGGCACCTTGGCAAACAACGGTCTCAAACGACTTTAGTGTACAAGGTAATAACTTACTAAATTATAACATATTCAACTTTGTCGGTATTGAATTTAGTTCCCCAACTGTAAACGCAGCATCGATGACTCATATACATCTAGATGTTTATATTCCTGGGCCAGTAGCAGCTGCAAGGGAACTCCGAGTTATAGTTGTGGATTTTGGAGCCAATGGTATTTTCGGAGGCGGCGACGACACTAGAAATTCCACAACTTTTAAAGCCCCTAAATTAGTTTCTGGAAGTTGGGTTTCAATAGATATTCCTTTTTCAAGCATGACAACCCTACTTAGTAGAGCAAACCTAGCACAAATTATTTTAGAAGGCGGTGATGGGTCAAGCATATACGTAGACAATATATACTTTTATAAATTATAACTTTAAAACATAAACAAGATGCATTTTATTATAGAATCAAAACCTTTAAGTAAAGGTCTTTTCAGTATATGTTTTTTAATGTTGCTTATATCCTGTAGTAGTGACACCGAACAAAAAATAGATCAACCTGATTGGCAGTTGGCGTGGTCGGATGACTTTAATGGTGCAAAAGGTGAACAATTAGATAAGAGCAAATGGACTTATGATATAGGTAGAGGTCAAAATGGCTGGGGAAATCAGGAGTTGCAATATTATACAGATAGACCTGACAACGTTTCTATGGATGGTCAAGGAAACTTAATCATTACTGCCATCAGAGAGAATTTCCAAGGAGCACAATATACCTCCGCCAGGTTTAAAACTCAAGGTATATTTGATCAACAATATGGTAAGTTTGAAGCTCGTTTAAAAACACCATACGGACAGGGTTTATGGCCTGCATTTTGGATGTTGGGCAGTAATATACAACAAGTGAATTGGCCACAATGTGGTGAAATTGACGTAATGGAGCTTCGCGGTCAATCACCAAGCGTAGCAGAGTGTGCTCTTCATGGCCCTGGATATTCTGGCGCTAATTCTATCACTGGTAAAAATACACTTACAAATAGCAGATATGATGATAAATTTCATGTATTTGCTGTAGTATGGGATGAGTCCAAAATAGATTTTTATATAGATAATTATTTATACAGAAGAATAGACAAAAGTGAAGTAGAAAAAAAAGGTCAATGGGTGTATGATCATCCCTTCTTTTTGATATTTAATATAGCAGTAGGTGGAAATTTTCTAGGGTCACCAAATCAGGACACCCCTTTTCCACAGCAGATGGTAATCGATTATGTAAAAGTCTACAAATAGTAATAATAAATGAGTAAATCATAGTTTACTCATAATATCGTAGTTAATATTTAATGGACAGGCATTAGTTTAATCTGAGGCTGAAATAAGGTAAATATGTTTTAATTGTTTGATCATGAATGTAGAATATACCCAAGCTGATACTCAAGTAAAATTGGAAATGGTCGATTTTGATCAAGAAGTTTTCAATAAGATTTCCAATATAGATTTTATGCGACCATTCTTCATGAGTGTAGTGAGTGATGGCAATCATTGGATGTTTATTTCCAGCAATGGTGGTATAACTGCTGGTCGCAAAAATGCTGAATTCTCCCTTTTTCCTTATTATACGGACGACAAAATCACAGAATCTTATGATATCAGTGGGAGTAAGTCTATTTTTCAGATCAAAAAAGATAGTGAAACTATTTTATGGGAACCATTTTCAGACAGGTTCAACGATAAGTATCAGATTACACGAAATTTGTACAAGAATCTGTATGGAAACATAGTAATTTTTGAAGAAGTGTTGCATGATGTAGGCTTGGTGTTCAGATATCAATGGAGCTCGAGCAACCGATTCGGTTTTGTGAGAAAATCAACTTTGATCAATACTTCGGACACTGATTTAGAGATACATTTTTTAGATGGCATTCAGAATATTGTTCCATTCGGTGTAGGCAGTGATTTGCAAAACAGTACAAGTAACCTTGTTGATGCGTACAAAAGAAGTGAATTGGAAGCTACTTCGGGTTTAGGTATCTTTGCGCTTAGTGCCATCATAGTGGACAAAGCTGAACCCAGCGAAGCGCTAAAATGCAATATAGTCTGGTCCATAGGCGTTAAAAATCCAACCTATCTAGTTTCTTCCAAGCAGTTAAATGTGTTTAGAAAAAAACAAAAAATTACTCAGGAAACAGACGTTAAGGGCGAAAAAGGAGCCTATTTTGTGGTTTCCACCATTCAATTGAATAGACATCAAACAGAAAGTTGGAAAATCGTCGCCAATGTAAATCAAAATCAGGCACAAGTTATTGCTATTTCAAACGATATCATCCATAACAAATTTATTGAAAATGAACTGATAGAAGATGTAAATTTAGGTACTAAAAACTTAATGGCACTCAATGCTACCGCAGATGGTTTCCAATTTACAGCGGATAAAAGAAAAGACACCAGACATTTTGCCAACGTACTATTCAATATTATGCGTGGCGGCGTTTTTGACGAAAATTACCAAATCGATAAAAAGGATTTTGTCGCATATTTAGAGAAATCTAATCGATATTTGTTTGAAAAGCATACAAATTTTATTCAAGATTTGGCTGAAAACTTTACTTATATCGATTTAAAATCTTCTTTAAAAACCATTGAAGATGCGGATTTAGAGAGGCTTTCTATAGAATATTTACCATTAAAATTTAGCAGAAGACATGGAGATCCTAGTCGCCCCTGGAATAAATTCTCTATCAATACAAGAAGTGAAATTGACGGTTCAAAAATATTAGATTACCAAGGTAACTGGCGTGATATTTTTCAGAATTGGGAAGCATTGGCTTATGCATATCCATATTTTATGGAAGGAATGATACATAAATTCCTAAATGCATCGACTTTTGATGGGTACAATCCATATCGAGTAACCAAAGACGGATTTGATTGGGAAAGTATTGAACCTGATAATCCTTGGTCTTACATTGGGTATTGGGGTGATCATCAAATCATCTATTTATTAAAGTTTTTGGAGTTTATCGAGAAATACCAACCAGGTAAACTCAACGATTACTTTGATAATGAATGTTTTGTATATGCCGCTGTACCTTACATCATCAAGCCGTATAAAGATATTGTTAATAATCCAAAGGACACCATTACTTACAATTATGAATGGGAAGAAAAGATAAACATAAGAAAGACAGAAGTTGGATCTGACGGAGCTTTAATAAGAGATAATACAAACGAAATATATCATGTAAATTTAATCGAAAAAATATTGGCTACGGTACTATCCAAGATGTCAAATTTTATTCCTGAAGCTGGTATTTGGATGAATACACAACGACCAGAATGGAACGACGCCAACAATGCGCTTGTGGGTAATGGTGTCTCTATGGTAACTTTGTATTATTTGAGAAGATTTTTATTGTTTTTTCAAGAAATATTAGAAAAATCAGACCAAGAAACCATCAAAATTTCTAATGAGATGGTGGAATTTTATCATTCAGTAAGGGAAAATTTATTGCAATATTATAATTTATTAGAAGGACCAATCAACGATAGAGATCGTAAAAACATCATGGACATTTTGGGGAATGCAGCATCAGAATATCGGCAGCAAATCTATTTCAGTGGTTTTTGGGGTAAAAAAAGAACCCACTCAATGTCTGGTTTAAAGACTTTCACGAAAGTGTGTTTAGATTTTATAGAACATACCATTACAACCAATGAAAGACCTGATAAATTATTTCATGCCTACAACTTGATTTCTATTGATAATGATAAAGTATTAATTGACTATTTACCAGAAATGCTCGAAGGTCAGGTGGCTGTTTTAAGCTCTGGTTTTGTAAAAGGAAGGCAAGCTGTCCAAATTTTAGATGCGCTGAGAAATAGTACTTTGTATCGTCCTGATCAAAATAGTTACATTTTATACCCAAACAAAGAATTACCCAAATTCCTGGAAAAAAATACTATTTTAAAAGACAAGATTGCATCTTTTGAGCTATTGAATCTTTTAAGTAAAAATCAAAATCAAACCATTGTTAATCAGGATATTAATGGCAATTTTCACTTCAATGGTAATTTCAATAATGCCCGTGATTTAAAAAATGCTTTAGATTTGCTTAAAGAAAATGCTACATACAGCGATTTAGTTGAAAAAGAAGAAAAAGCCTTATTCGTTTTATTTGAAGAAGTCTTTAATCACAAAGCTTTTACAGGACGTTCAGGTACATTTTATGCATTCGAAGGTTTAGGTTCTATATATTGGCACATGGTGTCTAAATTGCATTTGGCGGTTTATGAAATTTGCACAAAAGCATTTGATGACAATGAAGATAAAGCCATTATTGACGCCCTACTACATCACTTTAAAGAAATAGGAAATGGTATAGGGTTACATAAGTCGCCAGATGTTTACGGTGCTTTCCCTACTGATCCTTATTCCCACACACCTATGCACAGAGGTGCTCAACAGCCTGGGATGACTGGACAGGTAAAAGAAGATATTTTAACAAGAATAGGCGAATTGGGTATCAAAATAAAAGCTGGAAAATTAGAGTTCAAGCCGGAAATTTTGCAAAAAAGTGAATTTTTAACTGAAAGTCAAAATGTCACATTCATTTTGAAAGATGGTTCAGAAAAAATCATTAGTTTAGAAGCAAATTCTTTAGCATTCAGTATTTGTCAAGTGCCTGTGATTTATAAAATGGGAACATCCACCCATCTGAAAATACATTTTAATGATAGTAGCATTGAAAATTCTGAAAGCGCTATACTATCAGAAGAAAATAGTCAAAAAGTATTTCAAAGAACTGGAGAAATTGTTTGCATTGAATTAACCTTGCGAGAAAGTATTTTGCGATAATGACTAAACCAATTTACATATTTGTATTATTGATACTTGCTTCATGCAACTCAAAAAATGTATTGACAAAAAAATCTGATATGACAGCCGAAAAGCTTTTAGGAAATCCTGATTATCAAGCAATATGTTATGGTGGATATCGTACTAATACCAGAGAAATCCAACCTACTTTGGCGCAACTTAAAGAAGATATGACCATTTTAGCAGCGATGAATATCAAATTTATTCGTACCTATAATGTTCATTACGATGAAGTTAAGAATCTATTGATGGCGATTTCAGAAATGAAAAAAGAAAAGACTGATTTTGAAATGTATGTGATGCTTGGAGCATGGATTGATTGTAAAAATGCCTTTACAGAACATACACCCATCCATGATCAAGAAAGTGAACGCAACGCTGTGGAAATCGAAGAAGCGGTGCGATTGGCCAATCAATATTCTGATATTGTAAAGATAATGGCAGTGGGCAACGAAGCGATGGTAAAATGGGCGACCAGTTATTTTGTAACACCAAACATTATTTTGAAATGGGTTAATCATTTGCAAAATCTTAAAAAGGAAAATAAATTACCAAAAGATTTATGGATCACTTCATCAGATAATTTTGCGTCTTGGGGCGGAGGAGACACCGTCTATCATGTAGAAGCACTAAACAAACTTTATAATGCAGTTGATTATGTTTCGATTCACACCTACCCTATGCACGATACACACTACAATCCTATTTTTTGGGGTGTAAATGAAGATGAAGACCACTTAACACAAAAGCAAAAAGTAGAAGCTTCTATGCTACGAGCCAAAAAATATGCCATTGACCAATTCAAAAGCGTGCAGAATTATATGACAAGCTTAGGTATACATAAACCCATACATATAGGTGAAACAGGCTGGGCAACCCATTCAAATGAACATTATGGTGATGAAGGGTCACATGCTGCAGATGAATATAAATCAGCTATATTTTACAAGGGAATAAGAGATTGGTCAGATAAGTCTGGCATATCATGTTTTTATTTTGAAGCCTTTGATGAGCAATGGAAAGATGCCGCAAATCCGAAAGGTTCAGAGAATCATTTCGGGCTTATCAATTTGCAATCAGAAGCCAAATACGTGTTGTGGGATATGGTTAATGATGGCAAGTTTAAAGGGTTGACACGCGACGGCAAGCCTATTACCAAGACTTATAATGGTGATATACAATCCTTGATGAAGTACGTAAAGACGCCACCTTCTATACATGAAGTAAATACACATAAATAATTTCAAAACATGAAGCCACATGTCAATAATTACCTAATGTTGTCTTTGTTTTGTATGATTATAAGCAGTTGTACTTCAAAAAAACCACTGGAAATGGAAGTGTACGAAACATCAGCAGCAGGTCATCAGCTCACCAAAATCAGTGAATTTTATCAGGGTGACAGCATTATAAAAATAGAATTGAAACCTGACGAAAAATATCAAACCATAACCGGTTTTGGAGGGTCTTTCACGGAATCTTCGGCCCATTTACTGAATAAAATGAGCAAAGAAAATAGAAAAAAAATATTAGAAGCTTATTTCAGTGAAAATGGATCAAATTATTCGCTAACACGTACCCATATAGCTTCTTGTGATTTTTCATTGAGTAATTATACGTATGCCAAAGTTGAAAATGATGTTGAGCTTAAAAATTTCACCATCGAGGACGATAAAAGTGATTTAATTCCGATGATCGTTGATGCCAAAACTATTTCAAAAGCTGGTTTTAACATCATTGCATCACCGTGGACTGCACCACCTTGGATGAAAGACAACAAAAACTGGGTTGGTGGAAAATTATTGCCAGAATTTAATGATGCTTTTGCACTTTATTTTTCAAAATATCTCTCTGCATATAAAAAAGAAGGTATAGATATCTGGGGAGTTACGGTTATTAATGAACCGCATGGGAACGGAAACAACTGGGAAAGTACTCATTTTACACCTAAAGAAATGACCGATTTTGTGCAAAATTATTTAGGTCCAACTTTGGAAAAAACAGGTTGGAAAGACGTAAAAATTTTAGGCTACGACCAAAACAGAGCGGGACTCAAAGAATGGGTTGATGAAATGTATCGCGATGAAAAGTCATCAAAATATTTTGCAGGAACCGCTATACATTGGTATGAAAGTACCTACGATTATTTCCCTGAAGCCTTACAATATGCCCATGAGAAATCACCCGAAAAACATTTAATACAAACCGAAGCTTGTGTAGATTCCGAAATTCCGCATTGGAATGATGATACTTGGTATTGGAAAAAGGAAGCCACCGATTGGGGATGGGATTGGGCGAGTGAAAAGGACAAACATTTACATCCAAAATATGCTCCCGTCAATCGTTATGCAGCTGATATTATTGGTTGTTTGAATAATTACGTGGATGGTTGGGTAGATTGGAATATGGTTTTAGATATTCAAGGTGGACCCAATTGGTTCAAAAATTGGTGTGTGGCTCCGGTAATTGTAAATCCGGAAAAAGATGAAGTATATTTCACTCCCTTGTATTATGTGATGTCACATTTCAGCAAATTTATGCGGCCTGGGGCTGTAAAAATCGGCTGTAAAATAGACCATGAAGAAGTGATAGCCACCGCTGTGCAAAATCCGGATGGAAGTATTGCAGTCGCGGTTTTTAATCCCACTGAAAAGGTTTTTTCTATTGAATTGAAGCACAATAGCGAACAAAAAAAGATTTCGATAGATGCATACGCATTACAAACAATAATACTAAAATAAATCTCAATGATAAATTTTTCAATCCTTAAAGCATAAAAATATGGCAGACCTTTCCGTAACTCCAAGAGGCAAAGTGCCTTTTATTCAAAAAATATCATTTGGCTCTGGCCATTTGGTGCTCAATTTATTACCTGGTGCTTTAGGCGTTTTTAGTTTTTTCTTATTAACAGCTTTTGGTATGGATCCATTTTTGGCAGGTCTGTTGGGTGGATTGCCAAGATTATATGACGCATTAACAGACCCGATTATGGGTTTTATTTCAGACAATACCAAATCAAAATGGGGCCGGAGAAGACCATATATTTTTGCAGGAGCAATATTGAGTGGTATTTTTTATATAATGCTTTGGCAATTAAATCCTGAAGACTCACAAACTTATAATTTTTGGTACTTTCTAATTTTTTCACTTATTTTTTTAACTGGTAACACTATTTATGCCACCCCTTTAGTAGGGTTGGGGTACGAAATGACATCAGACTATAATGAAAGAACTCGAATAATGGCTTTTTCACAAACAATGGGTCAAATTGCCTGGATGATAGTACCTTGGTTTTGGGTAATTATTGCCGACCCAAAAGTTTTTGAATCACAAGCTGTGGGTGTAAATCAATTGGCATTTTATGTAGGAGCAGCTTGTATTATTTTAGGGGTATTACCAGCCTTCTTTTGTAAGGGAATCGATGCGTCCCATATGGAAAACAGAAAAGAAATAAACTTTAAAACCCTTCTTTCTAATGTAAAAGACTTATTCATTGGTATAAAACAAGTATCTAAAAACAAACCCTTTATGAAATTATGCGGCGCAACCTTTTTAATTTTTAACGGATTCCAAATTGTTGCTGCATTTAGTGTTTTTATCATCGTATTTTATATGTTTAACGGTAGTTATGCAGCAGCCGGTACCTGGCCTGCCTGGTTTTCTACTATTACGGCAATATTAACCGCATTTCTGGTCATTCCTATCATTACCCGGATGTCAAATAAATGGGGCAAACGCACGGCTTTTGTCATTTCAACAGCCATATCTATGGTGGGATATTTATTAAAATGGTTTGGGTTTGACGTTGCATTAAATGCACAATTTAATCAAACAGGATTTGCAAAAGCACTCACTACCGGTGTGGGTTCTATTTTTGAATTTCTAAATCCTTTTTTGGATAAAGTCGGAATGTCTTGGTTTAGTATTGATGTTACGAATGAAATTCCTTGGTTAATATTTTTCCCAATCCCATTTATAGCTTTCGGATTAGGTGGGTTATTTACTTTAATGATGAGCATGACCGCCGATGTGTGCGATCTTGACGAATTAGAAAATGGTATGCCAAGAAAGGAAGGCACTTTTGGTGCTATATATTGGTGGATGGTTAAACTGGGTCAAGCATTAGCATTGGTTTTGAGTGGTTTAGTACTCAAATTAATAGGTTTTGACGGAGGCGCAGCTTCACAAACTGCGGAAACAATGAATAGTTTAAGATTAGCAGATATTATCATTCCTTCAGTGACAGCTGGAATTGCCATCTTGATAATGTGGCAATACAACTTGGATGAAAAACGCGCCAGAGAAATAAAAGATGAATTGGTTGCTCGAAGAGGTGAACTGTAAAATAACACCAACTAAGTTTTATTTTTTTATAAATGTATATTAGAAAACAAAAAATAATAGGAACATATGTCATTCAGATCTGGTCATTACTTCTCATTAGATAAGGTTAATAATTCTACTGATTATCAAACCAATTATATAGCCCCTGATTATGCTGATTTTTCCAAAGAAGATTTAACCCAATTATGGCGAAAAACTTTGGAAAAAGGTATTCATGGCATTTGTTTCAGTATTTATGAAGATGGACAAAAACCAGGATCAATCATCACTGTAGAGCAAGTGGAAAGGCGTATCAAGATATTAGAACCATATGCCAAATGGGTGCGCTCATTTTCTTGTATTGAAGGCAATGAACATATCCCAAGAATTGCTCATAAATATGGTATGAAAACCCTTGTGGGAGCTTGGCTTGGCAACGATTTAGAGTTAAATGAAAGAGAAATTGATGGGTTGATTGCCTTAGCAAAAGATGGTTGCGTAGATATTGCAGCAGTGGGCAATGAAGTAATGTATAGAAATGATTTGACCGAAGAACAATTATTAAACTACATCAAAAGGGTGAAAGATGCTTTACCTAATATTCCTGTGGGATATGTAGATGCATATTATGAGTTTTCTCACCGACCGAAAATCACTGATGCTTGTGATGTTATACTAACCAATTGTTATCCGTATTGGGAAGGTTGCCCCATTGAGTATTCTTTTCAACATATGCTAAGTATGTTCGATTCGGCAAAAAATGCTGGATATGGCAAACGAGTAATTATCACTGAAACAGGCTGGCCTAGCGAAGGTGGTTCATTAAAAGGAGCTGTGGCTAATAATGAAAACGCGATGCGCTACTTTATTGAAACCCAAAACTGGTGTAATCAAAATAGCATCGAAAGTTTTTATTTTGCTTCGTTTGATGAATCTTGGAAGGTAGGCCCCGAAGGGGATGTGGGTGCTTATTGGGGTATCTGGGATAAAAATGAAAATTTGAAATTTGTAGGTTAATATTCCTTACATTATAATTGATAATATTTTTTTAATTTTTAAATTTAACAAATTATGCGAATTTTAACTTTTACACTTTTTTCATTTTTGCTGTCAACGATGGCCATATGTCAAAAGAATCCCATCAACTTTGAAGTTGGTGGCAATGGTGCAAATTGGACATGGAATGTATTCGAAAATGTCACAAATCCACCACTAGAGTTTATTGACAACCCAAGTAAAACGGGCATCAATACTTCTAACAAAGTAGCGAAGTTTACGGCTTTAAAAGCAGGTAATCCTTGGGCAGGTACTGAGACAATACATGGAGCTACTGCTGTAGGGCCGTTTGTTTTAGATGCTTCAAATTCTACCATAAAGATTATGGTCTGGAAATCTGTAATCAGTGATGTGGGTATCAAATTGGTATCAGCAAATAGCTGGGCTTTACCTGAAATAAAGGTGCCTAATAAATTGATTAATCAATGGGAAGAGATTACATTTAATTTTTCTGGGTACATTAATCCTCCTGCATCTGAAGGGCCCTACGATCAAATTGTGGTTTTTCCTGATTTTAATCTTGCTGGGAGAGGACAAGATAATGTAGTGTACTTTGATAACATTACTTTTTCTCAAGGTACCGGAATAGATGGTGGGCCTAGTACTGCTGCTCCTTTGCCAATACATGGAGCTGCTGATGTAATTTCTGTGTTTAGTAATAGTTATGTCAATATTCAAGGTACCAATTTAAATCCTGCTTGGGGCCAAGCAACAGTGGTCACTGAATTATTAATAGACGGAAACAATACCCTCAAATATGCAGGTCTTAATTATCAAGGAACAGAATTGGGAAGTTCACAGAATATTTCGGAAATGGATTTTCTGCATTTGGACTTTTGGACAGCCACCTCGACTGCACTTTCTGTATTTCTCATAAGCCAAGGACCAGCAGAAACTGCGGTTAGTTTGATAGTTCCAACCAGCGGGTGGTCGAGTATAGACATTCCTTTACCTGCTTTTTCTGGTGTTGATTTGACTAAAGTAATTCAGCTAAAATTTGAAGGTAATGGAGATATATTCTTAGACAATATTTATTTCCATAGAAGTGGCGGCGGTCCTTCTTCTGGGCCAAATGCACCAATAGATTTTGAACCAACTGGATTTGGTGCATCATGGACCTGGAATGTATTCGAGAATGTAACCAATCCTCCACTTGAATTCATCGATAATCCTAGTAAAACAGGCATCAATACTTCTAATAGAGTTGCCAAGTTTACAGCATTAAAAGATGGTAATCCCTGGGCAGGTACTGAATCAATCCATGGCTCTACTGCGTTGGGTCCATTTGTTTTAGATGCTACAAATTCTACCATAAAGATTATGGTCTGGAAATCTGTAATCAGTGATGTGGGTATCAAATTGGTAGCTTCAACAGGTTGGGCAATGCCTGAACTAAAGAAAGCAAATACATTGGTCAATCAATGGGAAGAATTGACTTTTGATTTTTCTGTTTATATGAATCCTCCCGCATCCGAAGGAGCTTATGATCAGATAGTAGTATTTCCTGATTTCAATTTGGCAGGAAGAGGGAAAGATAATATTATTTATTTCGATAACATCACATTTAACCCAAAAGGAACAGTAAACACCAACAATGTTTCCATAGAAAATGTGACTTTTTCTCCGAACCCTGTTTCATCTGGTGTTGATGTAATATTGAACGATGAAATGAAACAAATTGATATTTACAATATTAATGGACAATTGTTAAGTACTAATGGCAAAACCAATAAAATACAAACTGATGGGTTAAAATCTGGAATGTATATCATTAAAATTAGGACTAATGACAATAAGTGGCAAACAGGAAAGTTAATTGTAGATTGATTTCCTTAAAGTAATGAAATCAAATGAGATGATGTGGCTAAAATTATTTGTTTAAATTCATGTAAACTAATAATTTTAGTCATATTATTTCTTGTTACTAAAAGTTACAGCCCCTAAAAGACTCGGACAGGATTACAAAAATAAATTTGTAATTTTGTAACATGGAAAGTAGTAAAAAGAGTGTGAAGTATAGCACAAAAGAGAAGACGAACAGATCACCACGATTCAAAAAATTAAAAGCTCCGCATCTCTAAAAGATAATGATACGATCACCCGGTCAAAACTACACAACAAATTGACCATAAGTAATAATGATGGCATTATGTTGCTCGATTACGAAGATATTTTATATGTCGAAGCCAACGGTGCTTATTCTATTTTTCATTTAAAAAATTTGAAGAAGATTGTCATATCAAAAACATTAAGCCAAGTAGAAGAGATGATTCATGATGACAGCTTCATGAGGATCCACAAAAGTTACATCATCCATTTAAAACACCTAGAAAAATATATGAAAGGTGATGGCGGTGAAGTAGTACTAACCAA
>JBBRVQ010000088.1:0-16621 GCA_038246735.1 Chitinophagales bacterium
TATTTTCCAGACCGATGGCATTGCCAAATTATGGCTATCAGCGCCATTTTCAGCATTGGTGATATGGATGTTTTTTCTGATGGAAAAAATAGGCGATTACTCTGAAAATCCATTTGAAGACTCGTATAATGATGTACCTATCACGTCCATCGCCCGCGCTATAGAAATAGACCTGCGAGAAATGATCAATGATAGTAATATACCATCACCGATGAAATCAGAAAATGGTTTTTTGATGTGATATTTGGCATAGAAACGATAAAAAAAAAGGGAAATTGGTTTTAAAATTTACATTAAAATTGACTTAATTATTATGATTAAAACACTTTACGCACATGGATTGGTCGGGTTTCTTAGTGATGAAAAAAAGGCCATAATACTAGACTATTCTGAAGTGATTGCACCTGTTTTGGACTATAAAAATAATCCGAAATCATATGATGACTTATGGCAAATAGCGCAAAAAGAAAAGGTAGATGTCATCATCGGCACGAGTATGGGTGGCTGCATGGCCTATCATTTGTCTTTGCATTTGGATTTGCCTGCCTTACTTTTTAACCCTGCATTACCATTCAGGAGTGTTGGCGTTGATTTGCCTGATCAAAATATTGCGAGGACTCAATACTTGCGAGTTATATTGGGTGGAAAAGACGATGTTGTTGACCCTTTAAAAAACTTATTTTGGCTTACAGAACATGAAAATGGCGAAATGGATATCCGATGGCGGCACACTTTGGGCCATAGAATCCCAGCAGATGTGTTTAAGTACGAGGTGGGTGATTTTTTTGGCGGGTTGATAAAAGTACTTTGATTTAACAATTAAAATCTAGGAAAACAAAGTCATATGATTATCCGCATTTAAAAGTGAAATTTGTTAATCATTATGATCGATGAATATGCCGATAAACCATCAGGATTGTAATGGAATTTCAAAATTAATAAAGAAAAAAGAAAAATGAACCATACATCATCAAACTATCTAGTGCTCTGTCCAGATAAAGAACTTAATGAAATGTGGTTCTCTTTCCAAATCTCAGCGTTCAAAATACTCGCCGTAGCTACTGCTATGGCTGCGTTTTTTGCCTTGATCTTTAAAAAAATAACTGCCATTATAATTTAACTTTTTATCTGGACAGAGCAATAGGTCAAAAAAAATTGTCATCATCAACCTAAAAACCTATTTTTGCACATCGTAAATCAAATATCCTATGCAAGATAAAATTCAAAAACTTCAGGAACAAAAAAATAAGGCCCTACTGGGTGGTGGTGCTGACCGCATTAAAAAGCAACATGCAAAAGGAAAATTAACAGCCAGGGAGCGGGTTGAATTATTGATGGATAGGGGGTCTTTTGAAGAAATAGGTATGCTGAAAGAACATCGGTGTTTTGATTTCGGCATGGAAAACCAGCAATATCCCGGTGATGGAGTGATTACTGGCTACGGCACCATCGATGGTAGATTGGTGTATGTGTTTGCGCAAGACTTTACAGTTTTTGGAGGAGCACTTTCTGAGACACACGCAGAAAAAATATGCAGAATCATGGATTTGGCCATCGAAAATGGGGCTCCTGTCATCGGGCTAAATGACTCTGGTGGAGCAAGAATCCAAGAAGGTGTAAATAGTCTCGGAGGATATGCAGATATTTTTTATAGAAACACCAAAGCTTCTGGCGTTATTCCTCAGCTTTCGGCTATTATGGGTCCTTGTGCAGGTGGTGCAGTTTATTCACCTGCCATCACCGATTTTATCATCATGGTAGAGCTGACATCCTATATGTTTGTTACAGGGCCAAATGTAGTAAAAACGGTCACCAATGAAGAAGTTAGCTCTGAAGATTTGGGTGGAGCATCCACACATTCGACCAAAAGTGGTGTGACTCATCTCACAGCGGTCAATGACCTTGAATGCATTCAAAAACTAAAAAAACTATTTTCATATATACCACAAAACTGCAACGAAAAAACCAAAGATATTCCATACGTCACCAATCATGAATACAGAGACGAACTGACATCTATCATACCTCAAAATTCGATGCATCCTTATGACATGAAGGAAGTAATCAATGGCATCGTGGATCTGGACAGTTTTTTGGAAATCCATGAGTCCTATGCAGAAAATATTGTAGTCGGTTTTGCCAGACTTGCAGGCAAAAGCATCGGAATTGTGGCCAATCAACCCTATGCGCTTGCGGGAGTATTGGATGTGGAGAGTTCGAAAAAAGGGGCCAGGTTTGTTCGTTTTTGCGATTGTTTTAATATACCACTGCTTGTTTTGGTAGATGTACCTGGATTTCTGCCCGGCACTGATCAGGAATGGAATGCCATCATCACCAATGGGGCAAAATTATTGTATGCCTTCAGTGACGCCACTGTTCCGAGAATCACTGTCATCACCCGAAAAGCATATGGCGGAGCATATGATGTCATGAACTCTAAACATATCGGAGCAGATATGAATTATGCTTGGCCAACAGCTGAAATAGCGGTTATGGGCGCAAAAGGAGCCAGTGAGATTATCTTTAAAAGTGAAATAACCAAGTCAGACAATCCGGCTCAAAAACTTCTTGAGAAGGAAAATGAATATCAGGAAAAATTTGCCAATCCATTAAGAGCTGCTGCAAGGGGTTTTATTGACGAAGTGATTGTGCCTCGCGAAACCAGACGCAAACTGATTAAATCATTCTCCATGCTTGAAAATAAAAAAGTATTGTTGCCCACACGTAAACATGGCAATATACCGATGTAAGTTTTTTGATTGGAATAGATTTTATAATACGTTCGAAAGGTTAACGGTAGTTTTCGTTTGCTTTTGTTACTGCCGACAATAAAATGAATATTATGGAACCCACAACACCTAAATTTGACCCGGTCAAATACAAAAATACAACCCGCGACCAATGGCAGGCAGCAGCAGAACCTTGGCATCGGTGGAGTCCTACGCTTAAACAATGGCTTGGTAAAGCGACAGATAAAATGTTAGATATGGCAAGTATCTCTATTGGTCATCGTGTGCTTGATGTGGCAGCGGGTGCAGGGGAGCAATCTATCACAACTGCAAAAAAAGTTGGCACTTCGGGCTATGTTTTAGCTACTGACATCTCATCCAATATTCTAGAATTTGCTCAACAAATGGCTAAGCAGGCAGGACTGAATAATATTGAAACCCTGGTATTGGATGGGGAAAATCTTACTCTTCCTGATGCTACATTTGATTCTGTTATTTCAAGAGTAGGTCTTATTTATTTTCCGGACCAGCAACGAGCATTAAAAGAAATGTTGCGTGTGCTCAAGCCAGGTGGAAAGGTTGCTGCCATAGTTTATTCAACTCCTGAGAAAAATAAATTCTTTTCTGTTCCTGTTTCCATCATTCGCAATCGTGCAAAATTACCACCACCTTTGCCAGGTCAACCGGGACCTTTCAGTTTAGGCGCAGAAGGTATTATTGAAAGTGCATTTTCACAAGCTGGATTTATAAATGTAAAATCGGAACTTGTCGACTCGCCTTTGTTACTTCCATCGGCAAAAGAATGTGTTCGGTTTGAAAAGGAATCATTTGGAGCCTTACATCAGATGATGAGTACTTTATCTGACAGTGAGAAGGATTCGGTTTGGAATGAGATTGAAGAAGAATTAAAGAAGTTTGAAACTCAAAACGGCTTTGCAGGACCCTGTGAAATGGTTGTAGCTGTGGGAGAAAAGCCATAATATCTGAAAAGACAGTTAAATCAGTGGTAGCATCGGACAAGAAAACCAGCCCATCACAACTAAATTTTCCATGTTAACCAATGAAAGGATGTGGTATTCACAGCACAAATTGTCACGTTTGATACGAAGCCATGAATAGGTAAATCGATGACACCATATATAAAAATTAGTCACCAAAACTTAATTAAAACGTGAAAAACTCTGTTGAGTTTATTTTACCCTCAGCGATAAGACCATATCTTTGGTAGCACACTTTTGCAGTCTGAAAAACTTTGCCGGACTTGGTCAACAAAAGCAGTAGAATTATATCTAGGGAAGTACTAAAAGCTCTATTTCTATTACAAAAAACTCCAAGAGCCAATAACTGCTTTGAAAGTTAAAAAATGTCCTCGTTGTAGCTTAGGCTACACCTGCGGTACTTTTTAACTTTCGCCTTGTTCTCGACTCTTTGGTATTTTTTCCCTACGAAAATGAGTATTTAGAACTTCATTCTATTTTCTAAATCCAAACAACATCTTCGATATAAATGGTATCGTAGTGACTAGTACTATAAAAAGAACAATATAACCTAGATGTGCGCTAATGTCATAATTGTATTTTTCCAAAAGAAAATTATTGAGATAATGACCAGATAGGATAAAAGACCCTGACCAAACGAAACTACCTGATATATTATAAATTATAAATTTTCGGTAATCCATATTGACCGTGCCTGCGACTATTGGGGCAAATGTCCTTATAAAAGGTATAAACCTTGCTACAAAGATCGTCGTAGCGCCATGTTTTTCATAGAAATTTTTCGCATTGATTAGAAATTGTTGTTTAAATAACATTGAATCTTTTCTTGCGTACAGTTTTTTACCACTTTTTTTACCAAACCAATACCCAAATATGTTTCCAGCAATGCCAGATATCGATATCAAAAAAATAAGTAAGATCAGTTTCAAAAAGATTTGTTCATCAGGTATAACGTTGCTTAATAATTGTTTGCTCAATACACCAGTTACAAATAATAATGAATCACCTGGTAAAAAGAAGCCTGCAAAAAGACCCGTTTCCGCAAAAACTACGAACATAATTAAGAGAATACCCCCATTTTCGACGTACCATTGCGGCTGCAGTAAGTCAAGCACATTCATACTTTTTTTTTACATCATGATAAAATCACGTTATTAACATGGGAAGATTGTAAAAGTTATATAGACAGAGCGTCTATTTGGTTTTTAAATTACAATTGATCATAAATCCATCAGGATTGCCTTATTGTGATGCTTTTAATACAGCCAGTAAACATAATAGTCAATACTTAAAATGTCTGGATGGAATTCAACTAACAAATGATGAGTTAATTACAAATGGAAATTACCTATCAAAAGCTCATCAGCTACAGATTTATGAAAGTTACATAATACAATTAAAAACACCTCATTTGACCAGTGAATACACAATGCACATTGACCAAAAAGACGGCAACATGTAATGGTTTGTACTGGCGGAAAAACAGGTTTACATTAGAATATCAACATTTTAAACGGTATACATAATATGCTAAAAGAGTATGGTCACATGATGAAACCAGGAAGTGCTGACAAACAAAAGCCAGCAAAAGAAGGAACAGTAGAAGCCTGGGGACGTTCAGAAAATAATCCAGTTGATGGTTAATATGGACTAAAAAAAGGAATTCGTGGAGTGTAGGAATGTACATTCCTCCGATTAAAGAAACACTCGGACTTACGGAAGTGACCGATGATCCCAAGGGAAACAAAATGTAGGCCAAATAGCACCGTAGGTAACACCTATGTTTTCGTTCCCGATTACTGACGGAGCTAGCTGTGTTTAATGGATTTTTTGTCTCACTTTTCTTAAAGCCATGAAAAGATAAATCGCCGATACCATAGATAATGATTGGTCAGTAAAAACCAAATGAATCCGACACAAGGAAAGGGCTGGTTTAGGTAGCCCACCACAGACGGATAGACGGGACATGACTTTTACCAGTATGGAAAATCTGATTCCTTCGTGCTGAAAACGGAATTCTAACATGGAGACATGGACAGATTTATTATCGGCACCTACTTTTTGTGATGGCATTACAACAGCAAATGGTAGTTTTATTCTCAGTTTTTACATTGTAAGTGTTTCGTATTCCCTGATGATCGAAGTCCCTGACCGCATTTGGGTCAGATAAAATTTACGATCACATCCATTAAAAATTCTGCTAATGCTGGACAAGTTTTATAACTCAAATGAACATGACACCAATGGGTTAAAAACCCGTTGGAAGGAGAATTTTCTAGAAACGAAACCTAGCGTACTGAAGCATCCCGAGCATCTGAACTTTCCAATGGGTTTCAACCCATTGCAGAGATCATCACACTTTAATAAAATCAAATAATATCTAAACAGCCAAGGCAGAATCCAAAATACCACCAATCAGAATTATAGCCGTAACTTAAGGTAAAAACCGGATAAAATTTGTTTTTTAAGATCACGGATCACATAAGACCATTTTAAATTTAGAATCCATTGAGCATATTGAAAATTTTGAAATTTTGAAAGGAAAAAGTATAAAGACAAAGTATTTTGAAAGTAAAAAGTAAAGAAATGAAATGAAAACAGTTAGCCTTGATGAAGTCATCAACTTGCACATAGGAAAACGTGGGGCAGTCAGACGAGAAAGTTTTGAAGCTGAACTTCGTATGGAACTTTTAGGCGAAGCCATTAAAAAAGCAAGGAAATCAAAAAACTTAACTCAAACACAACTCGGCGAACTCGTAGGGATGCAAAAATCACAAATTGCAAAAATTGAGAACTCTGCAACAGATGCACGATTTTCAACAATTTTGAAGGTATTTAAAGCTTTAAAAGCCAAGGTAAACTTTACTGTAGAACTTGACGAACAAAAATAATGGTAAGTGAATAAAAGAGTAGAAAAATAGGTAGTTTGATTTATATGCCGACTATCGCAGGCGCATCACATGGCATGACTGTAAAATCTTTATGGCCGAAACCAAAGGTATTTATTGAAAATAACATTTTCTATAATTACGGGCGGTAAAAAATAGCTACTATAAAAATTCAGTGGAAATACCCTGGTATTGGCATTTTGCAACTTCTGACATTTATTAGATAACCTACATATTCAAATTGTATAGCATCAAAGGTACGGACCGTGATGCTTGGGCGTCTTATTTAAAAAGATTAAAAAATTCATCCTTTTTATTTCTGCTAATGTTCAATTTGCTTCCATCATTCATAACGACATAGCCCCCATCCATTTTATATATTTTTGAAATATGATCAGTATTAATATAATGTGACTGATGAATGCGAAAAAAGGATGCTGATTGTATGGTTTCTTCTATTTCTTTTAGTGTTTTTGAAATCACAATCTTCTTGCCATTTGTCAAAAATATCATTGTATAATTGCTATCACTTTCACAGCGGATGATATCGCTATACTGCACCAATTCGTAACCTTCTCCTGATGGAAGTACTAGTTTAGATTTCGCTTTGCCAAAGTAATCAAAGAATTGCGACATTTTAGTTTGTAGATTACTTGCAATTTCATCTTTTGATACCCGATTTATTGCGTTTTTCAGCTCTTCAATATCTATTGGCTTTAAAAGATAATCCAACGCACAATACTTGAAGGCTTTGATGGCAAATTGGTCGTATGCAGTGGTAAAAATGACTCTATAGGACAAATGTTTTGTTGCGTCCAATACATCAAAACCATTGACTTTGGGCATTTCAATATCCAAAAACACAATATCCGGACTTAAAGATTTGATGGCTTGGATACCTTCATCTCCACCGTGACAAAGACTAAGCACTTCTATAACAGGACAATATTTTGCTAATTGCATGGATAATACGTCCAAGGCATTTGATTCATCATCTATAAGTATGGCTGTCATTTTTTATTGACTTTATTGTATCATTTGAAAAATAAGGCTTCAGGAATTTTTGTTAAAATAATTTTATACATCTTCCTTAATTTAAGCTTTTATCAAGTAGGCTAATTGAATCACGACTCTAGTGCCGGTACTTTGTCCTTCGTCATCTACTGGATCAAAGACTTGAAAATTTGATTTGATACCATGCAGATCATTGAAAATGCGGATACGCTCATTAGAGATTTCCGACCCATAGGATTTTTTTGAAAGTATTTGTTTACTTTTAAACTCAGCGGCCATCTTACGACCTACCCCATTATCTGCAATAACAATTTCTATCGTTTGAGCATCCTTTTTAAGTATAGAAATCGTAATCTTCCCTCTTTCATTTTTGTGTAATAGTCCATGCCATATCGCATTTTCGACATGTGGCTGTATGACCATAGAAGGTATTTTGGCACTCCCATTTACGTCTGATCCTACGGTTATTTCATAATCAAAGGATTTATCAAACCTTAGTGATTCCATCTCTATATATAAATTTAGATGGTCGATTTCACTAGACAAGGAAATAAATTCTTGATCTGAATGATCTAAAATAAGGCGAATCAGTCGTGAAAACTTAGTGAGATATTGAGAGCAGCATATTCGTCTTTTGTAAAAATAAATTTCTGTATGCTATTTAGTGAGTTAAAAATAAAATGTGGATTCATTTGTGCTCTAAGTGCGTTCATTTCCACTGCTTTGAGCTGCTTTTCGTATTTATTTTTTAATTTTTCTTCATTTCGAACACTCATAATTTTCTGATTATATAAATAGTAACCCAAAGTTAGTAAGATCGATAATGAAAGCGTGATAAACCACCATTGCAAATAAAATACTTTAGAAATCACAAAACTTATCTTTAATGGTTCGACAGAGCAAACACCATCATTGTTGCAAGCAAACACTTCAAAATAATACTTTCCCGCTGGTAGTCTTGAAAACGTAACTTTTGGTGAAGAATAATACGTCCATGTAGTGTCCAATCCCAATAATCTGTATTTGTAAGTTTCTTGATTGCTGTTGGATAGATTTAATGAGGAATAAGAAATAGAAATTAGATTTTCATCATATTTTAGATGAAATGTGGTATCTGTGCTTATAGGCGTAATTAATTTATCAATATTCATCACTTCAAAGCTAGTCAATATAGGCTTCTCATCGTAGTGATTCTTTTTGTATTGCTTCAAAGAGAGCAGGTCAATAGAAGCAAAATTATTTTTAATCAAATAATCTCCTTGTACGGAAATCCCATACGCTTGATCATCTCGCATAAAGCCATTTTGTTTTTTATAAACGCCATAACAAGACATGGTTTCTGGATGTATTTTATATATCTCCGTAGGACTTCCTACGATGATATTTCCATATGGATCCAAAGCGATAGATTGTAGGAAATCTGTTGTTAGTTTAGAGTTTCCTTTATTAATGTTTTTCAATTGTTTTGTATCGTAAGTATATTTAAATAATCCATTCAATGAAGTTGTCACCCAAAGATTACCTTTTTTGTCTTCCAATGCTGATTTTATATGTTTAATTTTACGACCAGTATTACTTTCTGAAAATTCCATTTTTTGGATCTCACCAATGTTTTCATCCAGTACATATAATCCTGAAATACTAGCAAAAAAAATACATCCTGTTTGATTTACGAAGATAGGATCAAAATATCTGGAAGTCATATTTGGGATTTTATTTAATGTATATATGGTGCATTGACCATTCTCGACATCAATGATTATGACTTCACTGCCAGTACTTAGAACCAGCTTGTTTTCTTTATATGCTATGATTGACTTTATGTTACTCAGCTTGTATGGGGTAATATTACTAAATAGCGATACAGGTTTAAATTTTTCTATAGCGGTATCCAAAACATACAAATCCTGTTCACTGCAAGCCACTATTTTTCCGGTTTTCAATTGAATAATAAAAAACGAATATTTATTTGTTGGCCATCCATTCGTTATCTTATTTTTTTTACCCGTATTTAGGTCTATCTTTTGAATTCCGACTAATGGCGGTCCAGAGACATACAGTTCATTTGTGCCTTCAGGTTTTAATGCTTTTACCACTTCAATACCTTCTTTGTTAGCGCTGATGATAGGGTAAGTGACCACACTTTGATTTTGAAAAGGCATCATGCTGCATACACTTTCATAACTTCCAAGCCATAGATTCCCTTGTCGATCGACGAACTGATTAGAAACATACAGTAGCTGATTGTCATACATGCCTGCTCCAGATTTTATCAACTCATAAGTTTCTCTTTGTAAGTCAAATTTGATGTTTCCTGAAATAAATAAATGATTCTCATCTAGCAATACCATATGGTGTACCTTAGCATTTAATTCAGAATTGGCTTGTTTTATTTTGAAAACTTGCGAGTTATGCAGTGCTACATCTACTTTTACCATTTCAGAAATACAAGAAAGCCATAAGTTACCTCTCAGAGAATCATACACCATATGATAAATACTTTCGCTAATGTTTATCGTGCTAGATATCGTATCATTTTTCTTCCAATCGTAGATGATGACCATTTTATTGGTCGCAATGGCCACTTTGCTTTGATCGATTCTTTCGATGTGCTGTATTTTTTTTGACCCCGTTTTCTTTGTATTTGGCCAAATATCTATTATTTCTTTCCAATTTTTGGCTTTTATGTCATATTCATATAATCCATGTATCGTACCTATACATAGGTGATCTTTATCTTTTTTAAATAGACAATTGACCAACCAGCCTAAATTAAAGTCAAATAAATTTGATTTAGGTAGGCGATGAAATGTGTATGTATTTACGTCAAAATATTGTAAATCGGAAATAGAACTCAGCCATATAACATTATGATCTACATCGTACAGGATATTGGTCAGCGTATTTGAAATTTGATTCTGATCGTCATCTTGATCACTTTTGAAATGCTTAAATTTGGAACCGTCATATCTGTAAAGTCCACTTATACTTCCTACCCATAGAAAACCTTGTTTATCTTGTGCAAAAGAATATACTGCTTTATCCGGCAATCCATCTAAATAAGAAAAATTAATAAATCTATCATTAGTCTGTTGTGCTTCAGCTGCTAGCCCAAAACAAAATATAAAAGCCACTAGATATGTAGACCAAGTATGCAAGGAGATTTAAAATTTCTATAAAAGTAAAATAAATTAATTGAATGATCAGGTATTCGTAATAAATTTATAATGTGGCCAATTTTATTGTTTTGAATTATTTATCTTTATACATTTCTTGGACCAATAAATGGTCAAACTTACCTGATGATATTTGTAGATTTCCTTTTCGTATCCAAGTTTCGGAAATAACATTACTTCTGACCAAGTGCCACTTATAAAATAGGTCTTGCCCAATGGGTTTTCTTCTCCTTTTTCTATTTTTTCAATGTTGACATTACAAGCAGTTTGGGCTTTTGATTGCCATTGAGCTAGTTCATTTCCTGCCTTATCCTTGTATCTCACAAAGCTTGCAGCTGTTTGGAAAGCTTTGGTAGTTTCAGGGTTCCAATTTTCCAAGCTTAAGTTAAGCATACCTCTGCGTGGATTGTCTTTTGTATCACCATAAAGGGTTATTGTCAAGTGTTTGTTTTTTACATTATAGAGGGCTATGGGATCATCATCGTCATTGAGAGTTGGTTTGGTGATGGCAGTTTTACCTTCTATGGAAAATGACAAAGAAGTTTTATAATCTTTTGTATTATCGGATTCAACAAGAATAAGAGTTTGTACTTTATTAAATGCCGCTTCAGAACTAGCAGCCAATTTCCAACCCTCATTGAATCGTGGAGCAAGGCCGTTAGCTTGCAAAATGACGAAAGCATTGTCTCCGCGTTTTGCCGTTTTAACTAATAGGTCATTGACTTTAATTTCTTTTACAAGAAAAAAATAAGATTTGCCTTCTGTTCCCGTTGCTTGGATGTATTGATCTATTGTTAAAATGCCTTCCAATACTTTTAATCCACAAGCATACTCTAGGCGATCTGCATTGTCAATAAAAACGGCTGTTGTAATGGCCGAAAATTCTGATTTGTTTGGTATTTCTTTCCCATTAATTTGTGCTGTTGCATCAAAACACATTAGGAAAATAACAGATGTATAAAAGACATATTTCATATTGCTTATATTGTTTAAATACCAATTGAATAAGTAATGAAGATTAATCCTGTTTATCCAATAACTTCATCAATTTGTCGATTTGGGTTTGTTGAGCTGAGAGTTGCTTTACAATTGTAGATTTTAGATCAGCAGCTTCATTTTTTAAATTTTTATTTTCGGCCGACAGTTCTTGCACTGCTTTGATGAGTGGCATGATGAGTTCTGAGTAAGTTACAGCGTATAAGTCATGATCGTTTTTAGCAGGCTTTATCCCACTAAAATCATATCCACTTGCTTTGGCAGCTGCTTCTACTTCTTGGGCTATAAGGCCTGTATATCTTATTTTTTCTACATCATAGTAAGAAGAATTTCGGTCATAAACAATATCTATGCCTAGTATCTTATTTGCTATATCTACATCTCTGTGATAGGTGACAGGTCGCAATTTGGATATGAAACTTAGCCCAGGTACGTCTTCTTTTACATCTTTTTTCATACGAGCATCGCTATAATTGAGCCAGTTTTGGAATCCGCCTATGGTTGATGATGAGGCATTGCCAATGACTACTTGATTGGAAAGGTTGTTGGGTTGATTAAAACCAATTGCTATAGCATTATCAATGTTACCAAAACCTGCTGTAGGTCCAGTTGCTTCGCCAATAAAAATATTTGAATTTCCCGTAGAAAGTAGGTTTCCTCCCAATTTGCCAAGTATAATATTGTTAGCACCTTGAGTAATATTTGAACCAGCAACATAACCTATCCCAATATTGTTATATCCTGTAAAAATTGTACTAAGAGCACCATATCCAAATGCTGAATTTTCATTACCTGAATTAAAAGGTCCACTCAAAGCATAGGTTCCTACTGCAGTATTATAACCATTTTCACTATTCTGTAAAGTGTTATTTCCAATAGCTACATTGTATCCACCTGTGCTATTGTTCTTTAAAGCCCATTTTCCAACAGCTACATTTTCAAAACCTGAGAAATTATTTAACATCGCTTGAAAGCCAAGGGATGTATTTTCATTGCCCGACGTGTTGGAATTAAGAGCTTGGTATCCAAAGGCAGAATTAAAAGACCCAGTATTAATGTTATTTGGGTTTGATCCCATCAATGTTTCGGTGCCAACTGAAGTATTTCCACTACCACTTCCATTGTGTCGCATTGATGCAGAACCTATAGCTACATTTCCTTCACCTTCATTATTGTAGTATAATGCTTCTTCTCCGATGGCGATTTGAGATACCGACAATGTATCACCTGCTAAACTATATGTACCAATAGCAATATTACCAGACCCTGATTTATTATTCGACAGTGTAGATGTACCAATTCCTACATTATGGAAACCAACAGTATTGGAATATAGTGCATAAGTCCCATTTGCAATATTTGCTCCGCCAGAAATATTCGAATGTAGTGCATAGCTTCCGTATGCATTGTTACCGTTTCCAAATGTGTTATTAAAAAGAGAAAGTAAACCGGTAGCTGTGTTGTCATTCCCAGAACTATTATTAAATAAAGCTGACGTTCCAGAGGCAATATTCCTGCTTCCCTCAGTATTGGAATACAATGAATTATATCCAGTAGCTACATTATTATAGCCTTGATTATTTCTCAAAGCCCCAGCCCCATTCGCAACATTATAAGATCCCGATACATTTGAATACAAAGCACTATCACCCACAGCTTGATTGAATATTCCTTGCTGATTATTAAACATAGCAGCTCTGCCGATAGCTATCTGTCCATTAGAACTAGTATCTATTAGCAAAGCATTACGACCAATGGCTACATTTCCATTACCATTTCTCAGTCCATATCCAGCTTGAGCTCCGAGCGTAGTATTGTCATTCCCTTTGCTAAATTGCAGCGCTCCTTGTCCTACTCCTGTATTGTTGCTGCCAGTTACATTAACTGTCATCGCCAATGTACCTAGCGCTGTATTGCCTTGTCCAATCGTATTTGCATTGAGGCTTCCAATTCCCAGAGCACTGTTAAATGAACCTAGTGTATTGGATGTCATACTATTACTTCCTACGGCAGTATTATAGATGCTTTCTGTTCCGTTTGTCGCAGTTTTACTATTATTATATAAAGCTCTATATCCAATTCCAACGTTTTCATCTCGTCCTCTATTCCAAAACAAAGCCTCCGTACCTATAGCTACATTCTTATCCCCTGCATTTTGAGCATTTTCTACGATGTCGCCACCCATAGCACTGTAGCCCATTATGATGTTGTCCGACCCATTATTATTATTAAACCCTGCTCCATATCCAATGGCAGTATTCCGACTTCCATCTATGTTCTTGAGCAAGGTCTTATAACCCATTGTGGTATTATATATTCCATTGTTATTTTGAAACATGTTTTGAATACCAAATGCTGTATTAAACCCAGTCTGACTAGTACGTAGATTTTGAAAGCCAAAGACCGTATTATTGCCCGAACCAGGACTTTTTGTGTCCATGTTTTGATAGCCAAACATGGTGGTAGGTGTAGATGATCCTGCTAGGTATTGGATCAAGCCTGCTGGTTGATTATTGACTTTAAAAACCAAATCCTGCGCATCTGTTGTTCCTATGAAGTTGGTCGCTGGATTCGTACCCGCATTTCCAGTAGTCCCCCAACCTGATGACGATGAATTTAAGCTCACCCAAGAACTGCCATTATAAAAGTAAAAACCAGCTGGCGCTTCTGTTTGATAGACAAGTAATCCATTGACAGGGCTAGCGATGGCAGATCTTTGTCCTGCTGTCATCCTTGGTATAAGGATACCTGAGTCAGTAGATGTAATGTCAAGCTTCGCACTTGCAGCTGGAGTGAGTGTACCGATGCCGACGTTTTGGGCATCCAAGAAAAAGGGAATTAAGGTCGTTAAGAATACAAAGATTAATCTCATCTTAAAAAATTGTAAGGCATTAAAAAATAAAAAGTCATAAACTTTCACGACATACCAACTCTTCTAAGGTTTAATCGCAAAATCTGCGACAAAAGTCGATTTTTATTTATCTTTTATTTCGTAGATCAATGCTTGCTAACCAAAATATTTAGCAACCAACTTATTTGTTTATTATTCACCAAAAGAACTAATTCTGACTTTGTGTTGGAAAATATGATTTTGATTATTTTTCTTGTTTATCCATAAAAATACCGAAAAACATATTCTAAATCATTACCTATTTTGGTGTATATACCTTATTTCCAAAAACAATATTTGTAGTATTAAGTACTTCCTTACTGAAGATGTACGGTTACATAAATTTTTGTGATAGCTATTGTTGGCAACTTTTCAAACAACAAACTATAGTAAGAGCTTTGTTACTAATACCAATACAGAAAAGGATTTCAGTTCATTTGGGATGAATATAAACCTTGCAACAATATTTTTTGGATTTGAGATGAAATTATAAAGTAGGAATAGGCCTAATACCATCGATGCGCGAAGTCTAAATTTTCAATCCCAAAATAAGGAATCCCGCTAAAGCATTATAAGTTTTGTAACACCATAATCATAAAATCAAAAAGTATTAAAACCGGGAATTGAAGAACCTAGTTGTCTAAGTCTGCGACTTCATTACTGACTAAAGGAAGGTTAGAAAGAAATTTTTTTACAATATCGATGTAGAAATCTGAGGAAATTTAATTCAATAGGAATTTATCTTTACCTTTATACAATATTTAAACCCAAATTATGAATTCAGGTAGACTTTCTTTTTTCGTTTTATCTATTTTGTTTATAATTTCTTGTCAAAAGGAAGATAAATTGGTCTCTAATGAAGTGCTTGAACGTACATTATCAGGAGAGTGGCAGATTGTGAGTTATCAGATGCCAAAATACGGTTTAGGTATTTATTACCAAGGGAATTTGATATCTCAACATACTTTATTAACCGATGTAGGTTCACTTTATATTCCGAAATTTAAAGCTGCTGATTTAAACTTATACGAACAAATATTAAAACCATTAGACTTTTATTTAAACGTTGGTGAAGAAAAGTTTATCCACGTCATCGAATATTTAATACCTAGAGAAAATGGCGTATTTATAGCATTCAGATCTAAGTACACTAGTTCCGAAACAGAATCTGAAAAATTTGTTACTTCGTCACGCATATTTCATCGGAATGTAGAAGTCATTTTCGAATCTGAAAATCGTATTATTGTAACAGGAGCTTCTATCAATGATGGTAGTGACAACATGATATTGGAGAGAAAATAATATGCACACCTTTACCCAATTACTTCGTAACTTAAAGACCGCAGGCATTTTAAATTAAAATAGATTATCCAATGACTTTTTCGGATTTTAATTAGTCTTTCCCCATCAATACTTTAGACTAAACACATCTCTCCGTGTCCACTTTATGCCGTTTTTGTCCATTTTACATATTTTAAGTAATATTGGTAACATGTAGTATAGCATCTTTACACTAAATTTAGGATAATGATGATACAAAAAATGAAAATAAATTTCTTAATACTCCTACTGATCGCCATTGAATCTATCTCTTTAGTCGAGCAAGAGAAATTTACAGTCAGTGGAACCATCAAAGATAAAAAGACGGGTGAAACACTTATCGGGGCTTCGGTACAATTAAAGAATTTTTTGACTGTAGGGGCTGTATCCAATGAATATGGTTTTTATTCACTTCAGATCCCAAAAGAAAAGGCAGAAATGATTTTCTCCACAGTCCATCGGTGCAAAAGAATGGAATACGATTCCATTCAATTGGTAAACGACTTCATTTCAGAAGAAAAATTAGAAAAGCTAAAAGAAGACAAAACCACCGAAGAAATAAATACCACCAAACTGAATGAAGAAATAAATTTGCTCTACGTTGCAGTAA
>JBBRVQ010000089.1:0-16595 GCA_038246735.1 Chitinophagales bacterium
TAGATAATTTGCCACACTTTGTCTCAACTTTATCCACAAAATTAATACTTTTCAACATCCCCCAGACCCCCTAAATTAATACATAATAATAATCATAATATGATCAATTTAATTAAAATGCAAATCTAAAGGAGCACTAGTTCTTTCATCATTCGATATTTTAGCTGTAATATAATCAACCCATCATTCTGCTCCATGCGAATCGAATCAAAACTAAAAAGCCAATAAAAAATAGAATAAATTGATAAAATGGCATATAGGTAAAAACAAAGATGTTGGTCTTTTCTAATATCCACATCATTGAGATCAACACAGTGATAATGAAAAAAAGACTGCCGATTTTATCAAAACCCGGAACTTCATTGAGGCTTACATTCTTTTTAATCAGCCACAAAGTGACCAGCATACAGAGAATCGGTAGTATTTGAGTGAATACATTTGTTTCTAGGATAGGCTGGCGTTCAAACAAAAACATGTATGCGTTAAGTGTCAGCGCAAATATGCCGGGTATGCAGGCAAAATACACCAAAACAGTATACAAATACTTCCAGGGCGAAACATGGCCTTCACCACTTCCAAAAACAATCGCCAGAAAGGCAGTAAATGGAAGCGCAAAAAAATAAAACAATACTATGGATGGCTGCTGGGAAACTGCTTCAAAAAACTGGCCTAGTGTCATATCTATATCCTTTAGGGAGTAAAAATAACTAATTTTTTCATTCCAATACTAAATAAAAAAATCCCGAATGCACACACTCAGGATTTTAAGTTTAGTTAGACTGTATTTATATTTTTTATTTAATTATACCATCCACTTTGATTCTTTGCGGTCTGTTGGCTAGCTCAAATAACGTATGAAAGATAAGCTTACCCACATTTGCCATAGCGTCAAAATTTATTTTATCAACATCATCTGTTGTTCTGTGATAATCTTCGTGGGTACCGTTAAAATAAAAAATAGCAGGGATTCCATTCTTTGCAAAATTGTAGTGGTCTGAACGATAATAATATTTATTGGGATCATCTTCACTATTGTAGGTGTAATCCAAGGTAAGTTGTGTATATTTTCTATTTACATCCTCACTTATACTGTGCAAGTCCGAACTGAGCCTATCTGAACCAATGATATAAATATATTCCGGATTATCTTTATACTTATCGTCGGAGCGACCTACCATATCTACATTAATGTTTACAATGGTATTCTGCAAAGGAAAAACAGGGTTTTCTGTATAATAATGTGATCCTAGAAGACCTTTTTCCTCTCCGCAAAACCATAGAAAAACAATACTTCTTTCAGGTGTATTGCCTTCTAAAACCGCTTGCTGGCAAGACTGGGCCAATTCCAGTAATGTTGAAGATCCTGAACCATTATCATTCGCACCATTAAAAACTTCATCTCCTCTTTTACCTAGATGATCATAATGTGCAGATACGATTACATATTCGTCTGGTTTTGATTTACCTTGTATAAATCCAAGTACATTTTTACCTTCCAGAATGTTGACATCTTTAGACATATTGATAGAAAAATCAATGGGCAGTTTAACGGATTCCGATTTGCCTTTTGCATATTTTTCACGCGCTTTTAAAACTTTACTTTCTTGTTCGCCAATGATTGCTTTTGCTACTGTGGAAGAAATATACACGTGATCTGCTGTCGTTAACTGATTATCTTTTCGATTACCCAATTGAAGATTGGGAGACAACAATTTTCTTCTGTTTTCTTCCAGTAATTTTTTAATATCATCCTCAATGATCAAGACAAGTTTTACGTCCTTCTCTTTTGCGGCGATCAGTTTTTTATTAATATCAACGGTCCAATCTGAAGGTTCTTCTGTTTTTGTTATAATGGAATTACCTTTTTTATCAATAGGTTCTCCTTTGTTGATCATAATTATTTTACCTTTTACATCGGTCTTTTTATAATCGCTATATATTTGACTATCGATACCGTAGCCCAAAAAGATAACTTCCTGATCCGAAATCATAGCATTACTATTATTTACTTCAGGCATAGTGATGAAATCCCATAGCAATCTGTATCTATTGCCTTGCACATACATTTCACTGTTTTTCCATTTAGAATATGTAAAAGCGACCGGTTGAAAATAATTTCCAGTAGAAACTGACGGATGTAGTCCAAGGTTGCGCAATTGTTTTGCAATATAGTCTGCGGCCATCTCCATTCCTTTTTGACCTGTCTCCCTACCCTCCAGCGAGTCAGAAGCCAAAATACGCAAATGATCCCTTAATGTTGATGCCGATATCTCTGATGCATATCTAAACGAAGGATCTTTAGGGTCTGTTATTTTGGGTATGCTCTTATCAGGAACAGTCACTGTACTGATATATTGTCCACAGATATTGCTTCCTATAAACAAAATAAAAATTGCTGCAAATATTTTATTCTTCATATTTCATATACGTTTGCTGAGCTTTTAAGACGTTAATTTTTCAACTTAAATAATTCAACAGGGGATTTTGTTTACTCTGTTTTGATGTCTACCTTCTTCAAATTTGCTTTCCAAAAATGCGTTCACAATGCGTTTTGCCATTCTCTTACTGATAAATCTTGCCGGCAGACATAAGATATTGGCGTCATTGTGCTGTCTTGCCAAAGCTCCCAGTTCTTCGGTCCAACACAAAGCTGCCCGTATTCCTTTATGTTTATTGGCTGTCATACAAACCCCATTTCCACTTCCGCAAATAAGAATACCTAGGTCCGCTTTTTTACCCTCAACATCTATAGCTACAGGATGGGCAAAATCAGCATAATCCACAGACTCTACGCTAGATGGTCCTTTATCTGATATATGATGCCCTTCCTTTAGTAAGTACCGGACGATGAAATCTTTGTATTCATATCCGGCATGATCAGAACCTATGGCTAATTTCATGCTGAAAATATTAATTTGCCGGTGCTGTTTTTAATAATGGATTCAACATATCTGACATTTCTTTTTCGAATGCCGGATCTTCTACCTTTTTTGCATTATCCAGTACATCCTGAATTGCCCCTAATCTATACTCATAATCTTGTCTGAAACTATCAAATACGTCTTTGTCCGTTTGGGATTCATAAAAAGTTATGTATTGCTTTGTTTCTTCTGCTAAGATTCTAAGGTGTTTTTTTGCCGATTCAAAATCTTTGGCGCTTATTAACACATTAATAAATGGCATAATACCAGAATCATATGGAAAATTCATGTGAGGGAAGGCTTCAAAATATTTATTGGCCATGGCTACAGCTTTCTCCTTATTGCCTTGTCTGTCAAATTCTATGGCAGCCCTAAGCATCACAAGTTTCATGGCTTGGACTTCAGCCATATAACTTTTGTCCACAAAAAGCTTCATTTTATCAAAGTTGCCCCATTTCCATTTAGTCATAACATTGGTATATACTTTTTCCACATCGATATCGCCAAATCCATAAATACTTGGCAACTGTGATTTGACCCGTATTTTGGTCGGAGATAATCTAAGGCCCAGACCTTCCATCTCTACATAATCATTCAAGCCAAGCAATTTTGAAGCCTGACAGGTTATAGCAAAATATATCGGTCTTTCGTAAAAATTGGATGCAATTACATCCATTACTGCCAAGTCATCTTTAGTAAAATACCCTGCATTTTCAGCAAACCTAAATTCGACTCTGTCCGCCCACTCAGAAGAGTCAATATTTGGCTGTAAGCCCAGTTTCATATATTTTTCACGATCTACCGGCAAATAAAAGTTACGACTGGTAACAAAGGTCTGATCCTGAATGGTATTTTTAGGATCTCTTATGCTTCTTAGACCTTCAAATATATTCATAGGTGCAGCCATGTTTTCACCTCTTGGATTGGCAAAAAACACTTGATTTCTGTTTTTGCCCCGATAATCTTCTTCTGTTAAAGTCAATTTAAGTGGTGCTGAGTCGTTGACCTTATTTCTGAGCTTATTTATATACCAATCCACTGCTATCAGACTAAGATTAACCACTCGCACGTCACGTCTGATATTTTCAACTTCCTGAGCATACCATAATGGATAAGTGTCATTGTCTCCATAGGTAAATATAATGGCATTCGGCTCAACACTATTCAGAAAATTTGATGCATAATCTCTAGATGCCTGATGGTGCTTTCGGCTATGGTCATCGAAATTCTGAAATCCCATGATCAATGGGGCTGATAATACCAATAATCCAGCCAATACAGCCGGGGCAGGACCAGTTATTTTTTGAGATAAAAAATGATACAATGCCAATACTCCCATGCCTATCCAGATACAGAATGTCATGAAAGAACCCACCAACACATAATCTCTCTCTCTTGGCTCATTAGGTGGTTGGTTGGAATAAATCACAATTCCTATTCCGGTGATGACAAACAGAATTAGTAAGGTGGTAAAATCCTTTTTTCGTTGTACAAAATGAAACACCAGGCCGATCAATCCAAATATGAGCGGAAGGAAAAAATACTTGTTTCTTGACTCGTCGTTTTTCATCGAATCAGGAAGCGCATCCATCTTATAAAGTTTGGCTTCATCTATTGGTGTTATCCCTGACTGCCAATGTCCTTTTGATATATCCCAAGGGAAATAGCCCTGCTCTGCGGTTTGGCGTCCTACAAAATTCCACATAAAATATCTGAAATACATCCAGTTGATCTGATAGTATATCATAAACTGCAGATTATATCCCATACCTGGTTTGCCTTTGCTATCTCCATTCAGGGCTTCTCTCCACATTTTATGTAATTCAGGGCGACCTTGGTCTGTATGACCTATTCTAGGAAAAAGAATTTTATCTTTCTGGTCGTAGATATATTCAAACTTTTCATCTACTACTTCATATTTTTCACCTACTCTTCCATATCTGTCTGTTCGCTTTACGTCTTTGGGCTCAGCATCATAGTGAGGGCCGGACAATAAAGGTCGCTCACCATATTGTTCTCTATTGAGGTAAGGAAGCAATCTCATGGCATCTCCGGGCACGTTCATATTGATAGGTGTATCTGTATTGGCTCTGATGACTACTATACCTATGGTAGAAAATGCCACCACAATTAATACTGCTGAAACAGCGGCTATTTGTAATATCTGATTTCCTTTCTTATGCGCATATTTCAATATATAATAAGCTAGTCCTGCCACTATAAGCAAGGTAGGAATGATGCCGGTATGAACAGGAAGCCCAAATGAATTCACAAATAGAAGTTCCATATTCTTCCAAAGGTTTGGAATGCCTACGATCACAAACTTCATAATGAATACGATTGCGACTACACCCAAGGCCATCGCAATGATGGCACCTTTTAATGTATGTTCTTTATATTTTTTATAATAAACCAAGAGAGCAACTGCCGGTAAGGACAAAATACTGAGCAAGTGAACACCCACGGACATACCACTCACAAAGAGACTCAAAACCAACCATCTGTTTGCTTCTTTGTCATCGTCAAGAAAATAATATTTAGTGGCTGCCCACACGGTAATGGAAGTAAACATAGTGGACATGGCGTATACTTCACCTTCAACAGCTGAAAACCAGATAGATGTGCTGAAAGCAGTAGACAATCCTGCTGCCAATCCTGCAAAAGCCAAAGCTATGTTCTGGCTTAGGGTGGTTTCAGTACTTCTGCCCACCAAAGCAAGTTTTCCAAACATAATGGTTACCCATGCTATCATGGTGGCTGCTACGGATGTACATAGGGCTGACATCAAGTTTACTGCAAAGGCAATATCTGCCGGATCATCAGAAAATATGGTAGCCAACCAGGCAAACATGCGTCCAATCAATACAAAAAGGCCTGCTCCGGGTGGGTGAACTACCTGCAATTTGTATGCACCAAGAATAAACTCACCACAGTCCCAAAGGCTACCTGTGCGCTCTACAGAGTGATAGTAAACTATAAAACTGATCAAAAAAACCAGCAGACCTGAAATATTGGAAAATTTCTTTAGTGATTGCATGTCAATGATTGAAACTTGATATTTTTAAATAGAAAGTTGCAAAATTAATAAATTTACTTTAAAACAAGTATTAATGTGTAATATGGTCTGATTATACTGAATTGTCCACAGTATAAAACAAGGTATACTTTCATTTTATTGTAAAATTATGGTCTGATTTTTTTTCATTTATGCCATCTTTGTCGACTTATGGTTCAAAAGGCTTACTTTTGTGTTATGTTTTGTATTTCAATACTTATTACAATATCATGATTAAGTATCTTATTTTATCTGCGATCGGATATTTTATATTTACCAATTATATCACACCACTGTTGGAAGGAAATAAGCCAAATCGGTTTAATGGCCATTCAGAAAGAAAAAATAAAAACAATCACGAAGATGAATATGTTGATTATGAAGAGGTTGATTAACTAACTGAATTAAAATAACGTGGATCTTTCTATATTAAGTAATCTTACAAATAAAAATTCTTTCGAATCTAACTATACGATCATCGATGAAACGGATGATTTTATTGTTATACTTAAAAAATATGGTATAGCCGTTCAGGCTACAGACAAGAATGTATATGATCTTGAGACTGTGCTCAATACCAAATACAAAGAACAGGTACATGTTCTTAATCGAATAGATCAACCCGTATCAGGTCTCGTTATTTTTGGAAAAAATAAGCTGTTCTCAGCTGAATTTACGGAAATGCTCAAAGCAAGAACGGTTAAAAAAACTTATCTTGCTCTGGTCGCAGGAACACCAAATACTGGTAAAACCGAGTTGCATCATTTTATCAAAAAACTGCATAATCGGGCCATGACGGCAGACGAACAGGTAGATGAAAATTTTAAGGAGGCCATTCTTGAATATTCTTTACTACAGTCGTTTGATAATTATCATTTGCTTAAAATAGATCTGAAAACAGGAAGGTTTCACCAGATCAGAGCTCAGCTTGCTACCGTAGAATTGCCTATAAAAGGAGATCTCAAATATGGTTCGCGAAGACCAAATCTGGATCGTAGTATTTGTCTGGTTTCCTACAAGCTGGAGTTTATACATCCATTTACTGGCAAAAAACACGTATATACTTCCCCTTTACCAGACAATGATGTGATTTGGGGTCTGGTAGATCAATCGCTATTTGAGTAATTTTACCATCTTTATTTCATACCTTTGCCCCTAATTTTTCATCATGAGCAATAATACTTATTCTACTTTTACAGATGTAAATTCACTCGGCGAGTTCGGACTGATAGATGCCCTGACCAAAGATCATCCAGCAGTTCAGATCAGCACCTTAAAGGGTGTCGGAGATGATGGTGCAGTGATCAATAACACAAATGAAGTGACGGTAGTGTCCACTGATATGCTGGTAGAGGGCATACACTTTGACCTGATGTATACCCCGCTCAAACATCTGGGATACAAATCAGTAGTAGTCAATCTATCGGATATCTTTGCTATGAATGCTATACCATCCCAGATCACTGTATCTATAGCCATCTCCAATAAATATAGTCTCGAAGCACTTAAAGAATTTTACGAAGGGATTTATGCTGCATGTAAAATGTACCAAGTAGATTTGGTAGGTGGAGATACCACTTCTTCACCCAAAGGCATGGTAATCAGCATCACTGCCATAGGACAAGCAGCAAAGGAAGACATTGTATATAGAAACGGAGCAAAAAAGGGGGATATCATCTGTGTCACTGGTGATCTGGGTGCTTCTTACCTTGGGCTTCAGATACTTGAGAGAGAGAAGCAGGTGTATCTCGCCCATCCGGGAGTACAGCCCGAACTTGAAAACAGTCAGTATTTGATAGAAAGACAACTCAAGCCGGAAGCACAGACAGGAGCCATTGATTATTTTAAAAAAATGAACATCAAACCTACATCCATGATTGATGTTTCAGATGGTCTGGCCAGTGAAATTATACATATCTGCCAACAATCGGGTACCGGTGCTTTTATAGAAGAAGGAAAAGTGCCTCTGCATCCGGATACAGAACGTACCGCCCTTGAATTTAATCTGGACCCTATCACTTGTGCTTTACATGGTGGAGAAGATTATGAGCTTTTGTTTACTATTGACGAAAAAGATCTGGACAAAATCAGGTTTATGCCGGAAGTTTTTATCATAGGAGAAATCACAGACGCTGCTGAAGGCATTACCCTTCACACAACTGGCGGCAATATACACCCGATCACATCACAAGGATGGAACCATTTTAGGGAAAAGTAATCGAGATGAAAGATTTTTGCTGATAAATACGCCTTTAACCCCTAAAATTATTTTAGTTCAAAATAATAATATATGAATTTTCTAACGACTTTAGGACCAATACTTTCGCTGATTGGTACTTATCTGCTTATCCTTTCTTATAATAAATCCCATGAAATAGAGCACACCATAAGTAAAGGACAAGTGGCAGAAGGCACTATTATCGAACTTCGGGAAAATCCAAACAACCTTGATCTAATGGCCAAAAATAAGGCAAAAGCACCAGTAGTAGATTTTCATACCATTAATGGCTGGCATCGTCACTACTCTACTACTTAAAAAGACCCTAGCCCGTATGAATAAGGTCAAAAAGTAAAAATCTATCATTAGTTATATAGATCAAGACATGAAATGGCCCTTGCTGATGATGAACCTGTTACGCTTCCTAAAACATTGTTGAAGTGGGGCATCATATTTTGTGTCATCGGGTACCCGATTTTATTTTCAAGATTAGGTGGTTTATTCTGAAATAATAGATCTTTCTATATGCCAGTAATTATTCTTACCGAACCTTACATGCGCCACTACACAGGCAGTGTCTTTGCTGTGTGCGATGCTATTGGTGTTTCGGCATGGGACGACGATGATCGAGCAAGAGAAAAACAATCCTGCTTTGACCAAAGAGTTTACTTCCTTCCTGACGACGGGAAAGGGATGCCGGCAGAGCTTCCTGTCCCTTATGCATTTGTTTGTCCAGAAAGTCTTCTGAATAATATACACTTAAAAAGTGGCCCTTGCAGGGTTACGTCGGTCAGCAAAAGTCTGGAAAAAACCACAAATGATCCGTTTTACACAGACCCTCTGCCACTTGGCAAGGGTAAAATAATGTATAAAGATTCAAAAAAATATGTGAAAAATGTGCTCTTCTTTGATCTGAATAACGAAGAACAGGCAGATACAGCGCTCATAAAAAACAGAATCCCTAATGAGATAGAGGCTATTAGTTTGGTTGCTGACAAGCCCGCATTATTATGTTTTGATGATTTTGATCCAGGATTTTTTGAAATCAGCTTGCTAAAAACCAAACGTCCTCTCCACTATTTCACTTTGATCAAATGTTTTCCCTTAGTAGTTGAGCTTACGGATATAAGATCAAAGTATCGAATTTCAGAGACTATTTTGTAAAATTAAATATTACCTGTAAGGGTGAACTTTTACTATCCTTATAATAGCCTTCAATAAAACCAAAAGACCAATCTACTTCATATTTATATTTATACCATTCAGTGCTGTTTTTATACACTTTACAATATAATTTTTGAACAGCCGAAAATATTCAACCAATTTTGTGCTGTTTTAATCCTGAATGATTGTTTTGTTAATTTAATATGATTTTGTACAGATACCTCAAACGCAAAGGTATCTGTACTTTTAAAAGAAATTTTTATGCCCGATAAAACCATTTCACATCCCATTTTAACTTATGACACAGAATGCAATAACTGCGGCTATACTGACCGGGGAGTATATTGCAGTAATTGTGGCGGTCATCACACCCCACAGCCCAGCATGATTTAGTATGGGAAAAATTACCTGTTGGCTTCATGCGGTTTTTAAAATCTTAATCATCAAGCTACAAGCGTAATCATAAAGATCCGTATTATTTCAAAATTATTTGTCTTCGAGAAATCTAAGTGCTCTTTTGCTTGACGGTTTTCATTTGTATGATATCCACTAAAAAAGCAAATGCCATTGAAAAATAAATATATCCCTTGGGTATCACAAAATGAAGCCCTTCAGCTAACAACGCAACCCCAATCATCATCAAAAAGCATAAAGCCAATATTTTAAAAGATGGGTGTTTTGCAATAAAATCACTGATAGGTTTTGAAGCAATAAGCATAATGATGACAGTTACAATTACAGCTGTGTACATTACCCAAAGTTCTTGTACCATTCCTACTGCGGTGATGATAGAGTCAATAGAAAATACTAAATCCAGAATGATAACTTCTGTCAGCAGTTTACCAAAATTTTTTACTCGGATAGGGGTAGTGTTTTTATAATTTTCCACTTCTGTTTTATGGTAGATTTCTTTAGTGCTTTTATAGATCAAAAAAAGTCCACCAAGGATCAAAATTAATCCCTTTCCTGAAAAGTCAGTTTCGAATACCGTAAATAAAGTTTGATCTAATTTTAATATCCATGATACAATGGCTAACAAACAAAGTCTCATCGCCATTGCTAAGCCAATACCCCAATAACGAAGTTTATTTCTTTCCGATTCCGGTAGTTTGTCCGCCAAAATAGATATAAAAATGATATTGTCGATGCCTAGAATCACTTCTAATGCAATCAAGGAGAGTAAAGGAATTATCGAGTCAATCATATTATTTTTGTATATAAAGTATTTTTGTTGTGTCGTCTTATATCCTTGCCCTGAATACTAGTCTCTCACTAATGTAGGGCAAGAGTGAAAAAACAAAGTATCTACAAAATACTACATTATTTAAATTGTATATATAAGTCAGCGCAATTTATATTAAGCCGTAAAAGTACATCAAAAATATTATTTATTAAAGTTGTAGGCAGAACTTGTGTGTATAACAAATTGCACAATTTTAAATTAACTCAAACTTTATAATCAGAAACACGTTGAGTTTGGTTTTCAAGCTTAGTATTAGAAATTCTGTTTCAGAATGGTTCTGTTGCTCAAGCCGCTCAACCCATCCCTTTCTGGTGCCTTCACTTGACGCAATGTCATGCTTCACCCTGTTGGGAATCGTTCACTTATACTTTTTTTCATTACAAAAAAAGTAAACAAACCAGCCTGCTTCGATTTGGGCAGGAAAGCCTAGCTCCGCTAAATAGCTCCGCGTTCCGAAATGGCCACGCTTTTAATACTATATTAAATTATTGTACATTTTCACTAATTCTTTAGCCATTAATTTTTTTTAAATTAAAAGTGCAATTTGTTATAAACAGGCAGGACATCGATTTTTTTTAGGTCTTGGTGATTGTTGCCATAGTAATCAGCAGGTACGTTTTATCATTTCCTTTGCTTTCAACAATACTCGAAAAAACAGTTCCTAAAATGGGTTTTCTTGGTTTTGAAATACCTAAAACCAATCGCATTATGACCTTCATAAATCCTTTAACATCAAGACTTCTTACTCTTACATCTCCAGCGTTGACCGCAGTAGCAATTATTTTGACAAGGATTTGATTTTCGTTAGGTAAAGGTTTAGGGACTTCCTGAATTTGTAATACTTCAGGAAGTCCGTAATTGGTGCAAATAACTGCCTTCATCTAATCATTGTAGTTTTAAAAATTAAATCCGACATTTAGTCCTGGTTCTGGAAAGATGAATTTGGACCATTTATCGTCTAGCTGTTTAAATCCATCAGGTAATTTTGTGTGATAAGCACGATGGGTCATACAAATTGATGGTTGAAAGAAAAATTTGTCCTTAAAGAGTTTGATGTGATAACCAACACGGTATGAATTGAAAATCTGAAAACCATCGTCAATTTTCTTACCATTGTCATTCACAAAAATTTGCCAAGTAGGCATTACATCAAGTTGGGCATACAAACCTTTCCATAAAAATCGTGTGTAAGACGCTGTTACGCCATACTCACGAACATACCCCGGAAATCTTTCTTCTGGCTTTTTGTAGGCTTTGTTTAAAAATGGATGAATACCATTTGGCCATGAATATTTCCAAGTTTTTGGAGCTAATGTAATTACATCTTTTCCTGTAATCCGATAACCTATATTAAGTTGAGCGAAGTTGGGAGGGTTTTCTGTATCAAGATTACCCAATAGAACAAATAAAGAAGTCCCAACGAACCACCGTTTGTAAGTGCTGTCTGTTATACCATATTGTGCTTTAATTTGTAGCGTGCTTGTTAAAACTAAAACAAGTGCAATCCATGAATTTCTTTTTTGCATATTTTAATATATTTTTATAATTAAATGAAGTGCAAAAGTAAGTTGGGGACAAGCGAAAAATCGTTCACTTAAGTTAAGAAATGATTTACACTATACTTTTTTCCAAAAATCTTGTTCTTAATCTATTCAAGTCGAGTCAAGTGGCACCTAATAATCCTCACAACTGTCAATCCTAAAATAATACACAGCCCATTTCTTTGAACTCACCTTGTAAATTCAACTACTTGGGCACTCACAGTTATAGTTCTTCTGACATAGAAAGGGGCAAAACCACTGAAGTGTTCCTCTGTCATCACGTTGATTATGGCTTTGGAACCATTCAGTAAGTTTGCATTTTTCATCATTTTTGAATACGCATTTTCGTACAATTGCCTTTTGTTCATACCTCCAATGGCCAATACATAAGACGCTTCCGAACTTCCGCTTACCTGATCAATTACTTTGAAGTTGTTCCCACTTAAGTGTACCTCAGTGGCGTTTTGATTGTGGTTGGTAACAAGGGCGTGGCCAACGCCACATGAACTAAGAAATGTTGTGAGCAACAACAACACGGAATAAATACCGATCTTTTTCATTATTTAATTATTTATGGTTATACATGTATTAAAAATTAAATCCAAAATCAAGACCAGGTTGAATAAAGTGGTTAGGCCATTTTTGTTCTACTGCTTTAAAAGAATCTGGAACACCAGTCCTTAGAGGCCAATAACTACATCCAATTGCTGGTTCAAAAAAGAATCGATCATTGAAAAACTTAAATTGGTAACCCAAATAAAAGTCTGTATATAATGTGAATCCATTTCCAATCTTCTTGTTATTCTCATCCATATATTTTTCAAAAGCATTCAATACATAAACAGATGCATAGAGTCCTTTCCACAAAAACCGCTGGTATCCAATTTGAGGAGAAAGTATGCGTGCATGTCCAGGATAGTTTAACCCAGGTGCATCAAAATCCGGTCCGAAAGGGATACCTATTGGCCAAGCATACTGAGACCTTTTAAATCTAAATTGAATAACATCTTTAGGTGTGATCCTATATCCTGCATTTATTTGTATATACCCAGGACTGTTAGTATTATCAAGATTACCTAATAGTAATAGAGTACTACCGACAAACCATTTTCTATAAGTACTGTCTTGTTTGGCATCTTGTGCCTTCACCTGTAAACTGCTTGCCATCAGTAAGGTCAAAGCGAACAATAAAATTTTCTTTTGCATATCAATACTAATAGTTGTTTAGTTGTTAAATGATAATGCAAAGGTAGATAGGCGAGATGCCATAACTCCTTAACTTAAGTTAAGAAACAAGACTCACCCAATAAGCAGAACATTTTCCCCAATAAAAGACAGGATACATCAGGATTTACTCTTTTGTAATAACCGTTTCCGGATACGGCTCAATGATTCCGGTTTCATACCCAAATAACTTGCTAATTGATGCAGTGGCACACGTTGGATAAGGTCTGGTCTATTTTGCAGTAAGTTCAGGTATCGTTGTTCAGGTGATGAAGTCTTAAACTCGTCAAAATTGATTTGCTGTTTAGCTAAAAGTTCTTCTGACAATACTCCACACATTAGTTGAAATTTAGGAAATTTAGTATTTAATTCAACTCCCATATCTGTGTTTGCAACAATTAGTATGGTATCATCTACACAACTTATAAAATATTCAGACGGAGCATTATTTATTGCACAATGGGGTGTTAAACCTTCCATTTCAGTATAAAAAGCGGTAGTTTTTTCTTCACCATCTTTGATGTAATATTTCCGTATGCATCCTTTTAGAACAAAATATTCATCCTGCGATTTCTGTCCTTTTTTGAGTAAAATAGTCCCCTTCTTAACAGAGCGGAATATGTCTAACGAAAGTAGTGCGTTCTTCTCATCTTCTGTCAGAGAAATGTATTTTGATATAAATTCAAATAGTATCTCTTGCATTGTCTTTATATGTTATTATGTTATTATGTTATTGAATCTTCCGTCGTCTGTTACACTTGCCACTAAACTTCATTCGGAGAACGGAACTTTCGGCTTGCACAAATGTGACTGCGAAGCACGAAACCCCGACTTTTGGGTAGGTGCTGTGTGTCCCCAGTATGAACAAAGGTACGAAAGTACAAAGAACTCTGGAAGGTGCAAGTCCTTTACAGGAAGAAACCAGCGCGGAAACGGAAGAACTTGATTCGTATGCAAGTTCCAAAGGGGAAGGCTTATGCATGTAGCAGAACGCGAAAAGGTGGTTGGGTAATTGCCCAAAGTCCGATCTTGACAACTACCATCACGCTGGAGCGACTAGGAAAACGGGGTTATGCGTGTATGAATGATTATTACGAGAAGGTAAGTCCGATGTTTAATGAACCGCTATATACGAGAACCGTACTGCCTGTCCCGATAAAGTCGGGATCTCTTTGATAAAAAAACTATTCTCGGCTTCAGCAAAAAGCTCAACTGATGGCTGTCCCGTAGCCTTTGCAAAAAGGCGATCGTTTTGCATTTCAATTTCAATTTGAAAAGATGGTTGCAGCTCATAAACACCCACATATTTGATAAGAATTTTTGGTGCTAAAAGTATGCTTTCTTTTTCTGCTATTGGCTTATTATCAGTTTCAATACCAATGCTTTTTTCAATTCGGTCTGCATAAAGGACTTGCTTTTTGCCATTTTTTGAAGAAAACTTATACGTCACTAAACGATTTTCAAATCTAAATTCATTATGTGCCAATGGCTCAAGTTGTATTGGGCGACTACCTTCACGCATACTATAAAGTACACCTTTGTCATAAGTTATAAAGCGTACGACATCCTCAAACTGATAAGCTCCCACCCATTTTTTCAACTCTTCTTCCGAAATTTTTACAGCAACTTTTTCTGTTATGGGTTTGCCTAAAAGAGCAGAAGCAACTTTTATATTGTGGGTTTCTGGGCCTTTACCATCGTCAAGGTTAGTCAATACGATTGAATAAATGTTTCTATCTGGAATATAGATGTAGAAAAGCCATTAATACCGCCAGTATGCTCAAGTGTTTTTATGCCTGCTATTTCATTTATTGCCCAACCATACCCATAATTGTTATGCTTTCCGTTGGTTAAGGTGTGATTTGTAAAAGCCATTTGCTTACTTTTTTCAGATATAAGTGCGTTGTTTTGAATTGCTTTACTCCATAAAAACATATCATCAACGGCGGACATCAAAGAACCCGCAGCGTAAGGAATAGTTGTACTCATATACTTTGGATTTTCGTAATTTCCTTCATAGAATTGGTAGCCATTAGCCCTGTTAGGAATAATTTTGTAACTGTTACCATAATACGAATTTTTCATAGCGAGTTTATCAAAGATATTCTTTTGTATAAAATCCCCATAGCTCATACCCGATAATTTTTCAATGATATATCCTAAAGGAACATAGCCCGAATTACTATATTCATACTTTTCGTTGGGATTAAATTCCAATGACAAGTTTTTGATACTACTAATGATTTCTTCGGGGGACATATCAAGTCGAGTTTTAGTTCTAAATTCAGGTATTCTGGTGTAATCTTTGATATTCAGAAGTATGACTTAGCAAATGATGCAGCGTAATTTCATTTCCTCTTGGGAAATCGGCAATGTATTTTGACAAAGGGTCTTTCAGGCTGAGTTTGCCTTGTTCCATCAGTATCAAAATTGCTACACTTGTAAATTGCTTGGTAATAGAAGCCAACAGCAATACATTTTCGGGCTTCATTTGCACTTTCAATTCTAAGTTAGCCATACCAAATGCCTTTCTATAAATAATCTTGTCGTCTTTGGCAATCAAAACAGTTGCCCTGGCGAATTGATTGGGTATGCCTGATTGAAAATGGCATCAATTTCTGCTACTATGTTTTTTGTGGAAGCTACACTAAAAGCTGAATTTTCAATAGCTGAAACTTGCTTTTCTTGTCCAAAAATTATTTGAGCAACTAAAAGTGCTATAAATGTGAATGTATATTTCATTGGTTTTGATTTTATGAATCCAATCCAAGTTTTTGGGATTTGCTATGCAAAACTAATAATTATTTTGACAAAGACATATGGTAGTACAAATAAATAGCATGACTTTCTACAAATATGTAGTCAAAATATCTGAACAGCAAAAAAAATCTGAATGAAATGGGTTACCTTTTTCAATCTGCGGCATTAATTCCTGAATTTTAATCGGATATTCCAAAAATAGATTTGTCCGAATTAAAATTTGGCTGTTTCCCTCTAATGTAGGATGAAATTATGTAGTTTTATTTGTAGTCTAATGTTGAGCATAAATTTAGTCATTAACCTTTTGTAATTATGAAACAAAATGTATCCCCGGAGATCGTGCGCACACTACAGGAAGTAGAGGCATCTATCAGCGCGGAAAATGGTGCTGCCCATGATGTGGAAAACGAGCGGCATATAGCATTGGATCATGGAAATCCGGAATATATACTTGCCAAAATCCAAAAAA
>JBBRVQ010000090.1:0-16314 GCA_038246735.1 Chitinophagales bacterium
ACAGCCCGTCAATATGATTCAAGATGCAGTAGATAAATTGAAATGGAGAGGTAATATTACAACGACTTCAATACAGGACGAATGCTTTAATGTTAAATTTTTTGGACTGGATCAATCTACCAATCAAATCCTAAATATCTACGGTAGTTCTAATAAAAATAATCCTAACCAATCCGTAAAAATACCCACGCGTAAGGGTAGCGCTGCACAGGACTGGAATAATTTACCCACCAATAGTGGCAGTGATCAGATAGATTTTTGTGTAAAGGCATGTTCAATGCGTCTATTAACTGATCACTCGGGCAACCGCAGCTCTAGTCTCGACTGTGAAGTTTTGACTGATATAGGTGCGATAATTTCTTATAATAGTTGTAATGATGCTGAAATAACACTGTCAGGACCAAATTTCGACCTATCAAATTATATTATTAACTGGACAAATGGGGCTGGACAACCGTTAACACAATACAATAACGATCATTCTATTAAAGTCTTCAACGCTGGTACATATTGTTACAAAATAGAAGCCATCAATGATTGTTGTGCCACAGAAGGGTGTGTAGAAGTTATTCAAGAATTAATGATTGATGCAGCATTTGAACTGACAGCCGATATAACACATGTATGTTCAGTCGATAATCCAGATGGAGCTATTGACCTACATATTGAAGGTGACGGTGGGCCATATACCGTAATTTGGGAATATCATCCAGCACCACCTGCTTTAGGTGAATTAATAAAGAATGAAGAAAATGTTGTTAATGGATCTGGTGTAGAGGACATAAGTAATCTTAGAGCTGGTAACTATACACTGCAGATAACTGATGCAAATTGGTGTTTTAAATTGGTAGAATATGAAGTCAATTTAAACAATATCACTATCACTGCAACTCCAGAACCAATTTGTATACCTGGTACTGGGTCAATATCACCTGAAGTAACGGGTGGCATTGGTGTTTACACATATGAATGGAGTAATGGCGAAGTCGAAGAAGAGATATCTGGGCTAGATGCGGGAACATATACGGTAACTGTTACTGATGAGGGAGGATGTACTTCAGATCAAGAATTTAAAATTGGATTGAAAGATAAATTAGCGGAAATCAGTCATTTTGAAAATCTACAGGATTGTGTTGTACCTGACGGGAAAATTTTTATAAAAAATTTGGTGGATGAAAATATTACTTATCAATGGTATAATAGTAATGGTGTTTTAATATCTACATCCAAAGATATCACTAACCTGAAAGCAGGAGAGTATTCACTGGTTGCAAAGAGTAATAGTGGTTGTACAACAGAACTTAAACAATACATTTGTTGCTGTAATGCCGGCATTAACCCACAAGATCCACCGGCTTGTTACATCGGCTACAACAAGCCACTGACAGTGACAGGTACAGTAACACATACCAGTGGAAATCAAAATAATGGTAGCATAATACTCCAAGTGCAAGGAGGTAAGGGACAGACTTTTTATAGCTGGACAGGGCCTGACGGCTTTACCTCGTCAAATCAAAACATATCCAACCTGGTTCCTGGAGAATACACAGTTAATATATCTGATGGATGTACCAAAATCAGTAAATCTTTTATTGTGTCAGATGACACCATTTGTTTAAATGCTAATATTCAAATATCGGGTACAACTACATGTGTTTTCCCGAACGTTGCCCCAGGAAAAATCGATATTACTGTCACCGGAGGAACACCACCTTATACCTATCAGTGGTCAACAGACGGAAGTACCAATCAAGATTATACATCTTTTTATAATGGCAGTACAGTTATAGTTACAGATAAAAATGGCTGTATTGTAAAAAAAGATTTTCAATTGGAAAAAGCTACTCCTTTAAGTGTAGAATTTGAAATTACCAATCCTGATGGTTGTGGGGAATGGGTGAATGATTTACTCTTAAAAGTAAAAATAAATTCTGGAAATCCTCCTTACAAAATACATTTACTTGGATCTGTTCATACATTTACTACTAGCAATTATGAGATTAATATTGGTACCAGTAACAATTACTGGACGTCCATTAGGCCATATATTAAGATTACAGATGCTTGCAAACAAGAGAAATATTTTAGCAAAGAGACATCTTGTTTGAGTTTTTGCCCTGATGATTGTATAAAAATTACTCTTTTAAATGTTGGGAATGGGGGATGTGTAAAGACATACAGTGGAGCTGTATTTGGATATTTATTTTATTCAAAATTTAGAGTTGAAAGTACATGTCCTGATAATATAGAAAGAAAAATTTATAATTATATTGAAAATGAATATGTTACTTTTAAAGGAAAAGGCTCTCATACTTTTGAGAGGTTATTTCGGCCTGGGTATTACCCATTCATTATAACAAACGAAAAAACAGGTTGTAAAAAAGAAGTAACATTTAATGCATCCCAAGAATGTTCAAATATAATAAAATGGTTTTTTGATAATGGTGGTAGTGTAAACACAAATGAATTTAGTGGGTGCGCTTCTTCAGATTGGTTCACAGTTGATATTAACTCTGATATGACAGATCCAAGTAATTTAATTTGCGAGAGAATTGATAAATGTGACAAAACAGATGCAACAAAAGTAATAAAATCAAAAATTAAAAAATGTGATGTTTTTGATAATAAAACTGATCTTTATGCGACAGTACAATATTGTGAATTATCGTGCGATTATCTTCCATTAGGTGATGTACATACTTCCCCACAAAATCCAAAATGTCGTGACTGTATTATTTTTGCTCATAATCCCGATATTGGTGTCAACAGAATATTACCACCTGATTGTAATGATGAAATTAAAGAACTAATTTATAGTAAATCAATAGACAGTTATATTTTGTTTTGGCCAACATCGTTGGATTCCATCAAGAAAATGAGCGGGTTTAGTTTTAAAAACTCTACTTTACCGACAGATTTTAATGGATTTACTACGTTTTTAACAGAAAATGAAATTAAGTTTATACGACATGACAACCAAAATAATATCTACATTATTTCAAAATTAAATGATAAGAACATATTTCAAAAGAAAGATATCTTTGGAAATGAAATATGGACCTTACATTTACCTGAGGGCGATGTAAATTCTATTTCTGATAACGATTCAGAAAACTACGAAATTCTTTATTTCGACCCTACTGAAGCTAGACATTATTCAATTAGCGTAAGTTCAGGTGGAATTTTTAGCCACAATGAAGAATTACCATTAAATCACGAAACTTACAACCTAATTCACAAAAGCGGTAACACTACAATAGCATTTGATGGTAATGGTAATAAATTAACTTTTGCCACTTATTCTGGAAGTTTCATCAAAAATGTACCTGATGCTATACTTGTCAAAGATATTAAAACGATTGCCAATGGAAATATTGTTTTGGTGGGTGAGTTTGTTGGAGAAGTAAGTATAGAAAATAAAAGGTATAATTCAGAAGGGTACATAAATGCAATTTTAATTACATATGATCTGGCTGGCAATATCTTATCAAGTAAAGCAGTACAGAATTATCGGGACGAGACTGTTCATGGTTTAGCTACGAAAGGCAATGAAGAGGTGGCTTACCATGGCAAATATAAGAAAATTGTAAAGTATGCTCCTGATCCTGTTGATAATGTGATTGAATCCTGTGTGTTTGTAAACATTATCTCTCTCACAGACACCTCCTGCACCTTGACACCTCCGGTATTAACCCTCGACGAAAACGTATGCACTCTCAGCATATCTGTGCCCGAGTCCGATGTAACATATTCTCTGCAAAAAGAAGTAGATGCCGTCTGGCAGGAAATAAATGCAGCTAGTTTTCCATATCAACCGGAGACAAACGGTAGATACAGGGTAACGGCACATCGAGCAGGTTGTACATCTGCATTATCTGAAGTCGTAGAAGTTACTTGTTTGAAAATACCACTGCCATGTGATATCAATTTGCTGGATCTCTCCTATGATACACTTGCTGGTACATTTGCTTGGTATTGGGGACAAAATACCTCAGGTGTGGACAGTATTTTTGGCAATACTATCGACAAAACGCTGGTCACCAGCACTATTACCGAGTTCATAGGGTATCAAATCAGTTACACCTGGGTCAAATATATCAGATATGACTTACAGGGCAACGTATATATTTTTGGTACAGACGGCACGACCAAATCATTTACGACTATAGTTTCCACATCAGGAATTGCTACGACTACCTGGTATCAGGATGTCATACTGCATGATATCATCTGGGTTCCTTTGTTGCAGCAATACAATCTTATGATGTTTGACAAAATCCTGAATCAATACACAATACAATTCCGTCGCCTCACTGGATTCTTGATCTCTACGCAACTGTTGGGCGATTTCCAGAGTGGCAAATATACTTTTGAACAATTGCAATATCATTCAACAGGCTATTATACCAATGTGGAATATTCTTCTGCACATACCAGTATCAGATGGTATTTGGGGGCCACATCTTTAGTGACGACACTCCCGGCAGATGTAAGGATAAAACGTATACAAAAATGGTCACAGGAGCGGTGGATGGTGAGCACAGAATATACTGGTATCATAACTATAAACGGTACTCAATACACATCACTTGGCTATAATACACTGATGTTTATCTGGTATGATAATCAGGGCAATATCATAAAAATTAGTGAAATAAAGCACAGTCGGGATGAATTTATAAGTTATGTGACTACTGATGGAATAAAAAAAGTAGTATACACCGGCATGTATCGGGATACCATATACAGCAATTCATATCCCAATGGTTACATCATAGAAGAATGTGCTTTTATAGATGGGTTTGATGTGGAATTTAATACGCCTGCCCCAACTGTCATGCCATCATGGAGCAAAAAGGATCGTGTACCTAAGTCATCACAAGAATTCCGTTTTTACCCCAATCCATTCTCCAAAGGTATAAATCTGGATATCACCAGTGATATTGCTGAAGAAGTAAATATAGAAACCTACGATATGGTAGGGGTACTAATGTTTACTACCAAGCTGGATCTTCAGCAGGGACAAAATGTGCGGTATATGGATGCTTTTGAGCGTATACCGGCTGGCGTGTACATGGTAAAAATAAAATCCACCACCAGAGAACATAGGTCCAGAGTGATCAGGATAGAGTGATGTTTTGTTTGGGTTTTTGTTAAGAAACACCAATGCGATTTTTTTAAAAGAAGCTGCTACTGATATATTTGTTGGTAGTGGCTTCTTTTAAAAAGGTCTAAAAAGTACTTTAAGAAGGTTATCGAGTACTTGAAGAAGGTTTATAGGCACCTGAAGAAGGTATTTGGGTACAATAAGAAGTTAGGCACGTACTTTTTGTGCAAATATGTTCCATAGTATCCCACGTATAATAGAATAAATATTATTCGTTGTCGCTTAACACTTTTATCCTTCCGACTCCGTTGCTGCACTAAACCCGATAGGATTAAAGCCAATGGATGATGACTTTTGTTTTTCATCATCAAAATCTTCCCAATCTGTGATGTCTTTCAGGAATGCCTCCATATGTCTTATGATAAAAGGAGCTTTCAATTCATCAGGGCGCAATATTTCCAAAGTCAACGGCGGTTTTGGCTGGCCATATCCTTCGATATGAGGACTGAGCAGCATCACCATTATTTTACCATTAAATAGTTGCTGATACATCAATGATCCGTTGGATTTGATCATGGTTCTTTTGACACCGGAATCCTCTACATTTTCAGTAATGCCGCTGCTGGAACGACCAAGATCAAGGATGACAGCTTCCAGGTTTTCAATATTATCACGAACGGTAATATCAGCTTTAGGGAGATCTGACTGCTTTAGAATTTCTTCCAGCGTTTTGACAAGCATAGGTTTTACGTCTGAATGCCAAGCGGTCCGATATTTTTCAGTATTTTCAAGTACCTGCTTGTATTTATTTACTTTTGACATTAACGTACCTGTGTCCATTTGCGTTTGATTTTTTAAATGAAAAATATGAGTATCCACTTGCAATATTATAATTTACTGGTCATCAACAGCGCCAGACTGGTATATTTCATTCCAAATCGTTTGCTCAGATATTCATTGGTTATACAACCTTTATAAGCGTAACACCCATTTCTGATGCCTTGGTTTTCGTACAGAATATTATCAAAGTGAAGGCCACTACCCATTTTTAGCAATAGCAACGTAATAATATTGCTTACCGCCAAAGATGCAGTGCGACTGACCCTTGATGCGATATTGGGTACACAGTAATGGATCACACCATGTTTTATAAAACTGGGATTTTCATGTGTAGTCAGACGGGAAGTCTCGATGCAGCCTCCCTGATCTATACTTACATCTATAATTACTGCGCCATCTTTCATTTTAGATACCATCTCTTCTGTCACAATGATAGGCGTTCTACCGCTTTTGGAGTGTATGGCTCCTATCACCACATCAGCGCTTGTCAGCTGATATGCCAGATAAACCGGATTGATAGATGATGTATGTAAATGTCTGCCTACAGCATTCTGCAATCGCATCAATTTGGTGATATCATTGTCAAAGACACGTACTGACGCACCCAAACCAAAGGCTACTTTAATGGCTGATTCGGCGACTACACCAGCTCCAAGGATGACTATTTTTGCCGGAGGGACACCGGATATTCCACCGAGTAGTACACCCCTGCCTCCGTCACGCGTATTGTTCAAGTATTCAGCTGCAGTAAGTACAGCACTACTGCCCGCTATCTCACTCATGATGCGCACTATAGGATAATTGCCATCTTCCGACTGCAAATACTCCATGGCCAAAGCAGTAATTCTTTTAGCTTTCAATTTTTCAAGATAATCATCCTTGAGTACAGGCAACTGGAGAGGAGAAATCAATATCTGATCTGCATGCATAAGGTCAATTTCTTCAGATGTCGGAGGAGCTATTTTTACCAGTACCTGTGACTTGAATACTTCCTCCTTACTGGATGAAATCTGAGCTCCGGCTTCTGAATAGTGATGATCTGTAAAATTTGACTTTAATCCTGCTCCAGCTTCTATGATCACTTTATGTCCATACCCTACCAAGGTTCTGATAGAGTGAGGTACCAATGCTACTCTGTGTTCGCTTAGTATGATTTCTTTAGGTATGCCTATGGTCAGACTTTTTGACCTGTCGCTGATGGACAGCGTTGCTACTTCTGTTTCATATTGGCCTTCTGTAAAAAAATCAGAAAATATAATGGGTTTGTTCAGTTTACTCATCTTTTGATTCTAAAGGATGACAAATCTAATTGTTTTCTGTGGTTTCAGGTATTTTACACACATCAATTTTTCTAACTCCTTCCGAGTTTACGTCAATGGTCACTTGCCAATGCCCGTTATTGATGATAGGTTCAATCATTTTCGGCCATTCAATAAAACAATATTCACCACTGTATAAATACTCTTCAATACCGATGTCATAGGCTTCTTCTATACTTTTTATTCTATATAGATCCATATGGTAGATCAGGTCACTACCCATATTGTATTCATTGACCAAAGAAAAAGTAGGACTCGTCACATCCCCTTTGTAACCTAGATGATGACACATTTCTCTGATTAAAGTAGTTTTTCCAGCCCCAAGATTTCCCGTAAAGGTAAAAATTCCGGGGCCTGAACACTTCAATAGTATATCTTTTGCAATCATTTGCATTTCTTCAGCTCTGTCAGTAGAGTATTCCAAATACATAAGTTTTATCAATGAATTTATCCTATAAGATTTCCTTTTTCATCCCATTGCGCCACTTTCTGTTGATCCTCTATCTTCAGGCATTGGTCAAGGGTTTTCTGATCATAACTCAGGTTGAACTTTTTTAAAACTTCATCCGGTACGCCATCCCATTGATTGGGTCTGTTGCCTGCATATCCGATGTCCTTTATTCCCATTTGAGAAGTGAAAAATCCTGTGCAGGTCAGATTTCTCATTAAATTAAAAAATTTCACTCCGAATTTCATCTCATCTTCAGCGGTATCAGGATAAGCTATGCGGTCTATCAACTGAATCCTTTGTTCAGCTGTAATTTCAGAAAATGACTTTTCGAAGGTAGCCAAACTCAGATTATCCAACCACATCAGACCTCCTCGCATGGGCAATTGGAATTTGGGATAATCCTTCATCATAAACTCAATGAAATCCGGAACACCACTTTCTGTAGCACTGCCTGATGTTTCATCCTTGGGTATAATCATATCTGTAAGGATAGACACTATATTTTTCTCTTTCACAGTAAAAAAGGTTTCTGCCATCAGTGTATTGTCCACCGCTATTTCATCCGACGTCCGTCCGTATAGACCAGTTCCTGTGATCTTTTCGGCAACTTTTGCATCTTTAGGACTACAACCCGTGCTGAGTAGAAATCCGGTGGCTACTGTTCCTGTCAGTAATAACTTTAGGTTTTCTCTTCTGTCCATGATCAGATATTTTGTTTTTTGAGTTGATCTATGATATATTCAGACGTTCTCCACGACAATGCAAGAATGGTCCAGGTAGGATTTTTATCCGCCTGTGACACAAATGATCCTGCATCCACCACAAATAGATTTTTACAATCGTGCGCCTGAGCATATTTATTGAGTGCAGATGTTTTGGGGTCATCTCCCATTCTGGATGTACCTACTTCATGAATGATACGTCCTGGTGAGGCCAATCCATGATCGGTGTCCTGACCTGGCTTTTCTCCTAATAAAACTGCTCCCATACCTGTGAGTATTTCTTCAAAGGTCTCATGCATATGTTTAGCTTGTCTGACTTCATGCTGTGTCCATTTGTAATGAAATCTAAGTACCGGAATGCCGAATTTGTCTACCGTATCGGGATCAATTTCACAATAATTATCATATTGTGGAATACTCTCTCCGCGTCCTGACATACCTACCATTGTGCTATAAATCCTTCGAAGGTCCTTTTTTAAGCCAACACCATACCCACCATTAGCCGTCGGTTTGCCAAATTCATTAAGAAGGTATTTTCTCATGGTGTCCATACCAAAACCAAATCCATAAGAAGGCATACTCATGCCACCCCAATATTCAATATGATAACCACGTGGGAAGTCTAGTTTTTTGTTATCCAACCACCATGGTGAATACACATGTGATCCGCCTACACCATCTTCATTATATCTAGGTCTGTCTACCAGCTCAGGCATAAAAGCCATGCGATCTGTCCCTGTAGAGTCGTGCAAATACCTGCCTACTACACCCGAACTGTTGGAAAGTCCGTTGGGATGCACTTTTGATTTAGAATTTAGCATGATTCTGGCAGTTTCGCAGGCAGAAGCAGCTAGTACGACCACTTTGGCACCTATTCGGTATTCCATCAAATCTTTTTTATCTATGTATAACACACCCGCTGCGAGACCATCAGCATCGGTGATCACTTCTCTTACCATGGCATGGGTATAGAGTTCAACCTTTCCCTTTTGCATCGCTGGTTTTACCAGACAGGTACCTGACGAAAAATCCGCGTATACCTGACAAGCTCGACTACATTGAGCACAAAAAAAACATACGCCTCTATCGTTATTGATCTTTCTGGTGAGTATGGAGAGCCTCGATGGAATCACCGGAACACTGGCTTTGGCCGCTCCTTTTTTTACAAAAAGTTCGTATAATCTGGGTTTGGGCGGCGGAAGGAAGAAGCCATCAGGATCATTTGGCAATCCTTCATTGGTTCCGAAAACGCCTATGAGTTTATCTACCTTGTCATAATATGGTTTGACGTCCTCATAGCTGATGGGCCAGTTGTCTCCAAGTCCATCCAGATCTTTTCTTTTAAAGTCTTTTGGCCCGAAACGAAGGGAAATTCGACCCCAGTGATTGGTTCGCCCTCCCAGCATCCTGGATCTGAACCAGTCAAATTTAGTGCCGTCTTTGCGTGTGTAGGGTTCACCATCAATTTCCCATCCTCCCCAAGCTGCGTCAAAATCGCCAAATGATCGCTGTGTATTAGCTCCACGTCTCGGAGATTCCCATGGCCACTTTAGCTGTGTTCGATATTCTTCTTTTGCTGGATCAAAATCACCTCCTGCTTCCAGCACTGCGACCGACAATCCAGCTTCTGATAGTATTTTGGCAGCCATGCCTCCACCTGCACCGGAGCCTACTATACAAACATCATATTTTTTATCCTGTTCCTTTATTTGAAAACTCATATTTGACGAATTGTTGGGTAAAAGTAGTTTTTCTACACATGTTTATTGATTTTTAAAAAGATAATTTTAATTTGTAAATATAATTACCGTCCAAAACTATATTTTTACCATTAAAAAATTAAACATTAGAATGAACATATCGTGTATAGTGGCAGTTGCTCAAAATAACATTATCGGAAAAGACAATGATATCCCATGGTATCTTCCCGCAGATCTTCAGTATTTTAAAAAAACTACCCTTGGTCATACGGTCATTATGGGAAGAAACTGTTACACTTCCATCGGACGGCCATTGCCAAAACGAACCAATATCATCATCACCCGTGATCCGTTTTTTATTTCGAGCAATTGTCTGATTGCCAGATCCATTCCCGAAGCACTTTCCCTGGCGCACAGTGAAGGTGAATCAGAAGTTTTTATTATTGGCGGAGGGCAGATTTATGAGCAATCCACAGAATTATGGGATAAACTTTATCTTACCGAGGTAGATCTTAAAGTAGATGGAGATGTGTTTTTTCCTGAGGTAGATTTTAAAAAATGGAAGATGACAAGCGTTGAAGCCTATGAAAAAGATGATAAAAATGAATATAATTATACTTTTAAAATTTTTGAAAAATTATGAGCTATGACCAATTCACCCATCAAAGAAGAATTTCTTCATTTTCTCTGGCGAACCAAAAAAATCCAACCTGAACACCTGATTACCACCGACGGAAGGATAATCGACATTCTTGATTATGGGACGTATAATGTGGACTCCGGCCCTGATTTCTTCAACGCAAAAATAAATATAGAAGGTACTGTTTGGGCAGGAAATATAGAAATGCATGTGTTCAGTTCGGACTGGAAAAAACATAAACATCAGCATGATAAAGCGTATGAAAATGTAATCCTACATGTGGTCTATGAAAATGATAAAGACATATGGCTGCCAAATGAAAACGAAAACATACCTACGATAGCTTTAAAAGGTAGAATACCAAAATCTTTTGCTGATAATTATCTTACCTTAATGCAGTCAAAAGCGCTGATCCCATGTCAGAGTTTGATATCATCGGTACCCCTTGAAAAAATAGAGTTGTGGAAATATACGCTTACGATAGACCGTTTATACCACAAATCACTTCAGGTGGCTGATATATTACTTTCCACCGGAAATGACTGGGAAGAGACACTATATATTATGCTTTCCAGATATTTTGGAGCTAAAGTCAATACTGAACCATTCGAAAGACTGGCCAGAAGCCTTCCTTTAAATATCATCAATAAGAACAAAGATAAAAGAGATACATTAGATGCACTATTTTTTGGACAGGCGGGAATGTTGATGGCAAATTATGAAGATGATTATTTTGTCGGACTAAAAAAGGAATATCAGTTTCAGCAGAAAAAATATAGCCTGAAACCCATCGATCCCGTAGCCTGGAAATTTAGTAAAATGAGACCTATGAATTTTCCAACCGTAAGAATTGCACAGTTTTCCGGATTGATGTATCGAGTCACCTTTCTATTCAGCCAGATCAGAGAAGCCACACAACCTATGGAGATCAGAAATATGCTCCATTCGGAAGTTACTGAATACTGGTATGATCACTACAGATTTGGTACTCCTTCGTCACCCATAAAAAAAACTACCTCCAATGATTTTGTAGATCTGCTGCTTATCAATGCCATTGCTCCTGTACTCTATCATTATGGCAGATGTAGTAGTGAGGAAAAATGTATTGATATGGCCATAAAACTATTAGAGGACATCGGTTCTGAAAAAAATAGTATTATTGATCATTGGAAACAATTGGGTATACCTTCCAAAACGGCTTTTGACTCGCAAGCACTGATTCATCTTAAAAATAACTATTGCAATGAGTTCAAATGCCTATCGTGCAAAATTGGTAATGAAATAATGAATAAGTAAAAAACGTTTGATTTGTCTAAAACAATTAAACCTAACATAATCTTTGTATCGTAAAAACATCAAAAAACTTGTACAAAATGAAATTTAGAAGTTCCTTATTACTGTTTTTGTTTCCTGTCTTTCTTTATTGTCAGATAGATAGTGTCGATATCATAGTTGAAAGGCAAATGGCAGAACAAAATATCATCGGCTTGTCTCTGGCTATTGTGAAAGATGGTAAGGTACTTGTGGATAAAGGTTACGGAATAGCCAACGCAGAACATAATGTAGCAGTCCAATCAAAAACAGTTTTTCGACTCGCTTCCATAAGCAAACAATTTTTTGCGACAGCTATCATGAAACTCATGCAGGATGGTAAACTTACCTTAGACGACGGTATGCATAAATTCTTTCAGAAAGCTCCGGAAATATGGAAACCTATCCAAATAAAACATCTACTTTCTCATACTTCCGGCTTGGTCAGGGAAGCACCGGGATATGACAATTTTAAAATTCAAAGTGATTTATCCATCATTAAATCAGCCTATGATCTGCCTTTAAATTTTCCCACCGGAGAGAAATATCAGTATTGTAATCTTGGATATTATATGCTGGCGGAAATCATCTCTCAAGTCAGTAGAATGCCGTGGCAAGACTATATCTCAAAAGAATTATTTGTCCCAGCCGGTATGATCCATACGGTAATGACGGACTTTTATCCTGTCATTCCAAATCGGGCAAGTGGATATGTCTTCAATAATGGCAAGTTTATAAATGCTGAAGCTATGATAGCCGTGAGGCCTAGCGGAGGGTATTTATCCACTACGACGGATATGATAAAATGGGATAATGTATTGAGAGATAAAAATATCATTCTTAATAAAGAAAACTGGGAACAATTGTGGAAACCTTTTATTCATACTTCCACGGATGCGGGTTCCAAATCATACTATGGATTTGGTTGGACTATTGATGAATATAAAGGACGTAAACTGATAGGACATGGGGGAAGTAATATGGGTTTCAAAACCCAATATTCCCGTTTTGTAGATGATAAATTGTCTATTATTTTACTCACCAATACCAATGGCGCTAACCCGAATGCGATCGTAAAATTATTGGCAGATTACTTGCTGAAGTAGGTTACTCCTTGGACTTGTTCGCATAAGTAGATCTTATTGATTCGGCTTTAAATAGGATCTTTCTTAACTTGGAAAACAAGACTAAGTTTGGCTCTTTTAAATTAAACATACACACATATTTTAACAGCAGACCTCATTAAATCATTGATAACTATAAAATTTCATATTAATCGAAAATATAAGATATGAATTTGTAATTATTTCAAATTGTTATATTTTGTCGGTTCAATCACAAAATCAATATATGAATTTCAAATCCAATCTAATCGTAACGCTCATTATGCTGTTTTTTATTCCACTGACATCCCATGCGCAGTTCTGGAAAAAGAAAAAGCCTGAACCTGTGCAAACACCTGCAGCTCCTGAGCCAAAGAAAAAGGAAGAAAAGATCAAAGCTTACAAAGATGTCATTACAAAGGAGGCTATTACTTCTCAGGGGATGATTACAACACATAAAGTCAAGGATAAAAATTATTTTGAATTGACCAACAAGATTCTGGAGAAGGAAATTTTAATCACATCAAGAATCTCAGGATTTGTAAAAAATCTAAATTTTGGTGGTGCAGGTGTGGAGTCTAGACCACAACAAGTGATCAGATGGCAAAAGAAAGACGACAAAATTTTGCTTCGATCTGTATCATACAATAGCATCGCAAATTTTGAAGATCCCATTTATCAATCTGTGCGCAATAATAATTTTGAGCCCGTAGTCATGGTTTTTGATATTCAAGCTTACAATCAGGATACCTCCGGATATATTATCGACGTGGAAGCATTATTTAATACTGACGTAGAAATGATCGGCGCTATGGATAAGGACGATAAGAAGACATTCGAAATCAAAAGTGTAGATTCGAAAAGAAGTTTTATTCAGGAAATGCGATCTTTCCCTGAAAATATTTATGTAAAACATGTCCTCACCTACACCGGTAGTAATCTACCTGACAATCAAATCACAGGTACATTGTCCGTGGAGATGACTCAAAATATGGTGCTACTTCCTGAACAACAGATGCAACCTAGATTTTTTGACCCGAGAGTTAGTTACTTTTCTATCCAACAGACGGATTATAGTTCTGATGATCAAAAAGCTTCCAAAAGAAGGCTCATCACAAGATGGAAACTCGAACCCAAACCCGAAGATCGTGATAAATATTTCAGAGGTGAACTGGTCGAACCTGCCAAACCTATCGTATATTATATAGATCCTGCTACGCCAGAGAAATGGCGACCATATCTAACGCAAGGTGTCAATGACTGGAAAGGAGCATTTGAAGCAGCAGGATTCAAAAATGCCATTATGGCAAAATTGCCTCCTACCAAAGAAGAAGATCCGGATTGGTCACCAGAAGATGTAAGAAACTCAGTCATCAGATATGTGAGTACAGATATACAGAATGCCATGGGTCCACATGTACATGATCCGCGCACAGGCGAGATCATAGAGAGTGATATTATTTGGTATCACAATGTCATGAATTTGCTCCGCACTTGGTTTGTCACACAGACCGCTGCTATCAATCCCGACGCACGTACACCCAAATTCAGAGAAGAAGTGATGGGTAGATTGATAAGATTTGTAGCTGCACACGAAGTAGGTCATACACTTGGACTACCGCATAATATGGGTTCAAGTTCGGCTTATGCCGTTGATTCATTGAGGTCTCCACAATTTACCCAAAAAATGGGCACCGCCCCATCTATCATGGATTATGCAAGGTTTAATTATGTCGCACAGCCCGGAGATGGCCCTGTAGGTCTCATGCCTGATATCGGTCCTTATGATAAATGGTCCATAGAATATGGTTATAGACTTATCAAAGATGCCTCACCCGAATCCGAAAGACCCATCATCAACAAATGGATCAAAGATAAAGCAGATAATCCAATCTATAGATTCGGACGTCAACGTGGTTTGCCTACCGATCCTACCGCACAGACAGAAGATTTGGGGGACAACTCGATAAAAGCATCAGAATATGGTATTAAAAATTTGCAAAAAATATTACCTAATTTGGTCAATTGGATGGGAGAAGACACGAAGAGCTTTGAAGAATTAAAGGAGTTTTATGACGCCGCTATTGGACAATTTAATAGATATATGGGACACGTTGCGGCCAATATCGGTGGTGTATCTGAGTACTATAAAACCTATGACGAAAATAGTCCAGTTTATGTACATACTTCCAAAGAAAGACAAAAAGATGCTGTACGTTTTCTAAACGAACAATTATTTAATACACCACTTTGGATTGCAGATAAAAATATCTTAAGCAGAATAGAAGAGCACGGCAATACGGAAAGAATTAGAGGTCTGCAAGAGCGAACCATCAATCTTGTCTTAGGAAAGGATCGACTGCTTAGAATGCAAGAAAATGAAGCACTGAATGGTGAAAAAGCATATAAACTCACTGAGTTGATGGATGACCTCACTGTAGCTATTTTTTCTGAAGTAAAGTCAAAGAAGGCGATCGATATTTATAGAAGAAATCTTCAGCGAACATATGTTGAAGCGTTAGGCAAGTTACTTGTACAAACAGACAATGCTGCCAAAAACTCAGATATCACAGCGACGGTGAGGGCGCACATCAAAAAAATAGATGCATCACTGACATCGTATAATTCAGCAGATATTTCGTCGGCTTATCATAAAGATGATCTAAAAAGCAGGATCAAGTCTATTTTGGAACCTAAGTAATCAAAATATTCAAAAAGACCAATCAAAAAAAATTGAGTTTTTCACAGGGGACATGTGGTGTGACGTTTTTTCTTAATTTCTTTTAATGTATCTTAATTCAGCTTTTTGCAGGATTTGACATAAATCATTGATAATCAGTATAAAAGTAAAAACCCTGATATCTTCCGATAGCTATCGGAAGATATCAGGGTTTTTCATGTAGGTGGGCCCACCATCCCGATAGTTATCGGGATTGAACCTGGGACCACCTGATTTTGATTTAGGTATATTAAATTTTATCAAATTCTTTATTTCACCTTTTTATTTTTGAACGCTCAGAAGTTTATCTATAATATAAACCAAAAAATCCCTAATCAATTTAGATTAAGGATTCTTTAGTTGGGTGGGCCCACCATCCCGATAGTTATCGGGATTGAACCT
>JBBRVQ010000091.1:0-16062 GCA_038246735.1 Chitinophagales bacterium
AACTTAATGAAATGTGGTTCCTTTTCTCAATTTCTGCGTTAAAAATACTCGCCGTAGCTACTGCTACGCCTGTGCTTTTTGCCTTGATCTTGAAAAAAATAACTGCCATTATAATTTAACTTTTTATCTTGACAGAGCACTTGTATTGAAAAAAATACTTTTATATAATGGTATACCAAATAAAGAATGATGCCTACTTCCAGGGTGGCGGGTAAAAACTAATTCCACAAAAGCCATCATCAGCGACTCCCAAAAATACATCTTTGATTTGAACATATTAAATTATAATAATATATATAAAAAATAGTATTATTGAAATAATCGTAATGAAAACAAACAGATGAAAGTATTTGATGACACGATCAGGCTTGGGTCTATCAAAGGGAGTATCGGGTACATGGCCGGACGCTTTGATCTTGAATAATTGAGCCATAGAATCTCTAACTTGCTCTTTTTTAGATCGTTGCAAGTCTCTGTTTAGTTTCATTCGCTGTATCATATCCATAATATGTCCGGCAGAGCTCATAATATTTTAATTATTTTAAAGCAAAATACAATTATTTTTTACATCCTGACAAAATAAATATCAGAAAGTATGAAATGTCCTTAACAGTACTTTAACAGCAGGCGCTGAACTTTTTTTTTGAAGAATTGATTTATAGCACTATATTTGTACTTGAAATTAAAAAAAAATAATATCATCATGAAACAAGTTTTATTCTCATTGTTAATTTTAGCAGCATTTTCATTAAACGCTCAGAAAACTGACAAGGCACCTGTTCCTATCAAAACAGCAGGAGATATTAAAAAAGAAGCTGCTATACAAGCTCAAACTCAAGCAGTTGCAGAAGTAGCTGTAGAAAGAACAAACGCAAAAATGACTTTTGAGTCACTTACGGTTGATTATGGTACCATAGAAAATGGTGCAGAACCATTAAGAATCATTAAGTTTACCAATACAGGTACAGAACCTTTGGTCATCAAAAATGCAAGAGGTTCATGTGGATGTACAGTACCTACGTGGCCAAAAGATCCTATCGCGCCAGGTCAAAGTAGTTCTATGGAAGTAAGATATGATACTAAAAGAACAGGAGGCATCAATAAGTCTATTACCATCACTACAAATGAGGGACCTGACAATCATGTCGTTCAGGTAATCGGTACAGTATTGGCTCCAAAAGAAGAAAAATCTGTTCCTGCCGCTGAACCAAGCATCATCAAAGGAAACTAAAAAAATTGGTTAATTCCTTGAGGTAATTTTTTTTGTCTCTGTAACCACTTAAATAATATAAAAGCCCTGTCAGGTGTAAAAACTTGTCAGGGCTTTTTGCTATAAAAACCTAGTATTATTTCCTATAATCAACAATATTGTTTGCGCGCCGTTTAAAGTCGATAAATATCAAATTCAATAATGCTAACTATCCTTTCGCCATCAAAAACAACCGATCCAACTCCTGTAGAAATGCAACAGGCCACTTCGCCGAGATTTACAAAAGAAACATTAGAATTGATTTCTATTCTGAAAAAAAAGAATGTAATGGAACTGATGTCTCTCATGTCTATCAGTGAGAAACTTGCAGATCAAACTTACAAAAGATTTCAAAACTTTAGCAGTAAAGCAGGGAGTACTTTTACCAAAGCAGCTATACTAACTTTCAAGGGGGAAGTGTATACGGGACTGGATGCTGGAAATATGAGTGACGAAGATCTGAATTTTGCGCAGAAGCATTTGAGAATTCTATCCGGTCTTTATGGCAGTCTCAGACCATTGGACCTGATCCGGGAATACAGACTGGAAATGGGAACAAGACTTACCACGACACATGGTACTAACCTGTATCAATTCTGGCGGAATAAAATTACTACTTCAATCATTGCAGACTTGCAACAATCCGGCAACAATTATCTGATCAATCTGGCGTCAGATGAATATTTTAAATCTCTGGAAACGAAAGCATTAAAGGCGACGGTCATACAAATTGATTTTTTCGATATGAAAAACGGGAAGCGAACATTTATATCTTTCAACGCAAAAAAAGCTAGGGGAATGATGGCAAACTACATAATAAAAAACAGAATAAATGAGCCTGAAGCCGTAAACAAATTTGATATGGATGGCTATATTTTTGATCACAAGACATCTACTGAGACGCTATACACCTTTATTCGGCCATAGCAATTTAATCCATTATGTAAGGAATTAATGGATGTAAAAAGTTTTTGTATGGCGTAGTATATAAATTCCCTGCATTGCTAAGCACCCGAATATACAGTTCAAGTAATTCATACTTCAAAGCAATCATTTTGTAACCCATTTCTATAGTTGATTCTTCCATCTTAACCACTTTCAGGAGATCAAGTCGGCCAGAAGCGATTACCTGATCTTTTAACTTTTTAATGATAGGATCATTGATAATATCCTTTAACATTTGATATTGCGCATATTTCTGCTCAAACTTATTTTTAATGTTTTCGAAATCAGACTGCAGTTCAAGTTTTTTTACTTCCTTCTCCGCCAAAAGTATATTTTGTTTTATCCTGATTTCATTTTGTTTTAATCCGGAAGACCCTTTCCATGGGATCAAAAAGCCAACTCCAATAGAAAACCTATTTTGCAATAACAAATCATCCCTGACCGTATATCTAACCTGAGCAAAATCAATAATTTTTGCCGCTTCTGCTTTTTCAGCATGCAATACAGAATGCAGATAGTCATGCTCTGCATTGAACTCATTCAAATAAATATGTTTTTCAAAATCAGGGACTATTTTTCTGATCATCAAAGCAGCCTGATCAATACCAATAATATCCGTTAATTTGAATGACGAGGTGCTGTCAATTCCAAATTTTTGCCATATTGTTTGCAGTTCATCTTTTGAATCCTTAATTTTTGCTTTTTCCAGCAGGATAGATTCTTTAATCTTTATATACTCAGCAAGATCAGCAGACAATCCATTGACCATCAAATCTTCAGAAATTTTTTCCTTTCTATAATAATTGTCCAGCAAATCCTGCGTAATGTCTATTTTTTCAGCATGATGTAAGGCATCAATTATATCAAAATACCGATCTGTGAGCATTTCATGTCTGACTTCAATCATTTTATTGGCCTTCCAGGAGACCAGCTTTAAAAATTTATCATTTTCAGCTTTTTTTCTTTGAAATCCATTAAAACTCGTTCTGGCCAGAAACTCCTGTCTGGAAGTAAGTAATCGATCAGTTTCTGTACGGAATTCAATTTTTTCAATAAACGGCACTTTAAATTTTAACAAAAAAAGATCTTCACCTGATCTGTCCAGTATTTTGACACTGGAGTGATTGAGTGCCGCAGAAAGGAGCTGATTCATGTCTGCTTGCTGACCATCAACATGTATACAGATGCCAAATAAATACAAACCAATGATGAACCTTAGATAAAATTTAATCATTACAAAAAATACGGTTACTTAATAAATGAGATCTTAAGGGTCTCCTTCTGAAGAAATTGATTATCTGGCGGGATGGCTATAAATATTTCTATTCCATAGATTTTTACATCTTGGATTTTTCGGAATTTTTCAGGTATTTCTACAATTCTGTTTCCTTTGGAAATGATTTTACCCGATATCTTTTTTGCCGGATTGTATACGGAGTGGATAGCCACGGAATCACCAATGTTGAGTTGAAAATTATACTTCTCAAGAATGTAACCCAGCACGATGGGAGGGCTGGATTCATAAAATGAAATAAGACTCGAAAAAGCTTTAATGCTTTCTCCCTGACGCACATTGACATTACCTACTACCCCATCATATGGTGCAACCACATCAAATTTATCCAATTCATCTTTCAGGTAGTTTTTTTTATTGTTCCATTGATTTTTTAATGTCATGGTTTCCTGAGGACCAGCCATCATCTTCCTGAAGTGACTGATCTGCTTATCAAAGGTTGCGTTGATAGTTTTTATCTCTTCCTCCAGATTTTTTATGTATTCCGCTTTGGGGTTTTGAATGTCAGTAGCAAAATCTGCATTTTTCCCACTATTATTTTTTAAAAGCTCTCTATAAAATGCAAAGTCTTTTTCCGCTATATTGATCTTGGATTGCAACTCCGCTATTTTATTGCTTTTTTCCTGTTCCAATTTAAGTATTTCTGCCTTTATTTCAGCGATGTTCTGATCCGTTTTTATTTTAACTCCGCCTAGCGCTACGTCCAGTTGAGTGATTTCTTCGCTAATATCAGTATTAAGAACACGCATTAAGAGCTGTCCTTTCTTGATATTGTCCCCCGTTTTAACAAAAATTTTACTGACAGTGACATCTTTATCCAAATTTACTTCATTCTGTTTATTTTCAGCAAATCCATAAAACTCCTTATGACTCAACCTCAATTCGATATTTAAAGAATATATAGCATACAAACTTAATGGAAATATAATCCAGTAAAATATATTGATCCTCCGCATCAAATTAGTAATTATTGGTAGTAAAAATATGATCTTCAAAAATGATTCTGGATATCTTAATACCTTCTATCTCCAATAGATTTTCCTTAAGAGCAGCCCCAGTTTTGATATCCTTCACCATAAAGCTATATTCATATTCATTAATATCTTTAGTATCTGCAATCGTTGCTGCAATCATTCTAAATCTTGAAAGACTGATGTGCTCAGTGAACTTTGACATTATTCTTTCTATCTCTAAAAGTAAATTTTCATCCCCGTTGGTCTCGATGCGTATATTTCCCTTTACATTATGTTTTGGATCAAACGGGCTCAACTTTAATAAAAAAATGATAATGCAAAATGTCAGAGTGCCGATGATCGCATTCTGGTATGAATGTACGCCGCAAGCAATACCCACAGCCATGGTGGCAAATATAAATGCGATATCCCTGAGATCATAGATATTGGACCTGAACCTAATGATGGCCAAAGCGCCAAATATCCCAAAACTCAGTGCCAGACTATCGCCTATAGACTGCATGATTGTAGCTGTAACCACTGACATCAGCAAAAGAGACTGTATGAAACTGAATGAACGCCCTGCAGGTGAAGTCGTTTTATCATAGGTAAAAACCAGCATTAAAGATAGCAGGATGGTCAATACTGTGGTCAACAGTATCATATATATCGAATGGTCATTATAGGGACTTCCTAGACCTGAAATATCAAACATGGGTCAAATTGTTCTGATTATGTAGTAAAGGTAAATAATTTATTAACTAAATATTAAGGAAGTGCAAGTTAAAATGTACTTTAATATACTGACCAAAAATATTTAAAATAGATGGTTTTATCGTAAATATCCTTGCATTTGTAGTTTTTATTGGTTTTAAGGTAACTTTTTGGAACATTCCAGCGTTATAGTTTTGTATTTAATTTTGATATTTAATATTATTTAAAATATAATTCTAAATTTAAAAATAAAAGTACATAAAACCAAATTAAATAAAATTTAAAAATTAGAAATATGACAACATTAATGAGTTTAAATGGCCCTTTTGAAATGGGTTTAAAACCAAAAAGTTATTTTGAAGCTACAAAAGAGATGACACATGCAAAACTGATCAGATCGTCAGCGATGATAAAAGGCAAAACATATGATGCATCTTATGCAGCAAAATCTAATAAGGTAAGTCCTTTTAATAAAGAATTGATGATCGTACTACCATGGGTGATCACCTTTACCGTCATTCTTATGAATATGATCTTCTAAAATATAGACACAAAATAAAAAAAGGGGCAACTGCCCCTTTTTTTTATTTCTTTTTTTTATCTCCACGCGATTTGGGTTTGCCATATTTAGCGTGCATTTTGTCCCGATATCTGATTTTGACATTGATTTTTTTATTTTTTGCTTTCTTCTCGTGAAATGCACTGCTGTCATCTTTTACTTTGGGCAATTTACCTAAAATATTTTTCATATTTACCTGTGGCAATTCTGCATCTGTCAGTATATCAGAAATCACCAGATCTTCGGGAAGGGTAAGCACAGGAATCTGGTATTTCATAAACTCCTGCACCTGATCCAGCCAGTCTGTATCCAGATCTCCCACCAAAGATATGGATTCACCTTTTTTGTCTGCACGTCCCGTACGCCCTATTCTATGTACATAATTTTGTGGCTCGTCGGGCATATCAAAATTGATGACATGAGACACATCATCGATATCCAGACCACGAGCTATGATATCCGTAGCAATCAATACTCTGAACGTCCCGTCCTGAAATTTATTAACAGCATTAAATCTGAAATTCTGATCTTTATTGGAATGTATCACACCTGTAGTATCCGGATATGTGCGTCCTACATGTTCAAAAAGTTCATCCGCTAATGCTTTGGTAGAAACAAAGAGCAGTATCTTAGTCATTTCAGGTTTAGATTTCAGCAGTAGTTCCAGCAAATTCACCTTGGTATTAAAATTGGGCACCCGATATAGTCCCTGATTGATATTGGAAAGTGGTGAGCCGGACGGTGCAGCTTCTACTTTTTCGGGTGTGTTGAAGTATTTGTCAATCAGGGCTTCTACCTCTTCCGTAATCGTGGCAGAAAACAGTAGATTTTGTCTCCTTTCGGGCAGCAAATCCATGATATGCTCGAGCTGAGACCTAAATCCCAATGCCAGCATTTCATCGACCTCATCTATGACCAGTTTTTTGATCATTTTAAGATTGAGTGCCCCATGATAGCCCAGATCAAGCAAACGACCGGGCGTACCTACGATGATATCCAGACCATCAGCTATCTCGGCTGCTTGTGTCTTCAGATTGGTGCCACCATAGACACCACGCACCACTGCGCTGGTATATTTTGCTATTTCTTCCACCTGAGATACCACCTGAACGACAAGCTCCCTGGTAGGAACTATGATCAGTATCTGCGGATGTCTGTCTTTGCTGAAGGTCCACATCTTAAGCATTGGCAACAAATAAGCGATGGTCTTGCCCGTACCTGTCTGTGCGATACCCTGAACATCTCTGCCGGACATGATGACAGAAAATGCCTTGGCCTGTATAGTAGTAGGCTTGGTATATCCGGCATCATCAAGGGCATTCCATAGGGGTTTGCTTAGGTTCAGGTCTCTGAAAGTCATACTATGGTTTTATTTGTCAAAAATGCAAAGGTAAGGATATAATGAAGAATGAAGGATTTTGATGTATATAAACGGTTCAAAACGAATGTAAATCATAGAGCTAGGTAGATAATTGACATGATGATAGATATAAAAATAAATTTTTGAAATAAAAGCTTATATTTGTTTTGACATTTCTTTATTACCGAAAAAACACAAAGTGATTTTTAAAGCATATCAAAGTAACTTACATGGTAAACTATCATCCAGCCCCTATTAACATTACTCCTAAATTTATTTTATTTTGGGTATAGCCAATGGGTACATCATTTAGCGCACGAACACATTGGGCACTGTGTCTAAATAAAAATTTGTAAAAGAATGATTGATTCAAAGCAGGTGCGCGCTCAATACATTATCACTTTTTTGACTATGATCTGATCATGGTATTTCAATTTTACAAAAAAGATTCCTTTGGTATAAAAGCCGGACAGATCCACCCTATTGCTTAGCCCGATATTCTCAGCGATTTGTAGCACCGTGTGGCCATTGATATCTGTGATCTCTATTTGCTGTGGAATCATATCCTGATGATCAAATAGTATTTCAAATGTACCTATTGTCGGATTGGGACGGATGAAGATTGTTTTTTTAGTTAAAATATCTTCAGCTCCGGACAGATCTTTTTCAAAACCTATGGCATCCAATGCCGGCTGGATCTCAGGATTTTTCATAAACTTATTCCATAGCAATCCTGTGCGGTAGTTTTGCAGCATGACCAGGATAGGTCCCTGATCAATGGCGAGATAGGAGTCAGCCACCCAATTTTGATTGCCATTAAATGCATCATAAAATCCGGATGGACCAAAAAGTCTTTCGCCTTCATCAAAGTAAAAACACTTCAAGGCTGCCATACTCTCCACGGGCGTATATGGCATGGATGAGAGCGCAGCCGTAGGCGCTATGGTGCCGTTATCTCTTGCACCGGGCTCATGCGCAAGATATCCAAAAGGATTATCAGAAGCGGTCAGTCCCCAGCAGGAAGCACTGTACTTTTTATGTTTATAAGGATTGTAAATGCACCAGCCACGGTTGATGAGGCTATGGTTTCTGTTATTGTCAAAATAATTGGTATATTTATCTCTGATGCCTCTCGGATCAAAACCCAAAAACGAATAATGGGCAAAAAACAAAGGTCCTCCATATGCCGGTCCAACAAATAACTTATGTGTAAACCAGGTATTTCCATTTTTATACGATGATGAAGAAGCCCAGCCACCATGATAATAACTGGCAGGGACCGAATGAGTTGGCGATGCGATGGCCAGCAAATATACAATCAACGCCTCATTATACCCTCTGATAGGGAAGTTCATCTGCCAAGCAAAATTGGGTGACCAATGCCAGTACAATACGCCAGAATTATTTTTGGAATAAAAGTCCCATTCGACATCTTCATAGAGTTTGGTAATGATCTGTCGGATGGCTTTTTCACTTCCCTCTTCCCTGTCAAAAAATTGTCTGGCTGCCAGTAGTCCCTGCATCAAAAAAGCAGTCTCTACCAGATCTCCACCGTTGTCATACTGGCTAAACGGAAGTACTTTGCCCGTCTTGCCATTCATCCAATGCGGATACACCCCATGAAACCTATCGGCAAACTGAAGGAAACTGATGATTCTAATGATCCTGCTGACCCCTTCACTGCGGCTGATGTATCCATTTTCGATACCGACCAAAATACCCATGATACCAAATCCAGTACCTCCTGTGGTCACGATATCTCCGCTTTTATTTCGTTCTCTGGCCATTCCTGAAGTCGGATGTCCATCATCCCAGAAATATCTGAAGGTATACTTCTGTACCATATCCATGAGTTGGTCATCCGTCATTACATACTCCATTGCCTTGATCGTATCAGATACTGCTACTACCTGATTGAGTCCATTGAGAGCCTGAATAAAATAATAAAAGGTATCCAGCCGATTTGATGCGCTGAAGCCCATGTATTGTTTCGTCGTAATTGTTTTGATGGGATCATAACTGGCATTATCGGTTGATCTCATAATCCTATAATATTCAACGCCGCTGACATCTGTATTCCATGTCAACTCAGTATGTCTCTGAAAGGTCTCTGTTTTGGTAAAACTAACTTTCTGGCCAAAACAAATTTGAGCTGTCAATAGTAATATAAAAGACAAATTTCTACCCATCGTAATTCAGACTTTATCATCAAAGGAGCCGGACTCCTGATTAATACCCGGAATTCTGTAATAAAGTTCCACCACTCAAATCAATTTCTGTTTGCGGCAAAGGGAAAAGTTCGTGTTTATTTGCCACAAACGCTTTGCCCAGTTTAGTCATCACCGCACTCTGTATACCCCATCTCTGCAGATCAAACCATCTGAGTTGCTCCATAGCCAGTTCTGACCTTCTTTCTCTTCTTATGGCTGTACGGAGGTCTCCCTGATTGGTCGTAGTCAAATCCTTCAGTATAAAGGTATTGGTGCCTCTTGCTCTTTTTCTGATTATATTGACATATTCCAGCGCTTTAGTAACGTTTCCTGTTTCATTGGCGGCTTCAGCAGCAAGCAAAATTATATCTGCATATCTTAGTAGCCGTATATTTCCCGGTCCGTTGTCTTGCAGACCTGCATGATTACCTACCCAGGCTTTCTGATTAAATCTTTCATTAAGTATTTCAGGATTATCCTGCACAATGGTAGATCCATCAGGAAGTACTTCTCCCACATAAATGATGGTGGCCTGACGTCTTGGGTCACCTGCTTCATAGTTGGAGATAAGATCATCGCTTGGTCTGTTGAAGCCCCAACCCAGATTGGGTACACCTCTCACCCCTTGCACCATATTAAATGGCGTAGCACCAGAGCCGACTACCGATGCCTGCAGTGCAACGGCACCAATTTCGAAAATACTTTCTGCACCGTTCTCTCCGGTCTGTGTAAATATTTGATTATAATTGGTCAATAAACTATATTGGCCACTACTGATGATTTCTTCGCTAAGCAGGAGTGCTTTGTCATACTTATTTTGCACCATATATAGTTTTGCGAGTATCCCTTTTGCAGCGCCTTTGGTAGCACGTCCTAGGTCTTCAGATTTGTAAGCTGATTTTTCAGGGAGTACAGAGATAGCATCCAGCAGATCTTTTTCTATCAAAGCATACACTTCTGCTTTTGGATTACGTTTTTGGGTAAAATATTCGTCATCATTGAGTTGTTTGGTAACCAATGGAATATCTCCAAACCACTGCACCAGACGAAGATAATTGAAAGAACGCAGAAATTTAGCTTCACCGATAAGTCTGGCTTTTAGCGTTTCTGACATGTCTATATCGGGTATCCTGTTGATCGCCAGATTTGCTCTGGAAATAGTAAGATAGTGCCCTTTCCAGATGGTAGAAAAAGTCTGATTGGTCGCATCAAATAAAAAATCATCGATTTCTTTTAGAAATGGACCATCATTTTCTGTACTTCCTTTGTCCGAATCGTCACTGATGATATCTGTTGCCCCGATGTAGGGTAAACCGCAATACTCCCACGACCTGAAATTGGCATATATGGCATTGGTAGCCCAAATGGCATGTTCTTCATTTTCAAAAAAGGTCTCAGCTGTCAGGTTTCCCTTTGGTTTTCTATCCAGAAAATCTTCTGAACAAGATACGGCCATCGTGATGATTATGAGTGAAAATATTTTACTTTTCATTGCTTAAATTTTATATTGCTAAAATTGAAATGTTTTGTGTTTATTCTTTGAATGATCGTTTTGTTTTCTAACGAAATGTATTAAAATTTAGTTTCTACTCCAAACTGGATTGACTTCGCTATAGGATATGTACCATTATCAAAACCTACTTTAAAAGGGCTGCTGCTGTTGGGAAACTCTGGATTATACCCTGTAAACGATTGTTTTGTCCAAAGGTTTGTGCCCGAAACAAATATACGGAAACTTTCTATTTTTATTTTTGAAAGCAAAGTTACCGGCAATGAATATCCTAGACTTAATGTTCTTAATCTGAAAAATGAACCATCCTGAATAAAACGGTCACTTGGCCTGTAATTGTGTCCGCCATTGGTCACGCGCGGCTCTGAATCAGATGGATTATCTACGGTCCAGGCATTTGCTACATGTTCTTCCCAGTTGTAAACGGCAAATCTTGATGTCTCTTTTTCATTAAAAACTTTATTGCCATATACCCCAAAAAAATCTGCATTAAAATCCAAACCTTTGTATCCTGCGCCAAAATTAAAGCCATAGGTTATTTTTGGTATCGGGCTACCCAGATAAACCCTGTCTTCAGCATCAAGCTTACCATTGCCATCTACATCTTTAAACTTTATATCTCCTGGCTTTTCACTTCCGAATACAGGACTGGAAGCAATTTCTTCGGCACTTTGGAAAACACCTTCCATCTGATATCCATAGAGTGCACCTATCGGCAAACCTATGATGGTATGTGTGGCAGGTTCTCCATTGATAAATGCATCAAATATTTCATTTTTCCCCTTTGCCAGGGCAAGTACTTCATTATTTACCGTAGAAAAATTGACTCCTATATTATAATCAAAAATGCCTGATTGTCTCCAGTTTGCGCCCAACTCTATACCGCTGTTTAGCACTTCGGCTGTATTTACAAATGGATTATTTTGTGACCCCACGTAGTCTGGAATCGGTACATCCGCAATGATATCATAGGAATGACGCCTGTACCAATCCATCTCCATAGTCAATCTGTCTTTCATGAATCCTGCTTCAAATCCTATGTCGGTCTGATTGGATACTTCCCATTTGAGGTTAGGGTTAGAGATAGATAGTTGGGTAGCCCCCTGATTTACGCTTTCCCCTGTGCCAAATACCGCATTGAGCCCGCTATTAATGATAGCAGAAGTAGGGTATCTGCTGGTCACCGCCTGATTACCCAATATTCCGTAGCTCAATCTTAGTTTCAATCGATCGAAGGTGTTGAGCTTCTGAATAAAATCTTCATTTCCCAAATTCCACCCTATACTGGCGGATGGGAAATATCCGGTACGGTTATCAGGTGTAAATCTACTTGACTTGTCCACTCTGAGCGAAGCTGTGAAGAGATATCTATTTTGTAATGAATAATTGGTCCTGAATAACAAAGAAACCAAGGCTTCGTCAGAAGCACCACCAAAATTGGTTTGTGTAGTATCATTGCCTGAAGATAAATAAATCAACTCATCTGCTGTGCCGGGAAAACTTTCTCTTCCTGCGCCAAAAAATTCACTTTTGCGCTCTTCAGCTGTAAAGCCTACCAATACGCCTAATGTCTGATCCTTCCATTCCTTATAATAATTTAAGGTCTGCTCCCAAATCCAGTTTTTGCTCTCGCCTTTTGCAATACTTAATCTATCCGCCTTATTCAGCTGTGAAGCACTGACTTGAAATTTTGGTTCAAAAAACCTGGAACTAGATTCATTTATATTATACCCAAAATTGCTTCTGAATCTGAAATTTTTAAGAAAGGTAATCTCTGCAAACAAATTTCCCAGTAGATTGGTGCTCTTGCCGTAATTATTGCTTTTATAAAACTGGTCAGCCACCGGATTGCCTAATGCAAGTCCAAAAAATGTAGGGTCAGTAAAGTTCTGATTATTATCATATACCGTAAGTAATGATGGAATTCTGTATGCAGAAGTGATTACGTTTGGCCCACGTTGTTCATTGACTATAGCATAAGAAGTATTATTGCCCAGCGTCAGCCATGGTTTGAGTTTCATTTCCGTATTGAGCCTGAAGGCGCCTCTATTAAAAGATGTATTTTTTAAAATCCCTTTCTGATCAAAAAGGTTGGCACTGAAATTATAAGAAATATTATCACTGGCCCCATTGGCGCCAAATTGAACATTGGCCATTGGTGCTGATCTCATTACTTCTCCTTGCCAGTCCGTACCTTCCCCGAATGAGGTAGGGTCAGCATAAAAATTGGTCCCTCTCAACTGATTGTATGCGTTGGCAAATTGTGTTCCATTCAACAAAGCTATCTTTTTAATAGGTTCTTGTATGCTATAATAGGAAGACAAGGACAACTGTGCATTTTTACGTTTTTTGCCGTTTTTCGTAGTGATAATGATGACACCGTTGGCACCTCGACTTCCATATATCGCGGCAGAAGAAGCATCTTTTAGTACTTCCAGACTTTCGACGTCCTGCGGGTTGACACTGGAAGCATCTTCTGTGATCATACCATCTATGACGTACAATGGATTACTGTTATTGAGCGTACCGGTACCGCGCACCCTGATCACTGCTCCGGCACCCGGCTGACCTGAAGATGGCGCTACATATACCCCCGGGATTTTACCCTGGAGGGCCTGTTCCACATTGGGCGTAGTCACCCGCTCCAGTTCTGACCCTTTTAGACTACTTACTGCCCCGGTAAGGTCACTTTTTTTCTGTACACCATAGCCTACCACCACTATCTGATCTATCAATACTGAAGATTCTCTCAAACTCACGTCAATGACCGATCTTCCATTTACGGCTGCAGTAACATCTTCATATCCGATATATTTTACGATCACAGAAGCGTCAGGAGACGTAAGGGTCAAGGTATATTTACCGTCAATGTCTGTGATAGTTCCGTTATCAGTCCCCAATTGCTCGATGGTAGCTCCGATCATGGCTTCATTGTTTAAAAGAGCAGTGATCGTACCGCTAATTTTGTGCTGCGCATCTACCCATGATGCTGCAAATAAAAGTAGCACCAATATAAGAACTCTAAATACTTTATTTAAAAACATGGTCCTTCTGTTTTACTTGGTTAAAAATACACTTATTTTATTTTTTGTATCAGAATTACTTCCAACAAAAATATGAAATTCGCCCGCTTCTGTTGTTTTTTTCATGGCCTGATCATAAAATTCAAAATCTTTTTTTGACAGAACAAATTCGACATTTTTAGTTTCACCCTTTTTTATCATCAGTTTTTTAAATGCTTTGAGCTCTTTTACCGGACGGGTCACAGAAGCTATCAAATCCCTGATATACAACTGTACCACCTCTTCACCATCGTAATTGCCAGTATTAGAAACATTGACAGATATGGTCACTTGGTCTGCATCTGAAAAACTGACTTTGCTTGTTGATGGAGTACTGTATGTAAAAGTAGTATAACTCAATCCATAACCAAAAGCATAAAGTGGTGTGTTGGGTGCATCAAGATATTTGGTGGTATATTTGTCAGTAGGATTCAATGGTCTGCCCGTGTTTTTGTGATTATAATAAATAGGAATCTGTCCTTCATTTCTGGGAAAACAAATTGGCAATTTGCCTGAAGGGTTATAATCTCCATAAATAATATCTGCCAAAGCATTTCCTGCCTGAGTACCCAGCCACCAAGCTTCTATTACAGCATCTGAATTAAGATCTACTTCATTGAGCACTAAAGGTCTGCCATTCATGACTACAGTTATGATAGGTTTGCCTATAGTTTTAAGTGCTTTGAGCAATTCTTCCTGTACACCCGGAATACGAATCATGGTTTTCGACGCTGCTTCTCCACTCATGTCTTTATGCTCGCCGATTGCAAGGATGATGACATCAGATGTGCTGGCTTTTTCCAAAATGATATTGAATTGTGACCTGTCATTTCCTTCTATTTCACATCCTTTTAAATGTTCAAAGTTATAATTCGCGGATGCCGGATGCTGGCGAAGTCCTTCATACAAGCTGACACAATGCCTGCCTTCTCCTGAAGCTGACCAAGCACCAATAAGGTTGTTTTTATCATCTGCCAGTGGACCGGTGACCAAAATTTTTAGTTGCTTTTTAGGCAATGGCAGGATACCAGAATTCTTTAATAAAACAACAGATTTTTTAGCAACATCTTTACTGGCTTCGAGATGTTCTTTAGCCATAATTGTATTGCTTTCTCTTTGTTTATCAGAAAATTTATAGGGATTTTCAAAAAGTCCCAGCTCTTTTTTAAGCCGAAGAATGCGCCTTACACTGGCATCAATTTTTTCTATTTTGACACGGCCATCTGTGATGCCAATCTTGATTTTCTCCTGAAAAGCAGCACTTTGCATATCCATATCTACACCTGCATTAACTGCCATAATCCCGGCATCTGTGGCATCCTTTGCTACACCATGGTTTACCATCTCATTGATAGAAGTATAATCTGTCACCACAAAACCATCAAATCCCCATTCTTTCCGAAGAATATCTGTAAGTAGGTATTTACTTCCTGATGCTGGGACACCGTCATAATCATTAAATGAAGTCATCACTGTTTTTGCCCCGGCCTTGATAGCAGCTTCATAAGGTGGTAAGTAGGTTTCTCTGAATACTCTCTCGCTGATTTCTACAGAATTGTAATCTCTTCCGGCAATGGGAGCACCATAGGCTGCAAAATGTTTGACACAAGCCAGTAGTCTGTCCATTTTTCCAAAACCATCCCCCTGAATCCCTCTGACTCTGGCTTCTGCTATACGGCTACCTAGATAAGGATCTTCACCTGCGCCTTCCATCACTCTACCCCATCTTGGCTCCCGGGTGATATCTACCATGGGTGCAAAAGTCCAGTGCAACCCTGAAGCAGCAGCTTCCTTAGACATTATGTATGCAGATTTTTCTATTGCTTCCAGATCCCAGCTTGCTACCTCACCCAATGGAATAGGAAACATCGTTTTGTACCCATGGACGACCTCGTAGCCGAATAATAAAGGAATTTTCAATCGACTCTCTTCCATTGCTATCTTTTGCAACTGAGTAGTAAAATCTACGGTGTGACTATTGAAGAGTGCACCACATCTGCCTGACTTGATGTCATCCTGATAACCACCTCGTATGGTGGGACCTGTTGATTCCCAGTCGGTAGTATATAAAGTCATTTGTCCAAGCTTTTCATCCAAGGTCATCTTTGACATCAATTGCTCGATGAAAGGATCTTTTTTACTAACAGAACTTATCTTAGACGTACTTTTGGGAGAACAAGCTGCCAAAATCATCAGTATCGCCACT
>JBBRVQ010000092.1:0-15044 GCA_038246735.1 Chitinophagales bacterium
AAATCTTATCGTTATCAAAGCCATGATTTTATTCATGTATGTCATTAGCCTTCCAGTACCATCTAAAGCAATAGTGAATTCTTATATCCCCATGTATTCTTTTATGGTACAGAATATGACATGGGCAACAATATGATTAGAAGCTATACTTTTATGGCTCAACGGATGTATAAAGTTATTTTTAAGATCGTAACATCCTCAACTGATCCAAGGGACTCACTACTGATGTTACATTTTTAGTAGTCACATGGGTATATATCAAGGTGGTCTTGAATCCCTAGGATTATTTACCTTTACAGAATAAACATGGCTTACTATTATGTTTATGTTTTATGGAGTGAGAAGGACGGTATGTTTTATACTGGTTATTCAAAAGATTTAGATAAAAGATTAAATGAGCACAACAATAGCCAAGTACCTTCAACAAAATTGAGAACTCCATTCTTAATTTATTGGCTAGGATGTTTGAATCGACGAGATGATACTCGACGTGAAAATTATTTAAAATAAGGTAACGGGAAAATATACCTTAAAAGTAGTGTACGCGTTATTTTTCCAATCCAACGGGTTGAATATCGATATGTCCCAGCAACTATTGTAAATAACCTGATTGCCCATTACTTCAAAATTACTTAAATATTTATTGGCGGAAACAGAACCATCCAGTAAAACGCCGTTTTTTTTATCCACAATTTAAGGTCTATTGCATACATCTTGATGCTTCAATTTATGAGGTCTCCTGCCACTTACTTTATCTTCTCTATATGTCGCAGCCCAAATAAACAAGCCTGAAGAATCTGTTTCAAGTTGCTCGAAGCGCATAGGAACTGATTAAACGATCTTTTGATTTTAGTAAATATCCATCATTCCTTCCCAGATTCCCAGCCACTCATCAGGAAAAACGTAGGTTAAAACTGTATCTAGATGAGTTGTGGCACAAACATTTATTCAACTGCCAAAAATCAACAGTCTTGCCAATATTATTCATTTCAGTTCACGGAAAGTAAAAACAGAAGATACAAAAATAGGATATTTTTTTCAAACAAAAAAGGGCCCAATGATTTTATACAATGAACCCTTTTGATATTTTTGGGATAGTTTATTTATTTGGACAGTTTAATGATACTTCCGGGTGCTATTCCTATAGTTTCATTGATATTGTTCAGTGTCATTAAGTCATTTAAAGCTATATTATTTGCTTCTGCTACATCAGAAAGTGACTCTTTTCTTTTGAGTTTGTACAACTTAATGTTGTTGGAACCAGGTGTCAAACCTTTTTTAAGTTTAGCTATAATACTGCTATCTTTGAGATTGTCCCTGATCGCAGAATTTTTTCGGCTTAACAACTGAACATATTCTATGGCTGCTCTTTGTCCATTGTCCATTGCAATTTCCTGGTGTTCAGCTTCGTCTCTTTTTTTGGCTATTGGATTGAATACCAGATTTTCAGTGGAACTATATTTTTCAATATATGCTGTCATTTTTTGGTCAGGCAGTGTAAGATAGTATTTACCATCTTCAGATGCCGGAATAAAATCTTTTCTGTACATGGGATTCAGATACTTCAACAGATTCATTTCAATTTCAAACTCTTTGCTGATTTTCTTAAATTCTATTTTTTCAAATACCTTTACGCATGTGGTAAACTTTATATCATCTGAAGGTTCAATAGGCTTTAGACCATGCAAATAATAGTAATTCATCAAGTAAGAAGCAGCAATAAATTTTGGGATATACTTTTGTGTTTCTTTCGGTAAGTATTTTTGTAATACCCAATAATTTTTATTGCCATTGGCTTTTTTAATGGCTTTACTAACCGTACCGGTTCCACAGTTATAAGCAGCCAAAGCCAGTGTCCAGTCTCCATAAAACTCATACAATAACTTCAGATAGTCCAGCGCTTTGTCAGTAGCTTTGACCATATCTTTTCTTTCGTCGATCTGTTTGTTTACCTTTAATCCGAATAATTCTGCAGTTCCCTGCATAAATTGCCAGATTCCTGCTGCACCCTGATGAGAAACTGCACTTGGTAATAAGCTGGATTCGATCACAGCTATATATTTCAGTTCGTCAGGGAGACTTTTGTCCCGGATGGCATTTTCAATCATTGGAAAATAGAGAGATGTTCTTCCGAGTATGGTTTCACTATCTCTTTTATATTTTTCAATATAAGTGTTAATCTGCGATGTGACTTCATCAGTCACCCTCAGTTCGATGACGGTGTTAAGGTTTTCGATTCGTTTAATGATTTCAGTATTCGAGGGGGATTTAGAATATACTGAAAATAATGAAACAAAAATCAGAAAACACACCATCACAAGATTTCTTGTAATAATTCTAAATGTGTTCATGGTAAAAATTAATCAGGTTTTTTTTTGGGAAAAAATTATTAATATCTTTGACTTATATACAGAATTAACTGAAAAGTCAGGTAAATAATTTTCGGGACGCAAAGATAGCACTAAAAGTTGGATTTGTCAAGATAATATACTTGTTAACAAATTATTATCTGTAATTAACTGTTATTCAACTATTGTGCCAAACTATATTAGGTTGCAAAAATTCAGTAGTTTCCTGTCGTTATGTACTCGGGATAATACCTGAATACCAAACGGCATTTTATCCGTATTATTGCCTAAGGGTATGGATATGGCGGGAATACCGGCAAGATTTGCCAATACAGTATAAATGTCTGCCATATAGATCTCGAGCGGGTCACTTGGTTTATCATATATGTACCATGCAGCTCTAGGACTGGATGGCATGACAATAAAATCATATTGATCAAAAAAAGCGTCCATTTGATCTTTTATCAGCCTTCTTACCTGTTGGGCTTTAGTAAAATAAGCATCATAGTAAGCTTCACTCAGCACAAATGAACCCAGCATTATTCTTTTTTTCACTTCTTTACCAAAACCTTCAGAGCGCGAATGTACATATAATTCTTCCGGAGTTGCGGCATTTTCTGAACGATATCCGTATCTGACGCCATCGTATCTGCTAAGATTGGAAGAAGCTTCGGCTGTAGTTAAGATATAGTAACAAGGGACTACATAATCCAGTAATTTAAAATTTATACTTTCTATTGCAACTCCTTTTGATTTCAGCGTGTCAAGAAATGCATATCCTGAAGCTTTTATTTCCGGATCCAAAGCATCATTTTCAAAGGCATCGCTTATGTAGGCAATTTTGAGCGTACTCAATGTTTGATTTTGTAATGATATCTGCTCATGGTAAAGTCCGGTTTTGTACATGGTAGCATCAAAATCATCAGTTACTGACACTATAGACATGACAGCATCAATATCGTCAGCATTATTCGCAAGTATCCCCAACTGATCAAAGGAGGATGCATATGCGATCAGTCCATATCTGGATACCATACCATATCCCGGCTTGAATCCATACACTCCGCACATAGATGCCGGTTGCCGTACGGATCCGCCCGTATCCGTACCCAATGCAACTAGACAAGTATTTGTCTGAACAGAAACTGCCGCCCCTCCACTGGAACCACCCGATATTTTCATAGGATTTACAGCATTTTTAACAGGCCCGAAATGGCTGTTGGAATTGGCTGACCCCATACCGAATTCATCACAATTGGTCCTTCCAATGATGATCCCATCTGCCAATAGAACAGCTTCTATGGCAGTAGCACTGAATTGGCTTTCAAATCCTTCCAGAATTCCGGATCCGGCATTGACCTTATGATTTTTATATACGATCAGGTCCTTGACAGATATGACACAACCAAATAGTTTGCCCAATGTATCAGGATGGTGTTTTATTTTTTGATCTAATTCTTTTGCTTTTGACAATGCTTCGTTACTGTATACTTCTATATATGCATTCAGGTCGTTTGATGTTTCTATATTTCTGAGATAAAAAATGACCAATTGCTCTGTTGTGATCTCACCCGAAAGAAGGGCTTTCTGAATGTCTTTTAGAGAAGTATATTCCATTGGAATTTTTATTGATGTTGTAATTATAGTTTACTGAAAAAGAGATATTAGAGCATCTGGATTCACATTATTCTGCTCACCGGTTACCATGTTTTTAAGACTGATGATACCTTCTAGTCTTTCTGATTCACCTATTATACCGACATACGGCACATTACGGGCATTGGCATAAGACATTTGCCTTTTCAGTTTTGCCGGTTCAGGATAAAGATCACAGGATATACCTGACTTGCGCAAAGTAGCAACTTGTCTGAAAGCATATTTGTGGCTTTCTTCATCCAGCGCGATAAAAAGTATTTCAATATCTTTCTGAACGCCGGAAGGAAACAATTGGAGTTCTTCCATGACGTCATAAATTCTTTCTGCGCCAAATGAAACACCTACTCCCGACACACCATTGAGACCAAATACTCCGGTAAGATTGTCATATCTGCCTCCACCACCTATACTTCCCATAGTGAATCCGGGATAAGCAGCTGGATCCACTTTTACTTCAAAGATACAACCTGTATAATAATTAAGGCCACGGGCCAGACTGGTTTCAAAAGTCAGTTCTGGCACCTCATTATCAATATAGGTCAATATTGTTTCTATTTCTTCGATACCTTTTGACCCTTCTGTTAAGCCGGCAAAGGCAATTTTGAGTTTTGATAAATCATTTATTTCAAGCAGATTCATCACTTTCTCAGCCTGACTCAAATGAATGCCGCGATCTGTCATCTCTTTGACCACACCATCCTTACCGATCTTATCGATTTTATCGATGGCAATGGTCATTTCCATAAATTTATCCGTGATTTCTGCTGCTTCAGCCAAACCAAATAGAATTTTTCTGTTGTTTATGAGAATTTTAACCTTGATACCCAGTTTTCTGAACACTTCTGCATATATTTGAACCAACTCAGCTTCATACATCAGTGAATCAGAGCCAACCACATCTACATCACACTGGTAAAATTCCTGATATCTGCCACGTTGTGGCCTGTCAGCTCTCCATACTTGTTGTATCTGATATCTTTTGAAAGGCAGACTGATATCATTTAGATTCATCACTACAAAACGTGCAAAGGGTACCGTAAGGTCATATCTCAGTCCTCTTTTAGATATGGAAGAAATGACTTTGTTTGAATCCAATTTTTCCAATGCTTCTTTATCAGCACCTGCCAGAAAATCGCCATTATTCAGTACTTTGAACAGCAATCTGTCTCCTTCTTCACCGTATTTGCCGGTAAGTGTCGAAAGATTTTCCATCGTAGGTGTTTCTATAGGAAGATAACCGTAGGTTTTAAATACCGATTCTATGGTATCAAATATAAATCTTCTTTTGATCACCTGCGATGGAAGAAAATCACGTGTACCCTTAGGTATAGATGGTTTCATAAATTTTCAGTATTATAATCCGGACAATATTACCGAATGATTATTGTTATTTAGTTGTGCGTGATATACAAATTATACGTATTGATTTATCAACTGAAATCTTGATAGCATGGCAAATTATTCAAATTTTAATAAAAATGCAATCCATCATATTTATCTCAGGCATAAAAGCCACAAAGGTAAAAATAAATCGGATTTGATTTAAAGTATAAAATTACCATAATTACTACAATCCAAATTATGACAATTTTGCGTACTTTTACGTCCAAATGTCATAAAATGATTGGAAAGAAGATTCTACTTTTGTTTATTTTTATCATCACATCATTATCTGCATCACATGCTCAAAAACCATTTTATGAAGTCGTTGCACACATGGATACCACTAATAAGTCAGTTCATGTTTCGACAAAAATAAATATTCCGTCTGGATTAAATATACCCGGTGATACGCTGTGGTTTCATCTTTGGGCCAATGCTTACAGCAATACAAGAAATGAATTTACAGAAGAGCAACTTAAATATGGATTTACTTCCTTTTATTTTCGCGATCAAAACAAAATGTCCGAAATCTCTGATATTAAGGTCGTTATACTTCAAAATGAGGCTTCTTACCTATTTAAAGACGCAAGCAAAGAAATACTTGGCGTCATTATCGGGAGCCAAAGTACTTTTTCAGGCAATATTACCATTGAATACAAATTAAAATTACCAGCTTTAATAAATGGACTTGGTCATGAAAAGGGAAATTATTATCTCAGAAATTTTTACCCCAAACTAGCCATGTTTGAAAATAAAATGTGGCAAACCTATCAAAACAGACAATTTGCAGATGAATGGGGATATACCGGCGATGTTTTATTGAAACTATATGGACTGAAAGATTATAGTCATTTTTCCAACGGGAGTACGGTCAATGCAAATGATCCGCTCGAAATATCGGCTAAAAACGTAAAAGAATTGGCCGTCGTATTGGTGAAAAAAGAGAGAACGGGATTATTGAATTATTCTGATCAAAATAGTATTTCGTATCAATTGACATCCTTAAATGATAGTTCAATACAACTGGAAGAAGTTGACTCTACTATTCAAAAAGTAGCGTTTGGGTTGTCGAAACATCTTGGTAAATATCCATTTGAATCACTTACGATATTGATAGGAAAGGGATGTTACGCTTGTTTTAAAACCGATGGAATGGTTATGGCCAATGAACCGCAAGATGGAGAATCACTGGAAAAATGGCTTGTCTCCATTTTGTCAGATATGTGGGTACGTGGTAAATTTAAAATAAACGCTGTAAATTATCCCTGGCTTGCTAGCGGTTTGGCAACTTATTTTGAAGATATTTATAATGAAGATTTTAAGAAGGTAGATACCAATAAATATGGCGGATTTAGCAGCTTCTATTATCAATATCTGTACCAATACCAACAAACCCGATTATCTAAACCATTGAATACGGACAGAAAAATTCTCGATAAAGATCATGAATATCTTAATAGGTTTTATAAATCTGCTGCTTTTTTTCATTATTTATCTGCATTGGTCGGCAAAGAAATTTTTTCTGCTACGTTAGCGCATTTTATTGAATCACAAGAAATGGTAACTCCGGACAAGCTTATTGAAAAACTAGAGCAAATTTCTGGTAAAGATCTGAAAGTTGTTGCGGAGTCTTATATCTTCCAAACATCTGAAACAGATTATGAAATACGCCATACAAAGTATAAGGATGGGGAATTGCAGTTATCAGTCGAAAACCGAAAAAAGGATGCATTGCCGTTTATTTTGACCCTAGAAAGTACTGATGGTGTTGAAACGAATATTTTAGTAGATGGCTTTACAGGAATAAAGACATTACCTTTAGGATATGATAATCAGAGTGATTTAAAAGTTGTGTCTATAGATAAAGCAGGCTTTCTCCCTGAGGTAAACAGAGAAAATAATCATTTCTACCCGAATAATACCTTTAAGCATGGGCCAATAAAAATAGTTGATCTTTTAAAAAATGGAGACTCAAGAATTAAGGAACTAAGGATGACACCTTTTCCAATGTATAATGATAATGACGGAGTAATGGTAGGTTTGACTTTTACAAATTCAAATTATAAAGACCTACAAACATTAAGTTTTGCGCTGACACCCGTCTATTCTTTTCGCAATAAAAAATTACTGGGTCAGACATGGGTAATGTATGATCAATATACAGCGAGTGATATTTTGCAAAAAATCAGATATCGGATAGGTTTGAAGACATTTGACATGAATACCAATAAAAATTTTAATTACAGCCAGCGTTATATTCGCGTAGACCCGTCTCTTACTTTTCATTTTGGTCACAAAAGTGTACAACAAATTCAATCATCAATATCATTAAAAGCGTTTTTTATTCAGGAAGAATATCCGTTATTTACGAATAGTGTATTTGATAAATTGGAAAGTCAAAATTCTGTTATATTTCGGATGGAGTATAATCTTTCACATTCAACAGCTTTGGCAAGTTCGGACTTCAATATTGGTATAGAGCAACAATCTTATGATCAGCCATTGAGGAAGTCAAATTATTATAAATTATCTACGACATTCAACCAGAGATATACGTTTTCAAACCGTAAAAATATATGGTTTAGGATCTTTGTTTCCGGATTTCTACATAATACAGCAAGAGAATCTATCAGTTATCAGAATTTTTTTTCCAAAGGAAGTATTGCTTTAATTCATCAGGGTTTTAATGACTATACTTACGATGAATATTATTTTTCCCGCCAAAACCAAACCAGATTATATGACAATCAGACCAGTTTTAATCAGGGAGGAGGTTTTAAAACACCATTGGGTTCTTCCAATAGTTATGGCATGAGCAATAATTTTGCTGCATCATTAAATATCAGTACGGATACTCCTTTCAGGCTTCCCCCTTGGATACCTTTAAGATGGTATTTTGATCTTGGTACATTCAGTACATACGACAGAAATAATAATAAGTTTAACAATAATATCATGTACAATGGTGGAATCTCTTTAAATGTCAAAGACCTTATAGCAGTGCATATTCCCTTGTTTTATTCCACAGATTTGGGCAATTTATATAAAGGTCAGCATGAACAGTTTTTTTCAAGGATTAGTTTTTCTATGGATTTGCATAAATTTGACTTTTGGGACCAAAGTACACTTGGTAATAAATAACATAATATCCAGTTAACTCAAAAATAATGATTGTTGGAATTGTAGGTTCAGGAGCGATGGGCTCAGGTATTGCACAGGTGGCTGCTATGGCTGGTGAAGAAGTAAGACTTTTTGATAAAAGCAAAGAAGCTACATCAAAGGCAATACAGAATATTCAAGGCAGTATAAATAGACTGGTAGAGAAGGATAAATTGAGTCCATCCGAAGGTGTTGCAGCCATAGGTAGAATTTTTATTTGTGATCAATTGGATACATTGAAAGATTGTGACTTGATAATAGAAGCAGTCATAGAGAATCTGTCTGTCAAAAAGGAAATATTTATAGAATTAGAAAGTCTGGCGTCTGCATCTTGTATACTTGCCACAAATACTTCCTCATTATCTATAGCTTCAATAGCATCTTCACTTCAGCAACCTGCAAGGTGCATTGGTATCCATTTTTTCAATCCCCCGTTTATGATGAAGTTGGTTGAAATTATACCAGCTATTCAGACGGAAACCAAGATCATTTCAAAAATGAATAACCTGATTGAATCCTGGGGAAAAATAGTTGTTGTAGCTCGGGACACTCCTGGATTTATAGTAAATAAAGTAGCACGACCATACTATAGTGAATCTATAAGAATAATGGAAGAAGGTATAGCTAATATTTACGAAATAGATCAGGTCATGACTTCACATGGTTTTAAAATGGGCCCTTTTGCTTTAATGGACTTTATTGGTCACGATATCAATTACCGGGTTACAGAATCAGTATGGAAATCATTTTATTTTGATAGCAAATACAGGCCATCTTTTACACAACTCAGATTGCTAGAGGCAGGGTTTTTGGGAAGAAAATCAGGCAGGGGTTTTTATAATTACAGCGATAAAAGTGAATCTGTAGAAAGTGAAATCAATAAGGAATTATCAGACAGAGTATTTATGCGAATAATAAGTATGCTAATTAACGAAGCTGCAGATACTGTAGGACAGCAAATTTGTTCGGAAGACGATGTGGAACTATCAGTTAAATTTGGAGTAAACTACCCAAAAGGATTATTTGAGTGGGGAAAAGAGCTTGGATTTAAAAAAATTGTTAGCATTTTGGACGATTTATTTGATACTTATCATGAGGAAAGATATCGTGTTTGTCGATATCTCAGAAATTTAGCAAAACTTTAAAACTTCTTGGAATACATTTTCATGATTTATTTGTTTATAAGCTTAATTAAATAACAAATTTTGATTTTAAATAACTTATAATGAATATCAAAAACATCATACTTGGTTTAGCATTATTGGGGCTTGGATTTTTTTTAGGATATAAAATATTTCAACTCACTGATAGTAAAGTTTTAAATGCTGTGATGGAAAATTCCGCATCATTGTCTTCTAATTTAGTTAAATCAGATAAATCAATGCGTAGAGTAGTAGATTCAATAACCTATCTTACCAACAGCGAGAAGGCAACCATGGATTTATTTGAAAAATCAGCACCGTCGGTCTGTTATATAACTACGCTCAATCAACAAAGAGACTATTGGTCCAGAAATATAACGGAAATTCCTTCAGGATCAGGATCAGGTTTTATTTGGGATACAGATGGTCATATCATCACAAATTTTCATGTCATTCAGAGTGGATCAAAACTTAAAGTTACATTGTCAGACGGTACAAATTGGGATGCGGAAGTAGTAGGCACCGAACCAAATAAGGACCTTGCCGTATTGAAAATAAAAACAGCACCAGACAAATTGAGGCCAATTCTTGTTGGTGAGTCATCATCACTTAAGGTTGGTCAATCGGTATATGCTATTGGCAATCCTTTTGGGCTTGATCAGTCATTAACTACAGGTATTATAAGCGCTTTGGGAAGAGAGATTATTTCGATAGGAGGACGTCCGATAAGGGATGTCATCCAGACAGATGCTGCCATCAATCCAGGTAATTCTGGCGGCCCCCTTTTGGACAGCAGTGGAAGACTCATCGGTGTAAACACTATGATTTACAGTCCTTCAGGGGCGTCTGCTGGTATTGGCTTTTCGATACCAGTAGATGAAGTCAATTGGGTAGTTTCTGATCTTATTAAATTTGGTGAAGTCAAACGGCCAAAAATCGGTGTGGAATTATTGCCATCACAATATGCTAAAAACTGGGGTGTTGAAGGTGCGATGATCATGAGACTAGTACCAGGTGGTGGTGCTGAAAAGGCAGGATTGAAAGCGCTGGAACAAACTAAAAATGGAGAAATAATATTTGGCGACATCATCACTGAAGTGAATGGCAAAAAAGTGACCAACAACAATGATCTTTTTCTAATTCTAGAAAAACAAAATCCTGGAGACAGGGTGAGAATAAAGTACTTGAGAACTGAGATTGAAAATACTGCTTCAGTCCTGCTCGGATCATAAAAACATCCAATCTGTTATCTAGCCTGATACACATTTAATTAATTTAATTTGTATAAGGCTATTTAAAGAGAAACGCTTATAATTTACATAAATAATTATGTGAAAATTTAGAATCTTTAGAGTTGAGAATCATAATCCTGATACTATCTTTACTTCATAAATTCAGGTATAAACAATGGAGAATAGCCGTTAGGAGCTTCCTTTCGGGTTGTTTTCATTTATATAATCTTTGATTAAAATTTTTACTTATGCTCAACTCAACTCAAAAACGATTCTCACTTTTGGCACTTTTTTTAATTGTTCTTTTTGGGAACTATTATAGTTTGACCGCCCAATGTAACCTTAACATTATAGACTTTCAGAATCCTACATCCTGTTATTCATCTGATGGATTTTTTACCGCAAATGCTTTTAATGGTGGATGCGGCCGATTAATAAGAATATATAGGAATAATGCAATCATCGCTCAAGGAAATGGTTCTTTAAATGTATCAGGTTTGTCTTCGGGTGAATATGAAATAACTGCTGACAACAATTGCGGTTGCACAAATCCTACTTCACAGATTATTACCCTTTTTGCCGGGACTTCCACTCCATTGTCCCCTTATGTTGATGCTGGCTTAGGCAGCTACCAAGCGAATAAAGTCTATATCTGTAGAGGATCAAATCTCAGAATTGGCGTACAATCAATCGGTTTTTCAGGGTTTCAGATATCAGGACCAAATGGGTTTTCTGACAATACACCAGATGGAAGCTCTTACTGGAATTTGAATAATCTACAGCCTGTACAATCAGGAATATATACGATCAATTTTACCAATGGTTCAGGTTGCATTTCTTCGGTAAATATAAATGTTCAAGTGGGTACCCTTGCTGTTAATGTTGGTGCCGACAAAGCAGGATGTATTGGCGTTTCACATACACTCTTTGCTGGAGTTTCAGGTCAGGCTACATGTACTGAAACTTGTCCTTCCACGCTGGACTCTCTGTTGGTAAGGTGGACACTAGACCAATGTAATGCTTCAAACCAAAATAACCAATATGAATATTCTGAACTCCAACCAGAATATCCATCAAAAGGTAATTGTGTAAATGTTACTGCAAAAAATGTATACAGAAGTCAGGGAGAACATTCATGCACTCCCGTTTTAGGTAGTTATACCGGAGATATCGGAATTTGTATTCCAGCAATGGATAGTTGTGATCCATCATTTTATAATCCTGAGAATGCCGTAAAGATTGAAGTTACCATTACGCCACAGGAAGCGGGAAGATTATCGAAAATATCATTTAAGGAGCAATCACCTTTGCAATGGATCACTACAAACGGTTCTACCGGCATTAATAATTATAATACAAAATATCTGGTAAGAGTATATAAAAACAATCTTTTGATTTACTCTGAAGACGAGAGAATAAGCGAAAGAACATGGAATCTGGAAACCATTGATTTTAGCGATATACCCGCGTTTGCAGTGACTGAAACCTCCACATTCAGAATTGAATTAAGGGGGTATTGTGTTGTTCAACAACAGGGAGGAAATATGTCAGGTTGGGAATTAGATGATATTCGTATATTTGGTGGTTGTTGTACTGGTTTGCCTGTGTCAGATAGTGTTAGCTATCTTTGGTCCTCAGGGGAAACAACACCATCAATAACTGTCACTCCTTCTCAAAATACAAATTACACTGTTACTGTCACAGATTGTAATGCTTGCACATCTACTGATGAAATTGGTATTATTGTCTACCCTTTACCTACACCGACGATAAGCGGTAGGACAAGCATATGTATAGGTGGCACCACAGTTTTGACTGCTACAGGTGGGTCAACATATTTGTGGTCTACAGGATCAACAAGTTCGTCTATAATTACTGCTCCTGCTGAAACAACTCAATATTCAGTAACAGTTACAAGTTCTGACGGATGTTCTTCGACAGCCAGTGTGGAGGTTGTGGTAAACCCATTGCCATCTCCGGTGATTTCCGGTGATTTTGAAATATGCATCGGACAATCTACAGTGCTCACTGCCACCGGTGGCATGAGTTATGAATGGAGTACTGGCGAAACTGGTCAATCCATTACGGTATCCCCTTTAGTGAGTACTACCTTTCTTGTTATGGCTATGAATGAGAATGGTTGCATGGAATATACTTCCGCGCTTGTTATTGTACATACCTTGCCTGTACCAACATTATCGGGAGACAATGAAATTTGCCTTGGGGAAAGTACCGTTTTAACAGCAACAGGTGGCACGGGATTTCTTTGGAGTACGGGATCCATAGAATCAATAATTACGGTATCTCCCATCATTACTACTAATTATACAGTAACTGTAACCGACAGCAATGGTTGTAATGCTTCGACTGCCACGGAAGTTACTGTAAATCCACTACCTGTGGCTATTATTAGTGGCAATACTACATTCTGTACCGGAGCTTCTTCATTACTTACTGCATCTGGAGGGAGCACTTATGTCTGGAACACCGGAGCCACTTCTACTTCGATTATGGTTAATCCTGGTATGAATACCGTTTATACCGTTACCATTACAGATAATAATGGTTGTACATCTTCTGCCAGCAGAATGACAAGTGTGAATAACTTACCTGAAGCAACCATAGAGGGAGCAAAAAAATTATGTCAGGGGAATGCAACCACTCTAATTGCTTCCGGAGGGGTTATTTTCAATTGGAGTAGCAGCCAAACTACTTCATCCATAAATGTATCTCCAACCTTAACTACTTTATATAGAGTTACGGTTACCGATGTAAATGGTTGTACGGGAACATCTGCTCATGCCGTGATTGTAAATCAAAATCCTGAAGTTAGTATTTCTGGAAAAAATGAGTTTTGTGTTGGGGATAGTACTGTTTTAATCGCGAATGTCAGCGGAACAACATATTGTGAAAAGGATTGCATAGATAAATTATTACTTCAATGGTCCCTTGACCAATGTAATAGTAATGGATTACCTAATCAATTAAGTTATACAGAATTTATTCCTACTGCTATAAATTCAGGAGGATTAAATACTATCACCGCTACGCATTTAAAAAGAGATAGAGGTGACCATTCCTGTACACCGGATGGAACAGGAGGAGTGGGTTTGTGTTTTGGGGCGTTAGACAGTTGTGACCCTAACTTTTATAATCCAGTTAATGGACTTAAATTTTCAGTTAGGATGCAACCAAATGAAATTGGAAAATTAACTAAACTTACTTTTAGAGAGCAGTCACCCCTAAATTGGGTTACCACCAATGGTTCAACAGGAATAAATAATTATAATCAAAAATATCTGATCAGGGTTTATAAAGACGGAAATCTGGTGTATTCTAAAAATAATCTAAACACAGAACGGGATTGGAATCTGGAAACTTTTGATTTCACAGATCATCCCGAATTTAGAATAACAACTTTGGCACTATTCACATTTGAGCTTTATGGATATTGTACCATAGAAAGAGGAGGGACGGCTGGATGGGAAATCGATGATATCAGAATTTATGGTGGGGAATGTTCCAGTTCTCCTTCAGTAGATAATATATCATATTTATGGTCTACAGGAGCCACTACAAGTTCAATCAATGTAAGTCCTTCTTCAACAACAACATATACTGTTACAGTTACAGATTGTAACGGCTGTATTGGTTCAGATAATTATTTGATTAAAGTAAATCCTTTACCGACACCATCGATCAGTGGCGACAATGAGATATGCAATGGAGAGAATACGACACTGACTGCCAGTGGTGGGAGTAGTTATGTCTGGAGCAACGGAGCTACGACAAGTAGCATTACAATTAGTCCCACAGCTACAACAACCTATATCGTAACAGTTACCGATGACAACGGATGTCAGGCAAGCACAAGTGAAACAGTTACCGTGCATCCTTTGCCGACACCTACGATTAGCGGTGATACAGAGATCTGCGCTGGAGAGAGTACGACACTGACAGCCAGTGGCGGCAGTAACTATATCTGGAGCAACGGAGCTACGACAAGTAGCATTACAATTAATCAAACAGCTACCACGACTTATAGTGTAACAGTAACCGATGACAATGGATGTCAAGCAAGCACAAATGAAACAGTTACTGTGCATCTTTTGCCGACACCATCG
>JBBRVQ010000093.1:0-14874 GCA_038246735.1 Chitinophagales bacterium
TATTTGAAATAAAATTAATAATGATACGGACCATTGTTGCGATACCCATGAACCTAATGCAGATAATACAGAAGAAAATACAAGTGAAATTAAGAGTAAGAAACCTATAGAGATTATTAATCCAAAAGAGAAAATTCTGGATCTGAGAAATGACCAAATTCCTGATTTAGTTTTTGATGATTTGACTTCCCAAATTGTATTTAATGATTTTTGCAGTTGCACAAATACGCCTGTTGCTCCCACAAGAATGACAACAATTCCCATAAGTGTCGCCCATACGGAATCTTTGCTCTTATTGGCAATCATAACTATATTCTGAATTTCGTCTGCAGTATCAGGTCCCATCGCTAGTGCGACTTCGCTGTGTAATCTACCACTTACTGCGTCGTCACCAAAAAAATATCCTGCAATCGAAATGACTACAACTAATAAGCCTGGTAAAGAAAATATAGCATTATATGCAATGATAGCACTTTCATTAACAGGATCACCTCTCCACCAATTTTTAAAAGCTATTTTAAAGAGTGTAAATGTTTGAGTCAAATTGATCTTTTTCATTTTTTACGATTATATTTTTTATTTTCAGGTTTATTGGACTTACTAAATAGCGTTTGAAAAAATATTTTGTTATCTTCGGAATTTGCTTTATTGACCGAAAGAATATTAATTTCATCGTCAATGGATCTATAAAGCGCTTTTATAAATGCGTTGCGTAATACATCTATTACAGCATGCCAAGTTCCTACGTTAGTTTCTCTATTCTTTCTAATTTGTACTTTTGTCGCAACTTGTTTTTCTTTAGAGTTTCTGAGTAAAATACCTTCTGTACCAATAATTACTTCATATGTTTTTTTTTAGAAAGGGGTCATGACAATCTCTAGTGCTCTGACTAGATAAAAAGTTAAATTATAATGGCAGTTATTTTTTTCAAGATCAAGGCAAAAAGCACAGGCGTAGCAGTAGCTACGGCGAGTATTTTTAACGCAGAAATTGAGAAAAAGAACCACATTTCAATAAGTTCTTTATCTAGTCAGAGCACTAGTACCAATAACTTTAAGATATTTAATTATAGGTTTCACATATCCAATAAATTTTTCATCCTTTGATGTTACTTCGGTGTATAAACCTAATGTGCCTGTGGGTACATCAAAATTTGTGTAGGCTTTAAAAAAAAAACATTAAGTTCTGGAAGATTTATATTTTTTAATTCTGCATTTAGATCATAAGTGGGATGTTGCTCAAGCAAGTTCATTTTCACTTGTAAGTCAAAAGTTCCTTTATACACATTTGAGTTTGCAATGACACTTGTAGGAAGCATTGCCGTATTGATTACATTTGAAAGATTCAATGCAAGAACATATGCTTCCGTCATTGCAATATTAAGTTTGGGGGAAGAGGTCGAGTCTATATATTGTATTTTTCCATTAAAAGTTTCAAAATGATTTATTTGTAATGGTATAAATGTTTTGAGAATCATTTGAAAATAATTCGTGTCTTTTTCAATTGTAGTAGATTCCATTTTGTCTTTAGTAAAACGCAACAAAGGATTAATAAATTCAAGCTCTCTAACCAATCGACCATAAAATATTGATTTCCATTCCACAGACAAATCTATAATCTGTGAAGATATAAAAGGAGTGCGTCTTTTCGTAGAAGAATCTATCTTGTCAAGATAAAAATCATTTATTACGTAGGCAACTCGGTATAACGCCAACCTTAGATCATCAAGATGACCAAAATATCCGTTTACATTTTTGAGTGTTTTAATCGCATAGTTAAGTATTATATAAGGTAAAACAAGTCGGATTATTAGCATTAGTAGCGCTATTAAAAGAATAATTTCCATTTTAATTGCCGTTGCTCTTTAATAATTTCTCACGATACCATACGATTCATACTTGTATTTTTATAACCTCTTATGTATGTCTATTTTTCTTAATTACCATTGGTAAAATATGAATAATTTTTTGTCCTAATAATTTTATTTTATTGTAATGTTTTGCAGCTAAATAAGGTATTAAAACTTGGAGAGCTACGCTCGTAAGTTTCTTTAATGTACTATTCGTTTTACTATACATTACTTTCTTTACCAATAATCCTGAAGCGATACCAACTGCTGTTTTTTCTAAACCATCTTTTATTTCTGGAGAAGAAGATACTTCTAGTAGCGTGTCTTTTATGATGTTGACTGGATTTAAACTGTCTATCATTGCATGGAACTTCTGTTTGAGTTCAATAAATTCATTTTCAGATTTTACTTTTAATAGAGAAACTTCTTCATCTATAGATTGATTTGATGATAAATTATTCATTGCTATTTTTATTTAATAATTGTGAAACAACAGATTTTTTGACTTGCGTCTTTAATATCGAACCTTTATTGAAATGCATAGTCAAAGCAACCAAAACATAGAAACCAGCAACTATGAGAAATCCGTAATATGGTTTTCCAACCAATTCACCTATCCAAAGGGACAAAGCAATATTCACTAAAAATATTGCCAGTAGAGCAACAACAATTGTGGCTAATTTAGCCACAATTGTTGAAACTACATCTGTTAATTTGTCAATCGCTTTAAGCTTGAATATGTCAATATTTGTTTTTGCATATATCTCAGCCTTTTCGAGCAATGATTCTAACAGCGCTGCCTTTCCTTCCATGCTGTTTTAAATTAACGTTGTGATGAAAAATTTTCGTTCACTGCATTATTTGTATCAGCCTTTACTTCCTGAGATTTTGACTTACCTTTTTGGATCAAGTCTTCAGCATCTCCTTTTACGGATTCTAAGGACTCTGAAAGAGTATCTAGAAAACTATCAAACATTGTTTTGATGTTATCCAAATAACCTTCTCCTCTTTTTGAAATTTTGTCTCTTAAGGTAGATCCTTTTTCTGGAGCTAATAAAACGCCCAATGCTACTCCTGCGGCAGCGCCTGCAATTATTCCTAATACTACTTTTCCTGGTTTCATGATATTTTATTTTAAATGTGAAATGAGTGAATAAAATCTTAAATCGTTTTTCGGCCCTGCATGACCCTTAAAAGAACTGCTACTACAGCAATAACCAAAAGAATATGGATGACTGAACCAGCACTGTAAGCAAAAAATCCAATTGCCCAGAAAATAATCATAATTACTGCAACGGTATAAAGTAAATTGCCCATAATATTTTTGTTTAATTTGTTTTTAATAATTGAGTCTAGTCCGAAAAGTGCAAAATCATATTTTGTTAGCACATATGTATACTAATCACGAATAGACATTTAACGCGTTTTGGCAGTTGTCTTGTCCTTATCTGAACCAGACATCTTATCCTTCTTTACGTCGGTAGCATGGTTGTCAGATTTTTTTTTGCCTTGTTCGTCGTCCTTCATTTTATTAGTTGGAGACATTTTCTCGTTTTTGTCACTCGTGTTTTGGCGACTACTGTCTTTTTGACTTGTAGGATTTTTTTGGTCCTGTTTGTCGGTTTGATTACTTTTCATTTAATATTAATTTAAAGTGTTAAAAAAATGGTTGTTATTAAACATAGTACAAAATTACGTCAGTTCACTAAATTGTTTGTTACATAAATTATGTATAATGTTATAGAATTTAGTGCTGTCGTTGTGGCTTTAATTTTTTTTCCGCTGTATCTACGACCAATTATTCTTTTATTTATAATTTTTCGATGGCTTTTAATACCTTAGAAAGTACAATTCCTTTTTGCAAGATCGGTTGCCACAAATCACCTATTGTTGAGAGTCTTTTCTCTATATTTTTTATGGTAAACATTTCTGGTGTGAGATGATGGTTTACTTCTTCCCATAATAATGGTGTAGAGACTGAAGCATAAGGTTGGGGACGCACACTATAAGGTGAAGCAATAGTCTGACCTAAACGGTTCTGAAGGAAGTCGATATAGATTTTGTCTTTTCTTTTTGCTACGCTACGTTCAACGCTCGTTGTATTGGGCAACCTATTATGCACCATTGATGCCATAATTTCAGCGAATAATTTTACAGGCTCATAACCGTATTCTGCAGCCAAAGGAATAAAAATATGCAAACCTGTTGCTCCGCTAGTTTTGCAGTAACAAGAAATATTTATTTCGTCACAAATTTCCTTTATGACTATCGCAGTATTCACAACTTCTACAAAAGATATATCTCCTGGGTCTAAATCAAGCATCATATAACTTGGCTTATCTGGTATAAGGTAGGTGCTATGCCATGGATTTATCTCTATACAACCTAGATTAGCCATGTATATTAAAGTAGCGGTATCATTACAAATCAAGTAATCGATGGTTGTTCCATTGGACTTTGAAAACAGTTTTTCCGTTTTTATCCAAGTTGGGATTTGCGTTACATCCATATCTTTTTGATAAAAACTCTGACCTTTAATACCATTAGGATGACGATTTAGCGATTGAGGTCTATTCTTCAAGTATGGTAAAATAAATTTGCTGATATTTAGATAATAATTAATCAAGTCGCCTTTAGTGTATCCTTCTTGTGGAAAATAAATTTTATTGAGGTTAGTAGTTTTTACTTGTATATTTGATAATGAAATTACTTTTTCTTTTTGAATTATTGCATTTATATTTCTCTCGTCCTCAACACTTTCATTTTTAAGTTCTTTATTCTCTAAATCATCTCGTAAACCCATAAACACAGGGTTACGCATGTTTTCATCCTTCGTCCACTCTAGAAATTTTATATTACAAAATAATTCAGGTTTTATCCAATATAATTTTCCTTTTAGACTGTTTATTTTTGGTGTAGTACTGAAAGGAGTTGTAGAAATTTTCAATTTTTCAAATAAAGTGTGAAGTTCTTTAAGTGATGCTTCTGTAAATCCTGTTCCACATTTCCCTATGTATTTTAGCGTTTTTCCGCTGAACATTCCAAGTATAATTGCACCAAAATATTGCCGGCTATTTTGTGGAGCAGTGTAGCCACAGATAATAGCTTCTTGAATCATTGTCGTTTTTATTTTCAACCACGTCTCTGCTCGCTTTCCTGCTAAATAAGTGCTTTCAGGTTCCTTGGCAATAATACCTTCGTAACCTTTTGCTGAGAGTTTTTCAAATAATTTTCTACCACCTCCGATTTGGTAATCTGCGTTATATATATTATTGAAGGTGTAATTTTTAAAAAATGCTTGAAGTAGTTCTTTGCGTTTCAACAATGGGAAGCCAGCAAGGTCGTACCCATTTAAATAAATCACGTCAAAAACATAATATTTTAATATTCCTTGATTGGTCGTTTGGTAATTTTGAAGTAATTGAAAATCACTGATGCCGTTCTTATCTTCAATTACTACCTCTCCATCTAGAATTACCTCTTCATCTATTAACATGAGTTCATCGGTAATGCTTTGGAATACTTTGGTATAGCTGTAGGCATTACGTGAATACAATTCCGCTACGCCATGATTTATTTTAGATATGACTCTGTAACCGTCATACTTCGTTTCGTACAACCAATCCACATTATCTGTAATCTGCCGGCTTAGTTTTGCAAGCATAGGTACTGGTACTTGAGTAGGGAAAGAAGTTTTTTTTACGGAAGTAGCTTTTTTAAATTTCGTTTTATTTGGACCTGTTTCCAAAATATTATCTTTCTTTTTCGGAATTGATTTTAGTGCGTCAATGGTTTCAATTTTATAATTATTTAGTGCATATTCATCTTTCTTTTTAATGAGCAGCCAATTCTTAGCATTTTCATCGTTCATTCTTACTAAGGCAAAAGCACCTTTTAAATGTGTACCGTTCAGGATAAATTTTAAATCACCTTTATGCATTTGTGAAAGCAACAATTTTTCTGCGTCATCACTTGCTTCCAATGGTTGATATTGGCCACTGTCCCAAATTTCGACGATTCCTGCGCCATAATTCCCTTCGGAGATTTCGCCATAAAATTTTCCATAACTCAAAGGATGGTCTTCCACCATAACGGCTAGCCGCTTGTCACCTGCTACCATAGTTGGACCCTTGGGTATTGCCCAGCTTTTCAGCACACCTTCCAATTCTAATCTGAAATCATAATGTAAATGTGAAGCAAAATGCCGCTGAACTACAAAGGATAAAGTTGAATTTTTTGGATCTATTGTCGCTTTAGGCTCTGGTGTGGTTGCAAAGTTTCTTTTCTTTTTATAAAGTTCGAGACTCATGATTTTAGGAGACTTTTGTTTTTGATAAACTTGCTTTTAGCTGTTCCATCAGATCTCCAGTTTTGTCAGAAACTGGACCAAGTTTACGCAACTTACCTTTTTTACCTGATGCTTTTGAATTGATCACTTTAAGCAAGGCATTAGCATATTCGTCTTTATACTTTTCGCTATTAAAGGGCTCTGAATATTGGTTGATAAGTGTTAAAGCCATTTTTAATTCAGCCGGTTTCACTATAGATGTTGAGGGAAGATCAAAGCCTTCTGTACTTCGGATTTCCTGTGCGAATCTAATTTTACTCAAAACTAAAATATTACCCATTGGCTTTAATACAGTTAATGCTTCAGCAGTTCTCAAAACAAACTGTGCAATGCCCACCTTTCCGGACTTCAAAAGAGCTTCTCTCAAAAGAGCATACGCCTTTACACCTGATTTTTCGGGTTCAACGTAATAGGAATTTTCAAAGTAAATAGTATCAATTTCATTCTCATCTACAAAATTATTCACTTCGATGATTTTACTTTTTTCGGGTGCTGCTGCTTCGAAGTCTTCATCATTTAACAAAATATAATTACCATCGAGCATATATGCCTTGGCTATATTTTCATACATCACTACTTTGTCTGTTTGCTCATTCACACGTTGAAATCGGATTTTAGCCATGTCTCGACTATCCACCATGTCAAGATCTAAATTGCTTTGTTCTGTTGCACTGTAAAGTTTCACTGGGATGTTTACTAAACCAAAACTTATGGCACCTTTCCATATTGCTTTCATAATCTTTAATATTTTTTAAGAATTTTTAATAAGATCCTCTCTAAAGGCATTAATGGTTTTTTTTCGTCTTTAGTTTCTAATGATTTCAATTGAGCAAAATATTTTAATAATTTATTTTCTTTATAGAGCTCAATTATTAAAGGATGCACGTAATAGTTTTTACACACTGATCTAGTGTTTCCCAACTGCTGGGCGACTTTATCATAAGCGGCAATAACGTTTCGATTCATTTCAGTTGTAGATTCAAATCCCCCGATTTCATTTAAGGCGTCAAGTGCAGCAACTGTACCTGCCCACGTTCTGAAATCTTTTGCAGTAAACTCTCCTCCCGTTGCATTACGGATATAGTTGTTCACCATGCCAGAGTTGATACTATGTATGTTGCCATCTGAATCATAATATTCAAAAAGCTCTTTACCTGGTATATCCTTACAAGCTTTGACAATACGAGCAAGCCTTTTACTTTTAAGTGTGATGTCATGTTTTATGTTTTTCTTCCCTTTAAAAGTGAAGCGCAACTGCGTGCCTGTTATTGATATGTGGCGGTTTTTTAGTGTTGTGAGTCCGAATGAACCATGTAGTTTTTCATAACAAGAATTACCCACCCTTATCTTTGTTTGATCTAATAGACTTATGACTGCAGCCAAAACTTTGTCCTTCGGATATCCCCGCAATGATAAATGTTGATCTATATTGGTTCGGATTGTTGGTATTTTTTTTCCGAAATCCTGAAGTCTGTAAAATTTTGTGTGTTTTCTTATGATGTTCCACGAATGATGATAACGGTATTGTTTCCGATGCAGTAAGTCAAGTCCCGTTGCTTGCAAATGACCATTGGCAAGCTTGCATATCCACACATTTTCCCAAGCAGGTGGTATGCTTAACTTTTTTATCCGATCTAAAATTTCCTTATCTTTTATCTTGTCATTTCCATCATAATACGAAAAGTGTTTTCCTATTCGTTTCCTTTTAAATCCTGGATTATCATCCGACACATAGTCGAGATTGACAGTATCGGCGCTTTTAGCCATATCGTATAAAGATGCTTGAATGGCCTTCTTATTGATATTTATTATTTCCCCAATCATATTTATCATTATTTATTTATCAATTTATTCAAATACATTTATCAAGATTAAAAGAAAAAATATATTATCCTGGTATGTAAAGACAGTGGAAATTCGTTATAATACCAAAGTCGAGAACATTTAATTTGCTAACTGGATAAACTTTTGTACCTTTCAATGATGGTTAAGGATGATCAAAAAATTGGTGATACAAAATTACATCTTCAGAATACAGTTAGCGTTACATAAATTGTGGTTTAATTTATATAATATTTAAACTAATAGTTTGTCATTTTGATGCCTTAAAAATCATAATTCCATGGAAATAGAAAGAGAGCCATTCATTGATTGAAATGGGATAAAGGTAATGAGATCAACAAAGTTTAATTCAAAAACAATGTAGCAGATTAAACGATTTTTCATGATTTTTTAGCAGTCGCAACCAATGGCTAAGGTGCATTGGTTAGCACTATTTTCATAAATAAAGAAAGTAATGAATAGTTCACTCCGAAAAGTAAATTTATTACTGAGGTGAAAATATTTATGTTAATACTGTATTGATAATCAATTTTTTACATTCAGAGTTAATGGGTTTTAATAGGTGATTACCGAATACTTGGCATTTTCGAAGGAGATTCGATGTCAAAGATAAAAAAAGTAATGGCCTTTATCCAGCAAATGCATAAGTATGAATAATGTCAGAAATTTTATCTTTTAAGATATTAAAGTCAGGTGGCTTCGTAACGAACATGACTGCTCCCATTAACATTGTTCTTTCTAAATCCACGGGATGGCTAGATGTGGTGAAAATTATGACTGGAATATTCTTGAATTCAGTTATTTCTTTTAGTTGGGCCAAGCATTCGAATCCATTCATCAATGGCATTATGAGGTCAAGAAAAATGAGCGTCGGAGGTGGTGGAACTTTTCTCAAATGGTCTAGTGCTTCTACACCATTATTGGCAATAGTGCATTCAAGTGTTGGATCAAGCGCTCTGACAGCGTCCACAAAAAAAAGTTGGTCGTCGGTATCATCATCTACTAATAATATTTTTATATGGTTGCTCATTGTGTGTTTTGTTTAAAAAAAATTATGATTTATTTGTGGACAATAAGAAGGTTAATTGGCGAAGTTGTTACATAACTTCAAGATAGAGTTACATGATTCACATATTATTTCGTTGTTGCTTCTTCTCACAGTAAGTATCTCATTCCATAAAAAAACGATTGTTGATTATGAGGAAAGTAAATGGCTTGAACCATTTTATAAAATGTTGAAATGAAAACAGCACTGAATTATTGGTTATAGCTATACGATGGGAATGGTCATGATTAGCGCTACATAAAATCTATGCATAAAGTCTTCAATCAATATTTTGTGATGGTCATTATAAACATGACTCACATATATTGCAAACATTTGTTTGTATTCATTGCCTATTCAAGTTACAAGATATCTTGCTGCAAAAGCTTCAATATAGCTTTGGACAGTTCTCTTTTATTGTGCAAAAAGAGTCCATGCCAATAATATGAGGTACTTTCTTTGAGTTTATTATAAGCTGTAATTTTCCAATTTTTTTCCTTCAGTAAAGGTTAAAGTGGTCATCGGAATTTTTCAGTTTACAAAAATAGATCGTTTTTCTTCCCTGGAAATATTTACTTGTGTATCTTTATTACTGAGCTGCTAACGTACTGATTAATGAATATAGCCTATATTAAAACGACATATTAGTAGACTTAAAACTGTAATTTTTGCCAATTTCATAACTTTGTTTGTTTTCTTTTTGTGAAACTCTTGCTACTAACAAAAAACAGCGTGAATCCAGATAAAATAGTAGCCAATCCAAAAATTGAAAATACCCTTAGTAACCAGTTAGAAAGGTTATCTCGACTTATATAATCCATCGTGTGCATCATCCATAAAAAGTCAAAAATTCGCCACTTATCGTTTCTAAATTTTTGAATAGTTCCCAATTCCGTGGCAACATAAACCGTTGTGCTGGTTGGGTGCGCAAATGTAACCGCAAAAGCTGGCAGTGGTTGTTCTCGGTATTCGTGGTGCCCATTGGTACTAGTCAGGTATTCGACCTTTACCACACTGGCCGTATCCGAAAAACCTGCTTTGGCAACGGCAATCGATTCATTTTCGTTTAATGGGCTTCTCAACTCTCCAGTCACAGCATCAGCAAGCTGCGTTTTTTTGTTTCGATCATGTTCTTTTGAAAAACTGATTTGGTATATAGGTTTCCCTAAAATTTGGACCAAATGTATATCAAACACAAAGCGTATAGAGTCTTTTATCTTTATTTTATCTAAAACCGCCTGAGGACTTTCTAAATTCAAATCCACCGCCAATGGATGAATGTGGGCTCTTTGATGATCTCCATGCACTTCATCCATATCTGACCAACTAAAGTACAGACCGCCAATAGTCCAAAATAAAAATTGAATTCCCAAAATTACACCCATCCATCTATGGAGCCTTCTTATCCGGAAGTGAAATGATTTTGCCATTTTTAATGATTTTAAAAGTTGAAAGAAACATTAAGGCTTTCCCAGCTAGGTTTCACTTGCCCTTTGTTTTTACTTGTTTCTAAAACTTCATAGACGAGTGCTTTTACTAGTAGTTTGTTATACTTACGTTTTACCTTGATTCTGTGGTATGTCTAATTCTTGATCATAATCATCTTCTAAATCCATATGCCACGATTTATCTTTAATCAATATCCATTCGCTCTTTCCTGGTATGGGGAAGAACCCATATTTATCTTTAGGTATGAACTTTCCTTTAATTTTCACATCTCGTTTGAACTCTATCCGTTTGGCTTTGTGAGAACCCGTTGCCCATACTTGAGTATAGGCTACCAATTCATTCCATATATTTCTTCCTCGTACACAAGTTGACCCATAGTCAATGTGAATATCACTTATCATTGCCGTAGTCGATAAGCGCGGACTGGTTTGCAACTTGTTGACACTGGTGGTGTCCGTAAAATATGAGTGATGTTCATGATGTGTATAAGAAGAACTTGAAAAAAAAATAAAAGAATTTATAAGGATTAAATTTTTCAACTTTTTTGTTTTTAGTGTTTGATGATAATTTTTTTTCTAAATACCATTCCACTATTTGTTGTTACTCTGACATAATAAATTCCATTAGAAAAATACTTGCAATTGAGTTGTACATCAAAGGAACTATTTCTTTGCTCGTATACTCTTCTGCCGTCTGCTGCTATGATTGATATATCATACATCTTTGCATCTGGTAATTGAATTGTCAAAATTTCGTTTGAAGGGTTTGGGTAAACTAAAAAGTTGTTTTCAATGTTTCCTCCAGCTGATTCGTCAATACCCACAGAGATGGAGTTTTCAACTTTTATAATTTTTGAGACAGAAGGAATGTCATCCACCATTACGAAAAGCTGGTAGTAACCATCCAAGACATTCAAAGCATCGGACGGAATATTTGCCTTAACGGTATTGCCAGATTGTGTAAAGGGAAGTTCAACATATCGGTTGTTTCCTGTATTCATCATATGAGTAACAACAGGCGTTGATATTAATATGACTTGTGTTATTGCGTTTGTTTTACTTACTTCAAGTTCCACGTTACTACCTCGCTGAAATACATTTTGGGAAAAATTAATTATTTCAGGTCTAACGCCTCTAAATAAGTAAGGTGGTTTAAATCCTTCAATGATGCTGAGAGGTGGTTCGTTACCCGGCTGCCCTTCGCCACCAGCCATAATAATCCTGCCATCGGGCACTAAAACTGCAAGCGCATGATACTCTCGTTTATATTTCATAGGAGCCAATCGCCGCCACTGGTCACTGTATGGGTTATATATGTCTGTAATATCCATCATACCCCATTGATTAACCAGTGTGGAGTTGTTATGATCTTCTTTTTGCCCGGCTATAACTAAAATATTTTTGCCTGGGAGCAACACCACTTCGGGGCGTGAGCGGGTAGGATGAGAATTTGTTCCTAAACTCCATGTATCGGTTTGCTCAATATACTTTTCAATTAAATTACCTGGAAAACCATTTGTGAAAGATTTGTAACCGACAGCAATCACGATGCCTTCTGGCAAATGTACTAATTCATGGTCAGCATGGTCGCCATTGGGCATTCGGTTGCCCTGTTGAAAATCTGCACAAGCATCCCAAAGTTGTGTTTTTGGATCATAAAGTTGAGGAGGGCGATGAGTCATTAAAATTTTGCCATTATACAACATCAGAATTGGGGATTGTTCTTGAGGAATAGTAGTATTGCCAACGGCTTGAGATATTCCTGTTTCGGGGTCATAGATTTCGGTTGAATTGGTGCGCTGTGGATTGAGTTGTGTTCCGCCTCCTGTTATCAAAATTTTTCCGTCAGTTAGTATCGTAGCGGACGGATACCACCTGTAACCAAGCATATTGGATTTTGTCTGCCATTTTCCAGTGAGGTAATCATATGTTTTAATGGTTCTTGTTCCAGGACCATAGGATTCTACTGCGGTGCCGCCAGCAAACAATACTTTTCCATCTGGTAATTGTAAAGGGGCTGCACAGCCCTGAATTTTTTCATCACCCTTGATAAGTGTTGTATCGTTTGTTGTAGGATCAAATAAAAAAGGGTCTTTTGTATCATGGCAGTAATATATTTTACCATCCGGTTGCAGTAATCCAAGATCCGTACCGCCAAGTGGTTCAGGTGATTGAATGATAACATTCCACTGTCCCATTTGTGTTTCAGGCAATAGTGTAAAATTAAAGGTAGCATTGGAAGAAAGATTAATACTAATCTGTTGATATTCTTTATTGAGAAAAGAAACTCCAAGCGAGTAAGTATTTGCAGGAATATTTGAGAAAGTATAATTACCCGTCACACTGGAGCGGGTTTCCCGAAAGAATGTAGTATCAGCATTGAACAAAGTGATCCGGGCACCCTGCAGAATCTGGGTGGATGGTTGTTCAGCTATTGCACCTATGATGCTGAACTGGCTTTTAGCTATAAATGAGATCATTATCAACCATAGTATAATGATTAAATTTTTCATCTTTTTGTACTTTATTTTTTTTAATATTTAATTGCTGCTATTGGCAGCACTTTTTTAAAAAGAGTTTTTTGAATATGTTTTAAGTATTTCATTATTATAGTTTCATATTTCTTAATCGTAAAGAATTAGCAATGACAGAAACTGAACTAAAACTCATAGCCGCAGCTGCTATCATGGGAGATAATAATATCCCAAAGAAGGGATACAAAAGGCCTGCTGCAATGGGAATGCCTAAAGCATTATATCCAAAGGCAAAAAACAGATTTTGTTTTATATTTTGCATGACTTTATGACTCAATGTTTTTGCTTTTACGATACCTGCTAAATCGCCTTTCAATAAAGTGATTTTGGCACTTTCGATAGCCACATCTGTTCCTGTACCCATCGCTATACCAATATCTGCCTGTGCTAAGGCCGGGGCATCATTGATACCATCCCCAGCCATGGCGACTATTTTACCTTCAGCTTGCAGTTTTTTTATGACTTCCAATTTATCTTGGGGAAGGCATTCTGCTTTGAAGTTTGTAAGGTTCAATTCATTTGCTACTGCTTGTGCAGTATTATGATTATCACCAGTAAGCATGATTACTTCCACACCTTGATTCATCAACTCTTGAATAGCAGCTTTGCTACTAGCTTTTATAGCATCCGAAATAACAAGAAAGCCTTCCAATATTCCATCAATAGCCAAATAGGAGACGGTTTTCCCTTTTTTCTGTTCGGTGATGATTTGTTGCTTTTGACTTTCTTCTACTTTTACTTTTTCATCTTGCATCAAGGTATCGTTGCCTATAGCTATTTTTTTCTTTCCTACGAGGCCAATGACTCCTTTGCCGGATACGGCTTCAAACTGAGAAATTGATTGTAATGATAGATCTTCACTTTTTGCTTTATTGACTATAGCTTCCGCCAATGGATGTTCACTTTGGGCATTGATGGACGCCGCCAAAACCAATAATTCATTTTCGGTATAATTTTGAAAAGAATGTACGTTTTCTAACGAAGGTTTGCCTTCAGTAATCGTACCTGTTTTATCGGTAATCAGTACATCTATTTTGTCCATTTTTTCTAATGCTTCTGCATTTTTAATGAGTACACCACTTTGAGCACCTTTACCCACGCCAACCATCACACTCATGGGCGTTGCCAAGCCTAAAGCACAAGGACATGCAATGATCAACACAGCCAAAGCATTGACAAAAGCATATACGTAGGCAGGTTCTGGACCGAAAATTTTCCAAACAAAAAATGTAATAATAGAAACTGCTATGACTGTTGGTACAAAATATTTAGAAATCGTATCAGCCAATTTTTGAATGGGTGCCTTGCTGCGGCTGGCATCATTTACCATTTTTATAATTTGGGCCAGTAGGGTTTCGTCACCTACTTTTTCGGCTTTCATCACAAAAGATTTGTTGCCGTTGATGGTACCTGAACTCACCTTGTCATTTTCCATTTTTTGTACAGGAATAGGTTCACCCGTTATCATACTTTCGTCAACATTGCTACTGCCGTCTGTAATACTTCCATCTACTGGAATCTTATCGCCTGGTTTTACACGTAATAAATCACCCACTTTGATATCATGGATGGAAATTACTTTTTCTATACCATTTTCTACTAATACAGCTTGTGTAGGCGCTAATTTCAGCAATTCTTTTATAGCTCCACTTGTTTGGCTATGTGCTCTTGCTTCTAACAATTGCCCCAATAAAACTAAGGTGAGAATAACAGTTACCGCTTCAAAATACAGGAAAACACTCCCATCATGATTCTTAAACTGTGCAGGAAATATGGAAGGAAAGAGTAACGCTACAATGCTAAAAATA
>JBBRVQ010000094.1:0-14812 GCA_038246735.1 Chitinophagales bacterium
ATTTTCACTCCTTCAGGGCCTGATGGTCAAGACGGAAAACGGTTGATTAGTTTAGTACTTAATATTATCAGCGTAAAAACTATAGCACTGCCATACACTTTTGTAAAGGCATATATTTATCAGTTCAAGTACTGCATGTACGACACACAGATCTTGAATCTTTTAAATGACATCATGCTTATCAGAAAAGACTGTCTCTAGATGTTGTGATACTGACTTTCTACCATTATCAATAGAAGACATATATCAAAACTTACAACAGAAAACCGATTCTCCCGAATCATCTTTCCCGAAAGCTATTTCATTTTTGTTTTATAAGTACATCTACTAAACATTTTAATAAAAAACTACTTAAAAAACGCCCAACTTATTTCTCAACAGGTGCTATAGTTTTTTGGACGGGATGCTATATTATATTCTAACGCACTAATCCTTTCACCTTCCAAAGCAAAACAAAACTACATTATATAAATTAAATAATCAAATATTTTTTTAACTTTTTTTTATATTTAATAATTTTATGATGTCTATAAATTTAATGAATGACAGGATGAATGTAAAAAGAAGTATCCATTCAGGTATATACATTCAAGTCATAAAAATTATCTAATTTTTTTTCAGAAGAAGCTTCTTTGTGCATTAATCGTAAATGACGGATTGTTAAAAAAGGATAAATAAAATGGAAGTACATAATTGATATATATGCCGTAAATATTAGACTTTTTCAAAAAGATGGGTCAAGAATGCCATCTAAACATCTTTGCGGTACTCTACTACACCAATTTTGCGTAAGTTAGCGATAGGACTAAATATGTGAGGATAATACAAACGATTTTAACGCCAAAAAGTCATTAAAAAATAACAGCCTGCCTAACGTTTTCAGGTAGGTATTCCAATTCTAAATACCTGTATATCGATCATTTACATTATATAAATATCACAAATGTAAAATATAGTCACCAAATTTCAGCACATTACTATAGATTATTTAATTTATTCTAATGGTCGCTTCTTTATTACTTGTCAGTTGAAATTTGGCATCTTCATATTTGGATCAAATACAGTCAAGGACCTTACACAATCACCAAAAAGTATGAAGCCGAAATAAGAAATAAGATGCAACAATTCATTCTGTTCGGGTCTAGCAAAAAAGCCATTTGGCCCGTGATGATTTGCCCCTTTTGGATTGTCCAAGAGTCCCTACAACCATCTTTTTGTAGAAGAATTGGAAGGTGATATTTTCATAAAAGAATGAGTTACTGAGCGAAATGTGTAAATAAACGTATAGATATGGCATAATATCTAAATAAATGCTGAGCGATATCTATGTAATATTATGATATTTAGCTCAGTATTTGCCAGTTTAATATGCCGTGAAATCACAAATTATTTAGTTGATTTTTCTTTTTATCCGCACTTATCGTCCAAAAGAAGCCAACAAAAACAAACCTATCCGCTGGCTGGCCAACTGCCCTACGCTGAAATTGTCCGTCCATATTCGGAGCTTGCGCATATTGATACCCGAATACATTGTCCGTTCCCATAATATTGGAAATCGAGAAGTATAAAATTTTCTGTTGCGTGATTAAGTATGCCCAATTGAAACTCAGGCTTTGAAAAGCTTTGGTTTTACCATTCATAAAAGTACTTTCATTTGGATTGTTATACGGCCGACCAGAGTTTACAGTGTACGAAAATCCTATCTGTGACGTAAGCTTCTCAATCCAGTGTTTGGTCACAATAGACATTGTGTGGTTGGCAATAAAAGATGGTGTGGCTTGTGTAGGGAAATTCAAATAATCTCTCTCTGAATCTATATAAGCGTATGAAACCCAGTAATCAGTGTATTTGATGGTTTTACTATCTCTCCAGAATATATCAAAACCACGGGCAAAACCACTGCCATTATTACTATATATCGAATTGTACTGCGGACGAACTGTGTTAAATTTGATAAGATTTTGATAGTCCTTTATATAGGCTTCTGATCTAAATAATCGGCCATTTTTGTTGTATTGATAATTGAGAATATAATGGAGCGCTCTTTCAGAGCTTAGATTTTGATTGAACTTAACATAATCAGTATTGGGCGTCTGGACAAAATCGCCAAAAGCAAAGGAAAACTGACTACTTTTTGAAAATTTATAGGCCATAGATGCTCTTGGATTAAAGTGAAATTCGTCCAAAAGATCGTTTACTGAAGCTCTAGCACCGACTTTAAGCGCTAGATTTTTGCTAAAGAAAATATTTGATTCCAAATAAGCTGCGCCCAAATGGTTACTAAATCCCAAAGGAAATTCCCTACCAGAAGCTTCCGTATATTTCTCATCAAAATCTGTATAAAAGTAATCCAAACCGCCATAAATAGAGATTCTGTCAGATATGCTACGGGTAAGTTTAAGTTTCCAATGCATGGTATTTTCAGTGTTGTTTAGCTTGTTATCATCAATAGAAATCCTATTTGCGCCTTTACCAAAACTTACACCTGAGTGGATCATCCAATCTCGACCGAATGTTCCATTATAGGTGATATTGCCATAAGAATTACCATTTCTAAGTGCGAATCTTACCTTTTTCGGTTGATTGATATCCTGTTCATTGATATCCAGATAGGATACATCGAAGGCACCATAAGCTCTCAAAATCCCATTTTTAAATTGATATCTATATACTAATTCTCCTCCACCTGATTGTACCGGTTTATTCCAGTCTAAAGCCTGTGGTACGATTTTCTGGTAAGGCCCAAGATTGAGGTAGGATAAGTTAAAAGTGACGGATTGTTTTTTCCACTTTCTAGTATTTCCGACGCCAAGACCTACCGTCATCAACGAGATATCTGTTTGATTTTGAGTAGGTTCTGCTATAGTATTCAATGACAAGACACTAGATAATGCTTCCCCATATTCTGCACTATAGCCACCCGTAGAAAACGAAATTCCATTGAACAAAAACGGAGAAAAACGACTCCGAGTAGGCGTATTGTTTGCTGTAGGACTATAAGGCTGAGCAACCCTCATGCCATCCACAAATGTTTGAGTTTCATTGGCATCACCACCTCTGACAAACAATCGTCCGTCCTCTCCGACTGTCTGTGCACCGGGCAATGTGGTCAAAGCGCCTATGATATCGCCAGCCGCACCTGCAGTGGTAACAATGTCCAAAGGCTTCAGTACGGATACCCTAGATTTATCTCCAGCTTCGAAGGTACCTGCTGTGATAACTACGGCGTCTAATGAAGTGACACTCTCCCTTAGTTTTATGGTCATGTTGGAAAAAACGGTTACAACTGCTGATTTCTTGTAGGTCTCAAAAGAGAGATAAGAGACGACTAGCGTTTGCAGTCCCGAGGATGTGGTGTAAAACTTAAAATCTCCGTTTGCATCTGATACAGATCCATCATATCCGCCTTCGATGTATACATTGGCACCAATGATGGCCACACCTTGTTCGTCAATTACACGTCCTTTTATTTCTACTTGTGACCAAATCTTTAAACTACCCAAAAGAAAAAGACATACTAATAATTGCTTCATAAAAATTTGAATTATGATGCAAAAGTGTAGCTATCAACTTCCATAGCAAAAAAAAATAGACTCAGTTGTTGAATAAGGAGGATGAGCTGTAAAGAATCTAATCCCGTTATGAGAGATAGTTTAGATGTATAATTAGTCGACCGTCAAAGAAGGGATTATTTCCATTAGTAAATAAAAATACATATATTTTCGGGTTGAAAAACTTAATGGTTCATCTACCAAAATTTCATGTTAGAAACTTATAGATATTTCATATTCAATATCTTTTTATCTGAAAAAGAATTTATCTTTGACAGAATAAATCTTAATAAGTATGAAAATGGTAAGTATTTTAGTTCTTTTTGTTTGCTTTTGTACATTTGGTGCAAATGCCCAATTGTCTATAACTGGCTACTCGACTTTTGCCGTAGGTGCAGAAACGAAGTTGTACAAAAAACTAAGCGGGGAGTTCAGGATTTATACCAATAGTATCTTAGACGAAACCAATATGGAAGTCCAATTCTATTATGGATTTGCACCAAAAAAATATCATCAAATCAGGCTTGGAGTAGGTGTGAATGGCAATATCTTTAATGAAGAAATTAATACTTTTCAATTGCCGTTGTAGCTACATATTTTCCCATTGCAGGAAATGAAAAGATTAGCATTTTTAATAGAGTTTACACCACAATGGCTTGCACTAGATGACGTAAGTCCAGATTCTTTGATCCTTAGAAATTTATGGGGCGTGAGGTATACTTTTGGTGGGGAGTAGGTTGATGATTCATTTTTTTTAATATTAAAATCCTTTGACTTATAATGAAGAAAGAAATGGAATATATACAGGAACTTTTTACTAAACCAAAAGAGACATTTTCAGAGCATTTAAAATTGCCCGAAAATGAACGAATCATTTTTTCAGGAAGATTTGGAATAGGTAAAAGTACTTTCCTGAATCATTATTTTGAAAAAGAAAATGATCAATATAATGTCATACATTTATACCCAGCGAACTATTCTGTTTTACAAAATGAAGATATATTCACCTATTTAAAATATGATATTTTATTTGACTTAATTATAAATAAAAAAGTTATTCTAAAGTCTTCTGAAGCGTACGGAATAACAGATGCATTGCCATTTTTCGTAAAATATAAATGGTATTCAATAATTTCATTAATTTCACTAATTTGTGACAAGCTAGGAGGGAGGTCTATAAATGAATTAATGAAAGGAGTAAAGACATTAAATGATGATTATGAAGAATTTGTCAAAGGGCCAAAAGAAGATGCTGAATTCGCTAATCATTTTTTTCAATTAATACATTAAAGTGAAGGTGGCTTTTACGAATCAAATAAAATAACCGAGATAATAAAAGAAGAATTACAAAATATCAAAAAAGAAAATATCTTAATTATCGACGATTTAGATAGAATCGATCCTGCACACATCTTTAGGATTTTAAATGTATTTTCTGCTCATTTTGATGACCGAAATGGAACTACGAAAAATAAATTTGGATTTGATAAAGTCATCTTGGTTTGCGACATAGATAATATTCGGTCTATTTATGCTGCAATTTATGGTGCAGATACTGATTTTAATGGATATGTAGATAAATTTTACTCAAGAGCGATTTATCGTTATAAGAAAAATAAGTTCGTATTATTACCGACAAATCTTTATTTATTGTTTAATCCCATAGCTTCCACTTTTATTATCCAATTATTTCTTGTCTTTTCGTTAGCTGTCCTTATAATGCCAAAATAAGTGACTTTTACTGGTGAAATTCCGCAAAATTGTAACGTGGATTTTTTAAGCTGATTGACACTGGGTCGCCCATACGCTAACCAATAATACCAACTGGGTTGGTCAAGTGTGGTGATGATGTGGGATGTTTTTCCTTTTAGCAACTTATCCCATAATACGGAGTTTTCACGGTATTGAAAGGCAAACCCGGGTAGAAAAACACGGTCAATAAATCCTTTCATGATGGCTGGCAAGCCTCCCCACCAAACAGGATGTATCCAAACCAAATGGTCTGCCCATTTAATTTTCTCCCAAGCGTCTAAAAGGTCTGGTTCTAATTCAGTCCGTTTTTGATAACCAAATTCAAGATTTGGATTAAATTTCATATCCGCGATTACAATTTCCTGTATTTGGGCTTTGCTTTCTAAGGCTCCTTTTTTGTAAGCTTCGGCAAATCCAAAACATAGACTTTTTTTGTTCGGATGTCCATTGATGATCAGTATATTTTTCATTTATTTAATTCCTTTTTCAACCTGACTTCTTACGATTTGTGTAAACCAGGATAAAGGCAACAACCAACGCATAAATAACAACAAAGGCCCAGAACCGCCCACGGCATATCGCAAACGATAAGAGTTGTCATTGGCCGCTTGCCATACTTTTTTAGCCACAACTTCGGCCGTTGGAGCAGTTTTGTAGGTATCCAACATGTTTTTATGTGCCTGGTTGGTATATTTGTCATAATCCTTGGTAGAAACATAATCAATGGCATTTTCAAATTCTGTTTTTATGGCACCCGGTTCTATATTTTTCACTTTAATATTGAACTCTTTTAGCTCAAATTGTACACTCTCCATAAAACCTTCCAACGCCCATTTGGTACTGTGATATACACTATACAAAGGAAAGGTAATCAATCCACCCATAGAAGTAGTATTGATGATCATTCCGTTTTTTTTGGCTCTGAAATGAGGTAAAATAGCCCTGGTTACATTCATGACGCCAAAAACATTGGTGTCAAATTGCTTTTTGATTTGTTCTTGGTTCATCGCTTCGAATGCACCAACCAACGCATAACCTGCATTGTTGAACAACACATCAATGTCGCCAAATGTAGCCATGGTATCGTCTATAGCTTGTTTGATGCTCCGCTCATTCATAACATCCAAGGCAAAAATTTTAAGGTTGGGGTATTTTAATAAATCCTTTCCTTTGTCTGTCGTTCGCATCGTTGCGGAGACATTCCACCCTTTTTCGACAAAATAGATAGCGGTTAGTTTTCCAATACCCGTTGATGCGCCTGTTATTAAAATTGTTTTACTCATTTTACACACTTTTTTATTTGATATGCAAAAGTATGTATTATATTTGTAACTATAAAGTATGAAGTATAGTTTATAGTATTAAAAATAACATCGCATTAACAAATATGAAGTTAATCCATCAACTCTCCAAAGAAACAGGTATGCCCATAGCCACCATACGATTTTATGAAAAGTCTGGCTTGTTTAGTGGTAAGAAAAAAGACGATGTAAAAAGCAACAATTATACTTTTTATGATGATGAAGTAGTGGATAAATTAGATTTGATTAGAGACGCAAAGTCCGTTGGGTTTACTTTGGCTGAAATAAAAGAACTGATAGATGCCTGGTACAGCAAACGAATAACTAAATCAATAAAGCTGGAAATTTTAGATCGTAAATTGGCCCAAATAGAGGAAAAGATAAAAGAGTTAAAGGCCGTCAAAAAACAAATTGCTTTTCTGAAATGTGAAGTGGAGAAATATGATTGTTAGTATGGTATTTTGGCGTGGCAAATTGATTTGGTAAAATTTCTGGTAAAACTAGTTTTCCACAAAAGAAGTAAATAGACCTATTTCGTTTTAATAATGTTTTCGCGTCTGGTAATGTGCTGATGTATATACGGCTATATGTTAAACAATCATTTTTGTTTTAATGGTCAATTTTCTATATAATGCTTCAATCATATCTTTATGGTCTACCAATATTCCACCTTCGATACTCGCCATGTTTGCTGTCCATATCTTCGGAATCGAAAAATGACCTTGTGCTATAGAATACATCCATATCAAGTCAATAAAATTTAACAATAGATTAATTCTATAAAACATAGATGGCTTTTGTAACTCAAATCCAAGTTTATTTAATGTCCTTTTATTAAAAAAATAGGATGTTCCGGAAATAATAACTGATTTTGGAATAGCACCGTTTTCTATTTGCGCAATAATATTTAATAAACCTTCAAGATGATAAGTCAATATTCTATTTCTGGTTTCAAAACCTATTTTGAATTTTCTCATGACAAACAGATAATCAAAACTTCCGCCACTGTGCAAGTCTATTTGAACATTATTTGGCATATAACCGATCAGCATAGGTGAGTAATATTTGTAAACGCCAGAAAGTCTAAAGATGGGTGTGGCAATAAATTGTCCAATAGGTATGTAAATCAAAAATAATAAATTCAACATAGGTTGATCATATGCCATTTCAATAATCAATATAGCCGGATAAAATCCTATTATCAGTAACAATATTGCATCAAGCCATTGCAATAATTTAGGTTGTTTATAGAAGTCATTCATTTACGCTATGTCTTTTATCTTTTATTTAGCCTTTCCATAAAAGTATGAAATTTGCTTTTCTGTGTCATCTTATGTTACCTTGAATTCAAAGTAACTGAATAGACCAAAGTCACCCGGACACATGGCAGTATGTGCAAGTAAAGTTCCAATTATGGTTAGTGTCCAATTTGAATGTACAATAAAAAGTAAAATTGCCAAGGTCGTTGTTATAACTAAAAAAGGGGCAAGTGCTACAACTTCAAATTCCTTTTTATTGGCTACAAAATTATCAGCAAGTGCCATAAAATAAAATTTCTTCAGGTTGGTATCATATGATGTTTTTTCAGCACCTTGTGATTTATATGCCATAACGTGTATGTATTCATGTAATGGAAGCAAAACAAAAGCAATGGCAAGTGCATACACAAAATGAGTAAAGCGGCCTCCGAAATTATAATTGGGCAAGTTGTAACCTTCCACAAAATAGTATCCGGCAATTCCAAATACAATTAAGTTATTCAGATTATAAATCACGGCACACTTCGTCATTTTTTTCATATAGGTCCGAATGAAAGGCACTAATTCTTTATGTCCTAATCCGTCAAGTAGAGCATATCCGTTTCCTGCTAATTCTTGTGGGCTAAGTTTCATTTTGCAATTAATATTTTCAAGAATAAAAAACGGTATTCTGTCGCTACAGCAGGGCATGAAATGAAAAAACTAGCAATAAAATGCTCCTTAATAAAATTGTATGTATGAGCCAAGGTGATACTTTTTATGTCACAAATATATAGCAAAGATGTTTTACACACAAGAGGTAGACTGATCAAAGCTTACTATTTGGAATCATGAAGTAGCCTGATTAATTCAAATGATAGTTTATAAAAATTTATAGCTCTCTAATGGATATTAATTTCACTGGAATACCTTAACAATTTTTTCCTGACTCTATTATTTTCAAGAAACTAGGATTGCTACCGAATTTCCCTGCCTATCTCTCAAAGCAGGCATTAGTTCAATAGATCTCACTGCAATCTGAACAGTTATCTTGTGTGGCCCAAACCGCGAAAACTTAATTGTTAGCTGCTGAGCCTTTTCATTTTAGTCATATTCCATTCCTCGATTTAAAAAGTCCACCAATGGCTTTGTTGTTTTATAGCAGGAATTGATTTTTGCAAATGTGTCATTTGACATTATTTCTTTATCCGTTAGTTTTTCCATGGTGTAAAAGCCTTTCATTTTTAAAAATTCAATTGCTCTATTTGATTCATTAAATTCTTTTGGTGTCCTGCTCAAAACACCTGAATTATTGATTCCGCTGGGAAATGTTTTCTTAAAAAATTTGTCATTAACTATGGCTGTCCACTCGTCAAAAGCATAATCAATTTCTTGTCTAATCTTTTTCAATTGTTCGGGTTGAGGATTATATACGCCACCACCTACAAAGCAGTTGTCTGGTTCAATATGCAAAAAATAAAAAGCAGAAGGGCTATTTTTCCCATTCTTATTTAAAACGATATAATAATCTGTTTTATATGGGGTTTTGTCTTTTGCAAATCTCAAGTCTCTATTTAGTCTTGTTATACATTTTTTAGGGTCAAGAAATGCGCTTGAAATGGTCCTGTCAATATCAGAAAGTGAAGTTATCAATTCAGCTGCCAAAGTAAGAATATCATTTTTAGCAGTTTCATACAATTTTTTATTGTCGTCAAGCCACTCTTTTGAGTTATTTAGTTTGAGATCTTTTAGAAAATTAAGCGTTCTTTTATCTATCATTAGTGATATTGTGTTTTATGATTTGTTTGTACTTTACTAGCCTTTTCCCACAAAGGAAAGTTGAGAACGGTCGACTTCCAAAGCTATTAAATTGGGCCATCTTCTCCGCCATCTTATACTTTTCGAATTTCAACACGTAAAAACAATGATTGTTTCCAAGACCTAGTGTTAGCGCTACATAAACTCCAAAATGGTAAACTAAACCGCTTAAAAGGATAAAGTTAATATCTTGTCGGCCTTTTGTTCAGCACTTTGCATATTTAGAAAGTTTCTGATATCCATTGCAATCAAAAGCTTTTTTTTTGGATATTTTCCAATTAATTTTAGTAAATTCATGGTCAGAATGTTATCTCAATGTGTTTTTACTTAATTTCTTAGTTTAGCTGTTTTGGGCTGAATATGGAGTCAAAAACTAAAAAAATGAGATAATTGAAATGAGCATTTTATTATAGTCCAGAGCGGGATTCTCTATATAATAACTTCTGTTAAGCCGTTCGATTTGTTATTCACCATTTTGTCAATTGCCTCTGCTTATTAATTTTTCTGATGTCTCAAAAACTCTTTTTACATAAGATTTGTTTGCAGTTGCACCGTACCTACAACCAACAGGAACTGCAAATTCTAAATGATTTACACTTCGGCCAAACACCTGAAAAAAAGTACCTTGCAAAAGTGCTAACGTACATTATATCTTTAATAAAAAATTTTCTAGATTCATTCCTTTGTCTTGATATTGATAGGTCGTCATTACTGCTTTTTCTAAAAATTGTTTAAGCATGGTAAAATCAGCGGGTTTGGTGATATAAACATTAGCTCCGTTAAGAAATGTTTCTTCCATATCATTTTTATTGTCAGACGTGGAGTAAATAGCTATGGAAACATCTTTTAGTTTTTCATTGCTTCTAATTTCTTTCAAACATTCCAAACCATTTTTGCGGGGCATGTTGAGATCAAGAAAAAGAAGGTGTGGTAACTTGGCATCCTTGATATTGAGATATTCCATGAGTTGAGCACCGTCATTGACTGTTTTAACGACGGTTTTAATTTTTAATTCTGAAAAAGCTTCTGTAAAAAGAAAGCGGTCAGCTTCATCGTCATCTGCAAGAAGAATTTGTAATGGTGAGTTGTTCATTTTGTATTATTTTTTTGGCAAAGCAGGAATATAAATATCAAAAGTAGCTCCTTTATTTAGTTCGCCTGTTGCAGTAATGAAGCCGTTATGATTTTCAACTATTTTTTTGACAATAGCAAGCCCGATGCCAGAGCCAGCGAATTCATCTTTGCTGTGGAGCTTTTGGAATACTTCAAATATTTTTTCACTAAATTCATTTTCAAAGCCAATGCCATTGTCAGAGATGGTAATGTGGCAGTATTCCTTTCCTCGCATAAGATTGCCGATATTTTCTTTATTAACCTTAATATTGACACTGCTAATGGTTATATGTGGTGGAACTTTAGGATTAGAAAACTTAAGTGTATTGCTTATAAGATTTTGCATAAGTTGCTGAAACTGGAAGGGAATAATTTTTACTTCGCATATTCCCTTTACTTCTATGATGGCCTTTTTTTCTTCAATGGCTTCTCTAAAATCTTTTTTTACTTCTTCTATAATGGTATTAAGGTCCGTAAGCTCAAATTTCCTATCTGATGTGTTTAAACGGGAGAAGGTAAGTAAATCCTGAATTAGAGTTTGCATTCGTTCTGCTGCACTCTGCATGAGATGGAAATAATTTTTCCCGGTATCAGATAAGTTTTGACTTTCTTTTTCCATTAATCTGCCTGCAAAGGTTTGAATTTTACGCAGCGGCTCCTGCATATCGTGACTGGAAACATAAGTGAATGCTTCCAATTCTTTGTTCATATTTTTGAGCGATTTATTAGCTTGAAGTAATTCTACGGTTCTATTTTCCACTGCTTTTTCCAAAAATTCTTTTTGATTTTTTTGCTCTTGTATTTCGGTTTTAGTACCAATCCAAAGGATTATTTTACCGTGCTCATCCTTCAAAGGAACTGCCAGTGTAAGGTGCCATAAAAATGCTCCATCATGTCGAAGAAACCTGCTTTCCATTACAAAGTCTTTACCAGAGGCGATGGATCGTTTCCATCGTTTTTCATTTTCATCAAAATCATCTGGATGAGTGATTTTTTTCCATTCCCAATCATTTATATTTTCTATTGAGAGACCAGTATAATCCAGAAATGTTTGATTAAAATAAGTTTTATTACCCCGGGCATCTGCTGTCCATACTTTTTGAGGCATTAATTCTGCCAGTTGTCTGAATTTTTTTTCGCTTTCCTTAATGATATCTGACTGCTTCATTTGTTCACTGATATCGGTATTTGTTCCAATCCAACGAATTACTTTTCCTTTTTTGTTAAACATAGGTATTGCACTAGTGAGAAATGGCCGATACAAATGATCTGCCCCTTTTAACGAAAATACCATCTCAAACGGCTCTCCACTATGTATACATTGACGCCATCGCTCCTCCACCAATAGCAATTGCTCAGGATCATGCACTGATTTCCAACCCCAGCCTTCCATTTCTTCTGGGGTAGTACCCGTGTATTCATACCATCTGTCGTTAAACCAAAAAATCCAACCGTCGGCATTCGCCATCCAAGCCAGGTTGTGTATATTATTTGCAAGGATATTGAATTGTTTTTCACTTTCTTCTATTTTTATTCTGGCTTCAATTTCCTTCTTCAAAAGCTTTTTTCCCAATTCCCTTTCTATTTTAGCCCTGGCAATCTCACTGTTAAGCAATTCTTTTTCCTTCAGCTCCTTTTCCAATAATAGTCGTCTTACTTCTGTAATATCGGATATGATTAGGAGGATTAGATGTTCCCTGTGCGCTTCCTGAATAATACGGCTTGCGTTGAGTGACATTATTTTTTCACCCAAATGCAGAAAGGTGTGTTTCACTTCGTAGTTGAATAATTGAGCATCTTTTGTAAAGATATCATCAAGCATTTCACGCAATTTAGGAATATTCCATTGTTTGTTTCCCAAATCGTATAAAAGCTTTCCTTTAGTTTGTTCTTCGGTAACATCAAATGTTGTATAAAATGGTTTGTTGGCAGATTTTACCCGAAGGTCTTTACCTAATACAAGCATGGGTTCATTCATGGTGCTCACGATTGCTTCAGAATATTCATACGATTCATTGAGCAGATCATTACGTGAATGCAATTCCTGATTGGTCGTAATGAGCTCTTCGTTCGCAGATTCTATCTCTTCTTTAGACGTTTCCAATTCTTCATTTAACGTTTGTAACTCTTCGTTACTTGACACTACTTCTTCATTGGCACTTTGCAACTCCTCGGTAAAAGTTTCGTGTTCCTGTGCTATGGCAATGGCATCAGCGTGGGCGATTGCCAAATCATCTTCCAGTTTTTTTATCCTTCTATCCTTGGCAAGTGAATTATTTTTTCCGCCTTCAACCAGTTGTGCATAAATTTCTGCTTGTTCATGTTCGGTAAAAATAACTAAAAGCAATGGTTCATCCGTTTGTATTTCAATGGGCACTATTTCAACACTTATTATTCTTATTGTGGCATTTATTTTTAATTCAATTCCGCCTTTACGAAACCTATCTTTAGTTTTAATCACCTTTGCAATGGCATTACGCAACTCAAAAGCAATCTCAGGCCTCGCCATTTTTAAAATATTAAAAGTCGCTTTTCCTTTTGGGTGTGTGAGAAATAAATCGGTTGTGCCACGAAACTGTACAATTTCCATTTGGTAATTGATGACAACGCTTGGGGGCATAAACTCAGAAACAAGCAATGCATCAATGTCATTGTCAAGTCCATCATAATGATTAGAACTATTTTTTTGAGTTGGTTTTTGATAGACTGTTGGCACACTTTTTTCAGCTTCCGTTTGTTGTACATATCCTGTAGAGAGAGAAGGTAGTGTGCGAGTGCCTGAATTGAGTTTGCGCGAAAATATCTTATACTTTTTATTAAAACCTGTAAATAAGTTAGATGAATGACTGATGTTCTCGGACTTACCGAGCATCAAAAAACCATCGCTGTTTAACGCATAATGAAATGTGTTGACTGCTTTTTTTTGAGCAGCAATATCTAAATAAATAAAGAGATTGCAACAACTTATAAAATCAAGGCGCGAGAAAGGTGGATCACCTAATATATTATGCGGTGCGAATAGACACATGTCTCGCAAGGATTTATTCACCCGAAAACTGCCGTCATCTTTGGTAAAGAAACGCTGTATTCTTTTGGGCGAAACAGTTTCCAATTCCTGACTAGTGTAAGTACCGATACGGGCTTTGCTTATTGCCTGTTGGCTAAGGTCAGTGGCAAATATCTGAACAGGGACACTGGTGGTTTGGCTACCCTGAATTTCGAGTATCATCATGGCAATAGAATAGGCTTCCTGTCCTGTCGAACAGGCAGGAACCCATATACGCAAAGATTCACCCACTTTTTTTCCTTTAAGCAATTTAGGGAAAAGATTTTCTTCTAAATATTTGTGTGTGTCGGTGTCGCGGAAAAAACTGGTTACATTTATCAATAAGTCCTGATAGAGAATATTGATCTCTACATTTTTTTGTGTAAGCAGTTTTGAATATTCTTTGAGGGTCTTTATTTTATACAACGACATTCTGCGGACAATTCGCCGTTTGATGGTACTCAATTTGTAGACACTGAAATCAACACCTTTGTCTTTGTGTAAATGGCTGAGAATTGTTTTTAAATCGGGATTTTGATTATCTATCAAATCTTCTTCACCGTTTTTCACTTCAGTGGTTTTAATTAGGGGATGTTTGCTAAGTCTCACCAGTTCAAGTGCAATATCTTTTGGCGATAATATAAAGTCTACTGCACCCGTGGCTATAGCAGAGTGAGGCATGCTGGTAAATTTTGCCGAATCGTCCTGTGCAAAGGTTAAGCCACCTTCTTGTTTAATGGCTTTAATGCCCACTGAGCCATCACTGGCGCTACCAGAAAGAACAATACCGATCACTCTTTCTTTTTGTGCTTCCGCAAGTGAAGAAAAAAGAATGTCGATCGAGATGGCTGAGCCACTTTCAGAACGAGGAATTAATTTTATGTGGCCATCCGTTACCTCTAGACCTTTATTGTATGGTATAACAAAAACATTATTTGGTAGGATTTTATCCATATTATCGATTTCCTGCACCTTCATTTTTGTCTTCTTTGA
>JBBRVQ010000095.1:0-14764 GCA_038246735.1 Chitinophagales bacterium
ATTGCGTTCAAATGCGCAGTTGCATCTTCAGGAGATTGTCCGCCCGATAAAAATGCAACGGCAGGCATAGACGCTGGGACAGAAGACAGTAAACAATTTACGGTAGCTTCTGCGACTTCATCCATAGTATTTTGTGCCGCACTTTGCGTTCCAGCAATCACCATATTGGGTTTCAGAATCATTCCATCTAGATCAATTTTATATTGATACAATTGATAAAAAAGGGTTTTAAAAACCAGCTCAGTTACATCATAACATTTCTGCATGCTGTGATTGCCTTCCATCAGCACTTCAGGTTCTACTATAGGTACAATGCCAGCCTCTTGGCATAAGGCTGCATAGCGTACCAAGGCATGAACATTTGCTTCAATACATGCTATTGTAGGGTTACCATCCCGTATTGAAATTACTGCCCGCCATTTGGCAAAACGTGCGCCCATTTTTTTATATTCTGCTAAACGATCACGTAAACCATCGAGGCCTTCAGTAATTTTTTCATTGGAGAAACCTGCCATTGGTTTAGCGCCCATATCAACTTTAATTCCTGGAATAATTCCGGCATTAATAAGCACATCAGTAAAAGGAATCCCGTCCTTTGTTTGCTGGTGGATAGTTTCATCAAATAAAATAGCGCCGCCAATGCTTTCATTCAAACCAGGCGTTGTAACAATAAGTTCTCGATACTTGCGCCGCATTTCAATTGTTTGTGGAATGCCTTCTGCGGCAAAACGTTTATTGCAAGTCCCTGTGCTTTCATCCATTGCAAGTATACCTTTGCTATTTGCAAAAAGCTGTGTAATCGTATCCTTTAATATTTGTTTATTCATGATTTTGAACTGATTTTAAAAAATATCTCCCTGCATTATTCCCATTGCATTATTTGTTTTGTTAATAGAAGCCATGGCATCTTGCTCAATACCCGTCAAAGCCCTGATGGCATCGATGGTTTCGGGAACAACAATGGCTTGATTATAGACTTGATAATTAAAATAAAGGTCATGGTCTTTCACTGTCAAACTATCTACCCACAATCCTACTTCCCACATATCACCTCGTGGTCTTCCCAAATCACTCATCAATTCAATGGTATGATTTAAGGCAGTAAGGCCATCACTCTCCCTAAGAAAAATAACTCTTGGTATTTTTTCAAAAATGGCCATTATTTCTTCCCTCGATGCAGGACGGCTAAGCGCCACATGCCAGTTATGAAAATGACTGGTGGTATGGGCAGCAAGCACTGCAACGGTTGTAATTTCGAGTCCAGGTATTATTGATTGGGCATCGGGTCCGTGATGAGATGGAATCGTTGTCCCGGGAACAATGGTATTCATAATTCCTGAATGGTCGGATTCCCATGGATCTGTAGCTCTGCGAACAAGAACTCCATTGCCTTTTTTGAATAAACCTGATTGACGCAATGCCCCAATCATGCGAACGATGCTTGTAGTATTGCATGAAACAACTCTTGTAGCATCAAGTCCAATGGCACTTGCATAATTTGCCTGTGCCACAAACGAATGCCCCGTAAGCTCATGTTTTTCTCCGCCCTGGAAAATGGATTTCACGCCTGCATTTTTATATTTCTCAAAATTTAATGCCGCCACTTTTTTTGGTGTTGCATCGCAGACGATATCCACATTTTTCAGCAAATCATCTAAAGTTCCTTTAACATTCAAGCCTGATGTTTTCATTTTATCAACCGTATCATCATTAAAACCAAAAATAGGAAGATTATTTTTTGCGCCTGTTTTTATTCTCCAATCAGCTACTACGTCAGCAACGCCGATTAGTTCCATATCATCCTGTAAAAGAACGGCATCAGCAATTCTTTTTCCAATGACTCCATATCCATTAACTGCTACTCTTATCTTTGTCATATAATTATTTATTTTTATTTAGTTTTAAAAACTGTTTCTAATGTCAACAATTTTGCATTAATGGCAACGACAATAATGCTCACGCTCATCAGTACAGCACCAACCGCAGGAGATAACATAATGCCCCATTTATAAAGTACACCTGCCGCAAGCGGTATTGCCACCACATTGTAGCCCGTCGCCCAAATCAAATTCTGAATCATTTTACGATGGATTGCCTTGCCAAATAAAATCAGACTTGCGATGTCTTTTGGATTGCTATTTACTAAAATGATACCTGCGGTTTCGGCTGCAATATCGCTGCCACTGCCTACTGCAATGCCTATGTCTGCTTGTGCCAAAACAGGTGCATCATTTACGATATATACAGTCCTAGTTTTAAATATTTTCATTCAAACTAATAACTTAATCCTTTAATAGGTATCGGAAAAATAAAATCCACCAATACATTATGGTGTGCTTGTGATACATGCTCTTTAAATGACTTCATGCTCCGATGAAATACCTTGGCATATTCATTTCCCAGCTTCAAAACAATTTTTTCGAGATCCAATAATTCTTTTTTGATAACGGCAGCCCTTTCTTCATTATTTTTAGGCAAATCCTTATCAAGTTGCAGCATATTCTGTTCAAATGATTTATCAGCCTCTTTGTAAAATGAAGTAAGCAGTGGATCACAAGAATATGTTTTTATGTGAGAAAATTTAATTGCTGCTTTTTTTTCTGCTTCATCCAGTTTACTATCAAAATTAGCAGAAAGTAGGGTAACATATACAGGGAATTTAAGCAATGCATCATTTTCTTTTATAGAAATATTTTTAATCTGGTTCATTTTATATATTTTAATTATTTCATCGTCTTGATCTACGCTTTTTACAACTGTTCAAAATATCCGACTCAACTGATTATTAATAAGCAATAAGGTAAGTAATTTAATTCCTTCTGATATTACACAATTACCAATATTAGTTATATCATTCACACATTAGAATTTTATTTTATATGTAAACCTAAAGCCTTTAACTCATCGGAAGTTGATGGATAATAGGTATGACGGATATTGGTGATACCTAAATCTGTAGTCCAGTGCCTGAATTTGTGGACCCATCCGTTAGTGAGCAAAACAACCCATGATATCAAGAAATAATTTAGTGATCATAGTTTCAAGCATTGTTATGATTAATTTCAAAATTAAAGTTGTCATTTTGCGCATCATTTTTTCAGTGATTGAATCCCAGCCATGAAACCCATAAATGAAATCATATGCCAATACTAATAAAATTTCAATCAGCAATATGAAATGCACTATAGCATTATTCTTTATTTACCGGAATAAATACCTGTTCCAATAAATTGTATAAATCGGGATGCTTTCTCTGCATTAATTGCGGTTGTCCAAAAAAATACTCAGATGCAACAGCTAAGAACTCTGCTTCATTTGTTGCCCCGTAAGGGTTTATATCTGACTTTCCCTTCTGTATTAGTATTATCTCCTCATGAATCCGTTTCAACCAGGGCAACGCATATTTATGATTCAATAAATTCTCAGGGCAGCCATCCGTATATCCATCATCTTTATCTAAAAGATGCACAAATTCATGTATGGCTGTATTTGATTTAGTATTAGAATTTAAAAAACTATTTCGCAAACTCTGTTGTGAAAGTATCATAATATCCTGCATAGGTCCATTGCCCACCATGCCAAGCAGATCTCGTTCTTTTCCCTTTGTTTGATAATCTTTATTGAATGAACCTGGATATATTAATACTTCATGAATGTTTCTGTACTCCCATCCTTTATAAGCAAAAACAGGTATTATGGCACCAGCGGCAACAAAGACTCTGTCATTATCGTCAATAGTAGTTTCAATGCCGGTTATGCGCACGTTTTGCAGGAAGCGCTGAATGCGGTTTTCAAATTCATTCTTTTCTTCTTCATTTAATTGCTGATAAAACAATACATGCTGTTGTAATATATTTTTTTGAATATCAGCTTCCCACTGTGGGAGTGGTGGTTTCGTTTTTACAGATATATATATGACATATCCTATAATGATAGTAACTAAACTAAAAATAATTAATAGCATATAAAAAATTTTAAAAAATATTATTCATAAAGTTTACCTTTTATATTCAGCTTTGTTGCGGGATAGATCAAACTATATTCTTTATCAACCAGTTTTTTATTTTTGTTTTTATAATCTATTCTCGAAAGTAAATGAGAGATCAATGCAATATGTACATCATCTTTGTCCTCTGCATTGGCAATATACCATGGAGAATATCCAAAATTTGTTTTCTCAAGCATTTCATTTCTTGCTTCGGAATATTTTTTCCACATCTTTTGTGCTTTCTCGTCAATAGGACTTATTTTCCATTGCTTCAAAGGATCATCTTTTCTCGCTTCAAGACGTGTTTCCTGTTCCTTTTTGCTGATAGAAAGATAATACTTCATTACAAAAATGCCGGAATTTTCCAACATCTTTTCAAATAATGCCACATCAGTAAAAAAAGCTTCATACTGTTTTCTGGTACAAAAATCCATGACGTGTTCAACTCCAGCCCTATTGTACCAGCTTCGGTTAAATATCACGAATTCTCCGCCTGCAGGAAGATGTGCTGTGTATCTCTGGAAATACCATTGCATATTTTCTCTGTCAGAAGGTTTACCCAATGCAACCACTCTCGTTTCGCGCGGGCTTAAATGTTTAATAATTCTTTTTATTGTTCCGTCTTTTCCTGCAGCATCTCTGCCTTCAAGAATAACTAATAGTTTCAAGTCAGAAGAAATAATTTCCTTCTGAAGTTTTACCAACTCAATATAAAGTTGGTGGAGAAGTTGTTTTTGTTCTTTTTTCATTACTTTAAATTTTTATATGATACTTTCTTTAATGCATCTAATCCCAAAACCAAATCAAATTATTCTTCATCTTGAGAATTTAAGATATGTTTTCGGCTTTTTGTGCCTTCAGTTTATTAAGAAAAACATTAAATAATGCTGTATGATTTCCCTCTGTATCTGCCTGCTTTAATTGTTCTAACATGCAGGTTAAAGAATTTTGAATATACAAATCATCTTTACCATAATTCCAAATAGGATTATAGCATTTGCCGAAGAGTTGTTCGAAATTCCATTCAACAGTAACAATTCTGGGTATATTATTTTCATCCTTAAAAACATTTTTTATATAATGATTTAATCTGTACAAAAGAAGATCGGTTAATGCATGAATACTTAATACCGCTGTTTCAGGATCGTTAATGCCGGGGCTTAAAGCTTTTATGGCTACTTCAGCAAGCTGGTGATACCCATAATAAGGATTTTGTTCTATAGGTTGACCGTTATACAAATCTATCGGCGTAAATATTTTTTTTATACCTTCCTCCTTTAATTGTTTAGTGCTGTAAAAAGTTAAGAGTGGCGAACCTTTCAAAAGGTAAGCACCCGCGGGATGTAAAAATTGAATTGTGCCTTCATGTTCACAAGCAAATTTCATCAATTCTCTTTCATTAAAACCCTGGTAATAATCAGAAGAAAGCATAAAGATGATTTGTCCTTTTGTTTCTGGCGTCGTGTAAACTTGCGGATATTCATCAGTGCAGATTCTATTGAGCGCGTGCAGTGTTTTTTTATGCACCCGTGTTATTATAGTTTCAAATTTTACTGATTGGGTAACGTAATGCAGAAAATAAATAAACAAAAAAATATCGCCCACTGTAAGTAATAATAACAAATAAATACTTAGTGCTGGTACATAAATACCAGAATCAATATCACGTATTGAACTTAATAAGAATAAAGCATATACGATGGTGCCAATATAAAAGCCAAGTATTATTTGTTGAAACCGATTGCCAATCATGCTACTCAGCATCCTGTTGCTCATTTGTGATGCTGCTTGATTGAGCAAAATCATCACCATGGTAAAACTAAATACAGTAAGTGAGATGATACCGCCAACTATCGTAGATACTATTGAACGCGCGGTTGAAGCGTCATTCAGCCTGATCCAGCTAACAAAAGATTTAAAATTCTTTCCTGCTTGGGAATAATCAAACTCAAGCATAAGCCACGAAAGCAAGAGAAATCCAAATGCTATGATTGCCGGATAAAATGCAATACTGCCTGTAATCTTGTTATAATTTTTTCGTATCCATTTTGAGAATTCATTCATAAGAATTTGTTATGCGATAAGTGTTATACACGTTATTCTTAATTTCATATTTACTATGTGATTGTTTTTCAAAATACAGCTCATTAATCAACTTTTTTAATTGCAACTATAGGTGCAGCTCGTACTTTGTTCAATGCTTCAAATCCCGAAACCACATCAAATAGCTCTTCGTCTATAGAACTCTGTCGAAGGCGATGATATTTTTTACCGAGCTCTTCCAACAGGTCAGTTATATTTTTTTCAGCTCGTTGCATGGCATCCAAGCGGCTTGCATTTTCGCTAGCTAATGATTCTACACAGGCTTTAAAAAGGGAAGTAAAAAGATATTCGTTAATGAGTGCAGCCAGTGTAGGCTTTGCTCCTCCTGCAATCTGTGGAGGTGATTTTGTAGGCCATTGAATGGTCTGTAATGTTTCCATCCATTTAGCATCCAATGGTAAAAACCGCTGTATCACAGGTGTATAACCTGAACTAGGCTTGGGTTGATTGTGGAAAATATAAAACGTATTTACTTTTTCCTTTTGCTGATACTCCTGACACATGGTCAAAATTTCTGCTACTAATGGAGATACTGCTTGAATATCATTAGGAACTTCATATAATTTTGTCGTATCAAACCCTTCATCCGATAAAAGTAACTGAACACGTTCACCTACAGCCCAAATTTGCTTTTTACCTGGTATATCATTAAGCGATTTGGTTACGAAATCTGCCATTGAATCATTGAACTTAGCTACCAATCCTTGGTCTGATCCGAAGACAATAGCGCAAATCACTTCTTGCGATTTTCTTTTTGATAGTGTCATTTCAGTTATGGCCTCAATTTTTTCTGCCTTAAAATAAGCAATAATGCCTAAAGCTATTGTGCGAAAATAATTATCCAGCGATCCAACAGCAGTCTCATATTGGATAATGTTAGAGGCCGCCATAGCTTTCATGGCGCTAACAACAGATTTCAGATCCTTTGCTCCTTCAGTTTTGCTTCGTAAATTTTCTAACGTATCCATTAGGTTTTATTTTGAGCTGGCGTAGGTAGATTTTTATCCTGATCCGTTTTTGCCTTGTCTTGAAACGGGATAAGTATTGTCGCAGCAAACTTTAAAATAACTTCGCTATCTTCCTCACTTAACTTTGCATCTGAGAATAATCGTTTAATGATTTCATCCGGAAAAACTTCCATGTTTTTAAGCAGTGCTCCTTCTGCATCCTTCATTTTTTCGAGTGGTATGGTATCTAGTAAACCATTTATCAATGCAAGCAAAATCACAATTTGTTCTGATACCGGCATATGCTGTAGTTCTGACTGTTTCAGGCATTCCCGTATGCGTTTTCCATGCTCAATGGTCTTTTTTGTATTTTCATCCAATCTTGTGCCAAAACGGGCAAAAGTTTCCAGTTCTTCAAATTGTGAATACTCCAGTTTTAAATTTGCTATGGAACGATAAACCGGTAATTGGGCCTTATCACCCACCCGAGAAACAGATTTACCCACATCAACTGCAGGTAGAATTCCCAACTCAAATAGTTTAGGGGACAGGTAAATCTGTCCATCTGTAATTGAAATCAGATTGGTAGGAATATATGCAGAAATATTTTGTGCTTCCGTTTCTATAATAGGCAAAGCCGTTAATGATCCTCCCTTCAATCTATCACTTAAATGGGTTGACCTCTCCAATAATCTCGAATGGATATAAAAAATATCACCTGGGTATGCTTCTCGTCCCGGTGGCCTTCTTAACAATAAAGATAGTTCCCTATAAGAACGTGCATGGTGTGTAAGGTCGTCATAAACGATCAATACATCACGCCCATTTTCCATAAAATACTCTGCAATGCTGGTAGCCGCGTAAGGTGCAATGTATTCCAGCCCTGGAGAATTATTGCCTTCTGCTACTACCACAACCGTATATGCCATCGCTCCCTTTTCTTTTAGGTTGGCAATCACTTTTGCTACTGCAGACGCACGCTGCCCGATGGCGCAATAAATGCACAAAACATTTTTATCATATTGATTAAGAATAGTATCTATGGCAATGGCCGTTTTACCCGTTTGGCGATCACCCACGATTAATTCACGCTGGCCACGACCAATTGGAATCAACGCGTCAATTACTTTTATACCTGTTTGTAAGGGAGCCGTCACAGGACTTCGATCCATAATGGCATGGGCAGGTCGTTCAATGGGTAGCCGTTCGCTGTGAATGATTGATCCTTTGTCGTCCATTGGTTGCCCCAAGGGGTCAATTACTCTCCCTATCAAAGAATCCCCAACTGGAATATCCATCACTCTACCAGTTCGTACTACTTTATCCCCGGCTTTGAGCAATGAATCTTTACCTAAAAGAATTACACCAATTTCTTCTTCATCAATATTATAAGCGATACCAAAAATACCGTTAGGGAATTCAAGTAGTTCTTCAAAGCCTGCACCAGGAAGCCCAGAAACTTTTGCAATTCCTGTTGACACACTGATCACCAACCCAACTTCGTGCGGCTCCAAAGAAAAGGAATAGTTTTCTATTGCCTCATCCATCTGGTTAAAAGTATTGTTTGGAATTTCACCTATTTCAATTGCTGGCATATTATATTTTTTCTGGCTCGGGTTTTACTTTTTCTTTTATGGTTTCTGAAATGTTTTTCTCCAATGAATTTAGGTATTCAGAAAAACTCCAAGAAAGTTTATATCCGTTTGTTGAAAGTTCAATTCCGCTTATTATTTCCAGATCGGTTTTAAATTGTAAGGTTATTTTTAAATCGAGTACTTCATTTATGGCATCATTAATTTTATTTTGCTGTTTTGCAGAAAGCTCAAATGCACTGCTTACCAAAATTGAATTTGAATTGGCCTTGAACACATCGCTAAATTGTTTTTTTTTCTCATCGTTTGACGCCCTTAAATGTTGGATAAAGGTGTCTACCGACTGTTTTTCTAGGCTTACAGAAGCAATATTAGCAAGTGCTTTTCTTGTAATAGCAAAAACTTGTTTTCTAGATTTTTCGATTATCTCAGCATTACTATTTTCTAGTTTTGCTTTGCCCGCTTTTTCCATTTTGGTACGCAGACTGTTTGCATCCGCTTTTGCAGCATCTATTAATTGTTGCTTTTCTGTATTTGCATCCAAAATAGCTTTTTCCATTAATCCTTTTTTTTGATGATCAAATTCTTCCTGCTGCTTCTTAAGATCATCCCGTTCTTTCAGGGCACCTGCTTTTTTTTCTTCTGCATCATTCAATTGGTCACTAATCTTTTTTTCCCGTTCATTTACGGCATCGAGTATGGGTTTATACAAAAATTTCTTTAGCAACCACACCAGGATGAGGAAATTAATAAGCTGAGCTATTACAGTGAACCAGTCAATTTTCATTAGTTATTATTTTGCGATGATATGGTTCCAGAAGGGATTGGCGAAAATGAGTATCATAGAAACCACGAAACAATATATCGCTGTCGACTCAATCATGGCCAATCCCACAAATAATGTTCTTGTAATGGTTGGTGCTGCATCCGGTTGCTGTGCAATGGAACTTAATGCCGATGATACTGATCTGCCTTCACCAATTGCGGGCATCATGCAACCTATACTAGTTGTAAATCCTGCAGTGACTATTGATACTACTGCAATGAGAGTTGTACTATCCATTTTTATCTTTTTTGTTATTTGTTATTAAATCAGGTTTAGCTGTTTTTTTTGCATCATGTACTGCTGCGGTGATATACACTGTTGCTAGTATGCTAAAAATATAAGCCTGCACCATCCCAGTAAGTAAGCCTAGCAAATTCATAACGACTGGAAAAATAAATGGCGAGATACTTAGTAAAATTGCTATAATCATTCCACCACTCATGATATTACCAAATAATCTGATTGCCAATGCAAGAGTGCGAGTAACTTCGCTGATTAGATTAAAAGGCAGCATGATAAATGTTGGTTTCAAATATGTTTTTAGGTAACCGACTAAACCGCTTTTTTCAATACCATAAAATGGAACAGCAACAAATACGCAAAGTGCTAAAGCTGCTGTGGTAGAAAGCGACGCAGTAGGTGGTGTATACCCTGGAAAAATAATACACAAATTCGCAGTACCAATAAATAAAAACAAGGTACCGATAAAGCCGATGTATTGTTCGGGATGTTTTAGCCCGATATCTTTAATCTGTTTATTTATTCCTGTTATAATCAATTCAACTATACATTGCCAGCGTGAAATGGTAATATCTGTTTTTAATTTTCGTGTAATCAACCGCGCTGTAATAATCAATACCAGCATTAAAACCCAAGTAGTAACTAAGGTAAGGTTGATGGTGAAAAAACCATGTTGCCAGAAAATAGTTTGGTCGGGACTAAGCTTCATAAATAATCTCCTTTTTTATTTTTACCATTTTCCCATCCAATGATTTTGTGTAGTGTAAAACGGCGAAACGGGCTGCCACAAAGCCGATCATACAAGCAACCAAATTTCTCCAATCGCCCAGACCAATAAAGTAAAATCCTGTCAACACAATCCCAATCCTAAAAAAGAAACTACCTATCATCAGCAGTGCTGGCGTTTTCGTTACTATTAATTTTTTAACCGTCAACCATAGGCCGCCAAAAAACAATATACCCAGTAAAGATCCACCCACAAGTGGTATTAAAATACTAAAAATTTCATTCATCATTTCCTTGTTTATTATTATGTATTTCACTATCTTCTTTCGTTACCCAATGCCAGGCTATAATGCAACCGGTAATAATACCCACTACCAACAAACTCAAGGTCCAAGAAAAAGATTGTGGATTCCTTTTGTCTAACCAAAGCCCCAACGCTGCACCGAGCAATGAAGGAACAGCTACAGTCCACCCGATCATGCCCATCATACCCAAACCAAACCATACGCTGTTCTTCTGCTGCAGCGCTTTTAATTTTTGTTTTTCTTTTCTTGCAACTTCGCTGCTTAAAAAAGTATTTTCTTTTCCATTTGGAGTATTTTCCATTCTTATGTATTTTCAAGTTTATCGAAGCTATAAATAAATCCTCTTTCTAATTTTGCAATAACGGTAGTTATTTGTTTTTGATTTTCGTATTCCGAATTAAAATTCTTTTTTACTAGCTCACCAAGTTTACCCAAATCTGCTCCGCCTATCGCATTACGAACAGATACCAAAACATCTTTACCCGCTTTTACCATTACTCCGTTATCAACAGCAACATAATGGGTAGACTCCTCTGTTTCATAAGTAAATATACCAGGTACCAATGCAGCTACGCAATCAAGACGTTGCGGCAACAAACCAAAAGAACCTTCACTTGTTTCCATTACTATGCTAGTTACATTTTCTATATTGGCAAAGACTTTATACGGTAAAAAAATTTTAAGAGTCATACTATTCTGTTAAAGGCATTTTTTATTAAGCTGCATTATTGGTTTCTGTTTTTACATCTTCCTGCTTGACCTTGTTTTCAGTATTAGAGGTATTCTTTTTAACTTCATCTATAGAGCCGATCATATAGAAATCACTTTCAGGATAATCTTTGAACTCATCCGCCATGATACGTTCGCAGCCATTCAGAGCATCCTTCAGACTAACTTGCTTCCCTTTGATACCACTGAATTGTTCGGTTGAAAAGAAAGGTTGCGTAAGAAACCGTTCCAGCTTCCTGGCACGATTTACAACGTTGCGATCTTGCAGCGATAATTGTTCCATACCCAGCATAGAAATAATATCTTTTAATTCTTCATACTGTGCAAGTGTAGCTCTTATTTTCTGTGCAATATCATAATGATTTTGCCCTATGATATTGGGTGTAGCCATTTTTGAATTGGATTGTAACAGGTCGATTGAAGGATATAAACCTTCACTGGCTTTTTTTCTTGAAAGTGCTATGGATGCTGAGAGATGAGAGAAAGTATGAACAGCTGCTGGGTCTGTCAAATCATCTGCTGGTACATATACCGCCTGAATGGAAGTAATCGCTCCCGTATCTGTATAGGCAATGCGTTCTTCCAGCTCTGACAATTCCGTTCCCATGGTTGGCTGATAACCTAGACGCGAAGGCATTTGACCCATTAACCCAGAAACTTCCATACCTGCTTGTATAAAACGAAAAATATTATCAATCAATAACAACACATCACGGTGTTCGTCATCACGAAAATATTCAGCCATAGTAAGTGCCGCATGACCAATCCGAAATCGGGCGCCAGGAGGTTCATTCATTTGTCCGAATAACATCACCATGTCTTTCAAAAGTCCGGCATCTTTCATGGTATTATATAACTCATTGCCTTCGCGGCAACGTTCGCCAATACCGCAGAACATACTTATACCTTCATTATCCCCTACCATGTTATGGATCATTTCTGTAAGTAATACTGTTTTGCCTACACCAGCTCCACCAAACAATCCTGCTTTACCGCCACGCTCCAATGGAATCAGGACATCAATGGCTTTTATACCTGTTTCAAAAATTTCGGATTTAACGGCTCTTTTTGATAATAATGGAGGTGATTGGTGTATGTTGCGGCGTTCACCTTTCGGCAGCGGTTCAAGATGATCAATGGTATTTCCAAAAACATCAAACATTCTGCCTAAAATGTGTTTGCCGACAGGCACGGTCAATTCATTGCCGTCAGTTTCCACTACCATACCCCTTGCCAAACCCTGCGTTGGGTTCAATGCAATGCCACGTACACTAAAGTAGTTCAGTTGTGATAATACTTCAATAGACACCTCTTTATCTTTTCCTGAGCGAAGCAAAGCATATATAGGAGGAAGATCATTTTCAAAAGCCACATCTACTACGCTTCCCCTTACAGAAATAATTTTCCCAAAGCGCATCTTTTTAGCGGTATCGTCTGCTTTTATATCCATTTAATTATACTTATAAATTTACATGAATCTGCATATATTCCAGCAAGTTCGTGTATAAATTATCTATTTAGAGTGACGATGGTCAACACAACAAATGATTTTGATTAAATGTGTGTTACTCGTTTTGGATTTATAAAAAAAAAAGTTTTTCGATATGATTTCAGGTATTGCCGGATTAACTAATCCATAATTATGCTATCTGATTTTTCACCCTCTATCTTCTTCAAGATCATTATGATTATCTCCTCCCAAACTATAATAATTATTTTCTTCATCTTCACTTCCTGAATTTTCTTGAGCCTCGTCGGCTTCGGAACCGGGTACATCAAGGTCTTCTCCAGTTACATCTTCGCTAAAATTTTTTTCATTCCACTTTCCTGATACATTTTCCTGAATTTTGATTTTACTAAGGTCTTCAGTATTTAAATCAACTTCAATTGCTTTATTATATATATCATCGGATGGAGGATATAATGGATAACCTAAAAAAGCATTCTCATCTTCTTTTAATATTTTTTGAACTTGATTATTTTCTTCGCCATTTTTTTGTAATGGCATATTATTATTTTTGTTATCCTTTTTCATTTTTCATTTTTTTAAATTAACTTAAGCTTCAACGATCATCTTACCAATATTAGCACCTTTAAACAATCCAAGCAATGCACTGGGCAACTCATTGAACCCATGAACTATGGTTTGCTCAGATGTTATTTTACCTTCTTTCACCCACTTGGCCAGGTGACTTATTGCGTCAGGAAATTGACTTTTAAAATTACTTACAATAAATCCTTGCATCAAAACACTGCGGGTAAGCAACATGGGCTGTAAGCGTGGTCCAACAGGTTTTTCAGTACTATTATACAAAGAAATTTGGCCGCATAGTGGGATACGTGCATGAAAGTTAATGTTGCTGATGACGGCATCCGATATTTCGCCTCCGACATTATCGTAATAAATGTCTACTCCATTGGGGCATGATGTTGAAATGGCCATTTTTAAATTGGTAGAAGTGTTATAATTAATGGCATCGTCAAAACCATATTTGTCTTTCAATAATTGTATTTTTTCGTCAGAACCAGCTATGCCAACTACGCGACAGCCTTGTATTTTGGCTATCTGTCCCACTACCAAACCTACTGCACCAGCTGCACCAGAAATGACCACAGTTTCACCAGCTTTTGGTTTGCCAATTTCCATCAAACCAAAATAGGCTGTCAAACCAATCATCCCGAGCACGTCGAGATGATAAATTAATGGGGCAAGAGAAGCATCAATTTTTGATAAACCTTTTGAAGGAGCAATAGTTTGGACACGCCATGGCAAATTCCCTGAAATGAAATCACCCGGTTTTAAATCATCTGATTTACTCTTTACTACTTTTGCTAAAACTGTCCCTGATATCGGTTGGTCGATCTGGAAAGGGGGGACATAAGATTTTGCATCATTCATCCTGCCCCGCATGTAAGGATCAACAGAATAATACAAACCATCCAATAACACTTCACCATGCTGCAAATCTGGCAATTCGATATTTTCAAATCGAAAGTTGTCGAGCGTTGGTAGTCCGACTGGTCTAGATGCCAATACTATTTGTTGTGTATTCATGATTATTTATTTAATACTAATGCATATTTGGAAGGTGTTGCGAAAATTTAAAATAGTAATATCAAATATATAAACCAAGATATAAGTCGCATTCATCCGAAGTAATAATCGTCTTAAATATCCATAAGTTTTGGTTTTTAAAAATTTGAGCATCAATTTTTTAGTTTTAGATTGAAATTATTATTTCATGTGTCACATGCCTTTCTTATCCATCATACCTTTTTGATTCATCATCTGCATCATAGTTTTCATC
>JBBRVQ010000096.1:0-14667 GCA_038246735.1 Chitinophagales bacterium
ACCGAAATTTTAGTTTATTTAATAAGCAATGAAACTTTTAACACCCTTTACCTTTCCGAAGTCAGGTCTTAGGTCCATCAACAGAATTGCACTGGCTCCATTGACCAATTTACAAAGTAATGATGACGGTACCTTGGGAGATGATGAATACAAATGGCTGACTCGACGTGCCAAAGATGGTTTTGGTATCATCATCACTTGTGCAGCGCATGTGTCAAAAGGTGGACAGGGCTGGGCTGGCGAACTTGGTATTTTTGATGATAATCATATGAAAGGATTAACCAAATTAGCGAAAGGTATCCATGATCATCATAGTCTGGCCATTGTTCAGATATTTCATGGTGGTGCCAGGAGTCCTGAGGATGTCACTGGTTTGCCGCCGTGGAGTGCAAGTGCGCATGAGATGAAAACAGGTAGTAAAATAATCCATGTCAGGCAAGGCACAAAAGAAGATTTCCGACTTACTATACAGTCATTTGTCGATGCTGCTGACCGTGCCCATCGTGCCGGATTTGATGGTGTCGAACTACACGGGGCGCATGGATATCTCTTGCATCAGTTTATGAGTACGGTGACCAATACCCGAACAGATGAGTGGGGCGGAAATTTTGAAAAAAGGACAAAATTGACTAGAACTATCCTGAATAACATCAAAGCAAAAGTTCCTTCAGGTTTTATAGAGGCATAAGACTTTCTCCGGAAGACAAATACACTTTTCAGGGCATTGACTTTGATGAAAGCCTTGAGCTGGCGCGAATATTGTCTGAAGAAGGAGCAGATTATATTCATGTTTCTCCTTGGGACGCGCTCAAAAGACCTGATAAATATGCTAACAAAGATAAAACTTTGATCACGTACTTTAGGGAAGCAGTGCCAATAAACACACCCATACTTGTGGCAGGTGAAATTTGGACGGGGCAAAATGCCAATAAAGCACTTGATTTGGGGGCAGATATTGTTGCTTTGGGCAGAGCGGCCATTGGTATACCTAACTGGCCATCACTGGTTCAAAATCAGGATACACCTATGCCTTCACCACCCTTTACGATACAGCAGCTCAGGGATGAAGACCTTGGAGAACATTTTATTGATTATATGAAAAGATGGAAAGGATTTGTTTCGGAATAGGTTTTTATTGAAAGCAGGTATCTATGTTTTTATAAGATTCGTATTTGCATGGCAGAACGGCCTTGTGGAAAAAAAAATCAATTCATAGCTATCATATCGGTGGGCTATCTGAGCGACTTGGTGTGCAGATAGCTACTTGTGCGTCTACCCCTTGCCTAAAGTCCGACCAAAGTCATTATTATTGGGTTCATGTTAAAAACTGCAAGTGTAATCAGTTGGGGATGGAAATTATTGATGTAAGCTTCGTTTTCATGGGTCAAAACGAAAATATACTGCTTTGATGTAATATTGATGTAGTGAATAAATAGCAGGTTAGGTCTCAATAAAGCTACATTTGTGCTTTTGTTGTATATAAAAGTTTCATAAAATCAATATTTTATGTATTTACATTTAGATCAACAATAATTTTCACTTATTTAAAATTATTTCTCATTTATTTTTTAACCAACCACATTCAAATTTTATGAAAATAGTAGTACCTACCCTTTATCACAACGACAAAATATCGTTGGGTTATGATACTTTTCAGAAATCCAGCACTTTCATGAAAATGAAAAATTGTTTTTCTAAATTATCGTTGTTCTTTGTTTTATTATTTTGTTTAAATTTCTCTTTTACTGAAAACGTCAATGGGCAAGCTCAATCTCCCTATTGCAATACATTAGTATCTCATTTTCCAGCTGATATTCCTGATTCTAAAATAATTATATCGATAAAAAATACGGGAACAAACACAATGGAAGTTAAGGCTGAGTCATCTCCTGCTAATACAAAGACGTTAGATGATTTATTTATCCCTCCTTTTTCAGGTGTTACAATTACTTATTCAAACCCATCACCTGGTGTATATATAGGTACACTTACCTATGTCACACCACCTGTTAATGCAAGTTTTAATGTTTTATGGAGTACAAGTGATTTTGGAGGATTTTGGCAGCTTAGTGCTGGAAATATTTCAGTACCTTTTGGTGCTGTTTGTGGAGGTCCACCACCGCCACCTGCGCCTACTGCCCCTACAGTCGCTGCACCAACACCAACATGTCCTGCGGCTAATGTTAAGTCAATGTTTAGCAATGCGTACACCAATGTTCCCGTAGATACCTGGAGAACAGGATGGTCTGGAGCAGGACCACTTACTGATCTTCAAATAGCAGGCAATGACACCAAAAAATATGAAGACGTAACATTCGTTGGAATTGAAACAGTTATCAATCAGATCAATGCTTCTGCGATGAAATATTTTCACATGGATGTATGGTCACCAAATTTCACACAGTTTCGTATTAAGCTGGTCGATTTTGGTGCTGATGGAACTTTTGGAATAGGCCCAAATCCGGAACATGAAATAACCTTTAATGCACCTGCTCAAGGAACATGGGTCAGCTATCAAATTCCGTTGACAGCTTTTACTGGGTTGACAACTAGAAGTAATATCGCGCAATTGATTATTTCTACCATGCCCAATGGTGTAGCTGATTTTTTTATAGATAATGTTTATTTTTCTACTTGTGATGTACCTTCTGCCTACTGCAATACAAATGTATTCCATTTAGGAATTCCTGCAGAAGTCCCTTCAGGAATCAAACTATCCGTAGGAAACTCCGGAGAAAACTCAATCACAGTAGATATCGAATCGACTACTGCTTCGCCAGTTGACAACTTGATCATAGAAGGTGCTGCCGGCGCAACCATTGCTCCTTTTGTAGAAGTTTCTCCTGGCAAATTGCGCAGCATACTAAGGTGGTTAAATGGACCACCACCATCAAATGTTACCTTAACTTTGCTGTGGAGCAAGGCCGACTTTGGAGGCAACTGGATCCTTAGGGACATCACTACTCCTTTTATTGCAGTATGTCCCACTATTCCGCTGTTGCCTACAGCGCCAACCACTGCGGCACCGTTGCCTACATGTCCTGCTGATCAGGTGATTTCACTTTTCAGTAATACTTATAGTAATGTAACTGTAAATACTTTCCTTACCCCTTGGTCTGCAGCACCAGTTACGGTTACTGATGTTCCAATTGCAGGTAACAGTACTAAGTATTATCAAAATGTTACCTTCTTAGGTATTGAGACAACTTCCGCTCCTGTAAATGCGAGTGCCATGAATACACTTCATATTGATTTTTGGTCTGCAAATGCAACTCAGTTTCGTATTAAGCTGGTTGATTTGGGTCCTGATGGTACTTTTGCTGGCCCAAATCCGGAGCACGAATTAACCTTTAATAACCCTACTTTGGGTGAGTGGGTTTCTTATGAAATTCCACTCAGCAGTTTTACCGGCTTGACAAGTCGGTCGAACTTGGCACAGTACATCCTTTCAGGCATGCCCAATGGTATTGTAGATTTTTACATTGATAACATATATTTTTCCAATTGTGCTTTACCGGGAGGTTGGAGCGATGCACAAGGCGTAAATTGCAACGGAGGTAATTTTTCGTACAATCCAACCACACAGGTATTTAAAGGTACTAGCACCAATTGTTACTACCCTAATTCTTTTACGAGTGACGAGCTTGCTTTTGCCCAATATCAATTATGTGGAAATGGTACAATTACTGCCAAAGTTACTGGTATTACAGGTTCTGCACTTGGTTGGGCTGGTGTTACCATGAGAGAAAGCAACGCACCTGGATCTAAAAAAGCACAGTTAATGACCAACCTGAGCGAATTCAGTAGAAGAGAGTTCAGGGCTACTACCAACGCAACTTCTTATCCTCAACAATTCCCAAGTCTAAGCAGATACTGGTTGCGCATCACCCGTACTGGTAATCAGTGTGTGATGTTTGTTTCGCCGAATGGTACCAATTGGTTTCCGGCAGGATCACAAACTATACCAATGCCCAATTGTATACAAGTGGGTTTGGTCATTACCAATTATACTGAGAACAGTATAGTAAATGCAACTTTTTCGAATGTAAGTGTGACAGGAGGAAACCAGACTAAACCTAGTGATTCAGGAAATGGAAATATAAGTGAAGATATATTTGCTGATGCAGATTTTACGGTCATGCCAAACCCATCCACTGGTTTAGTGGAAATAAATATGAGCGCATACGGTAAAAAGGATGTGCAAATGGAAATTTATAATTTACAAGGCAAGTTGATCAGATCAGCCATTATAGAAGCATTGAAAGGAAAAGAAGAAGTGGATATGTCTTCATTTGTTAATGGTATGTATCTCATTCGCGTGAAAGCAGAAGGAATTCCTGATGTTACGAAGCGTATAGTAATACAGCATTAACAACAAAAGCAAAACGATAGGTTATTTATTTCAGCCCGGGCAAATTGTTCGGGCTGTTTTTGTTTTATATATATGCAGATTACTAAAATTGAATATTACGGTTTTGTGGTAGAGTACTATTTAATTGGGAATCTCTAACTATTACATTATCAACACGATATTTTTCCCATTAAAAAATTATGAGATAATATTATATAGTTGTGATGTATTATTGATGTACTCCATAAAAGTGTTTTAAAAGGCTTTTGGGTTATATTTGACTTATATTAAGGAAGATAATTTTTTTTATTTGATAAGGCCACCTTTTATGTTGAAGTATATCTCTTTTATTTTTTTATTTTTAGTACCGTGTTTTTCTTTCAGTCAGATTATGATGCAGACTCAGGCTGACGCTGTCATAGGATTGGACAGGAAAGCTTTTCTTGGGCTAGGAATTACTTCGGACCATAGCGATGGTTATGCTCATGATTTTACTTTGCCTGCAAGTACAGGTCCCTGCCAAAAAATTGTTGGTATAAATGTAGTGATTAACCTTACCGGTTATTCGAACAATAATGTATGTCCTCATCCAACACTTTATTACAATTTATATTATGGATGTGGTACATATTCAGGAGGTGCTACATGTTTGCCATTGAATAATTTGATTGCAGAGCCAAATTTTGCGCCGAATACAAGTCCTCCGGCTTTTAATTTTGGATGTCCACTTGGGGGGCCTATAAATCCTAATATTCAGCCAGATTTTGGAGATAATTTAAGTGTAGATATAATCCCTGTATCTAACCCTGGTTGCAATCCAGTCGCCAATGGACATATAGCTTATCAATATACAATCACCGTAACTGTTACTGTTCAAAATATATCGTGTTCAGGTACAGGATGTTTAGCACCAGTTACTAGCACCCAAGCTTGTGACGATGGTAACCCATGTACATCCAATGATATGCGGACTATATTGAATTGTGATGGAAGTATTTGTGTTCCTTGTGCAGGAACAGTTTCCGGCCCACCACCGACGCCTACTTTTACTCAACTTGGGCCATACTGCCAGAATGCGACTCCGGGTATACTTCCACTAAGCTCGAACAATGCACCACCTATTACAGGTACTTGGTCTCCTGCAGTGGTGAGTACAAGTATGACAGGAACACAAACTTATACGTTTACACCTGACGCCGGCCAATGTGCAGCAACTGCAACTATGGACATTACCATTACGGCACCACCGATGCCGACTTTCACACAATTGGGGCCATATTGTCAGAATACCACTCCGGGTGCACTACCTTTCAGCTCGAACAATGCACCACCTATAACGGGTACTTGGTCACCAGCAGTGGTGAGTACATCTACCGTTGGAATGCAAATGTACACCTTTACACCCACTACCGGACAATGTGCTACGACCGCGACTATGAATATAACGATCAGTACACCACCGACGCCCACATTTGCGCAATTGGGGCCATATTGTCAGAATACCACTCCGGGTGCACTACCATTAAACTCTACCAATTCGCCACCAATAGCAGGTACGTGGTCACCCGCAGTGGTGAGTACATCTACAGTTGGAATGCAAATGTACACCTTTACACCGACTGCCGGACAATGTGGTACGACCGCGACAATGAGCATAACGATCAGTACACCACCGACGCCCACATTTGCGCAATTGGGGCCATACTGCCAGAATACAACGCCAGGTACGCTACCACTCAGCTCGACCAATGCACCACCAATAACGGGTACTTGGTCACCCATAGTGATTAGTACATCTACAGTAGGTACACAAGTATATACATTTACGCCAACAGCTGGCCAATGTGGTACAACCACCACCATGAGTATTACGATCAGTACACCACCGCCACCCACATTTACACAATTGGGACCATACTGCCAGAATACAACGCCAGGTACGCTACCACTCAGCTCGACCAATGCACCACCCATAACGGGTACTTGGTCACCCGTAGTGATTAGTACATCTACAGTAGGTACACAAGTATATACATTTACGCCAACAGCTGGCCAATGTGGTACAACCACCACCATGAGTATTACGATCAGTACACCACCAACACCTACATTTACCCAATTGGGGCCATACTGCCAGAATACAACGCCAGGTACGCTACCACTCAGCTCGGCCAATGCACCACCCATTACTGGTACTTGGTCGCCCGCAGTGATAAGTACATCTACTGTAGGTACACAAGTATATACATTTACGCCGACAGCCGGCCAATGTGGTACGACCACGACAATGAGTATCATTATTAGTGCACTACCTACACCAACGTTTACCCAATTGGGACCATTTTGTCAAAATGAAATTCCTGGTACATTCCCTTTAAGCTCGACCAATTCACCATCCATTTCTGGTACTTGGTCACCTGTAGTGGTTAGTACATCTACAGTCGGAACACAGGTATACACATTTACACCTTCAGCAGGACAATGTGGCACCATTACAACGATGATGATTACCGTCACAGCACCGGTCAATACTACTTTTGATCAGTTGGGACCATATTGTGAAAATGCAACCCCGGATATATTAAGTGCAACATCTACTAATTCTCCTTTTATATCCGGTACTTGGTCGCCATCAATAATAAGCACATCTTTGGTAGGATCGCAATTGTACACTTTCACACCGAATGCCGGAGAGTGTGGTACACAAGTTACGATGACCATAGTTGTGACAGCCCCTGCTTTGCCGACATTCGATCAGTTAGGACCATATTGTTTCAATGCCATACCAGACGTATTGGCTACACTTTCTAATAATTTTCCACAGATTGCTGGAACATGGTCTCCGGCTATAATAAATACATCTGCAATAGGCTCAATAGTCTATACCTTTACACCATCATCATTTGAATGCACTTTACCAACGACAATGATTGTTGATGTGTCCAATAGTATTACACCAACTTTCGCCCAATTAGGACCGTATTGTGTAAATTCAACTCCAGGCAATTTGATGTCTTTATCCAGTAATGGAATAGCAGGGACTTGGACACCTTCGACCATCAATACATCAACAACAGGCTCAATAGTCTATACCTTTACACCAAATGGCGGTCAGTGTGGCACTTCTACCACTATGACGATAATGGTTACCTCACCACCAATACCGATTTTTGCACAATTTGGGCCATACTGTCAGAATGCATTGCCCGGAATTTTACCTTCAAATTCGACCAATGCACCGCTGATCACAGGTACTTGGTCACCATCAGTAATTAATACTTCGGCCGTTGGTTCTCAAATATATACATTCACACCTGGTGCAGGCCAATGCGGCACTGTGACTACCATGACTATTGTAATAACGGCTCCTGTAATACCGACTTTTGCGCAGTTAGGGCCATATTGTCAAAATGGAACACCAGGTTCTTTACCTTTAATTTCTAACAATACCATTCCTATATCTGGTACTTGGTCCCCAGGTGTGATAAATACTTCAACTTTGGGTTCGACAGTATATACATTTACGCCAAATGTTGGACAATGTGCATCAACGACCAGCATGACCATAGTCATCAGTACACCAGTTATCCCCTCATTTGTGCAGTTTGGACCGTATTGTTTGAATGCAACACCCGGCATATTACCTGTGAGTTCGACAAATACCTCTACAATTACGGGAGCATGGTCTCCTGCTGTAGTAAATACAGCGGCTATAGGATCATCGGTATATACATTTACACCATTGCCTGGCCAATGCGCTTTACCAACAACCATGACCATCGTTGTGTCCAATAGTATTACACCAACGTTCGCCCAATTAGGACCGTATTGTCAAAACGTAACTTCCGGTGCATTACCTACAAGCTCGACCAATTTACCACCTATTAGCGGTACTTGGTCACCCGCAATTGTTAGTACATCTACAGTAGGTACTCAGACATATACATTTACACCAGCAGCCGGTCAGTGTGGAACAACGACGACCATGTCCATTATAATTACAGCAGCAGTCACTGCTACATTTGCACAGTTGGGTCCGTATTGCCAAAATGCAACTCCGGGCGTGCTAACTTTAATCTCGACCAATTCACCAGCTATGACAGGTACTTGGTCTCCATCAGTAATTAATACTTCGGCCGTTGGTAATCAAATATATACATTCACGCCTGGTGCAGGCCAATGCGGCACTGTGACTACCATGACTATTGTAATAACGGCTCCGGTAATGCCGACTTTTGTGCAGTTAGGGCCATATTGTCAAACTGCAACACCAGGGGCATTGCCAACCAGTTCAAATAATAGTATTCCTATTGCAGGTATCTGGTCCCCAACAGTGATTAGTACTTCGACAGAAGGCTCACAAGTATACACATTTACACCAAATGCCGGGCAGTGTGGTACTCAAGTATCTATGACCATAGAAGTGATAGCTCCTATATTACCGACCTTTGGTCAGTTAGGACCGTATTGTTTGAATGCTATACCAGGCGTTTTACCTGTTAGTTCGACAAATACAATTCCAATCACAGGAATATGGTCACCGTCAGTGGTGAATACTTCAGCTATTGGGTCTAAAATATATACATTTACGCCGTCAGCTGGCCAATGCGCTATTTCAACGACCATGACCATCGTTGTGTCCAATAGTATTACGCCGACGTTCAATCAGTTGGGACCATTTTGTATAAACTCAACTCCAAGCAATTTGACAACCATATCAGTTAATGGAATAGCAGGTATTTGGTCTCCATCGACAATCAATACATCTGCAACTGGCTCATTTGTACATACATTTACACCAAATGGCGGTCAGTGTGGTACTTCTACCACTATGACGATAATGGTAACCGCACCTCCAACTCCGACTTTTGCACCATTGGGGCCATACTGTCAAAATGCAGTGCCTGGAATTTTACCTTCAAATTCGACCAATGCGCTGCCGATCATAGGGACATGGTCATCTTCAGTCATTAACACTTCGACCGTTGGTACACAAATATATACATTCACGCCTGGTGCAGGCCAATGCGGCACAGTAACAACCATGACTATTACAATAACTGCTCCGGCAATGCCGACTTTTGTGCAGTTAGGACCATATTGTCAAAATGCAACACCAGGTTCTTTACCTTTAATTTCTAACAATACTATTCCTATATCAGGTGCTTGGTCTCCAGGTGTTATAAATACATCTGCTTTAGGTTCGACCGTATATACATTTACACCAAATGCTGGGCAATGTGCGTCAAATGCAACAATGACCTTAACCATCACAAATCCTGTTTTACCTTTATTTTCCCAATTAGGACCATACTGCCAAAATACTACACCTGGCGTATTACAAACCAGTTCATCAAACACGCCAACAATAACAGGTGCTTGGTCTCCTTCGATTATAAATACATCTATAATCGGAACATCGGTCTACACCTTTACGCCTGCTATTGGACAATGTACTTCTGTTACTAGGATGAATGTCACCATATCCGCTCCACCATTACCCACATTTTCACCATTAGGACCTTATTGTAAGAGTCAAACCCCCGATGTTTTGCTTACTTCGTCAAACAATACACCACCCATTACAGGATCTTGGAATCCTTTAAGTATAAATACTGCTTTAGTTGGGGCAAACATGTATACTTTTACACCTACCCCAGGTCAATGCGGTATCACTACAAATATGGTCATCACGGTACTGAATGGTCCTACATCAGTGGCTACCAATGTTACAAATACTGAATGTGAACAATCAAATGGCGCCGTTACTATTGGTCTGGTAACAGGAGGTGTATCTCCTTATACATTTAATTTTAATAATCTAGGATTTGGGTCTGCTGTTAACTTTACAAATATAACATCAGGTTCTTATGCTTTGGCCATCAAAGATGACAACGGCTGTACTTTCAATACGTTAGTAATTGTAAGTAATTCTTCTGGCTCATCCTGTGGAAATAATCCAAAATGTGAGGTAATAATTCCTTGCAATGACAATAATCCATGCACTGAAAATGATGTTGAAATTCAACTTCTTGCTGATGGAAGTATATGTAAGCCATGTGCAGGAGTACCATTAGAATGTAAGACGGAATTAATCACTATTCAACCATGTGATGACGGTGATCCATCGACGATCATCGATACGGAAACAGTGCATGATTGTGATGGAAGTATTTGTGTGCCTTGTAAAGGACAGCCAGGATTAGCAACTGTATTCATACCAAATGTATTTTCGCCAAACGATGACGGGAAAAATGATTACTTTATGATATATGGTGGACCTGATGTAAAAATTGTTCAGGAGTTTAAAATTTATGATAGGTGGGGATCCAATTTGTTTTCTGCTGTAAATATTGCCACGAATGATGAAGAAGCAGGTTGGGATGGTATATATAAAGGAGCTAAAGTTGGTCCCGGTGTGTATGTATATTTTGTAAAAATTGAATTTTTTGACGGACAGGTAAAAGTTAGAAATGGAACCATTACCATTGCCTGGTAACGCTAGTGTAATTTTGGTTTTGTAAAAATTAATTTTTGATAATACGCATTCATTTCCGTGTATCGGAGAAGTAAATAGTTCTGCCAATAAAATAAATCATATAAAAGGCAGCTGTAAAACGGTAACAGCTTTGACTGATCGTATGGAAATGTTGTTGAATTATTTTCCGAACCCAATCAGCAGCGTTTTGAATATAAAACTTCCAGATGGTGAAAATGACATTAGCATGTTCAGTTTAACAGGCCGGCTACTTAATGCATTTTCTGTTTCTGAACTATCGGTCGCCTGTGATATGAGTAATTATCCATCAGGAATGTATGTGAATACAGCTGTGAATGATAAGCGCAAAGCAGTATTTAAAGTCGTAAAATAGAATTATGACATACTTTAGGCCACTCCGAAAATGCCACTTTTATGATAATCACCTGTTTTTTCGCCTTACCCACCCCGGCCCTTATATGCTTGCATTTTAAAATTTAATGGTGCAAAAATAGTAACAAAAACTTAACGAATAGCGGTTGATCTAAATAGTTGCAATTTTTAAAACTTTGTGTCAACTGAATTTAAAATTCTTATTATATGATATTGATGTTGTATTTAACTGACCCGGTAATGTGGAGAAACATATACAAACGGCTGCTACAATTCTATACCTCCATCTATTAATTTGTTATTTCTGTCCATACAAAAATGATTAAAAAAAATTTATCATCCAAAAGCTTTAATATTATCTTTGTAATTTGCTACTTTTACGATGCATCAATGAATTTCATCAAAATTAGTGAAAATTATTGGGCGTGAGATTGTACTTAAACCATTATTCTTATTGCCTTCCTCACTCTATTTCCAAAAAAGCTTGTGGATTTGAGGATCAATTAAAAGTCGGATAATTAATGGCAACCAATTCATATCCCATTATAAAACCTGTCGGTGTGTATATGGTTATTCTTTTAGAAATGAAGCATTTGAAGCAAAAGTATTATGACATGAAACACAGATTTCGAAAATTAAAAATGCCTGTAGAGTTACTATCAGAATTGATTTCTAATATGGAATTCTTATGTAATAGGGCTCGACTTATTGATGGAGCATACATGTTTATTTTTTAACTAAATTGAATCTTTAAGTTCCTTTTTATATTATAAATTTATATTATATGAGTCTCATGTTTTCGTTACTTTTGAAATTATTCTTGTATTTTTTTGGTTCCGATATTTTTAACCCTATTGATGTAGATAATAAGGTTTTGTCAGACGTCAAATTTGAATCAACCATCGATCTTCAAAAAATAGAAAGGACCAACAAAGCTGTAAATTTAAAAGCCGTCATGGTCATTTGTGATCATTATGTTAGCCCTGAAAATAATGGAATTGCTCAAAGTGTCAGAGTTGATATGGGCACGCTTACCCAAATGCTAAACATTCTGGAAAGCAGAAAAATTGTAACGGTAGAACGAATATTTTTAAAAGGGAATAAAGCAACTCTTGCTAATATTCAGAATACTTTGAAAACAACCACCACTGGACCGAATGATGTAGTATTGTTTTATTTTAGTGGTCATGGTGGAATGGAAAATGGAAAAACATTTATATTTACAGCAGATGAAAAAAATCTAAACAGATCAGAAATTGAAAAGATGATAGCGGCTACACCAGCCAGACTTAAAATGATTATTACTGACGCTTGTTCAAATGCCATAGACGGTCTCACGGCTACCAGGAGTTTAAGTAAAGGAAATCAGGACATTGATGCTGGTATTTATGATGAGACATATAAAGACCTCTTTTTGGGTTACAAAGGCATGATGCATCTGTCATCATCGACTGAAGGGGAATTAGCCTGGTCAGATGATAATTTAGGAGGCTTTTTTACTTATCACTTTATAAAAGAAGGATTAATCAAAAAACCTGTAAAAGACTGGAGTGCCATTTTTAGCACTGCAAAAGATAAAACATCTCAAATGTTCATGCGGTTGCCTGTAGAAGACAGATCAAATCTTGCTAAGGAAGGCATTAAAAATCAAACTGCAAAGGCATTTTCTATGCCAACTTTAACCACAGAAACAAATGTAGTCATATCACCAGAACCTGCCAGTGACCAAAACGATAGTAATAATAATAACAAACCATCTAATATAGTCCCTGGTAAAATTACGCTTTACAATTTTACAAAAAAAGCCGTTTATTTCTATATTGATAATAATGATCCGTCCAAGGAATGGCTCCCGTCTAAAACGCAGCAAAAAAAAGTCAATGCAGGTAAAAAAATTATTATTAAAAGCGGTACGGCATTTGTGGGTTATGAACACAAAGGCGATGATTTTTACTTTGAGCTTGAAAACGGAAATTATTTTTTTGCTTTAGATGAAAATAAATTACTCAATCTTTTTTATAAAGATAATAATATCAATATTAACAACTTCAATTCTGTGGTACAGATTGATTACAATACCTTAATGTTGGGTAACTGGGAATGGGATGATGCCCAATCAGGGGAGACGGTAATCACAAACTTTAAACGGGAAAAGTTTATAGAAGTATATCAGCAAAGCAGTGCCGAAATCAATGGTGATTGGTCGATTAGGAAAGAAACCCTGGAAGGAACTGAATATAATTTGCTCACCTTTTTTTATCAAGATAGTGAGGGCTCAATATATGAACTTGATTACATTATAATGTATGATAATGAATTTCCGGATGAAATCCAGCTGGTCTTTTTAGTGGCTTATGAAAATGATCTGGAAATATCATATGAAGAAGCAGAAGAATTTTTGGAACCTACTATTATGATGTACAGGACTGAATAATTGTTATCTCAGATTTGATATCGATTTGGAATCTGAAAGTATCATTTTTCTGTTTTGAGGTATTCGGGCCCTGGTTAGTACGCCAGATGGGTCTATTAAGCCTACTAAATTCCAATAGAAGGACTAATTTCTTTTATAAAAATTATGTAATCAAAATCATATCCTACATCGCTTATTTTAAAATCCAAACTATTTCTTAAAGAACTCGCGCCTAATGGTTCAGCCTCTAAAGATTCGCACAAAGACATTATGGTTATTGACTTATGGATTAGCGCATCCTGTCATATCATTATCTCTACCTTCAATTACCATAGTACGATCTAGAACAGAAATTACTTTCTTTTCAAATTTAAAAGGATTATTTATAATAATATAATTAAACAACCTACCTCTCTTTTCAAACGTATCCCCACGTCCGTAGTTTCGCAGGGTAAGGGTTATTTCGCGTCTTCAACAAAGACAAGATTATATTTTTCTTCTTCCATAACTTCAAACTCTATTTCCATTTTCTTTAATATTTGTTTAAGAGCCATCTTTTGAGCAACATTTTTTGGTCTAATTATGATATCGTTCATGTGTATTTGATTTTTATTGAATAATTTGAACATTAAATACTTGTACTACTTCTTTACTATCTATTTCAATGTCTTCCCGATAATGATATATATATTCTGGAGAAATATCATAATTCCAGTTATCTCCTTCTGAATTAATGATGGTATTGGACCAAAACATTTTACCAAAGATTCCAATTTTAACCATTTTCATATATATTCCAGTATGCTACTCCAAATCCAGCTGATTCTGTACCAACTCCCATTACTTGCCAAGCACTGCTACCAACTCTTTGATGCTTACGCTACAGCGCCAAGCAGGAAGCTGATATTTGACGTCTCTATTATCACACAGAACTTGTGCCGCTCTGCGGTATGCTGGTAGTGTCAATTATGGCAGCTACATATAGAGCTTGTCCCGTCTTCAGCGGGAAGGCTGAGTATAGAGTCAAAAAAA
>JBBRVQ010000097.1:0-14242 GCA_038246735.1 Chitinophagales bacterium
AAAATCACAAAAAACTGAAATATCTAACCATATTTTACTACCCAGTACCATGAAAGTCAAAAGATGGTACGATGGATCTTAAAATTAGCCAACCAAAATATACGATTTTTTTTCAAATTAGCCGTTTTCTTGCTGACACTACGTAGTCACCAAAGATCTGACAGGAGCCAATGGGATAAATGTAACAGTACCTAATGTAGCCATAGATCTTAATTTCTTTACATTAACAGGAAGTATAGGTAATACGGACATTGGCATAGAAGTAATTGGGACGCAGACCAATATTAATGTAATGAATGGAAGCGTTAGAAAAAATATCATATTGATAAACAGTACTAAAATCGACAGTTAATGTATATAATTTACTACCATCAGGCGGAAACTCAATTCCATACACTAAATATGGATTGGGGGTATTCCAGATAATTGGAGTGGAAACTGCACCTGTTGCGTTATCAAAATCAAATAATTCAATGGACCTGTCAAAAACGTTTCCAATGGCCATTTTATTGAATTGTTTATTTACTTTCATGTGACCAGCCCCATTTCCTTGAGTGCCTTCAATTGTCGTAATGACTGGATTCGTTGAAATACCCATACTTGAAATTTTAAAAGCCAAAAAATCATTTCCAATGGTCTTATGACTCCATAGCCAATATCCTAAACCATCTGAAGAAGGGACATCATGAAGCTTTTCTGATTGGGTTGACCGTAACGGATTATTTCTTTAAACCGCTTTTTTCAGTCAAGTGATGGGTTCATTCTGTCAAACGTTGCTTTGATAATTTCTGGCGTTGCCTTGTACATAACCTCACTAAAACCAAAAGTTAGTTCTGTTTTGCCTTCTTTCATTTGTTGAAAAACTGAGTCCACAAAATCGCTCAAGGCTGGCTGTCCATCATGTAAACCTTTACCACCAAGGTCAGTATTCAAGACTGGTGGTATCATTTCAATTACTTCAATGTTCTTAGTCTTAAGCAGATGTCTTGATGAAAGTGTAAAGGAACGGAAAAATGTTTTAAAGTGTCCCCGTCTTACAAGACAACAATCTAGCCAAATTAGTTAAAATAAAAGCTAATGTATAGACATTTCAAAAAATTAATAACAGATATTATTTTTAGAAACTAAGGCAAAGAATGTTACCTTTTATTGATATACCTGTTGAAAAATAAATAATCATCATAAAGTTTATAACTTTATGAATTAAAAAAACATCCATACTTATTAGGATGTTAATTATTTATCTCACAATAGGTTATCAAATATATAACAATTTCTAAAATGGCTATACCATTTACTGTAATTTTTTTGATACTTTTAGCTTTGGTACATATTTGTTAAAAATAAAAAAATTAATTTTATGGTTTTGGATTTCAATTTGCGGCTAAAATAATTCAAAAATTATAATATAAGTGCTCGTTAATTAATATTATTCAGCCTTTATTTGGCGGAGGAACAACAATATACACAAGAAATATATATGGCTCATTCAAATTCTGATTCCTATCTTTGTGCACAATTTTAAAATGGATATAACATTAAGGTCATGATCATCGTTTTAATAATCCAAATATAGTAGTATTGAACATTGACTTTAAGTATATTTTGCCCGCTTGGGCTCACAGTCGATTTTTATTGGCTCTATTGATGTACATGGCCATCGTTTATCCATCGTTACATGCTCAGTCTGTGCCTTCGGTTGTGGCCCAACAAAACCCCAAAAAGATTTCTATCCACAGCGAAAATAATCAGGTCATAGATGCTACCACGGATCCTGCTACACAATATCTTAATGGCGATGTAAAAGTGTATCATTCAGGTACTTTTATGTTTTGTGACTCTGCGATTCTACGAGGTCCTGATCTTCGTATGCGTTTCAATGTAGTTTTACTGCAAAATGATACCATCAGGATTTTTGCCGACTCGCTTAAGTATAATGGAGATTCATTGGTCGCTTATCTATATGGAAATATTATTCTCGAAAACGGTTTTTCAAAAAAACTGTACACTACTTTCTTAAAATATGATGTTCAAAATAAAATTGCTTATTATACACGCAACGCCAGGCTAATCGATGGTGCTTCCACCCTTATTAGTCGCAGAGGAAAATATTTTCTAAATGAAAAGACAGCATTCTTTTATGAAAATGTCAAAGTGCAGGGAGATGATTTCGATTTGATCTCAGATTCCTTATCATATAATACAGTAACGCAGGAAACAAAGTTTTTAGCTCCTGTCAGGATCAATAAGGATTCCAGTCGAATATATAGCGAAAGAGGTTGGTTTGATCTTGATGATAAAGTGGGTGATTTTATAGGCAATGCACAATATATGGAAGGCAAAACTATAGCTAAGTCAGATACTATAACCTATAATGGTAAACTTGATTTGGTGATCCTAAAGGGAGATACGATAAGAAGTGAATATATTTCTGAAAAAGACACCGCTTACGCCAAAGTTATCTATTATGATCAGAAAAATGAAGTCTTCAGATTGACGACTGATGCCTGGTATAAAGGTACAAAAAATGAAGTCACAGGAGAAAAAATTTATTACGACAAAAAGACAGAAAAATTTAATGTCAGTGGACGTTCCAAGGTCAGTGATCCACCTTCTATCATCGAGGCAGATACATTGGACTATGATAAGGCCATCAAATATGGCAAAGCAGACGGACATGTAATATGGCGGGATACATCCGCTAAAACAGCCATAATCGCTGATCATGTACTATATAAAGGAGCTGAGAACTTCATGAAAGCTACAAATGATGAAGGACGACCTTTGTTTACCACTGAAATTGATGGAGATACTTTGTTTTTAAAAGCAGATACGCTAAAATCATTCAGGATTATAAAAGAAAGAATTATTGTTCCTGATAAAAATGCGACACGTAAAGCAAAAAATTTTAAAAATAAAGAAGCGTTAAATCCTGAAGGAGCATCGAATAAAGATTTAGAAATGCAGGAGAAATCTGAAGTGATGCCTTCTGACACCATTATTGCTGACAGTACTTTACAGCCATCAGATACTTTGGAATCAAAAATATCAACGGATACTATTTTTACCGGAATTATGGATACCATTGATTATTTTATTGGGGACAATAACGTCAAAATGTTTAAATCGGATATGCAGGCGGTTTGTGATTCATTGGTGTACAATAAAAGTGATTCTATGTTTACTCTACTTTCAGCCCCTTTTGTATGGTCGGATAGCGCTCAGATTGCAGGGGATACCATTGATATTTTCATGAAAACAAAAAAGGTAGACAGACTTATTGTACGCTCTGAAGCATCTATACTCAGCAGTGAAGATTTGATCTTTTTTAATCAGATCAAAGGCAGATTTCTGGAAGCATTTTTTAGAGAAAGCAAAATATACCGCATGGATGTAGATGGTAATGCCCGCGTAGTCTATTACCTTACCGACAAAGAAAAAGCATATATAGGCGTTAATACCACTGAAGCAGCCAACATGTCGTTCTATCTAAAAGACAATAAAATTACAGATATCCGAAATTATAAGGAGCCGCGTTCAAAAGTCATTCCTATGAAAAAAGCAGACCACGATGCATTAAAAATAAAAGGATTTCTATGGAATATCGGTGAAAGACCCAAAAATACTGATGATCTTTAAGGTGAATAGTGTTGTGAATTAATTTAAATGAGCTCTTTTCCATCGTTTGTGTGACCAAAGCCAGTATGCAGGTTCTTTCCTTATTTCCAGCTCGAGTATTTTCGAATATGCTTCGGTGATAGCGCCAGATACTTCTTCTTCCGGCTTTTCTGTTATCAGTTCGAATTTCAGCGTGTATGATAAATGTGGTTCAGACTCTGGTTGTTGTTTAAGGTACAGTACCGGATAGTTAAATTTTTTCGCCAGTTTTTCTGCTCCGGTCAGCCAGGGTGTTGACTGATTAAGAAATTTATTCCAGTACACTCCGTTCATATTGAGCGGTGACTGGTCCCCAATGAAAATATAGATCACATTTTCTCCTTTATATTTTGTCATTATCCTTGCAGTTTGTTCAATAGGGTATAGCTGAAGTCCGTGTGCTGACCGTATTTTCAGCATGATGTTGTCCATTGTTTTATCCGATATAAGTTTATAAAATGCGATCACTTTTTGTTGTACAAAGACCGGCAATAATACCATATTCATCTCCCAGTTTCCATAATGCGATGCTGTAACGATGGTACTTTTTTGCGCGCTTAAAAATATAGACCACTTTTCAGGTTCTGCTATTCTGATTCTTTTTTTCAAATTTATAATATCATAGCTTATGATATAAAATGTCTCCCTCAGATAGCGTATCAAAACATCATAATATTTGTTCTGTATTTCCCGGATTTGAATATCATTATACAGATGACCAAAACTTTTATTCAGGTTTTCAGAAATTATATCTTGCCTGTATTTCAATATGTATTTTATGATTATTTTTATTTTCCACAACAGAATATTTGTAAAAAAAGGCAAATGAAGCGTAAGTTTGCGTATTATGAACAATAGTATATGTATAGCATTTTTTTTCAAGTCAGTATTCAATTTTTTTTATGGGAATTACTATTTTTCCTAATGGAGTTAATGCATTGATCAGATGAATGCTGTCAAAACTACCCAAGTCTGAAAGGGGTAAGTTTTTAACTTCAATACGTCCCGATGAAATCATTTTCTGTCTTCTGACGCCATGTAGCAATGGTGTTTCGGGTGTAAAAAATGAATTTTTCCTACAACAGACGATATTATAATAGTATGCATCTGTGATTTGCCCGTTTTTTGTAATAATGATTTCATCGCAGCCATTTCTTTTATTATACAATGTATCCAGATCATCCCTTTTCAGGTATTTATACGCATAGTGAGCATCTATTCCATCTACCACTTTAAGACTTTTAATATTCCTAAAGGTATAATGCTGGAAATGTATATCTCGGATCAAATCATCATATATTATTCTACACTTCACAAGTCCTATAGAAAACTCCGCAGGAATATTTATCTGTTTTCCAATATTCAATGGATCAACACACCCGATTAGTTCAAACCTAGCTAGATTTGCTCTTTTTTCATGGCCGGCAATATTGTACACTTTGCCATTATATATTTTAATGCTTTCTACCAATAGGGACATACACTTTGTCTATCATTTCTTTGTATTCTGATGCGCATTCACTTTGATTTGTTATACCACATCCGCTTCTGTACCACAATTTATCGCCTGATTTTTCTATATATCGAATCATCACTGCAGAATCTACATTTTCACCATCAAAGATACCAAATACTCCCGTATAATATCCACGTGGGTCTGTTTCATTTTCTGCAATAATTTCTAATGTTTTTTTCTTTGGTGCGCCGGAAACACTACCTGCCGGAAACAAAGCCATGAATATATCCCCCAGATGTGAACGGAAATCATAGGGCAACGTACCTTCGATTTCAGAACTTACCTGCAATAGTGTTCTGTGCAAAGTGGTGAGATAATCAATATATCTGAATTTATTTACTTTAACATTTTTAGCAACAAGACTGAGGTCATTTCGGAGCAAGTCCACGATGGTATAATGCTCAGAGGTTTCTTTCAGATCATTCAGTATGATAGTTTCAGCATTAGGTATGGAAGCATCTATAGTTCCTTTCATCGGGAAAGTATAAATTTTATTTCCTCTTGTTTGTACAAATATCTCCGGAGATGAGACGATAAACTCATCCCTAAAAAACAATTTATATTTTGCGTGAGAAATATCAAACAGTTCTTTTAGACTGTAATTTGTTTTTATTTCAGTGGGGAAAGTTAGATTTAATAAAAACGAGTTTCCAAACTGAATTTCCTTTATTACTTTGTCAAACGCTGCGGTATATTTTTCAAAGTCTATAGGGAAAATGTTAAATTGAAGCGATTTTTTTTTAGTGCCAGATAGCTGATAATTTTTTATATCATTAAATTTATAATATATATCTTCGGTTATTTCTCCAATTTTTAATATTACTGGTTTTTTTAATTCGAAATCAAGAATAAAAATGAATGGGATTCTATGCCGCCCAAAGTCATTCATTTTTTCTATCCACCAAGGCTCTGATAATATACTTTTCGACATAAATAGCAATAGTATAAGAGAAGAAATAATGTAGGATACTTATTTTTTTGGAATGACGTAATAAATTATATTCGTCACCCATTTATTCGGATCCGGTTCTTTGGCTGGATCAGTCAGATATTCTTCGATGACTGGAGGTGTATTTTCCAGACGATGATCCAGCATGTATTCATCCATTGCATTATGGGCAGGGGCAGATTTGTTGCTTTCGCCTTTGTATTCTATCACTATGGCAGGTTTTGATGGTATATTCACCGACTCTGTGTCCATTATATTAAACTCGGCCAGCGTCGGTAGGGCAGCAGCCATATCTGCTTTATTACTGGTTGTATCCCATTTATAATACAAACCACATGGCATACCGGAGATGGCCAGGTTTTGTTCTAGCGCTTTTTGGTACAAGCCGCTTATATTTTGTGAATAATATTGTTGCATATTTTCAAATTGTACCAAAGATCTGTAGGAGATAAAAAATCTTTGATTCATTGTCATTTCTTTTATCTGATATCCATTGTACATCTTGTTTTTATATCTGTCATTTACAAACACTTTAAGATTGTCCAGGTTCTGATGGATTTGTTTTTTTAGTTTCCATCTATGAATAAAATTCCACAAATTGCTTATATAACCTGACGTGCTTTTTCCATTAACTTTTACAATAGTCGTAGTAGAATCTTTTGTTATCAGTTTGTAAATAAATACTTTCTCTTTTCCTGACTTTTGTTCGTCTGATAAAATGATACTGTCATGGGTCTGATTGTTTAGTATTCGCAATACCCCATTTCCATATAAGGTACTAGTGTAATCGCAGGATACCCCTGCTCCAACCGAAGCACCGGCACAAATCAGTTTAAATGTAGTATCTAAAGTCGCTTTAGTATTCCATTGCGACTGATGATTGACGTTATTTAGGGCATTAAAAACAAAATTGGCGGGAGCTTTAAGTTCCATTTCAGTATGCACTTCATAAGTTCTGGATATGAAAAATGATAAGAGACCAATAAGGAAAAGCACCATGAATGAAGCATAAAAATATTTTTTGGACTTGCTCATATTATTTGATTATGGTTTTATAAAGTTTGTTACCAACAGCAAACACCTTGCTTATGCAAATTTACGATAATTTTTATTGCTGCCCTAAAAAAGTTAGGTCAAGTAGGTATAAGATATTACACCATTTAACTGTAAAGATTCAAGAAACTATAAGTCCCTGCTATGTCGAGGTGAAAAAAATGTACTGGAATTTTTATGTATTTTGAAATTTATTCGTCACTTTTTTAACCATTGCCTTTAAATTGGTGACCCTAATATCAAATAATTTTTTGCAATTTGTTTTCTAAGATCTATCGAAGTATTGTTAAAAGAAAAAAGGCCCACGTATTAAATTTACGCAAGACCTTCTATCTTTTTAATGTTACCCATAAGAGTAAAAAAACATATACTTAGACTGTCATAATATCTTTTTCTTTTACTTCGATCATTTTATCAATTTTATTCATATACGACTCTATGGTCTTCTGAATTTCATCTTCTTTTCTTTTTCCCATATCTTCAGGAAAACCGTCTTTGACTTTCTTTTTGACAAAATCCATGATTTTGTGTCTGTGTGCACGTATGCCTACTCTTGATTCTTCACCCGCAGCTTTGGCTTGTTTTACCATGGTTATCCTTCTATCTTCACTCATCGGCGGAATCATCAGGCGGACTACTTCACCATCATTCATAGGGGTGATACCCATGTTGGCTTCAAAAATAGCCCTTTCAATAGCTGCGAGCATCTTTTTTTCCCAAGGTTGAATGCTCAATGTGCGTGCATCGGGTGCGCTGATATTTGCTACCTGACTTAAAGGAGTAGGACTGCCGTAATAATCCACCATCATACCATTCAGCATGGCTGGGGATGCTTTGCCCGCACGAATTTTATTCAATTCAAAAGCCAGATGCTCCAATGCTTTGTCAAAGTGCTCTGTAGTCTGCATAATTTGCATTTCTATTTCTTCTATCATATGTACTTCGTTATATTGAACTGCAAAATTATAACCTTTTACAATTTAATCATTATTGCTGCCAAGAAATCTGAGCAAGAAATACAAAAACATAACCAATGCTCCCAAAGCCTGTGCGACGTAAGTCATGGCTGCCCACCACAAAGCGTCTTTTGCGCCGTCATGTTCTGCACCGCGCATAAAACCAGAATCGTCCAACCATGCAAGTGCCCTATTGGATGCATCAAATTCTACTGGCAGAGTGATCAGACTAAAAAGTGCTGTAACACCAAAAGTAGCCAATAGTATAAGTATTAATACATTGCCGCCAAATCCTGCTCCCATACCAAATATTGTCGCCATAAACAGAAACTGCTGAATACTGGCACTGAATTGTACCACGGGTACTAATTTTGATCTTAATGTAAGCATACTATAAGCGGTATCATGCTGAACAGCATGGCCACACTCATGGGCAGCCACTGCAGCAGCAGATATTGATCTGCCATTATATACATCCGGAGACAATGCTACGGTTTTGTTTACAGGATTATAATGGTCAGATAAAAAACCCTGACCCATGACCACCTGAACTCCCTTGATGCCATAATGACTCAACATGGCTTCTGCTATTTCTTTGCCGCTCATACCACTTCGGGTACCTATTTTGCTGTAATGGGCAAATTTTGATTTTAAACGGTTGCTAACAAGCATACCAACTATGGTAAAAACTCCGAGCACTACCCAATAACCTATTCCTATCATATTAATTAAAAAGCTTTGATTTATATTTAAAAAATTACTTAATATAACTTTTAGACTTATTGAAAAGTTTCAAGTTACAATCATATTTTTTTATGATTTAGTTAAAGAATATTTAAATCATCCATCCCACTCCATCACAAATCACCAAATCACCAAATCACCAAATCACCAAATCACAGATCACAGATCACCCAATCACAGATCACCCAATCATCTCAAACCCTGTATAGGCTTGCAACGCTTTAGGTATTTTGATACCATCATCAGTTTGATGATTTTCCAAAAGGGTTGCTACAATTCTTGCCAAGGCTAAAGCACTTCCATTCAATGTGTGTGCCAATTTAGTTTTACCATCGTCATCTCTGAATCTGAGTTTCATACGATTTGACTGAAAGGTTTCAAAATTAGACACTGAACTTACTTCCAACCATCTACCTTGCGCCGCAGAATAGGTCTCAAAATCGAAAGTCAATGCAGAATTAAAACTCATATCTCCTCCACAAAGTCGTAATATTCTGTAAGGTAATTCTAATTTTTCTAACAGGCCTTCAACGTGAGCCACCATTTCCATCAGTACGTCATACGAATTATCAGGAAGTTCCATTCTGACAATTTCAATTTTATCAAATTGATGTAATCTGTTCAGCCCTTTTACATCAGAGCCATAAGACCCTGCTTCCCTTCTGAAACATGGGGTATATCCTGTCATTTTGATGGGGAATTCACTTTTTTGAAGTATAGTGTCCCTGTAAAGATTTGTCAATGGCACTTCTGCTGTAGGAATGAGATAGAAATCATCTTTTTCACAGTAATACATTTGTCCTTCTTTGTCAGGCAATTGACCCGTCGCCCTTGCAGACTCCTTATTGACCATCAATGGAGGTTGTATTTCCTGATAGCCCGCAGATGTTGCTTCATCTAGAAAAAAGTTAATTAGTGCTCTTTGCAGTCTGGCTCCTTTCCCTTTATATACAGGAAAACCCGCACCGGTGAGCGTTACTCCATCTTTAAAACTGATCAAGTTGTACTTTTCTGCCAGTTCCCAATGAGGTAACGCAGCTTCTCCAAGATTGGGCATAGGTTTGTCCCAAGCCTTATATACTTCATTGTCTTCGGCTTTATGACCAAATGGAACAGAATCATGGGGTGTATTTGGAAGCTGTATGATCATCTCTTCCAGTAATTCTTTTACATCCTTGAGCTGACCATCTAAATTTTTTGATTCTTCTTTTAGCGCAGCTACTTCAGATTTTAATTCATTGGCATCTGAAGCTTTTCCGGTTTTGAAAAGTGTACCGATTTCATCAGATAATTTATTGGTTTTGGATAGAATATTATCCAGATTGGTTTGTATAGCTTTCCTTTTGTCATCTTCAGATATAATCTTATCTACCAGTTCAATTTGCTCCTGTGAGGCGTTTTTCTTTTTAAGTCCAGAAATAATTCTTTCTTTTTCTTCCCTTATATTCCCGATTTCCAGCATAATTACTATATATTATGATTAAAATGATGTTTTTTTATTTTTTTTGCAAAGATAGTATTTTGATTATCAAATTAAATATCTATTTTTGTGCTTTCTAAAATTTCGAATAAAACTGTCATCCGACCGTTTCACCTTATCAAAATTATTTCTTAACAGTTTTTTAGGAGTATTCTCCGCTCAGGCAGTACAGATTTATAAGATCAGCGTGTTCATCCTTTAAAATCACAATCAGAATTATAATTATTATATGTACGATATTTTGCAGTTAAATGACATGCTCGTTCCTGAATTGAAGGAATTGGGTGACAAGCTTGGTTTAGGCAATGTTAAAAAATTAAGTAAGCAAGAGTTAATTTATAAAATACTAGATCAGCAGGCCGTATTAAGTAAAAATACTGTGGCAGAAGATAGTTCGACAAATGACGAACCAAAAAAAAGAGGTAAAAAACCTACACCCACTGTACAGGTGAATAAAATAGTTCAGTCGGAAGCGACACCCAAACTAGCTGCTCCAGAGTCGGAACTGGTAGAATCAGACAAACAGGAAGCCAAAAGGGAAAGATCAAGAATTGTTAAAGCGCCTGAGAAAGTGGGATTTACACCTATGATACAAAGTACACCCGAAATCAAAGTCGAGGCAGTACCTATGGAAGCAAAAGAATTCATTGCACCAAAAAAAGTTGAAATCACTGAAAACCCCAGACAGCCCAAAATTGATCCGAGAAACAGAAATCCAAATCATACCAATCAAAACCAACCTTCATCAAACCAGCCTCCCGTTGTTCAGAATACTAATCCTGGTCAGCCTAATCAGAATGGTCCTTCGGGAGAATATAGAAGACCGGTTCCAAATTATCACGAAGTAAAACAAGAAGAACCAAGATTTATCCCCGACCTGGATGGTGTGATCGAAAGTGAAGGTATCCTTGAATTAATGGTAGATGGATATGGTTTCCTTAGGTCTTCAGATTATAATTATTTATCTTCACCTGACGATATTTATGTCTCACCATCACAGATCAAACTATTCGGGCTAAAAACAGGGGACACGGTCCAAGGTAGCATCAGACCACCGAAGGAAGGTGAAAAATATTTTGCTTTATTAAAAGTAAGTAATATAAATGGACTTGATCCTTTGAAATTGAAGGAAAGGGTGCCATTTGAATATCTGACGCCTCTATTTCCGGATGAAAAATTTAAACTTACCTCACATCCTGCAGGCAAGGACTATGGCAATAGGATGATAGACCTTTTTACACCTATAGGAAAAGGTCAAAGGGGACTGATCGTGGCACAGCCCAAGACGGGTAAGACATTTTTATTAAAGGACATTGCAAATGCCATCGCATACAACCATCCAGAGTGCTATCTGATCATACTGCTGATCGATGAAAGACCTGAAGAAGTCACCGATATGAGAAGAAGTGTCAATGCGGAAGTGATAGCAAGCACATTTGATGAACCAGCAGAAAATCATGTTCGCGTAGCAGGTATAGTATTGGAAAAAGCAAAAAGACTCGTCGAAAGCGGCCATGATGTAGTTGTTCTATTGGATTCCATTACCCGACTGGCCAGAGCATATAATACTGTAGCACCTACCAGTGGTCGGGTTCTCTCCGGTGGTGTGGAAGCCAATGCACTACACAAACCCAAAAAATTCTTTGGAGCTGCCCGTAATATTGAAGATGGAGGATCATTGACCATACTGGCTACTGCACTGATTGATACTGGTTCCAAAATGGATGAGGTCATATTTGAAGAATTTAAAGGTACCGGAAATATGGAGCTACAGTTGGATAGATCTCTCGCTAATAAGCGTATGTATCCGGCCATAGACATTACCAAGTCCAGTACAAGAAGAGAAGAATTATTGCTTCCTGAAAGTGTTTTGCCTAAGTTATTTGTTCTTAGAAATCACCTCGCTGATATGAAACCGGACGAAGCCATGGAATTTATCAAAAAACATATGGCAGGAACCACCAGCAATGATGAGTTTATAGTATCCATGAATGGCTAAAAGTGTAGGAAACACGATTGATTCTGCTCCGAAAAGTAATATCAGGAAGTTCTAAATACTTATTTTCGTAGTGAAAAAAATACGAAAGGGTAAAGAACAAGGCGAAAGCTAAAAAATACCGCAGGTGTAGTCTAAGCTACATCGATGACAGTTTTTAACTTTCAACGCAGTTATTGGCTCTTGGAGTTTTTTGTAATAGAAATAGAGTTTTTAGAACTTCCCATGAATTTTAACCTTAGAAAATAATGATTTCTACAGCACTGATAATTAAGCTTACCCCCTTAAGGTGACTCATCTTTAGGGCTCACCCCTTCAGCGGTCGCAGGAGGTTGCCGGGGGTTATTAAAGAACTGTCGATTATAAAGGGATGGCATTTGCGGAGTGGACTCACAATTGCGAATGTAAGATGAAAAGACGCCAATGATAAAAGGTGATTATTTAAGGTGTATCGAGGGAGGAAACATATCCTTTTAGAAAAATGATCATGAGGATAAAGACTAATCGTGAAATCTTATTTTAATCTGAACTTTACTTCTTATTTTCTATTTTTTATTTTACCATAAAATTTGTAAAATTAGTTTAAAATTATACCTTTGCGGTTCTTTTTGAAATCCTTACTGTAAATCGGATATCAAAGAAAAGATTTTAACTTTTATTTTTAAAAAATTAGTCTGAAGACAATATGAAACGTACATATCAACCATCCAAAAGAAAAAGAGTCAATAAGCATGGATTCAGATCCAGAATGGCTACTAAAAACGGTAGAAGAGTGTTGGCAAAAAGAAGAGCAAGAGGAAGAAACAAATTGACTGTGTCTGACGAGAGGGGCGTTAAGTAATTTATTTTCTACTAGCAGATATATGATTCTGATTGTGGCTTTTTTAGACTGCAATCGGAATTTTTTATTTTATGCCACCCCATTGCTTTCCAGGCAAAACATTTATTAAATATCCAACAAGTTGCCACATCATTGCTGTCCAAATATTCCGAAGTTATAAAAACATTATACATTTACAGCAAATAGAAAATCTTGGACCATAGACTTAAAAGTAAAATAACCATAGATAAAATCTTCGCGGAAGGAAAATCTCTATTCGTCTATCCCTTAAAACTGGTCTATATGCGACTTCCCAAAGATCATGATGCTGACTCATATAAGTATGGTGTGTCTGTAAGTAAACGCAACTTTAAACTGGCTGTTGATAGGAATAGACTAAAGCGACAAATGAGAGAAGCTATAAGATTACAAAAGGACAACATCCCCTTAACAGAAACAGGCAAAATTGTTATGATGTTTATTTTTGCGGGAAGAGAAAAATTGGAATATATCGTAATAAAGAAAGCTACAGAAAAACTCCTGAAAAAGATAAAGTGATACATTAATGGTGCTCATATCAATATTGAGACAAAATATTATGTAGTATGACTCCTCCGGAGTCCTTATCTCTGGCTGGCAATATTACAAACATAATATGATCCCTCTGGGATCAAAAGCACTATCGAAGATGCAAAAGACTTCAGAGAAGTCTCACTATATTAGGAAGAAGATTATTGAGAGAACCCGACCCCGGCTGGGGTCGTACCATACAAACCTATGTTTTCGGGAAGGATAATTTCCGATATTTGTGGATTAATTTTGTTTGACATCCTTGTATAGTATGACTCCTCCGGAGTCCTTATCTCTGGCTGGAAATATTACAAACATAATATGATCCCTCTAGGATCAAAAGCACTATCGACGATACAACAGACTTCAGAGAAGTCTCACTTTGTTTGAATAAATATCTTTTTGCCAAACCCGACCCCGGCTGGGGTCGTACCATACAAACCTATGTTTTCGGGAAGGATAATTTCCGATATTTGTGGATTAATTTTGTTTGACATCCTT
>JBBRVQ010000098.1:0-14170 GCA_038246735.1 Chitinophagales bacterium
ATGCGGGCAGGTCTCCACTTTAGGGGTCGGGGGCAGCAGGGCAAATCGAGAATGAGTGAATGAGCGATAAATGCGGGCAGGTCTCCACTTTAGGGGTCGGGGGTAGCAGGGCAAATCGAGAATGAGTGAATGAGCGATGAATGCGGGCAGGTCTCCACTTTAGGGGTCGGGGGTAGCAGGGCAAAATTTAAATGAGTAAATGAGCGAATGAGCGATGAATGCGGGCAGGTCTCCACTTTAGGGGTCGGGGGTAGCAGGGCAAAATGTAAATGAGTAAATGAATGATAATCTTTGGGCCCCTTAAAGTCTCTTTGACTTTGTGGTTTGCTTGAATAATTGCAAAAATAAATATTAACAATGAAAATCAGATCACTAACAGAATTATATGATCTCCTTCCTGAAAAAGAACTGATCATCGTTGATGTTCTTAGGTCGCTGGTTAGAGATACGCTACCTGATTATTGCCACGAAAAAATTTCTTATAATGTTCCTTTCTTTTATGGAAACAAAGGCATTTGCATCATTTGGCCATCGACCATACCACGTGGAGGCATCAAAAAAGGTGTGCTTTTAGGTTTTTGGTATGGAAACCGGCTACTAGACGAAGACCATTATCTCATACATGGAACCAATAAACAGATATTTTATAAAATTTTTACGGATGTTGACCAGATAGAACCCAAAGCCATTGTCAAAATACTAAAAGTTGCAATAAAGTTGGATGAAAAATGGTAGGATGGTTGAATATAAATTAGATAAATAATAAAACAAAATAATTTTTAATAGCAATCAATATTTCAGTTTTTTTATACTTTTACCCCTACATCAATTCATCTGAAATGTTTAAGTTATTTTATGTATCCCAGTTTACATTTTTATCTGTTTTTATTTTGATTTCATTATCCGTCGATGCTCAGGACACTACCTGGATTCAGGGTTTTAACTATGATTCACGTACCAGAGACAGTTTGATCACCTTTCCGGATGGAGATCATAATCAATATGAAAAAATCCTGATGTATTATTCCATGCGTTGCAAAGATGGTCTTGTCTCCACCGGAACAGATAGAAACAAAGGATGCGGCGAATGGGATTACAGCTGTAATACTAATATAATTGATTCTTCAGGCATCGACTCACTGAAAGCTTTACATCCAAATTTTATTATTAGTGGTGTAAACGATAATTATTTTTATTATACCACCAAACCTACCTATACATACTACGATTTTAACCAGAAGCAGGTAGCAGTCAATGCTCAAACCGGAGTGTCCTATACTTCAGCCGGAATCCATCAGGGAAATATGGAAATCAAGCTGTCTGAAAATCAATCCCGCAAAGCTTACTATTTGATTAAGGCAAATGAGCTTTCCGGCTTGCTGAGCGGACAAATATCAGGATTACAATTCAATCATACTGGTATTGGTAAAATTTCCTTTATGAAAATCAAACTGGCCCCGACTATTGAAACTGAACTGAACCTTAATCTGATTGGGGATCTTAGTTTTGAAGAAGTACTAAACAGGGACGTAAATTTTTCAGCATCCGGAAAAACGGACCTTATTTTCCACAAATCATTTCCTTATAATATCGGCAGCAATATCGTAGCGGAATTAACATACACCTCAAATATTGCAAACCTCAACAATCTAAAAATAAAAGCAACTACCTCCATTGAAAAAAATGTCATTCAAAATATAACCAGAGATTTTTATTTGGAAATGGGAACACAGGGACCGGCAAATTTATCTGTGGCGGGCATAAATAATATCACCAACCAAATCACAATCACCTTCTGGTCAAAAGGTAACGAAGCTGTACTTCCCAATAACAATTCGGTATTCTATGCAGATGACAATGCAAATAACAGACAGCTCAATGTGCATCTGCCCTGGTCCAACTCAAGGGTATTCTGGGACTGTGGTAATGACGGGACAGGATTTGACAGGATCGATAAGGCCACAGTTCCTGCAGAATTTGAAGGCATTTGGAACCACTGGGCTTTTACCAAAAATACAGCCACAGGTAGCATGAAAATATATCTGAATGGCACCCTTTGGCACTCAGGCACCGGAAAAACCAAAGCCATTAATATAGAAAAACTGATTTTAGGTGCCGATCCTGAAAATACGATTCCATACAACGGTGGTATTGACGATTTTGCAATCTGGGACAAGGAATTGACTGCTGCCGAAATTTTGTCAATCATGTACTACAATCCTGCATCAATACCAGCACTTTACGTCAATCTAGCCGCTTACTACAACATGGATGAAGAAGATGGCACTCAAATATATGACCTCTCCAAAAATAAGGGAACCGGATCTTTTTCAACAGCACCATACAGAAAATCCTTCAGAGGAAATGATGTTTTTAAAGCTTTTGAGCCATCGTCTGCCAGACCGGATATGTCATTCATCAAAGGAAATTATAATCTATCCCTTGGTGACATTACAGTCAGGGATTCTGTCATTAATGCGCCCAATAAAATCACACCGTATATGATAGAAAATGGAAAACTAACTCAGGGAGAAGCATTGTATTACTGGGCATCTGGCATATTTCCTGTGTATGACGAAAATGGCGAACTGATAGATGAAGTTGAAGTTACGGAAGATGATGTTATTTTTATAGAACCACTCACCTACTATCAAAAATCAATCGCCAAATTTGAAATACTCTCTTTTGTTACGCCCTATGGTATTGGCCTTGATTTCGGTTTTAAAGGCAAGACCTGGATATTTGACGTGACAGATTATAGTCCCATACTTAAAAATAAAAAACGTTTGCTCATGGATAAAGGAGGCGAGTGGCAGGAAGATATTGATATAAAATTTGCATTTATAAAAGGAAAACCAACACGCAATGTTCTATCTATTAATCAAGTATGGCCCGCTACTGCTTACGGTTACACGTCCATACTAAACAATAATCATCTTGAACCGCGAGATTTATTTTGTGAGCAGGAAGTAAAATCCATGAAAATACGAACTGTAACCACAGGGCATGGGCAGGAAGGTGAATTTATCCCACGCAATCATTCGCTAAATATCAATGGAGGCGCAACAGAATATACATGGCAACTCTGGAAAGAATGTGCGGATAATCCTGTGTATCCGCAAGGCGGCACGTGGGTATATGACAGAACAGGATGGTGTCCGGGAGGCCCCAGTGACCTTAAAGAATTTGAAATCATGCCATTGGTAAATTCAGGAAGCAGTTTCAAATTGGATTATGGATTAAATACAGCTACAGGAGATAGCCGCTACATAGTTAATACTCAACTGGTAAAATATGGGGAAACCAATTTTCAGAATGATGGCGCCATTGATGAAATCATTACTCCTTCAGATCAAGTGGCAAACGGCAGATTAAATCCCATCTGCGCCAACCCAATCATTGTACTCAAAAATAATGGTAAAAATCCATTAACATCGGCCATAATTAAGTATGGTATAGAAGATTATCCTTTGCTATCATTTACCTGGACCGGCAATTTAGCTTTTCTGCAGACGCAAAAAATCACTTTACCTGGCTTGGAAACCGGCCATCTTTTTTTTGGCAATACATTTATGGTCTCCATCGAATCTGTAAACAATCAAATAGATGAATACAAGGCCAATAATAAAATGCATTCCAAAATAAATCAATCAGAATTTCTGGAAGGCGGAATCATTGTAGCCATGAAGACAAACGGTATGCCCAACGAGACGAAGTGGACCTTAAAAGATGATCAGGGCAATCTTGTCAAATCCAATAAACCCGGTTTACTTGGCTTTACTTTGTATCAGGACACTATCACTGGACTAAGCGGCTGCTATCAATTACAATTTACAGATACGGACAATGATGGTATAAGCTGGTGGGCCAATGGAGATGGAAACGGATATATCAGAGCTAAAGGAATAACTGGTGACTGGCATTTTTTTGAGCCAGATTTTGGCAAAGAGCTTACTTTCAATTTTGTCACCGGATTATTTATTAATACTGAAGATGTCGTTAGCCAGAAAAATATTAAAGTTTTCCCTAACCCGACTATGGATGAAATAATAGTAGAAATAGAAGGATATGATGGAGAGAGCCACATAGAACTGTACAATAATACAGGTTCACTCATCCGGAGTGAAACCTTAAAAACATTTAATACTAAAAAACATCAGTCCGTTTTTGATCTGGAAAATCAGGCAGCAGGTATGTATTTTGTACTAATAAAAAATGGAACAAAGGTAAAGTCTTCCAGATTCGTAAAATTGAAATAACAACTTGTTAAGTCATCAAAGGCCAAATATGCTAATTACCAATTCCTGAGACTTCATCGTGCTTATGGCTACAATGAAAAAGCCATGGTCGACTCCCTTTTTTCATATATAAAAAGTCTCTGCTTCTTAAAGTCTGAAAATGATGGTTTATCCTATTTACCATTTTATTGGGAGAGTTTTAAGCCTGGAAAGCATTAGTCAACACTATGGTTTCTGTAATATAAACCTGCTTAGGGGTCTTATTTTTATTGCCAAAATGGGGTTCACCCTAAATTTTTAATATGCCTATGAAATATTGATATAACAACGAATAAAAAAAAATCGGAAAAAAATAAAAGGAACCTTTAGAAATCAATTCCAAAAGCCCCCTTGTGTCATTATTTACTTTCGAGCAGACAAGAATTTACATGACTTTAATTTACCAAAAAATTTTTCTCCTCTAAATTTTTCTTCCCATCTAAATCAATTCTTCCTTGTTTTTTAATTTTGCTTTTTTTTACAATGACCACCTACACTACAGCAAATTTAGTCACTTAAAAAAGTTCAAAACTTTTAAACCAATTCTGATTCAATTCATTTTGGCTTTTTTACCGTTATTATAATCTGCCACAGCTTCTTCTGATCTTTTTTTCATTGTAGCAGCCATATGATTAGTCTCTTCCTTCAAAGTCTCCATCTTTTTATTAACGTTATTTACCACTTCATTAACTTTAGTATTAAACTCATCAGTTAAATCTCTGGTCTTTTTAGAAATTCTTTTACGTGTTTCACTTCCTTTATCCGGAGCGAATAAAATACCAAGTATAGTTCCCACACCCATAGCTGCTAAAATTCCGAAAATTACTCTACCAATTCTCATTTCTTATATTTTTAAATGATTAATAAAAATATCCATCTCGTAAAGAATAAACTTATAACTCCAAAACATATCCTGAATTGATTATAACCTATTATTGTTGATAACCTTACATTGAATTTGAAGAATCTTTGTTTTCTTATGTACAAAGTTCTACACATTTGCACCTAACGCGCAATGACCAGCATCATTTAAAGATATGACCTGCATCATTACTTATCAAAGCAATTTAAAAGTAAGGGCCGTATGTGTAAAGGATTAATAAGCACAAGTACTTTCTATTTTTGAAATTTGGTGATACACCTTCATTCATTATATAAAAAATGGTACGATTTTTGAATATAATGATTCAGAACTTATTTATAAGTAACCTGTAATTGTTAAACCAACATCAAAGACTTTTCATTCCTGTGGAAAGTCTTTTTTTTTTATGACACATCTGTCCTCCTACGATCCCGAAGGGTGATGCATTACAATGTATCAAGTGAAGGCACTCGATGGGATGGGGAGCGCGGCTTGAGCGACAAAGCCATATAGTCGAAAAAAATTGAAACATGAGTCCGCTCCGAAAATGCTCACTTTTAAATAATCAATCGTTTTTACCCCTTAACCCCTAAAGGGGAACAATTGATTATCTAGTTAGTATATATTTAAGTTATTTAAATGTGATCTTGTAATTACTTTTCGGAGTGGACTCAAACATTAAGATCAAAAGCAAATTTCAACTTACCCTTTTCATTTTCATGGATTATAGTAAAACCTGTGCAAAATGTTATACACAGTATAAACACATATGTATAACAAATTGCACAAATATGGTTATGCCCATCTTTACCCTCATTCCCTAAAGGGACGACCCAACTAATTCTTCTAATTATATCAAAAAAAGTGCAAAATGTTATACACACTATAAACACTCACAAAACACGGATAATAAATATTTGGTTATCTTTGCCCTGCAATCGAAATAACCATTGAAGTATTCTTTTTTAACTAAATTTTTGGCTTTATCTGCCATTGTTACCGCTGGCATATTAGTGGGCAATTTGATTATAGCCGGCATTGCTTTGCTTTTTGGAGCAAACATCGTCTCAGAAAACGAAGTTTTTGAATTATTAAAAGATCCAGGGTATGCGCCTATAATCAAAACCATCATCGGGCTAAACCACTTTATCATATTTATATTAAGTCCACTTATTTTTTTATGGATTTTTTACAGAAATAAAATCAAAGAATATCTATCGCTCCGGCATTTCCAACCAGCATATATCATGCTTTTCCCCTTTGCCTTATTTTCATTATATCCTCTTATGGCATATATATCTTTTTATGTGGCCAAATTTGATTTTCCCGATTTTTTAGACAAGATGGATCAGGAATCTCTGAATGCCATGAGCAATCTATTAACCATGAATACGCCCGTAGACCTGCTTGTCAATCTTATCCTCATAGGAATCATACCCGGCATAGGGGAAGAACTACTATTCAGAGGGATTATACAAAAAGAAATATTTACAAGATGGCAACGTCCGCATCTTGCTATCTGGATCACTGCCATTATTTTCAGCGCCTTTCATTTTCAGGTAACAGGATTTTTGCCAAAGATGGTGATTGGTGTAATATTGGGCTACGCTTACTACTTCTCTGGTAGTCTGATACTATCTATGTTTGTTCACGCGATAAACAATTGTGTGGCTACTCTGGGTTTTTATTTTTCCGGGGGCAACATAGACCCTGAATCTGTACCTGCTGAGAACGTACCTTTATCAGCAGTAATATTTTCGTCCATCATTTTTGGTTGGCTGATGTACTATATCAAATCTTTGTCTTATAAAATTCCTGCGCATGATGAGTAAAAATCAGATACTTAAGCAAAGAAGCATTACAGCATTTGTTTTTGGAATTGCGGTATTGATCTTATTACTCTCGGGGAAAACGGGTACAATAGCGTTAGCTTGTTTTATCGGAGGGTTTTCCTGTTATGAGTATGTGAGAATGATATTTCATAAAAATAAGAAAAAACTAGCCCTTTCTCTGAGTATTATATATTTTACCATTGTCATCTTAACGACGATTTTACCCACATCCAAATTTTTTCTTTCATTGGTTTTTATTTCCTGTATTGCACTCATTGCCGGCATTCTTAATATGTTTTACACCTGGATTGACCACAAAAAATATTTCTGGCTGGTCGCTTTATTTTATTTTGGATTACCTATAGGACTTTTTATTTCATTTGTACTCAATAATGAACACCACTATGCTCCCTTTTGGATTGGCGTGATAATTATGATCTGGATGAGTGATTCGTTTGCATATCTGATCGGGTCACGCATCGGCAAACGCAAACTTTTTGAAATAATTTCACCCAAAAAGAGTTGGGAAGGCTTTTTAGGTGCTGGTTTATGTACTTTGCCTGCCGCATATTTTATAGGCATATATTTTTTTCATGACGCTGAAAACATGTATAATCTCGATCTGAATGAATCGTTCAATACTGGTTTTTTCTGGGTATTAGTAGCTAGTATTGCATGGATCATAGGTACCCTGGGTGATCTGGTAGAGTCGTCCATTAAGAGAAATTTTAATGTTAAAGATTCCGGAAAACTTTTACCTGGACACGGTGGCGTGTTAGATAGATTTGATAGTTTTATTTATATATTGCCATTTATTGTATTTTTGTTGCTTATTTTTTCAAAGACATAAGAAATCAATCAAATTATGACCATTCATAAAGAAGGATACCCTACACTACTTTTAGGTTTTATAATCCTATTCATCTTTAATTCAGCCAACTATTATTTTTTTCCCGGTATATTTTCAGCTATGCTGATATTATGCATTTTGTTTTATGGCTTTCTGATTTCTTTCTTTAGAAAACCGGACAGATCAATCATTGATAAAAACAGTGATACCTTGCTTTCTCCGTGTGACGGTGAAGTTGTCGTCATTGAAAAAGTAATGGAGATGGAATTTCTAAAAAAAGAATGCTTGCAAGTGTCCATATTTATGTCACCACTCAACGTCCATATCAACTGGTATCCTACTGATGCAAAAGTTATTTATGCCAAGTATCATCCCGGTAAATATCTGGCTGCCTGGAATCCCAAAGCATCTACTGAAAACGAACGTACTTCAGTATGCTTTGAAGTCCAAGACCAACAAGTCTTGCTGCGGCAGGTGGCTGGTGCCCTGGCAAGGAGGATCGTGTGTTACTCTAAAGAAGGAGATATAAAAAAACAAGGCGACGAACTGGGTTTCATAAAATTTGGCTCCAGAGTTGATCTCTATTTACCTTTGGATACCGAACTAAAAGTGAATATTGGTGATGTCGTTACCGGCAACAGGACATTGATTGCCAACCTGAGTAAATGAAAATAGCCTTCAACATAAAAAATGCTGAAGGCCATATTGTAATATTGGAAAACCAATGTATAAAATTTATATAATGCAGTGATATTTTATCAGACACGACAGCTGCAGCAAAATCTATTGCTTTATAATTTTATATGAGCTTGTAGTACCATTTGGTTTGTTCAAAATCAGCGTGTAGATACCTGCTGATATATCCTGAAGATCGATAGACAAAGTTCCTTTTCTTTTACTTACATCATTTCGTTTTAAGATTTTACCATTTATGTCGGCAATAGAATAATATGAAACTGGTTCACTGTTATCATTCCATTTGATTTGTAAGACGTCTTGTACTGGATTCGGAAAAATTTGTATTTTATCTGCAGATATTTCAGTTATAATTTCTCGAATACCCAGATCATTTGATCTTCCATCAAAATCTGTTTGAGAAAGTTTGACATATACTTTTGATGAATGGATACCTGTAATATCAAAATAATATTCATGACCGCTTTTATTCAAACCTTTTACAAATCCTGAAGTTTTGAAACGTATACCATCTTCTGAGATAGATATGGTATAGTAATCATTATTTATTTCTGCATACGTCCTCCAACTTAATCGGTAAGTATTTTCCCGAATCTCATATAATGACAAATCAGTGAGACCAACGGGTAGCGGTGCCGCCAGTTTTTCAAAAAAGTCATTGTTTTGAGATAATATATTCGATACACTCAATTCGACAGAAATGTTGTTATCATTTAAAATATCTATGTCTCTGACACTTTCATAGCCGGGTGGATTATTTTGCACTACCTTATATTTACCTATAGTAAGATAGGGAAAATAATAACTTCCGTCCGGACCTGTCATCGTTTCCATCAAATTTCCAAGTTTATTATATACTGGATCTCCATTTTCATCTATGAGTCTGACCAAAGAACTTGACAGCGGAATATTGGTAATATCTTCAAAAACAACCCCTTCAATTAGCCCTACTAGCTCAGCATACTCAAAATCAGGAAATTTTATGGCATGGCTATTACTTATACCATCGTCTTCAAAACCATTGGCATAACAAATGGTAAACTTTTCAATCGGGGTGGGACTTGATATTAAAATCGCACCATTTGGATCATTGTGGGAAACATCTCCATTCACTCCTGCAGCAAAATTGGCCTTTACTTGTTGTCCACTGACAGTGTAAGTAGGTAAAGTCCCGATGTTTGTGATACTGAGTGGCACTGCTCCGGATACATTGGAAGCAAATACATGAATACTATCCTGATAAGTGCTGGCTAAGTTTACGCTTGATTGAAGCATATCAATATCCCAAATACTAAACTTATTCAAATACACAGGTTTAGAAAACTCAAATTCAAGACAAACTGGCTGCTTGTGCGCACTGGATTTTATCTGAAGTGCAAAATTTCCCCACCTGAAAAAAGTATTCGTTTTTGTAAAATCATTAAACTCGCTTTGATTTGTTGTAGTGGTGTTCATCTTAAACGAGTCCTTTAATGTGACCTTTACATCCACACCATTCACATTTTTATACACATTCAATGTATCATCTGCTTTCCAGATGGCTTTGTTTCCAGTCAAAGCGCCTTCCCAAGTAAACTTATCATTAATGAATGCACCCGACTGTGCACATGCGACTTCAGCAAAATACAGTAAAAAAAATAGAAAAAATATTTTATTCAACAACATAGCAATAGATTTTATTTTCCAATTAACTCCTAGTACACGGATTACATTATAATTAAATCTAATATCATGCCAAAAAAAATGATTTCACTTGAAACTGTAAATATTATTACTTTTAAGCAATATTTTATTGATTTTAAAGGAATTACGATTTAGATAAAATTATAACTTTAGTGAGATTTAACTATGGAAACCAATATACTCAATATGGTATTGCTTGATCTATTTTTATTGAATCATAGAAAAATAAATGGATTCTATTTACTTCCTCTTGTGGGTCAGAATTTGAAAATAAGTGCTAAAATAGTTAGTCAAGCATCTATTAATCAATACCAAGATACTTGTGGGTCTGGACGCTTAACTTCCAATGCGGATGAGCAAGGCAATAGTCAATGGTTTTTCTTATATTTTCAATCTGATACTGATCATCAAGTGGCTGCAGGTAAAAATGAGTAAATTTCAAATGTAAATAATCTGATGGACTATTTTCCATTTGTGGGTATACCAATTTTAATTCATCCCCCTTAGTAATTAAAATATCCGTATCAGCTTTGGGGCTAACACAAATCCAGTCAATGTCACTAGCCAATGCTACAGTTCCATTCGTCTCAATGGCTATCTCAAAACCATAGTTATGAAAAACATTAATCAAAGATTCGTCCATCTGGAGTCCGGGCTCACCACCAGTGCATACCACAAAGATTTTTTCATAGTTGTCTGGCCAAAGAGATTTTATTTTTACAGCAAGTTCATTGGCTGAATATTTCCCTCCATTGACTCCATCGGTACCCCAAAAATTGGTATCGCAAAATTTACAAATGGCCTTATCTCTATCTGCTTCCCTACCAGACCATAAGTTACACCCCGAAAAACGACAAAATACCGCTGGCCGACCGGCGTGAAATCCTTCACCCTGAATGGTATAGTATATTTCTTTTATTTTATACATATATATCTGACTATGAAATGATAGCTGTGGCTTCTATCTCCACCAGCATCTCCTGATTGATCATGGATGCTACTGCTATCATGGTACTTGCAGGTTTTATTTTACTGAAATATTCTCCATGAGCCCGACCTACTTCTTCCCAATCATTTACATTCTTGAGATAAATTCGGGTTCTGACTACATCTTCAAGGCTTGCATCGAGTTGCTTGAGGACGTGATCTATTATTTTGAGAATGTACAAAGTTTGGTTGTACGGATCTCCCGTATGCACCACTTCTCCATTTTTTACCGCGGCTGTACCCGCGATTTCTATAATATTCCCCACCCTTACTGCACGTGAGTAACCAATGGTGTCTTCCCATATTGCACTTGAACTCAGTTTTGTTCTCATATTGCTACCGGTTTTTAATGTTAATGTAATTTAATAAAGACTATTTAGATAAGTGGCAACATCAGTTAGTGAATCCAGTCTGAAATCCGGAATTGAATTGGTATACATAAATGTATTATCCGGTTTATTGCCCGTAAGTATAGTCTTCATCCCCAGATTATTTCCAAAAGCCATGTCACTGTCTGAATCACCGATCATCAAACTCTTGGTAAATATTATCTCAGGATAATCTTTTTTTGCCTGAAGCGCCATACCTGGATTTGGTTTTCGGCACAATGGGTCAAGATCAGCTTTATAGGGGCAATAATATATTTCATCTATTCGGCCTCCATGAAATACAATATACTCCATCATCTGTTCATGTATCACTTTGAGATCTTGATGTGAAAGCATACCTTTCTCTATACCTGCCTGATTGGTCACAATAAAGATCCTGGCAAAATAATTTGGAAAAACGCCCAAAGCATCAAGTACACCAGGTAAAAATCTAAATTCATCCCAGTTTTTTATATAATCATCAGGCATTCTTTGATTAATCACACCATCCCGATCCAAAAACAGAGACCAGTCGGAAGAAATTTTAAAGTTTGGCCAGTTGAAAGGTATCTTTGTTACCATTTATAAATTAAAATTTATGTTTGGGTCTCCAAATGTCAACCGGCCAAACTTCTGAGAAAATATTTAATAGCCCAATTTCACTTTCAGTCCCTGATTTAATGCTTCAAGAAATTCTTCAGTGTACAGATAATGTTCCCCATGATTTACTTTATTTCCATGAATGATGACGGCTAGGTCTTTGGTCATTTTTCCGCTCTCTACAGTAGCTACACATACTTCTTCAAGTGCTTCACTAAATCTGATCAACTCATCATTTCCATCCAATTTGCCCCTGAAAGCAAGTCCTCTCGTCCATGCATATATAGATGCAATCGGATTAGTGGATGTAGGTTTTCCAGCCTGATGTTCTCTGTAGTGTCTGGTCACTGTACCGTGTGCTGCCTCAGCTTCCATGGTATTTCCATCCGGCGTGATCAAAACAGAAGTCATCAGTCCCAGTGAACCGAAACCCTGCGCAACGGTATCTGACTGCACATCACCATCATAATTTTTACATGCCCAAACAAAATTACCATTCCATTTGAGTGCACTGGCTACCATATCATCAATCAGTCTGTGTTCATAGACAATACCTGCTGCTTCAAACTGCGATTTATAGTCATTTTCGTATATTTCTTGAAAAATGTCCTTAAATCTCCCGTCATATTTTTTAAGAATGGTATTTTTTGTAGACAGATACAATGGCCATTTTTTAGTCAAAGCCATATTAAAACAAGAGTGGGCAAATCCCTTTATAGATTCATCCGTATTATACATACACATGGCTACACCATCACCTTTAAAATCGAATACTGTCCAGCTTGTTTCAGTACCATCTTCAGCGGTAAATGTCATGGTCAACCTTCCTTTGCCTTTGGTAACGGTATCTGTAGCTCTGTACTGATCACCATATGCGTGTCTTCCAATGATGATTGGAGATGTCCAGTTGGGTACTAATCTCGGTACATTGCTCATGACGATCGGCTCTCTGAAAACTGTACCGTCCAGAATATTTCTTATGGTACCATTGGGAGACTTCCACATTTGTTTCAAACCAAATTCTTCTACCCGTGCTTCATCCGGAGTTATAGTGGCACATTTAATACCAACTCCATATTGCCTTATAGCATTTGCGGCATCAATGGTTACCTGGTCATTGGTCTCATCACGATATTCCATACCAAGATCGAAGTACTTTATATCGATATCCAGATACGGAAGGATAAGTTTTTCTTTAATAAACTTCCAAATGATTCTGGTCATTTCATCTCCATCCAATTCCACTACTGGGTTGGCAACTTTAATTTTACTAAAAGACATAATTCTAATATTAATTTTAAAAGGATATTTTACAAAAATTAAAATGCAAAATTAATAAAATTCCGTGATGAGTAAAAATTATCACAATACTAAAAGTGATGAACATGGATTATTTGTATTATAAAAAGATGTAGCTTTGCGTTTTATTCATTTAAATACATTGAGATGTCAGAAAATAACAATCAGAATCAAATCAATATAGAACTGTCAGAGGATATTGCAGAAGGTGTTTATTCAAATCTCGCCATTATATCACACTCTCATTCTGAATTTATAGTGGATTTCATACGATTGGTACCAAACGTTCCGAAAGCAAAGGTGAAATCAAGAATTATTCTTACACCGCAACACGCAAAAAGACTAATGAAAGCCCTACAGGACAATATAAAAAGATATGAAGCGCAGTACGGGGTTATCGAAGATCCGGAAGCAGGTATGGTTCCACCTATGAATTTCCCTTCTGCAGGTATGGCCTGATAGAGAAAATTTGCAATTTTGACGAAGGAAATAATTCGCAATTTTACATAGATATTATTTAATCTAAGCATTACAATTTGCTTGGATAAAGACATATTAGCAGGTTATTGTCTGCGTTGTTTTAAACAGAACCTTTCAGTAAGTTGTGCAGCGAATAATCTTTTATTTACACATTTATTATAAATGTAGCATTATTTCAAAAAATTGATGTCGCTCTGTCAAGTCTAATCAAGTCTGTCAAATATCTTCAAGATTTC
>JBBRVQ010000099.1:0-13790 GCA_038246735.1 Chitinophagales bacterium
AAACATTTTAGCTACTGCAGAAGGTGATCAGTTGACGAATGATCAAAATTTTCTTATTAAGAGTACTGTTTTTCAATCCAATCATCCGCTGAGTAAAGCTATTTTTCAGTCAGTAGAAGGTCCTTTTACGCAGGAAGTGGCGTATTTTAAGGAACTTATTGGTCAGGGAGTGGAAGCAAATATTGGCAATGATATCATCAGAATAGGGTCTTTCAAATTTATAAATAAAGATAAGCCTGAAAGAAGTAAAGGCGTTTTGGTTGAAATCAACGGTCAAGTGATTACCCGCTTTATTATTGAACACAGACTTAGAAACGGTGTGGAAAATCTTGTGGATACCCTAAGTAAGTCGTATAATGTAAGCATATTGTCCGGAGACAATGACCAGGAAGAAGAAAGATTAAAGACATTTTTTCCTGAAAATGCATTAATGATATTCAATCAGACACCGATAGATAAGCTCAACTATATCAAATCCAGACAGGAATCAGGGCATAAAATACTAATGATTGGGGATGGATTGAATGATGCCGGTGCATTGATGCAAAGCGATGTAGGTATAGTAATATCTGAAGACTCCAATAATTTTACGCCAGCTTGTGACGCTATTTTGGGTGCCGGCTCTTTTGGCGCTCTGTTGAGTTATCTTACTTTTCTGAAGAAGGCAAGATATATCATTATCGGTGCCTTTGTACTTGCGTTTTTATATAATGTGGCGGGACTTTATTTTGCTGTCCGTGGGGAGTTGTTGCCTGTAGTTGCAGCCATTTTGATGCCATTAAGTTCTATTACGGTCATGGTTTATGGTTTAGTGGCCAGTACGATGGCTTTCAGAAGATACAGTGAATGATTGACCTAAATAGTTACAATTTTTTAACCTACTTCAGTGATTTTACCTCCCTCACATTTGTACACTCGGGCAGGAAATTTTTGAATTAGCCTGTAGTCATGTGTAGCGACGATAATAGATGTACCAAATTCTCTTGACAATCTGTTGAGAAGATATAGTATTTCGTCACTAGTGTCTGGGTCAAGATTTCCTGTGGGTTCATCAGCGATGATGATGGGTGGATTGTTCAGTAAGGCACGGGCTATGACTACTCTTTGTTGCTCTCCACCTGAAAGGGCAGTAACCGGTTTTTTTTCGTGCCCTGTCAGCCCCACCATTTCTAAAACCTGCAAAACTCTTGCGGTCATCTGTGCCCTGTCTTTCCATCCAGTAGCTTCCAGAATATACATCAGATTGCGTCCCACAGACCAATCTTCAAAGAGAATAAAATCCTGAAAGACCATGCCCAATTTGCGTCTAAGCAGTGGTATTGAAGCATCCGACAGGTCATTTAAATCAAAATCTGCCACTACTGCATGACCGGAACGAACGGGTATGCTGCCATAAATGGTTTTTAGTAAACTGGTTTTGCCACTACCTGATTTACCTATAATGTAGCAGGTTTCAGCCGTTGCCAGTTTAAAATCAACTTTGGACAAAACCAATTTATCATCCTGCCAGATGTCTACATCATCAAATGCTATAACTTTCGACTTTTGCAAGGTAAAAATTTTGTGTAAAGATACATATAAAAAGGGATATGTAATAATTTCATAATGTGTGGATGTGGTTTTTACAAAATAAAAAAGGGAAAAGATTGTACAACCTTTTCCCTTATCTATTTTTATCCAAGGATTATTTTTCCTTCCCTGCGTTTAGAAAATCCTGGTATGCCTGAAGTTCATCCCAATTTCCATCTGCTGCTAGCTCTGCTTGTTTTGGCCAGGTAGTTGGATCTGCCAACGCAAATCTGGATCCGGCCGCTGTTAATATTTCCCTTATGGCAGTGGCATTGGTCTGAGCCAGAATTCTCCAAGTAGTGATACCAGCACCATGCATCAACTGTTCAATTTTTGGTCCGATGCCTTCTATGGCTTTCAAGTCATCTTGTACCCATTTGCGGAGAATACCAGCTTTGATCAACCATTTTTCGAGTTTTGAATCAGTAAGACCATCGGTCGCTGTGTCACTTCTTCCTGTATCCAGAGTTTTCTGAAGAGCTATTAGTTCAGTCCAGTTTCGGTCATTGGCCAGAGAAGCCTGTTGTGGCCAGGTATTCGGATCTATGATCCTATATTTATCCCCATATTTATTAAGTATTTCTCTGAGACTTTGAGGATTACTAGCTGCCAGATCGCTGAAATTAGATATACCATTTTCATGGAGTATTTCTTCCATTTTTGGCCCTATGCCTTCGATGATCTGCAGTTTGTTGGTACCTATTGCCGCAAACCATTTGTCTCCGCTGCTTTCAGGTGCAGTCATACCGGCAAAAGCTAGTCCTCCGCCTACAGGAACTGCACCAATACCGGATGACATACTCGCTTCCATTTCTCTCATTTTACCTCTCAGCAGAGAAACATTTCCTTCCGCTTCCATTCTGACTTTTTTGCAGGCATCCAAATCAGTTTCCAGACCTTGAATCCTGATATTCAATCCTGATATCTTGGTTTCTAGATCTTCCATCATTGACTTATATTTTGCCCATAATAACCAGCCTACTCCCAGACCAAGCAGGAAAGGTAATAGCCAAGGGAAAATCCAGTAAATAGAGCAAAAATCAAATAAATTCATCATGTTATATATTATTTTTTGGTTATTTAATGATTTGTAATTCGGTTCTCCGGTTTTTAGCTTTTCCGGAAGCTGTATCGTTTTCTGCCAAAGGTTCAACTTCACCTTTGGAAGTGGATTTTATTTTATCGCCCGGTATTCCTTTGCCCAAAAGGTAGTCTCGGATAATATTTGCTCTTTTCTGACCCAAAATAATATTGGATTCAGCAGGTCCAGCGGCATCTGTATATCCAGTCAAAAGAACAGTTTCTCCTGATTTTTTCAATCTTTCGGCCACATTGTTCAGATAGGTTTCAACTTCCTTACTGTTTAACTTATTGGTAGAATTAGGTGGGAAGTATATCAATGTGCGGTCATCAATCTCCTTAATATTTTCTGTTCTTTTTCTTAAATTAAAAGATACAGATTCAAATTTTGATGATTTAAATGAACTGTCACATTGGACGCTTTTGGAAATAGTGATGATTCTGTCATCAGGTATTTCGGGAAATAGTTTTTTGATTTCCATGGCTCTATTTAAGCCCGTATCTTCCGTTTCTTCCGGTGAACCTTCTTTACAATAATAGCCTGCTATTTCAAGCGAACTACTGTCTGAAGCAAACAACGCCAGTGAATCTCTCATTCGGGGCCAACCATCGCCTAGGATTGGTGTACTTTTACCCCAGTTAAAGAGTATTTGACCTGTCTTTTCAGACATAACTGGTGTAGAAGATACTTCCTTCGTGCTGCCGCAGCACTTGTTGTAATCCTGATAGTAGAGCCAACCGAGTATGAGCCACAGCAATAATAAAAGTGCTATTAATAATGATCTCATATAAAAGTTGGTTTAATGTAAAAATAATAAAGGTGAAAATTAATAATAAATTTTTATATTTTAATTTTTTAGTATGTTATTATTATATAAATATAAATTTACCATTCTAGAAACTTATATTTATAATAAAATACAACATTATCGTTTTGCCAAATTAAAAGTTAGTAAGCTTTATATCCATATAAAAAGTTATTTTTCTTTTATTTTTGGCAGATTTCTTATATTTACGTCAGCTAACCAAATGTATTGTAATAATGAACAAAATAGTCACGCTGGATGAATTTATCATTCGCACAGAGAAAGAAAAACCTCACTCATCAGGTAGTTTTAGTCGGCTGTTGAGAGACATAGGTATTGCTGCAAAAATAGTCAACAGAGAAGTAAATAAAGCCGGACTGGTTAATATCCTTGGGGTAGATGGAAGTATAAATTCTACAGGAGACGATGTACAGAAGTTGGATGTTTTTGCCAATGAAAAATTTATAGAGACATTGTCTTATAGTGGGGAAGTTTGTGGTATCGCATCAGAGGAAAATCAGGATTTTATACCGATTCAGACTGATAAAAATAAACTTGCCCAATATGTAGTTGTAATGGATCCGTTGGATGGTTCGTCCAATATTGATGTCAATGTTTCTGTGGGTACCATATTCGGCATCTACCGCCGGAAAAGTCCAGCTGAAGGGCCATGCCAACTCGAAGATTTCCTTCAAAAAGGTACGGAAATGGTGGCTGCAGGGTATGTATTGTATGGCACGTCCACATTATTGGTGTATTCCTCCGGAAACGGGGTAAACGGTTTCACGCTTGACCCGAGTATTGGTGAGTTTTGTCTGTCACACAGGAATATTCAGATGCCCGTAGCGGGTAATTACTATTCTGTAAATCAGGGATACTATCTGAAATTTGATCTGGAAATGCGACGGTATATAGACCATTGTTCGGATCTGAATTACCGACTCAGATATATAGGTAGCATGGTATCTGATATTCATAGAATCATGTTTCAGGGTGGTATATTTTTATATCCCAATACGAGAAAATATCCAAAAGGAAAACTGAGGTTGCTCTACGAATGTTATCCTATGGCTTATCTCATTGAACAGGCAGGAGGAACGGCCATTACTTGTAAACTCGATAGGGTGATGGAAATGGACATTCTGGCTTTGCATCAGACATCATCTATTGCTATGGGTTCCAGAGATATGGTGAGAGATATGAAAGAATTTGTAGAAAAGTACGGCGCAGTGATCCAATAAATTAAAAATAAAAAATGCTCAGATGATAAAAGTTTGCTTAACAATAGCGGTATTGATATATTGTGTCAGTGGTGTTGGCCAGCTGACCATACGGGTAACGTCTGTCCCTGCCAATACGTCTCCTGAGGCTGCTATTTACATCGCTGGGACTATGAATAACTGGAATCCGGGTAGTCCAGCGTATAAGCTGGAAAAAGATATATCAGGTATTTATTTTATTACTTTCACGCCGCCATCGGGCAATGTAAAATTTAAATTCACTCGCGGTGCATGGGATAGTGTGGAAGGTACTGCTCAAGGTTCTTTTATACCAGACAGAGTTGTTTCTTATGCTGGTACTGCCAAAACTGTTGATTTAACCATAGCCGGATGGGAAGGAGCTGGTAATAACAATGCTTCCTCTGCCAGTCCTCAGGTGAGCATTTTAACAGATACATTTTATATTCCGCAACTCAACCGAAAAAGAAAAATCTGGCTGTATCTACCCAAAGATTATACTACTTCATCCATTTCATATCCGGTATTGTATATGCATGACGGGCAGAATTTATTTGACAAAAAAACCAGTTTTTCCGGCGAGTGGAAAGTCGATGAGTCACTGGATAGTATGTTTGTAAAAGGGGATTATGGCTGCATAGTAGTAGGTATAGATAATGGCGGCGGCAATCGGCTGAATGAGTACTCTCCGTGGATCAATCCTCAATATGGCGGAGGTCAGGGTGATGAATACATAGATTTTATCGTCCAAACACTCAAACCTTATATCGACCTATCGTACAGAACCTTGTCTGATAGGGACAACACGGCAATTTTCGGTAGTTCTATGGGTGGACTGATCTCTATGTACGCGGGTATTCAATATCCTGAGGTTTTCGGTAGGGTAGGAGCATTTTCATCGTCATACTGGTTTTCCGGGGAGTCATTCAGACAGGTATCGGATACCAGAGTGAGAAGTACAAGCTATTTCTATATGCTGGCTGGTGAGCAGGAAGGAGGACAGCAGACTGGAGATATGGATAAAATGTACCAAACACTTTTACTAGCCGGAGCATCTGCAGATCAACTCTTCAAAACTGCTCATGCCGATGGAAAACACAGCGAATGGTATTGGGCCAGAGAATTTCCAAAAGCATATAAATGGCTCTTTGAAAAAAAAACTTCGAGACTAAGTGAAGAAGTAAAACCAGCGTTTAACATATTTTATGATGGTATTCGATTGATCATATTAGGAGATCATAATTTGATAGACAGACCCATCATGTTGTTTAACAATGTAGGCAAGCTGATCATTAAAACATTGGTTGGACAGGATATGAGCTTAGACATTTCCGGCTTAAGTATATCTCCCGGTATATATATTGTGCGGATGGGTGATCAGAATGTTAAACTTTTTTTACCCAAATAAAGCAGACTTTCATTAAACAAAATGATAAATAGAGACGCTAGTTGAAAAAAATTCAACCAGATTATAAAATTGGACTATTTCTTATATTTCTAAGAAGAGAACAAAATTTAAAATTATTTTTTCCTGATCAATTCTCCAATAGTTAGCGTATCCGAAAAAAGCATAATTTTAATATTTATATTTCTGTTTATGTTTTCTATGGCTTCATTTAGTAAGCCAACTATAGCTTCTGCTTTGGATAAATCTATGATGCTTTCCATTTTATTCGCAGTGTCTAGTTCATTTTGAGTCAGGTTTACATCATTACTTTTGGTCAGATTTTTGTAAATAAATTGTCTAAAGAAGTGTAATCCGTATTCAAAAAAATTCTTTTGTTCATCTTTCCCCATATCTGCTATTCCGGTGATCCATTTATTTATCTCTACAGGATTTGATTTGTAAGATATTCGTAGCCATAATATAAGCATCTCTGAGTAGTCTGTGGCTTCATTTTTGCATATACTCAATGCCTGATTTAGATTGCCGTCTGCTAAATTGGCGATTTGCTGTGCTTTGTTGGCTGGAATCTGTTGGTGTCGGATGAGATAGTCACTGATTTCACTGGGTTCAAAATTTGGTATTTTTACCAGTTGACATCTGCTTAAAATGGTCTGAAGGATATGATCCTGATTTTCTGATACCAGAATAATGTAGGTGTTGTCCGTAGGTTCTTCTATAAGTTTGAGCAGTCTGTTGCCTTCTGAACCCAAATACTCGGGTAGCCACATGATGAGAATCTTGTTTTCTGATTCATAGGACATCATGTTAAGTTTATGCATGATATCATTGCATTCTTTGACATTTATATTGGGTAGATTATTTTCTGCATTGATGTGCAGGAGCCATTCTCTGGTACTCATAAAAGGATTTTCATTGAGTATCTCTCTCCACTTTGGCAGGAAATCATCGCTGGTGGTTTCAGCCCTTTTCTTTTCGCCTAATTTTACTACCGGAAATGAAAAATGTATATCGGGATGAATAAATTTATGGGACTTAATACACTGATTGCACTGCCCACAACTATCTCCATCTATTTTGTTTTCACACATGAGATAAGAAGCAAATGACAGCGCCATTGGCAATCCTCCACAGCCTTCTCTCGATAGAAATATCTGTGCGTGAGGTATTCTGTTTTTTTCTACAGTGCGTATCAGATTACTTTTTACTTCGGATTTACCGGCGATATCTTTAAAAAACACGAGGTCTGAATTTTGAGATTAAATGCTATTATTTTAACCATTCGAGAATTTCATGGCAGAATGGATCCGATGCCGACGGCAAACTTTTATAGAAAGAACCATCTTCATCGATCAGAAATTTATGAAAATTCCAAGACACTTTATTATCTTCATTTTGTTTTTTTGCTTCTTGGATCAGCCATGTATATAAGGGATGGGTATGGTTGATGATACTGAGTTTTTCTGTCAAAGGAAAAGTTACTCCAAAGTTTAAGGTACAAAATTCTTGAATTTTAATGGAATCTCCAGGTTCTTGTGCGCCAAAATCATTGCAAGGACAACCCAGGATCATAAGTTTATCTTTATTAGTGTCATAAAGTTCCTGAAGTCGGGAATACTGTTGGGTAAATCCACACTCTGAGGCCACATTAACGATCAGAATTTTTTTATGAAGGAAGGATGTCCAGTCCAGTGGTTTTCCTTGTAGGGTATTGATCGAAACATGAAATATGCTATCGGGCATTTCTGAATTTTTAATTACAATTACAAAGGTAGTTTTTATCACACATCACCACAACAAATTCAGGACTCATATTGTTACGGCTCAAATAATATTCATTTAATGAGAGTATCTGTATATAGAAGGGGGCACTTTAATGCTGCACATAGATTGCACAATCCTACATGGTCTGATGAAAAAAATAAGTTAGTTTTTGGTCTGTGCAATAATACCAACTACCATGGCCATAATTATGAGCTTGAAGTGAGACTAACCGGGGAGGTAGATCCTGATACCGGATATGTTTACGATATGAAGGATTTGGCTGACTTGATCAAAGCAGAAGTGGAAGACAGATTTGACCACAAAAATCTCAATCTTGATACCGTAGAGTTTAAAGCATTGATACCCAGTGCCGAGCACATCGTATATGTTATTTATACTATTCTAAGGTCAAAAATTGAAGATAGATTTGAATTGAGTATAAAATTATGGGAAACGCCCAGGAATTATGTAAAATATCCATCATAACAATGGGAGTATGATCTCTATGCTATGGCCGAAAAATAAAAAAGGCCTCATATTTTGATATGAGGCCTTTTTATTTTTAGAAGGAAGACTATATTATCAGGCTCCCCCGAAACTCTTGTTAAGTTTGAGTGACTTTATGACCTTATTTTTGTCATCCAGCATTTTCACAATATACATGCCTGTTTTTAATTCAGAAATCTCGTGCTGTGCATTATTGTAGTGAAAATAGGTTTTTATTTCCTTTCCGAACATATTGTACAAAACTACTTTTTTGATGGATGATCCATTGGTCACCTGAAAATAATCCGTAGCTGGATTTGGAAATACTTTTATATTTACATTGTTTAAATCTTTGGTAGATGATGTGGTCGAACTGATATTGATGGTTGTGGAATATACTTCCTGAGTAAAATTTTTATCAGCATATAATTTGACACCCACTACAGAGCTTCCGGCTACACCGTTTGGCTTAAAATGAAACTGAAATAAATTTGAGTTATTGGAAAAAACATTTGGTTTGGATGGTGGACAACTTTCTATCGCAGGAGTATAACACAAGTTTAAATCACAAACATAAATTTCCCATGCACTTTCAAAAGTTGATGGATTTTTTTCCAGTTTCCAAAAAATAGTATATGTCGAGTCACCTGATTTACTGAAAATAACATCTGTTACCAGTTCGCCAGATGTGGGTTGAACGGATACCATTACCGGCGCAGGACTGCTCGAAAACTGAGCAGTCAGTCTAAACGTTGAAAACAAAATGAATGAAAATAGTAAAGATCTTACCATGAGAAAACAATTTATTGTGCAAATATAAAAACTTTATTGTATTTTGGTTATTAAAAATGTGTTAAAGTTTTAAATTAAGGTAAATTTGTACAAAAAGTGACGTTATTTTTACATTTGTACTGTTAATATTAACGTTACATATTATCTATTTGTTTAATTTAATCGATAAAAATATAATTATGGATATCGCGATGTCAGCATTTAGTCATGCAGACGGCAAAAAGGTGCATCTTTTTACCTTGCAAAATATACATGGTCAGACGATTCAAATCACCAATTATGGTGGGATCGTCCACAGTTGGAAATCACCTGACAAGCATGAAATAGTCTCAGACATTTTGCTGGGTTGTACAGATTTGAATGGTTATCTGAAGAGACATCCATATTTTGGAGCTGTAATAGGACGCTATGCCAATCGTATAGCCCATGGAAAATTTGAACTGAATGGACATGTCTACCAACTTCAAAAAAATCTATTGCCTCACCATCTGCATGGGGGAGAAAATGGTTTCGATCGCAAAGTTTGGGATTTTGATACATTTTCTTCCGACCATCAATGCACTTTGTCCCTGACCACCCAAAGCGCCCATCTGGAAGAAGGATACCCTGGGCATATGGAGCTAAAAGTAAATTATACTTTTACCGATGACAATGAACTGAGGATAGAATATTTTGCACGATCGGATCGGGATACGGTGATCAATCTGACCAATCATTGTTATTTCAATTTATCCGGCGATCAGCACAATGACATACTGGATCATGAGGTAAAAATAAACGCCGAAGTGTATACTCAATCCGATGAGACGCTTATACCCACAGGGACACTTTTGCCGGTGGCTGGCACTAACCTTGATTTTAATAATTTCCATGCCATTTCGGAACGTATTTTTAGCGAGAATCCCATTTTAAAAGTGGCAAATGGCTATGATCATAATTTTGTATTAAATGCTCATCCGTTTGATATACCGGTTGCTGAGGTAAGACACAAACATTCAGGAAGGAGATTGCAGGTATATACTGATCAGCCGGGCGTACAGCTGTACACCGGCAACTGGTTGAAAGGAGTAGATGGCAAAATCGGACAATACGGTAACTATGCTGGTTTTTGTCTGGAAACCCAACATTTCCCTGACTCTCCCAATCATGCTGCATTTCCAACTACACTATTAAAAAAGGGAGAAAATTTTTATTCAAAAACCATCTATAAAGTGGATACGTTTTCGGAGTAAACTTTATTCAGATGAAATCCTCATAAGTCCGCCACGAACAACATACATACCTGAATGAATAAATTTCGTCGGATGGCTCTAAGTCATCCGTGGGATATTTTCTAAACTTCACCCACCCCACCGCTTGACCACTATGTCGTAGGCGGGCAAGTCCAACAATCCCTATGGCTATCGGGACAACTTTAAACAAATTCCGCATTAGACTTTATTCGAATGAATATATGACAAAATAGTTGGCATTGCTCGGAGATTTTATCCCGCAGGTGTAGCCTAAGCTTCATTGAGGACATAAAATTGAGAACGATTTACCACGTTGGTCATCTGACCTAAGTGGAGATAATATGAAGTCAGATTTTCATGTAGTTCATTTCTAATGCGGATTTTGGGTTTAACCAAATTGATATCATCGAGATTTACCCCATCACATAAAGACATAAAAAACAGTCCGTTGTCTGTTTGTCAACGGACTGTTTTTTTTATTTTATCATCACTCCGGATGCCATAAACTTTAATTCTGTTTTTGGCTCGGTAATTTTAGCAATCTCTTCAGCCGTCAGTCCTTCATCTTCTGCGAAGTGTTTCAGATCGTCTACCGAGGTCACTTCTCTGTAGGCTTTACCCAGCATTACCACTTCTTTGCCAGCGAGATCTTTTGGCATAAAAAAGCCATAATCTTTAAATTGGACAAACATTTCTGTCTTTGATGTATCGCTGTCAGAGACAATATTCATCCAGCATCCTTTCGTTTGGCAAACCCCGGATACCTTACCCACTACTTTGGCTTGAACAGAATCAGAAACAGACATTTGGGCGAGAAGATCGGCATAAGGTATCGTGCCTGAAGTATCTATGACTTCACCAAAATGAATACCATCTGCAGATGCGGCATTGTTACTGCTGTTCTTACATGCAGCAAAGCTCATAACTAGCAGAGCAAAAATAAAAGTTAACTTGTTCATAAAATTTAGATTTTTAGATAATAAAAATGAGCAATAAGTAGTTATTTGAACTGTAACAAAATCGGAACAATAGAACTAAACCTTTACATTTTTCAAATTTTATCCTTTAAAATATGCAACAGGTAGTAATAAAATGGTCCTTTTTCGCTTTGATTCAAATCTACACTTTTCAAGCAAATGCAGGTTGTATTTCTGGCAATTGTTCAAAAGGCAAAGGTACATATTTATACAAAGATGGTTCTACATATCAGGGGACTTTTTTGAATGCCAGACCACATGGTATGGGGGTGTATTGCCACAAAGACGGCAGCATTTATAGCGGTGATTTTTACAACGGCACAAAATCTGGAAAAGCAAAAATTACTTTTCAAACCGGAGATGTATATTCAGGAAATGTGCTGGATGGTATGCTCACCGGTCAAGGGCTGATGCGTTACAGAAATGGGGACGCCTATGATGGTATGTGGGAAAATGGCAAATCTTCTGGTAAGGGTACCTATACGTTTAGCGACGGAGACACTTATACCGGTGATTTTTTGGACGGACAGTTCAGTGGGAAAGGCAAACTTACCCGTATAGATGGATCATATTATGATGGTAACTGGATGCGCAACAAAAAAAATGGGTCGGGTATTGCTTTTATCCAGGGCAAAAAAAGAGTTCAGCACTATACTATGAATGTATTGAACAAAGAAGAAAATGATCTGGCTTCAGGCGCACCTGACTCCAAAGCCAATCAGGCAGTGGCCACAACCACTCAGGCAAATACTTCAAAAGTCAATATGGACTGCACCAAGCAGTACTGCCATGCCGTAAAAGGGTATTACCGATATGGCGACGGCTCTGTATATGCCGGAGACTTTATAGATGGTATAGGGCAAGGTGAAGGTGAATGCAAATATGCCAACGGAGATAAATATATCGGTGGATGGAAAAATCACTCACCCCATGGCAAAGGAACGATGTATTTTGCTTCCGGAAATACCTATGCTGCACTTTGGGACAATGGTGTACCCAAACAAAAAATCTTTCCACCCAAAACGCAAGACGTAGCGCAAAACAAAATACCGGCAGGAAAAATATCTAATGATGCGGGCAAAACGCAAATATATGCTTTGATCGTGGGAGTAGCCACGTACAATCATATGCCTTCCCTCAAGTACACGGATGACGATGCTTACCAGCTGTATGCCTTCTTGCGCAGTCCTGAAGGTGGAGCGATACCGGATGACAATATTAAAATACTGATAGATGATGCGGCGACACAGAAGACCATCCGCCAGGAGCTGGCCAGTCTGGCAGCCAGAGCGGACAAAAACGATGTAGTGATGCTCTATATGTCTGGACATGGCCTGGATGGTGCCTATGTGCCCAGTGATTTTGATGGATACAAAAACCACATTCCATACGGAGATATCCTGAACGTACTCAATACATCCGCAGCCAATCATAAACTATTTATCACCGATGCCTGCCACTCCGGATCGATGATTGCTTCAGCAAGGACACCGCTCAATGTGGCCATTGATAATTTTTATAGTGCTTATAATACCATAGACGGCGGTACAGCTATCATGATGTCTTCTAAAAAAGAAGAAGTTTCACTCGAATATGGCGGTCTCAGACAAGGCATTTTTTCTCATTTTCTTATCAAAGGGCTCAAGGGAAATGCAGATAAAAACGGCGATAAGCTGATCAATATCACAGAGTTGTATAATTATATAGCTGCCAACGTAAAATCATATACTGCCAATGCACAGAATCCTACCATTATGGGGGATTATGACAAAAGTATGCCAGTAAGCTTGGTGAGATAGAGTCATAAATATGTTGTTTTAAGCGGGGATGCATTGAAAAACAATTGCCCTTCTACCACTGGCATCACACTGGAGCGAGGCAGGCCCTAAAGGGGAGACCATCGCGCTTCCATCACCCAGCACTCCCGATCGTCAAAGTTTTCTTAACGTCGATGCATTATATTTTATGGTTTCCAGACAGGAAATGCCACTTTCCGGAAGGAAGGCTCCAAGACATCCCACCGGTAAATTACCGCGATGTTGCTTCCAAGCGTCCCCGCTTGAAGCCGCACACAAGCGTCCCCGCTTGAAGCCGCACACTTCCCGTGTTGCTTCAAGCGTCCCCGCTTGAAGCTGCAATCAGTGTTTTGCTATACGACCATGATCGATTAAAATGCTCATGATCTCAGATTCTGCCAGTTTGGTTATTTTAGATATTTTCGGCATCTCAAATCCATCGTCAAACAAGCTTAACGTAATCTCAATATAACTTTCCATCTTCCCTTCAAGTTTTCCTTCAAGTTTTCCTTCGAGTTTCCCTTCGAGTTTCCCTTCGAGTTTCCCTTCGAGTTTCCCTTCGAGTTTTCCTTCCAATCTACTTTTCTGGGTTATTTCTTCATACAAAGTCATAAACATTCTATTTATAGGTTTGTCTAAATTGTT